>CAZYEX010000118.1:0-3773 GCA_964646605.1 uncultured Phycisphaera sp. | reverse complement strand
ACCTCGCGGGCGCTCCCTCGAAAATCCAGACCCAGTTGCAACCCAACCTGGTGGAGCTCAACGCCGACCTGAGCGCCTTGGACATTTCGCTCTGCGTCGATGCGTTCAAGGGGATGGCCTACCCGTACTCGGGGCCCTGTCTCTGTCCGTCCACGATCACCTGCAACTTCACGCCTTGCACGTCCCCGGCCCAGTGCTCGGGCGGCACATGCGTGAAGACCTGCAATGGAGGCCTCAACGACACGTTACCGTGCATCAACACCACGCACTGCCCCGGCGGCGCCTGCGGCGCCGGCTTCTGCCGAGACGCCTGCGGACGGTGTACACCGTGATTGCGGGGCGGCGAGTATTCAGAACCGCGGCTGAACCGACGCGCTTGGCGGAGCAGTCCCAACGACCGCCGGCGCCCGTGGCGGTGGAGAGTGATTCGCCGATCGCGCCCGGGCCGATACTTGCGGGCGACGGACCGGAATCATCGAACGGAAGGTATAGGTCAAACCCCGAATCTTGAAAGGAACCGGGACATGAGGGTAGGAGGATCGTATCGGCCTTCGTTGATCGTCGTAATCTCAAGTGCCATCGGAACGATCGGGGGCGACGTATCCTCGGTCGTGGGTGAGACCGAGAACGTCAAACAACCCACCGCGAGTCATACCGGTCGCTTGTCCGGCGACGCGGCTCCTCAGGCGGCAGTCCGCTCGGAGGAAAGTGCGACGGTGATTCGCAGGGACGCTGAATTCGAGCGTGTCCGCGCCGTGGCGCGGGCCTCGGGTTCAGTACGGGTGATCGTGCAACTTGACGTGCCGAACCTGAATGCGTTGACAGCGGCGTCTCGGGCGGGCAAGGAACCCGCTCCGATCGCCGCGGCCGATGGGCAATTGTCTGCGGGCATCGCGGGCGTAAGTCAGGCGGAACTGGGCAAGCTCGTCGGCACGCCGCACACCATCCACCGGACGTACGCCGGCGTACCGTTCGCCGCCCTAACCGTGTCCGAACAGGCGCTCCATGTCCTTCAAGCGTCTCCCGCTATACTCGGGATCAACGAAGATCGCTTGGCCGCTCCGACACTCAATAACACCGTCCACATCACCGGCGCCTCCGCCGCGTGGGCCCAAGGGTTCGACGGGTCGGGGTGGCACGTGGCCATTCTCGACACCGGCATTCGTGCCTCGCACAACTTTTTCGTCGGCAAGAACATCGTCCAGGCATGTTTTGCCTCGGGCAGTGACGGCCTGGGTGACTGCCCCAACGGAACGCCTACGGACACGACCAGCCCCGATGCGGCCAGGCATTTTCCCACGGACGGCACATACCACGGCACGCACGTCGCGGGCATCGCCACGGGGAATGACCCGACCCGCGTTCCGCCGCTTTATGGCGTGGCGCGTGGTGCGGACATCATTGCCATCCAGGTATTCTCCGAGTTTCCCAACGGTCTGGGATCTCTCGATTCAGACCGAATTGCCGCGCACGATTACTTGTATTCCCTGCGCATGACCTACAACATCGCCTCGGGCAACATGAGTCTGGGCGGCGGAGGCTACGACGTCCAAGCGGCTTGCGATGCGAACAATGCGGGGGAAAAGGCGGCCATCGACAATCTCCGCGCTGCGGGCATCGCCATGGCTGTCGCCACCGGTAACGGCGCACGATGCACGGCCATCTCCGCACCCGGGTGCATCTCTTCCGCCATCGGCGTGGGGAATACGCAGGATAACGACGTCGAAGCGTTTAACAGCGACTTTCATCCGACGCTCATGGACATTTATGCTCCGGGTTCATCCGTTCTGTCCGCCGTGGGCAGCTCCAACAGCAGCTACAACAGCTATTCGGGCACATCGATGGCGACTCCGCACGTGGCCGGGGCGTGGGCGATTCTCAAGCAGGCCGACCCGGAGGCCGACGTAACGACAATTCTCAGTTTGCTTCAGACTACCGGCGCCCCGGTCGTGGGTCGCTGCACTGCGTCACCGACGCAGCGCCGAATCCAGATCGACCTGGCGCTGGGCACGAGGAGGATCAAGTTCCGTCAGCCGCCGGATGCATCCGGCGAAGACACGGCCTCGAACATCGACGGCACGGACATGTCGCCGAACACGGTCGTTGCCGACGACTTCGTTTCCGACGGTCGGCCGATCACGGCTGTCCGCTGGTGGGGAAGCAACCTGAGCACGGGAAGCGCCGCCATCGCCTCGTCACAGCCCGTTCCCCAACCCGGGTACGCCAACAACGCGCCCGCCGTGGATCCGGGGACGACGCGATATCCCGCGACCTCGGACAACACAGTCGCCGCACCGGGCTGCGACGGGGAAACCTGCGCTGCCGCAATCAGCGTTCCGTCCCTGCCCTTCAACGCCGGCGGGAACACCTGCGCATGCACAAATGAGTATGACGAACCATCCTGTTCGGACCCCGGTTCGTCCGATGTCGTCTACGCCTATACCTCCGCCGCCGATGAGTGCGTAAACATCTCGATGTGCAACGGATCCGACTACGACGCGACGCTGATCGTGTACGCGAACGCCTGCACGCCGGGGACGTCCCTCGCCTGCAACGACGACGGGTGCGCCCCTGGGGGCCCATCCCTGATTTCGAACTTGATACTGACCGGCGGTGTCACCTATTACATCGTCGTGGACGGATGGAATGGGGAATGTGGAAACTACGTCCTCAATATTTCGAGCTGTCCCATCGAGTGCGGGAACGGATTCGTCGAACCAGGCGAGCAGTGCGAGCCCCCCGATAGTCTGACCTGTGACAGCACCTGTCAACTGATTCCCGATCCTCCGATCGACGGGTGGCTGATCAGCTTCCACGAGCCGTTAGCCATCGTAGGCGGCCCGTCGCCGCCTTTGGCGCTCTATTTCTGTGATGCGACCGATGTCGCCGTCGCCCCCACCTCGTTGGGAGCTTGCGATACGCACCCGGTTCGTAAATATGACGTGGACCTCGCCAATTGCTGCCTGATCCACTCCTACCCGGACAGCCGCAATGGCCTGACCCCGGGGCAGCCGCAGGCGTTTCTGGAAACCGCGTGCTTCGACTATGACATCGACATCCAAGCGGTGATCGGTCACAAGTTCGTGGACTCGGGCGGGACCTGTGTGCAAATCCCGACGGGCAACACGGCCACCATCGACTTCTGGGGATGGCACACTACCGGCACCGAGCACGGCCTGCGACCGGCGCTTCAGAGCGTGGTTTCCATGTCTGGTCCGGACTGGTTGTACGGACCCTGGGCGAACATCACGCCGACCTGCTCGCAGCCGAACATGGCGTTTCAACTGCTCACGGACACGAACGGCACCACCGGCGACTGCAACGACAACGGCATTCCCGACGATTGCGAGGGTATGGCCGATTGCCAACCCAACGGGGTCCCCGATCCATGCGACATTGCGGGTGGAACGTCCGTCGACCTGAACCACAACACGCGGCCGGATGAATGCGATCCGACAAGACCGGTCGGTTCCGGTTCGCCGGACAAGAACCGCTACGGCGGTCTGTCGGTCCCCGCTGCGGCGACGGCTGCGGCGGCCCCGACGGCGCTGCGCGTGAAGCTCATCGAGCTGCAAAACCCCGTCCCACCCAACGCTCCGCCGTTCCCGCCGCCGGACTACTCCGGCTACGAGTACGGGCCGTCGTGTACCGATCTCGACGGATGCGTGCGGTGGGTCGGTCCGACGAGCACCTACCTGGAATCGCAGGACACCCCGGGCATCGGATCGTTCCGCGCCGCGCGATTGCAGTGTACGCCCTACTACCGTGACTGG
>CAZYEX010000117.1:0-27766 GCA_964646605.1 uncultured Phycisphaera sp. | reverse complement strand
CCCGACGATCCGCGACTTGGTATCCTTGCTTCATGGTGGTGGCTCCTTAAAGAATTCACAACCCTACCCGCCTACACAACGGATAGGATCGAGCCGCCACCATCTTTTTCAACCTTCAACTACGAACGGGACATGCTCCCTTCGTGCGAACCCCCCTGGGTTCCACGATGTCCTTGGGATGTCAGCCTGCTACGCCGGACCATACAATTGTTGTGAGTCATTGAGCAACTGGACGCCACTTGTCGATGGCCAGATTTGCTGCGACCCCTACCGTGGGTTTGCGATTTCTTGCGTGAAGCCGTGGTTGGTGGGCTGCCGCCGGCACTGTGTATGTGTACACGAGACCGTGCATTCTGCTGCCGCGAACGCCGTGAACGATTGTCAGGTCCAAGGCGTCCCGTGCGGTGAATCGCCCGCCTACGATCCGGACGAGATGGCCTGCGGCGAATGCACAGCATATACCGCACATATAGCGTGCCTATACGGCTGCGCGTCTCCCGGAACCTCCGACGACTGCGAAGTTTGCCTTAGAGAGGAGATGTTGGGTATTGCGTGCAATGCATGTGGGGCTCAGGATGGGTCGTGGGACCCCGGGCAAGCCAAGCAAGACGCCATAGCAACTTGTATAGCTCTGCATCCTGAATGTTCGGACTACTGGCAATAGCCTATCGTACCGCAGCGGTTCGAGTAAGGCGATGATCGAGCGTGTTCCATGAGACACGTGGTTGTATGTATTGGGGCCTTTGCTGCGGTAGTCATGACGGCGATGTGTTGCGTTTCCGGTTGGCATCGCCTAATGAATCCCGCAGAACGACCAGCGCGCCTGCCGGCGTGTGACGCCGCGATTCCGGTTCTCCAGCAATACAGGGACAAGTATTGGCTGTCTTCGGGCACAAGCGTTAGTGGCTCGGAGAAGATCTGGGGGGCCGTTGCGTGGAACAGAGGTAACCTAGTCCTCCTGCTAAAAGTTGCGAGGAACGTAGGCGATGAACTTCTCCCGCCGGACTACTGGGAGAGCTTGAGACGGGCGACGAATAGTTCGTTTCGCTCGCGGGTGCAGAACACCCAGGCGAGCATCCTTCGCTTTGAATCGAAGCACCTGCCGCGAGCAAGTGAGTATTGGTGTTTCATTCCGCTTTGGCTGGCATGGATGGCGGTCTCGGTCTATCCGATGTTTGTGGTTGTCAAAGGGGTCGCCTTGCGGCGATGGCGCGGAAAACGTGGACAATGCCGCCGCTGTGGCTACCTCCTGCGCGGTAATCTGTCGGGCGTCTGTCCAGAGTGTGGAAGATTAACCGGGGAACACGAACTCCCACCAGCGTCAGGCAGCAGAGTTTGATGATCTAGGGTGACCTTCGACAACCCCGCCGGGTCGGGACCTGTCGGCGTCAAGGCCCGCATCGGCTACGTGCGCGATCCGCAGGTGCCGCGGGTCAAGGGTGCGGCCAAGGCCACGATCTCGGTCAACAGTCTGAAGATCGAGGGCAGCGGCGGGTTGCTCAACAAGCAGTTCAGCTTCGCGGCCGTGGACGGGTTTGCCGATGGTGAGTCCCGACGAAATTCGATTTTCGCCATTCGCCCTCCGGGTCCCCGCCCCGCCCTACCCCATCCCTTCGTGCCTCGATGCCTTGTTCGTTCGCTATTCGCGCCCTTGTCCCGGCCCCGCTGGGAATCGACAATCTCTTCATGCGGATTCTCATCGTCGACACCTACTACCCCGAGTTTCTTAAGGACCTCTCTGCCGCCGACGCCGGCCTCGCCGCGCTGCCCTTCGACCAGCAGCGGCGGCGGCTGTTCGCCTCCTTCTTCAGCGTCAGCGACGCCTATTCCGTCGGACTTCGCAAGCTCGGTTGCGACGCACAGGAGATCATCTGCAACGCCGATCACGCCCAATCCGCCTGGGCCGTCGAAAACGACTTGAATCCCACGACGGAGAATATCCACGACCGCCGCCGGCAAATCCTGGCCGCGCAAATCAAACGGTTCCGGCCCGACGTGCTCTATGTCTTCGAGTGGTCGCCCTTGGGCGACGCCTTCCTCGCGGAGATGAAGTCGCACGTGGGCATGATCGTCGGCCAGATCGCCTCGCCGCTTCCCGAGAACCGCACCTTCGCCGCGTACGATCTGATGGTCTCCTCGTTCCCGCCGATTGTCGAACACTTCCATCGTCGTGGAACCGCCGCGGAGCCTCTCAAACTCGCCTTCGATCCGCGCGTCCTGGACCACTTGCCGCCGCGAGTGCCAAAGTATGACGTAACCTTCGTGGGCGGGTTTGCCCCGTCGCATGCGCATCGGATCGGGTGGTTGGAGGCCCTGCTGCGCGAAATTCCCGTGGACATCTTCGGTTACGGCCTGGACCGCGTGCCCGCCGACTCACCGATCCATACACACTATCGCGGCCCGGCCTGGGGACTGGCCATGTACGGAGTCCTCCGCCAATCCCGCGTCACACTGAACCTGCACGCCCGAATCGACATCAAGGGAAAGGTCGATACACGCTTCGCCAACAACATGCGACTCTACGAGGCTGCCGGCGTCGGCGCCTGCCTGCTGACCGATGACAAGACGAACCTGGGAGACCTTTTCGCCCCCGAAACGGAGGTCGCAACCTTCGCCACGGACGAGGAGTGCGTCGCCCAGGTCCGATCGCTCCTGTCCGATCCCCCTCGATGCGCGGCGATCGCCGAAGCCGGCCAACGCCGAACCCTCGCCGACCACACCTATGACCAGCGCATGTCCGACTTGCTAGCGCATTTGGCCCGCCGTTTGTGAATAAAATGGGGAGTTTGGTCGGCATTTTGGCCCTTGGGTCCGAGAAAAGACAACCATGTTTCGGTTGTTATAGGACAATGTTTAGTTTGGGTTTACAAATGGCCGGTAATTTGGGCAATATGTGCGAACAAGCTGCGGCAGCGGACACGGTCCGCACGGCAGCCGGCGATGGCGGGTTCGCGCGTCGATTCTCCGGGCCTTGACGCACTGGTGCGCTTCTAGGCCGCGTGCGGGCAATGCCGATAGCCGTTGAAGGACTCCGTACGCGCCGATTTTTGATGGAGAACCATGACCGTAGCGACCACCAAGCTCTGTTCGATCCCGGTTTGCACACCCGTTCTGGATGGCCGAGAGGCGGAGTACGTCGCCGACTGCCTGGACACCAACTGGGTCTCCTCGCTGGGTGCGTACATTCCGCGGTTCGAAGCGGCCATGGCGCACGTCTGCGAAGCTCCGCATGCCGTGGCGTGCAGCAGCGGAACCGCGGCGATCCATCTCGCGCTCGAAGCCCTCGACATCGGCCCCGGCGATGAAGTGATCGTTCCGGCGTTCACGTTGATCGTCTCCGCCAACATGGTGTGCCTGACGGGCGCGAAACCCGTGTTGGTGGACGTTCGGCCGGATACGTGGTGCATCGACCCGGCGCTGATCGAAGAGAAAATCACTCCGCGCACGCGGGCCATCATGGTCGTCCACATGTACGGCCACCCGTGCGACATGAACGTGATCCTGGCGATCGCGCAGAGGCACGATCTTGCGGTCATCGAAGACGCCGCCCAGGCGCACGGGGCGACGTACGCGGGCCGGCCGGTGGGGGGCATCGGCGACATCGGTTGTTTCAGCTTTTACGGCAACAAGATCATCACCACCGGCGAAGGCGGGATGCTCGTGACCCGCCATCGCTTTCACGCCGAGCGTGCCGCCCTTCTCCGCAACCAAGCCTTCGGCGAGGAACGATTCGTCCATGAACACGTCGGCTTCAACTACCGGATGACCAACATCCAGGCCGCCATCGGCGTCGCCCAATGCGAGCGGTTCGAGGAAAAAGTTCGGCGTAAACGCGAAATCGCGGCGGTCTACGACGAACTGCTCGCCGACGAACCTGGCATCACCCGCCAGGCGGTCACCGAGGGATGCAACCCGGTCTGGTGGATGTATGGCGTCCTGCTCGACGAATCGTTGGGGCCGGATCGACGGGATGTACAGGAGGCGATGGCGGCTCGGGGCGTCGAGACCAGATCGTTCTTCATGCCCCTGCACCGTCAACCGATTTATCAAGGCGGGCATCGCCGCTGGCCGGACCTGCGCGGACAGTACCCGGTCAGTGACGACCTCTGGCATCGCGGCTTCTATCTCCCCTCCGGGCTGGACCTGACCCGTGAGGAACAGGTCTTTGTGGTCGAGCAATTACGCGCATGTCGACGCTGATCGCACCCCCGTTGACCATGCGGCGCTACGCGGCCTCGGATCCTGACCGAACCCCCGCGCCGGTGAGCACGCTGACCACGATCATCCTGGCCACCTACAACGAACGCGAGAACATCCGCGACACGATCGAAGGCGTCTTCGCGCACCTGTCCGGCGAGGTGGAGGTCATCGTGGTGGACGATGATTCGCCGGACCAGACTTGGCGATTCGCGGCGGATATCGGCGATCCGCGGGTCAAGGTAATCCGTCGCGTGGCCACCCGCGGGCTGGCCTCGGCCTTCAATCGCGGCATCATCGAATCCCGCGGCGACATCGTGGGATGGATGGACGCCGACATGACCATGCCGCCCGCACTCCTTCCCTCGATGATCGAAAAGCTCGCGGAATACGATGTGGTCATCGGCTCGCGCTACGCCGAGGGCGGCAGCGACAACCGCCACTGGCTGCGCGTGCTCGCCAGCCGCTGCATCAACCGCTTCGCGGGTTTGGTGCTGGGCTTCGGCATCGGCGACTACGACAGCGGCTTCGTCGTTCTGCGGCGCTCGGTTTTCGACAGGGTCTCGATCATTCCCACCGGATACGGGGCCTACTTCATGGAGTTTTTGTATACCTGCCGCCGCAAGGGTCTGACCGTGGCCGAGATGCCCTACGCCTTCACCGACCGCACCAAGGGCGTCTCCAAGTCGATGCCCAGCTTGTGGCGGTTTTTCTGGACCGGGATGGGGTATGGGATCCGAATCCTCGTGGCGCGTTGTAGACGGATTGACTGAACCAGGAATTGCCAATTGCCAATTGCCGATTGCCAATTACTCGATCCGACGTTCGTCCGCGACGACGCGCGAGGGTCGTTCATTGAGGTAGTCAACTCCGGGCCTTGGGAGACCGTGCTCACCGGTTCGATGCGGGCCGGCGCCGTGCTCGGGAATCACTACCACAAGCTCACACGGATGTTTCTGTTCCTGACGTCGGGCGCCGCTCGGGTTGACCTCGTTCGCGTCGCGGACGGATCTCGGTCCGGCTGCCGCTTGACGGCCCAACACGGCATACAGCTGCCGCCGAACCACTCCCACGCGGTCCGCTTCCTCGACGATTCGACTTTCATCCTCCTGAAATCGCGTGCCTACCGCGAGGACGCCCCCGACACCTATCCTTACCCTGTCGAGTTGGCCGATTAGACCCTCAGCCGCGGTTCTCCGCGGAGCGGGCGCGGATCGAGGTCCCTATGCAGGTCGATGAGTACGCCAAGCTGCACGCCTTCGAGAACGACTATTGGTGGTACGTCGCTCAGCGCCGCAATCTCATCGACGCCCTGGCTGATCTGCACCTGCCGCCCGATGCATGGGTGTTGGATGCGGGCTGCGGAACGGGGCGCAACTTGGTCGAAATGGTCCGCGTGCTGGGTGTCGAGGGCTTCGGTGTGGACGTTTCTCCTCACGCAACGCGGTTCTGGAACGGCGATCCGCACGTCCACCGCTGCCTGGGTTCGCTCAATGATCTGCCGTATCCAGACGCGACCTTCGACGCCGTTTGCTCGGTGGATGTACTGGGATGTCGCGAGGTGACGGTGGAGCGGTCGTTGATGGAGGCCTCGCGTGTTTTGAAAGCGAATGGGTTCCTTATTCTCCTCGTGCCGGCGTATCAGTGGCTGTTGTCGCGGCACGATGCAGCCGTACACTCCGTCCATCGATTCACCCGCCGTCAGCTCCGGGCTCCCGTCGAAGCCGCGGGCCTGCAAGTGGTGCGGCTGACCCATTGTTTTCCGTTGTTCTTCCCCATGATTGCGTTTTCGAGACTGTGGGCGAAACTCGACCAGAGAATGAACGGCGCCGAGAGCCGCTCCGACCTCTCTGTACTTCCCAGTTGGACGAATCGCGCGTTGTCGGCCGTCGCTCGCGCCGAACATGCCGTTGTCCGCCGCCTCAGTGTTCCGTTCGGGACGACCATCTTGATGGTTGCGCGAAAGGGCGACGCATGAGTCTCTCCCGCTCATGGCAATTCGTCGGCGGGTTGGACTCCTGGCCCTATCGTTTCTTCGACGCCCTTCGGCGAAGACTCAACGGCCGCTTGGTGGACTTTCTGCTCTCTGAGGGTAGGTCATCGCCGAACGATGGCGGCACGGGTCCACGGAGGGCACTGGAGGCGGGGAGTGGAACGGCTTTCGCTACGTCGCTGCTTCACCAATCCCGGCAGTTCAGTTTCTGCGTGGCTCTGGACATTGACGAAAGCGCACTGCGCGCCGCAAGAGGGCGAGACTCGAACATGGTCGCCGTCGTGGGTGATCTTGTGGCCATGCCGTTCTGCAGTGCCTCCTTTGCACTTGTCTTCAACAGCAGCACCGTCGAACACCTCAACCAGCCCGGCGAGGCCGTGACGGAAATGCAGCGCGTCTGTGCGCCGCACGGAAGGGTTTTCGTCGGCGTTCCCTACTCCTATGGCCCGCTCGCCTTTCAACCCATCTTGCGAAGGACGCAGTTGGGGCGATGGCTGGGGCCGCTCTTTAGCCGACGCACCCTGGCCGACCTTTTCCAATCCGCCGGACTGACGCCCAGAACCTGGATTCGGTATTTTTTTCAAGTGTTCGTCGGCGCTGTTGCCGTCAAAAACACGATGCACGCACATTCGACAGGCCCCCAGAACCCATGACCTTCGCCGTCCTCTACACGGTTCTCGCGTTCCCTCTATACTTGTTATTGCGTTATCCATTCCGTAGACTCCCCCTCCACACGGATACGGGATTCTATGTCTCGAACCATACGATCTGCACGCGCCGTTTTCGATTTTCCGAGGGATGGAACGCCCGCTATGCCGGTTGCAGTAAGGTCATTCCAGAATTCTTCTACAGTCTCGTGTATCTGGCGCACTCCCCGAAAGACGCGACAATCGGTTCTACACGAATGGGTTACAAGGAATGGTCGCGCCTCTGGGCGTCTGTATACAACTTTCTGACCGCCATTTGCGTCGGCATTCTCTGTAGTTTGTTCGCAGACGGTAGTCCAGTCCACTATGTGACGGGCTTGACCGTGTTCGCACTGCTATCCACGGAATGCCAATACGGAGTGTATTTTGAATGCGCCGAGCTCTTCGAGATTCTCTTCGAAGTCGCGGGAATTGCAGTTTTTCTGCTCGGAATGCAAATGTACAATCTGGCGCTGATCACTTTGGGCGCACTTCTTTGGGCAGCGGCCGCGTGCTTCGTCAAACTCAGCGCCGCAGTCGCTGCTCTGGTGGTGTATAGTTGTGTAGTAGCGATGAATCCGTCCGCGCTATTCGGCGTGGTTTGCGGGGCGGGCGTGGTTTTCGTCGGCTTTATCGTCTGGGTTCATGTGAACGGCGGTCGGCCGATTCAGCAGTTTCAGGCCCTCCGCGGACATGAGGCTGCGTTTGACCAGTGGGCTAACGGGCATGGCTGGCGACATCGACTCGAAGAAAAAACTCGCACACTGCTACGGGCCGTCGGCCGCGAACCTATCATTCCAATCCTTGCGCTCGTCGGTGCGGTGTTCGGTGGATCGCTGCCTGCGCTTGTCTGGGTGTATAGCATTGCCGTCGCGGTTGCGTATGTGGCGCAGGCTACGGATTGCCGTTACTACCTCATTCCTCTGTTGCCGCCTATGGCGATCTTCGCGTCGCACGGGGTCCATTGGCTTCTCGGCGCCGGAGTCATCGGACAGAGCGCCGTCGTCCTCTTGGCCGCTGCCTGGCTTGTCCGAAATCCGTTGCGAGCCGGATGGTTGGATATGCGCAGGCTGAATGAATGGTGTTGGCGGGGATTTCGTTCGTCCTGGGATGCGCAGCGCAATGCCGAGTGGGAGCGAGCCGCCGGGAACGTTCGTCATTTGTGCAAGGGGGATCCATTTCTGATCTATGGTCCAGCCAACCAAATCTACGCTTTGGCCGGGGTCAGTTATACGACAGCCATCGTGACTCCGGAACATTACCTCGATCATGTGGCGCCGCAGTGGCAACGGGAACACAATGATCGGATGGTCAATCACTTGGCCCATTGGATCCTGGATACGGACAGGTGTTTTGACGCCGCCGAGGCGCGACAACGCCTAGGGCTTGATTACCGAATGACCCACATTCTTCCAGGTGATGGCCGCCTCTATGAACTGGGCCGCGTCGAGGCCGCGCCGACCGAATATCGTGATGCCCGTACGTTTCAACCTCAGTCCACAATTCAACTGGAAAGAGAGGAAGCGATGGGTGAGGGAACTCGGGTAGATCTGCGGATCGAACGCGAATCATGCATGGCCGGTGTCGATCCCGCGGCGGCGGCGTTGACCGGCTTGCTCGCCGAGATTGCCCGGCGCGGACACAAAAGGGTGGCCGTGTACGGCGCGGGCCGGTTCACTCTTCGCCACGCCGACGTATATCGAGGATCGAGCATCCCCGTCACTCTCGTTCTCGATGACAATGCACAACTGAGCGGGCGCAAACTCCTCGATTGGCCGATCCAGTCGCCCCATGAGGCCGACACGTCCCAGTTCGACGCCGTCGTGATATCCACGGATCGGTTCTCCATACCCATGCTTTCCCGGGCCCGCCAACTGTGGGGTGACCGCATTCCGGCATATACATTCGGGCCGCCGATGAACCCATGAACGGCGAGTCATCGGAGTTCGAGCATGCACTGAGCGCCGCTCTTGCTCGGTGGGAGATCGAGCTCCCGCGTGAGCAATGCACCCAACTCCGTATTCATTTCGACGCCATGATCGAAACGAATGCAACGATGAACCTCACGCGGATCACGGATCCCGGAGAGGCAGCCGCAAAGCACTATGTTGATTCCCTCGCGCCGCTGCTCTGGGTCCGCGAACGAGAGATCTGTTTGCATACACTGTTGGACATCGGAACCGGCGCCGGTTTTCCCGCCGTGCCATTGGCCGTCGCCCGACCGGACTGGCGCATCACGGCCATCGACGGCACCGGGAAAAAAGTGGACTACCTCAATCGAGCGATCGCCGGCATGGGGATTACCAACCTGCGCGCCGAACACACGCACAGCTCTCAATGGCAATCCGAGCGATCCTTCGATGTGGTGGTCGCCCGTGCCCTCGCGCCGCTGAGCCGCTCACTGGAGCTGTGTGCGAGGTTCGTCGCTCCCGGCGGGCGGATCGTGATCTACCAGACCGCCGCGCAGGTTCATCGAAACGCAAAGGACGGTCCATCCGGGCCTATTGGCGCGCGGTTCCGTCCGGAAGAACCATTTCCTTATGACCTGTTGGTAGGCGACGAAAAACTGGACCGCGTGTTGATGATCTATCGTCGTAGGTAACGACGACTTAGCGCGCCCCGGCCAATGCGACCGACAGCGGCAGCTCTTTCCCATCCCGCAGCACGACGACCTCGACCGTGTCCCCGGCCTTGTTACCGCGCGTCGAGGCCATATAGTCGTATACATTGGCGATCGACTTGCCGTTGATGCGGATGATTCGGTCGCCCGCCTTCATTCCCGCGACCTGCGCCGGCCCCTCGGGACTGACCGCATCCACGGCCATGCCCGGTTGACCATCCTCCGCATAATTCGGCGTCAACCCCATCACCACACGGAACGTCGTCGTGGTCGCCTTGCGCTCGGCTTTGTCCTGCTTGACGACTTGGAACGTCGGACGCTCGGGCAGGCCCGCGATGCCCGCGGTCGCATGATAGACGAGCTTGGCGATCTGCACCCCGCCTCGGGCATTGATCTTCTCGCTGTCGTCACTGGGTTGGTGGTAATCCGCGTGGTTGCCGCTGAAGAAGTGCAGAGAGGGGACGTCTTTGCGGAAAAACGATGCGTGATCGCTTCGCCCGCCCTCATCCACCGCCGGTGCGATCGTCAGACCGGCCTTGCGACCGCCTTCCTCCAAGACCTCTTGGAACTCCTTCGCACATTGCACCCCGAAGACGGTGACCCGATCGCTTTCGGGAGCCAGCCGCCCGATCATATCCAGGTTCAACATCGCCGCAGTGCGATCCAAAGGAACGGTCGGGTGTTCGACGTAGTGTTTGCTGCCGTGCAGACCCGACTCTTCGCCGCTGAACGCCGCAAACAGCACGCTGCGCTCCGGCCTGGGACCCTCCGCGAACATCCGCGCGATCTCGATGAGTCCGCTGGTTCCGGAGGCATTGTCGTCGGCGCCGTTGTGGATTTGCGGTCGGATTTCCTCGGCCACGAGTTTCCCGGCCTTGAATCTCCGCATCATCGGCTTGCGAATGCCCAAATGGTCGTAGTGCGCCCCAATGACCACGACCTCGTCCGCGTGCGGACCCTGGCCACGGAGCATCCCCAGGACGTTGCGCGTCGGAGCCGTGGCCCGCTTCAACCCCGCCTGACCGCTGACCGTAATGTGCGCCAGTCCGGCGGACACGAACCCGCCCTCGTCCAGTTTCTTCTGCAGCTCATCCAGCGACGCCAACCCGCCCGCGCTGAGCCGACCTTCGATCATCGCCCGACTCACCTGCATCGCCGGAATCCCGTACGCATCGGCGCCCTCGGGCATGAACTCCGCCAAGCGGTCTTTTCCTCCCGCGTCTGGTTCGACGTTCACGAAAAGCACGGCCACCGCGCCGCGATCCTTGGCGTTGTAGACCTTGTTTCTGTGCATGGAGTGCGGGGTCGGGTTTCCATCCTCGTCCGCCCACGCCGGCGGCTCACCTTCGAACATCACCGCCACGCCGCCGCTCAGATCGAGGTCCTTGAAGTCATCCCACGCCTTTTCGGCGTTGATGACGCCGTATCCGCAGAACACCGCTCCGCCGTCGAACGACTCCTCCGAGGAGAAATTGAAGGGGATGAAATCCATTCCCTGTTTGCGCTCGGCATCGTCGCCGGAGAAGGCCAGCCTCCCCGTGTCGGTCAGTCGCGGGTGCAAGGTCATCGAGAAGGCCTGGAAGTAAGTGCCCTCGTCGCCCGCGGGGTCCAGACCGATGTGTGCGAACTGCCCGGCGATGTACTTCGCCGCCAGCTCGATCCCCTCGGATCCGACCCCACGACCCTCCAACCGGTCACTGGCCAGATAGTTGATGTGCGCTTGAAAACGCCGCTCGAGCCCGGACGCGCAACCCGCCGCCAGCGCGACGACAACCGCTGTTCCGAGGCGAGTGCATCGTTGCGACCGAAATCGAGAATCGACAATCGTCAATCGACAATCCCGTCGTTATCGACTGTGCCACTTGCTCAAGCGCGTCGGACGGTCGGTCATGAACAATAGGTCGAGGTCCTCGGCGATCGCTCGTCGGTCCTGCTCCAAAACCCGTGCGACCTGGTTCCGGTGCTCATCCGGCGTCTGGGCGAGCCCCTCCGTCCCGCCGTGGGGATACATCCAACTGGATCGTGCCCCCATGCAGCCCGTGAGGGTCAGCAACCCCAACCCCGCCAGTACGCCCTTCAAGCCGATTCGAGCCATCGCTGTGTCCTTTCTACCCTGGGAGTCCCGATCAAAGCGGGCAGGCCCTCGCTCGTCCATCATCTCGCGCGGCGAATCATAGCCCCAGGGCTGGAGCGGTCAACCCCATCGTTTGACTTTGGATCAGATTTCGCCCCTATTCATCTTCCATCTGGATCGATGCCCGGATGGAATCCAACCGCTCTCGGAGGTCCTCCGGCAAAGCCCCAGCCGCCTCGTCCCCGACCATTCCCACGCGAAGCAGGTCCCCCACGTGAACCCGGTCGATGTCGCGGAAGGAGGTGAGCTTCATACGCAGAAGGGCGGGCAAGCCGAGTACCCAGAATCCCTGTGGGTCGAAGACGGCCTCGTCCAGTCCCGGCGCGGCGTGGAGGTACGACGGCCTGACTTTTTCACCGGCCCAGACCAGATGCACGCCGGAGCGCCGACTGGGCTCCTCCGGGTCCACAAACAACAGCATCCATCGCAGTTCATGCCGCGAAAAACCCAGGGCCTGCATCGCTTCGCTGATCCGTCCCGCATCTCGGCGGTTCACGAGCAGATCCACGTCGACGGTCGAACGGGTCGCGCTCGGATCGCCCTTGGCGACCCACACCGCCACCGCGTTGCCCCCGATCACCGCGTAGCGGATGCCCGCTTCATCGAGTGCCGCTGTCACTTTCCGCAAGCGCCGCTCAACACGTTCCACGGCCCTCGCGTACGTCCTGAATGATCCTACGACCATCGTCTCTGATCCGGCGTTTCGGTTTTTCCGTATGTCGGCGGTTCTCTCACCACTCCGTCTTCGTCCTTTGCGTCTCGATCTGCACGTACGTGTGGTTCTGCCCCGTGTTTATCCCCGGACATTTGTGCCGGCTGATGTCATCCCAGGTTTTGGAAGAGCGAAGGTTCTCGTTCCAAAAGGGCCAGGTGCGACATTGCAACGGGCGAACGGGATAGATCGAGCAGCCCGTCTTGCCGTTCTCGCGGGTCAGGAAGATGCAATCCCCGCCCGGTTTCTCGGTGAGGCTATAGTGGAGTCCGACGCGGCGGAGGTGGGCTTTTTCGAGCCAGCCGTCGGTGCGGCCGAGGAACTCGGAAATCCGGCGGACTTCCTCTTTCGTGGCCCAGACGTACCCCGGGTCGCCGCTGCAACAATTCCCGCACTGCGTACACGAAAACCGCAGCCCATCGCGATACCACTTCGGCTTGCCAAGCATCCTGCCTCTCCTCGAGGGTTCCTTCGCACCACGACCCGTAGGTCCGAGTATGCTATCCCGGGCGCTCCAGTCGGTCGACACAGCCTAGGCGGCCCGTGCAGTCTGGGCGTTGACTTGCCGATGCAAACGCAGATTCCGCGCGGTTTGGGAGACTGTTTGTGGTGCATCGAAACGGATTCACCTGGGTCATCGTCTTCGGCGTGATCGTCCTCATGTTCCTGCAACTGCCGCCCATGGCGGCCAAGCAGGACTCGGTCGTGCATACCTACAGCGCCCTGGTCGAAGTCGATGCCCTTGCGAGGCAACAGTTCGTCGAGGTCATCACTGACGATCGCCTGGTGGACGGGGCCATCCGCGGCATGATGCTCAAGCTCGACCCCTACAGCGGATACATCTCGTCGGAAGAGTTGCCCTGGTTCGAGCGTCGAAACCGCGGGGATTTCATCGGAGTGGGGCTGGAACTCGGCGTGGCGGCCGGTCAGATCACGGTCATCGCCCCGGTGGAGGGAAGCCCGGCGGCCCGCGCCGGCGTGCTGCCGGGCGACACCGTCCTCTCCGTCGACGGCCGGTCTCTGGAAGGCCGCTCCGTTTTCGACGTGGAGGAGATGCTCGTCGGTCCCCCCGGCTCGCGCGTCACCCTCTCGGTCCGGCACGCCGGTGAGCGCGACCCGGTCACGGTGGACGTGGTGCGAGGCCTGGTCCACCTCAAGACCGTCCGCGGGGTCCGCCGCGATGCGGCTGGGGGTTGCGATTACCTGATCGATCCCCAAGCAGGGATCGGTTATGTCCGGGTGAGCAACTTCCGCGAGAACACGATGAGTGATTTCGACGCCGCACTCCGCGAGCTTCTCGACCGAGGGGCCCGAGCGTTGATCCTCGACCTACGGTTCAACCCCGGCGGACTGATGCAGCAGGCCATCGCCATGGCCGATCGCTTCTTGCCGAACGGGTTGATCGTCTCCACCGTCACCCGCCACCGCGCCGTCGAGGAATATGCAGCCACGGAGGAAGGCACTCTCTCCAACCTCCAACTCGTCATCCTCATCAACGGCAGTTCCGCCAGCGCCGCCGAGATCGTCGCCGGCGCACTGCAAGCCCGGGGGCGTGCCGTACTCGTCGGCGAGCGGAGTTTCGGCAAAGGGAGCGTGCAGCACCTGATCCATCTCAAAGGGCATCAGGCCGCGGTGAAGCTCACCGTCGCCTACTACCGCCTGCCCGACGGCCGGATCATTCACCGCTCCGACGCCAACTCCCACACCGACTCGTGGGGAGTCAGACCGGATGTCGAGGTCATCCTCACGGACGAGGAAGTCCACGCCCTCCGGGAAAGGAACCGCTCCGAGGGCGATGAGCGAATCGACCCAAACACGGACCGTCAGCTTCTGGCCGCCCTGAATCTGGCCCGAAACGGCAGCAGCGTTCGCCCCGCAGCACCCTAGCCACCAGCCGATCGTTTATCGGTCCCTGCGTCAGTGCAGACCCTCAGGGACCGGGCCCCATAAGTCGATCGGACAAGCCGCACAACCGATAACCGATGGTCGCAAATGCCCCGTTGGGCAACGGCCGCCGAACCACGGACTTGCTATGCTCTTTAACAGCGTCGCCTTCGCCATCTTCCTTCCGGTGATGCTCATCATCTACTGGTCGCTCCGCGGGGCGGCCAGGCGATGGACGCTTCTCATCGGGAGCTACATCTTCTACTCCTGGTGCGACTGGCGCTTTTCCGGCTTGCTGTTGCTCAGCACGCTGATCGACTTCGTTTGCGCGTCGGCGATCGATCGTCGCACGGATCCGGTCGCGCGCAAGAGAATCCTCGCCGTCAGCGTGGTGAGCAGCCTGGGGATTCTCTGCACCTTCAAGTATTTCAACTTTTTCCGCGACTCCGCCAAAGCGGTTTTCAGCGGACTCGGTCTGGACATCGCCCTTCCTACGCTGGACGTAGCCCTTCCCGCGGGCATCTCGTTCTACACCTTCCAGACCATGTCCTACGTGATCGACGTATACCGCGGCGAGCGGGCGGAGCGACGGTTCCGCGACTTCGCCTTGTTCGTCGCTTGCTTCCCGCAACTGGTCGCGGGGCCGATCGTCCGCTCCGGCGACTTTCTTCCGCAGCTCGATCGCGATCGGCGCTTCGCGGAGGTCGATTGGTCGGGCGGGGTCTACCGCATGTTCCGCGGGCTGTTCAAGAAGATGGTGGTCGCCGACACGCTCAGCATTTATGTGGACGCCGTCTTCGCATCGCCCGGCGATTACCCCGGTTTTAGCGCCTGGATCGCGCTGTACGCCTACGCCTTCCAGGTTTACATGGATTTTTCGGGATATTCCGATGTCGCCATCGGCGCCGGGCACTTGATGGGCTTCAAGTTTGCGGAGAACTTCGACCGGCCGTACCTGGCGGTCTCGCGCTCGGACTTCTGGCGGCGGTGGCACATCACCCTGTCCACCTGGCTGCGCGACTACTTGTACATCCCCCTGGGCGGCTCGCAGCGGGGAAAGGCGTGGACCTATTTCAACCTGTTTTTTGTCATGGTGGTGTCAGGATTATGGCACGGTCCGGCTTGGACGTTCGTCGTCTGGGGCGTGTACCAGGGCGTCTTGCTGGTCCTCGAGAAGTTGATCTACGGCAACCGCCTGCCTGATCCCGCGAACATGCCGATGGGCGAACGAACCCTCCGGGTCATGCTGCACTTCCACATTGCCTGCTTCGGGCTGCTCATCTTCCGCTCGCCGGATTGGGCGACCGTGGGGGCGATGGTCCAGGCGATCACCAACTTTTCCTCGGGCGACGTGCATGGTCTACGCGTGCTCTTGATCGTTGTCCTTTGCGCCGTCGCCCACCTGGGACCCTTGTGGAAGAACTTTGCGGAACGGGTCACCCGTTGGCCGGGGTGGAGCCAGGGGGCCCTTGCCGCCGCATGCATGTGGACGCTTGTGCTCCTCTCCCCCCACGCTAAGCCGTTTATCTATTTCCAGTTCTAACCAGGATGACACCCGTGAACGTGGACACCGCCTTGCAGACCCAGCCGGAGCAGGTGACGCCGATCGTCGGCCCTGGGAGTCGGCGAACCCGGCTCGTCGTGCCGTCGGGACCGCATCTCGATCGTTTCCCCGCCAGAATTCCCGATCGCCGTAAGAACTTGCGTCTATTCTGGACCATGGCTGCGGGCTTCGTGGGGACGTTCTTGATCGGCGACGTGATTCTGTCGTTGGCCCCGCTGCCCGCCGTCTACGGAAGCCGGAACCACTCGCTTGATAAGCTGCGACTCTTCGAGTCCTTTTCGCCGACCCCCGACGTTCTGTTCTTGGGTTGCTCCTATGAGTGGACGGGAATCAGCCCGCGAGTGGTCGATGCGACCCTAGCGGAACGATTCTCCTTGCCCGCCACGAGCTTCAACCTCTCCGCTTCCTCCGCGAGCGGTTGGACACAGTTCCTCATGGTCCGCCGCCTGCTGGAAACCGGTCGTCTGCCGAAGGTGATGTACTTGGACGTGGGTCCCATCGCCCTTCAGAGTACGGGGCGGGCCTACCTCATCAACGGTTTGCGGGCCCTCGGCGACTTCCGGGATATTCCCGATGCGGCGACCGTGAACGCCGAGGTCCTTGGCGAGGCCATCCCCACCAGTCTCTTTCGCAGCTACCATCGGTGGGAGGACGTGCGCATGATCGCCCACAGCCTGGTGATCGGCGCCCCCCTGGTCCCCAAACTCAAGCTCATTACGGACGACCGCGGCTGGGCGGAGTGGACCGGCAAGCGGACCATGCCCGGCGATCCGGATGCGGCGAACCTCGACTGGGTCGCCGGAGCCGTCGAGCGGGTCGCCACTGGGGTCGGCGAGTGGCCCGCGGAACGGAACATCCACGTGCAGGGCTTGCGCCGCGCCGTGGAACGGTTGCGAACCGCGGGCGTGGGCGTCCGGCTGGTCGAAATGCCGGTTTCGAGCGTCGCCGACCCGCGCCTGCAGACCCGGGGAAACGCCTCCTACGAGGAGCTGCTAGCGGCTGTCGTAGCCGATAACTCGATTCCCGTGCTGCGCGTCCCGCACGGCCTGTTCAATGACGACGATTTCTTCGACGCCGGGCATCTGCACCCAGCCGGGGCGGCGAAGTTTTCGGTTTGGCTGGCCGGGGACGTAGCCGCCGCCCTAAACGGGCGTCCCGACATGCACCCGCCCAGCCCGACCCTCGGGCGTGCCCCATCCACCCACCCCTAAGCCCCTTCCGACGCCGTGCAACGACGGCCTCGGCGAAAGGACCCACCTGGAATCGGGGCGGGGTTGAAACGACGCGCGGTTTAGGTTATACACCCCCGGTCGCCCGCGTGGCGGAACGGACCCAAGGTCGTCGGATGTCGGCTCGGCGGTGAGGCCGCGGTCGATTCGGGTTCGCTGAACAGCGCCGCCCGGCGCGGCCGACCATCCAACCTACGTCCGGACGAGGCGCCGACGCGGCGCGTCCGCGGAGGCCGAGATCGACCCGACGCGATCGTTTGAGGGAGACGTTCCTTGAGTGCGCTAACGAAAATCTTCATCGTCATTCTCGTCGTGTTTAGCATCGCCTTTACGACCACGACTGTTTCCATGGTCGCGCGGAGCGCCGACTGGCGGGACCTCGCCGAGAAATATGAGGGCCACGCCCGGGTCGCGGACACGAACCTGCGGAACATGATCGCCGCCAGCGCCGCGGAACTGGCCACGGTGCGGGACACGGTCAAGGACCACGTTGAGCAAATCGGGGAGCTCGAGGCGCAGGTGAAAGGGAGCGCCGGGGAGGCGGCCAAGTACCGTTCCGATTTGGCCAAGGCGGAGTCCGAGAAGAGCAGCGCCGAAGCGATGAACCGGGGCCTGCTCGCCCAACTGCAAATCGCCGAATCCGGGCGCTCCGAGTATCGCAAGCAGCGCGACGAGATTGAAAAACGAAACATCGAGCTGGAGCGCCGCAACATCGATTTAGGCGACCGGGTGAACGAACAGACGGCGCGGACCGCGGTGCTCATGGAGCAGAAGCGGCAGTTCGAGCAACAGATCAACATCCTCCGTTCCGAGGCCGACAAGCAAGGCCGCGGCGGGGCGACCGTGCTCGAGGAACCGGCTGGAGCGGCGATGTCCAATGTGAAAGCGGTCACGCCCGTGGCCAGTCGGACCGTCCGCGGACAAGTTTCCGAGGTGTCCGGAGGTCTGGTTACCATCAGCGTGGGCAGCGCCGACGGGGTGCAAAAGGACATGGCTTTCGTGGTACATCGCGGCGATCAGTACGTCTGCGACCTGAAGATCGAGAAGGTCACACCGAATCAATCGGCCGGTCGGATCCTACGCTCCGCCAAACCCCCGACGGTGGGCGATCAAGTGACCGATTCGACGGCCATGAGCGTGCCGAAATGAGACCGACCGACCCAAGAAAGACTTCGCTATCGCCGTCGCATGAGGGAGCCAAACGACCATGAGTGAACGCCCGACGGCCGGAAAACCGGAGAACAACATCTATACCGTGCTCCTCGTCGTGGCCGCGGTGTTCGTGGTCGGCTCCACGCTCTATCTGGCGGTGCGCAGTCAGCAATTGTTCGGTTCGTGGAACCCATTCGCCGGCGCCTAGCGGAGGTGAAACGCGGGTGGAGAGAGTACGGGAGCGGAAAATGGCGGTCCTCGTCACCCACCAGGGGTGACGCAACAGTCGGTGGTGGTGGAAAGAAGCTTTCTCATCTTTCGTTCGAGGTGACGCGAGCGACAGGGTTCAGGAGGAACCGCCCATGATTTTTGACTCCTTGCTAGGCATGTTCAGCGTCGACATGGGCATCGACCTGGGCACCTGCAACACGCTCGTCTGCGTCAAGGGTGAGGGCATCGTGCTGAACGAACCCTCGGTCGTCGCGGTGCGCCGCGGGACCAACCAGGTGCTCCGTGACGGCAACGCCGTGGGTCACGTGGCCAAGGAGATGCTGGGGCGCACCCCGGGCTCGATCCAAGCCATTCGTCCGCTCAAGGACGGGGTCATCGCCGACTTCGACATCACCGAGGCCATGCTCGGCTATTTCATTCGCAAAGTGCATGGCCGCAGCCGCCTGGTGAAACCGCGGGTGGTGATCGCCGTGCCCTCGGGCATCACCGCCGTCGAGAAGCGCGCCGTCTACAACTCCGCGGAGCGGGCCGGGGCGCGGCGGGTGTACCTGGTCGATGAACCCATGGCCGCCGGAATCGGCGCGGGACTTCCCATCGGAGAGGCGACCGCCTCCATGATTGTCGATATCGGCGGGGGGACCACGGAGGTGGCCATCATGTCCCTAGCCGACATCGCCGTGGTGCAGAGCATCCGCACCGCCGGGGACGAAATGGACACCGCCATCGTCTCCTACATGCGCCGCAAGCACGACCTGATGATCGGTCTGCAAACTGCGGAGCAAATCAAGATCGAACTAGGCTCTACCACAAACCTGGAACAGGAGATGAGCAAAGACGTTCGCGGACGGGACGTGATCTGCGGGTTGCCCCGGCAGGTGACGGTCACGAGCATGGAAGTCCGCGAGGCCCTGAGCGAGCCGATCGGGCAGATCATCGCTTGCGTGATGCGGACGTTGGAGGCCGCCGAACCGGAACTCGCCGCCGATCTGGTCGAAAACGGCATCCACCTTGCGGGCGGCGGGGCCTTGCTCCGCGGGCTGGACGGGATCATCGCCTCGGCGACGGGGCTGACGGTGAAGATCGTCGATGACCCGCTCTGCTGCGTCGCCCGCGGCACCAGCGTCTACCTCGAGAACCTCGCCGCGTGGAAGGATACGTTGGAGTCGGATAGGGACGATTACTAGAAGTTCGAAATTCGAAGTTCGAAGACCAAGAAGAGGGACCCGGCACATACCATTTCGAACTTTGAGCTTTGACCTTCGAACTTTGAACTTCTGATTTCCGTGCCCACCCGTAAGCGCAGACCTGCTGCCCGCGCACGAACGCCGTTGATCGCCGTGTTGTTGCTCGGCTCGGTGGGTGCTCTATTTCTGCCCGAGCGCTGGACGAGCCGCCTGGTCAACCTGGTTCAGTGGGTCGTTCCGTTTCAACAGGCGGCGCAGACGGCCGTCGACGCGATTTCGAGCGAAGACTTGCTCGCGTACGCGGACGGTGCGGCGCGGGAGGGGACGGCGCTTGAGCACGTGAACGCCGCGCTGGCCGCCCGCGTCGACGAACTCGAGGAACAGGTGCGCATTCTTACGGCCACGCGTTTGTGGGATGCGGGCGGGCGGCGACTGGGCGCCCGCGGACGACTGATCCCCGCGCGGGTGATCGGCCAGGACATCGCCCCTTGGCGTTCGTCTCGGCTTTTAACCGCCGGAACCCGGCACGGCGTTTCGGACGGGGCGGCCGTAGTTTCCAAGCACTTCACCGTGGATCGCGGGCTGGATGGCGGAGTGCAATCGGGTCTCGCCGTTCTGCTCGGCGAAGTCCTAATCGGCGTGGTCGAACAGAGCGCCACGCATACCTGCCGCATGAAACTCCTCAGCGACGTGAGCGTGCAAATGAAAGTCCGCATCGGCCGGCGCGTTGGCGAGCGATTTGAACTCCTCGATCGTTATTTTTGGCTGAGCGGAGTCGGCGACGGGCGAATGGAAATCCGCGACGTGGAGAAACGCGACATCGATGCGGCGCTCATCGCCGTCGGCAACATTGTCCT
The DNA here is from genome assembly GCA_964646605.1 of uncultured Phycisphaera sp. Taxonomy (GTDB): domain Bacteria; phylum Planctomycetota; class Phycisphaerae; order UBA1845; family UBA1845; genus SBAX01. The sequence continues at coordinate 7,323 of CAZYEX010000117.1, read as the reverse complement.
CTCCGACCCGCAGAGCGAGAGCCTCCCCGCGGCGCTGACCATCGGTCACGTAGGGGAGATCAGGGTGGACCGCGACAATCCCTTGTTCGCCATCCTCACCATCCACGGCGTGCTGCCCGAGGATGCCCTGCGTCAGGTGTACATCTACGACCCACGGGCCGAAGCGCCGTGACCATGCGTCGCTACGCCATGTAGCGTCACCCCTTGTGGGTGACGCGGGAACGACAGTCGCGATGGGATCGCGTTGCATTAGCGGGCAGTGGGCGCAAGCGATGCTCGAAAGCGTAACTTGGCCCCGATCAGTAGCAGTAGCGCCAGCAATGCAGCGCCCCAGGCACTGACCGTCGGGATCGAGTCGAGCGGGCAGTCGATGTCATCGCAAAAGGCGAACTTGGTCCATCCGCAGCGCGGGCAATCGCACTCCGCAAGGGTTACGAACTCAGTGCAACCCCCGAAGGGGTCGTGATCGCAGCACGCTCCGGTCGCCGGTTCGCAGGCCAGGTCGATGCAGCGTACGTCCTTGGACCAGAATTGATTCGGTCCGCCGCATTGTCCGCGAAGCACGCCGTCCGCGCACGTTCCGTCGACGAGCGTACAGCACGCTCCGGTGTGTTCCATGCACGGCTCGGGTCGCTCGGCGCAGGCGACGCCCTTGGCCCAATCCTGTTGGTCGCCGGCGCAGTCCTCGGGGAACACATCGTCCACGCAAACGCCGGTGGTTCCGTCACAGCACGACGAACGTATGGGGGCGGTTCTAACCCCTGGCCGGCGGCGGGGTCAAGACCAAAGTCGTGCTTTAGGGCAGCGAGAGGTGATGGGCTTTCAGTAGCCTTCCGTTTCGGCGTCGTGGTCCATGTCGGGACCCTTCGCGGCGACGATGGGGGCAGAAGACGCGAGGCGGGAGAACAGCGTCGAAACGCGCCGACCCGGATCTGGGGTCTTTCTTGGGAGCGTCTTTCTCGCCACGCACCAATTTCTTGAGCGAGCGTACCAGCACGCGCTCGAAGATGCGCTTCTCGATGCCCTCGTAATGCGCAACCTTCCTGGAATCGTTGTCTGCTTTCGCTTTGCGGAGTTCCGCCGCGTTCTTGCGGCGGTAGGCGTCGCGCACCTTCTTGGACTGATCCCGAATCTCATGGGCCCGCTTCACCCCCGGTTCGGGCAGCTTGTGCGCGGCGAGGAACTTGTCCACGTATACGTCCCACTCGTCTTTTTCCGTTGGCGACTTCTGGACCAGCCAAGGCTCCTCGCCGTACTTCTTGCGATACTCCTCACGCCGCCGAGCGATCCCGCGCTGCATCATCTGTCCATACTCCTCCGTCGTCTTTCCGGTCAGCTCCGCGAGCATCTCCACTATTCGAGGGTCCGGGAGTACACCGTACAGCTCAAGAAGATCCAAGTATTCGTGGAGCGGAATTAGCTCGGCGCCTGTCCATGCCTTCATCCCGTCAGGGGCCCCGAACTTTGTGCCGTAGAGGGCCCCAATGTCGGTTGGAGTGATCTCCTGCATGTGCCACGGTTCGTCGAAGGTGGCCCGCTGCACGTCGATCATCTTGTACGGCGAGGTTGACATGCCTTGGTAGAAGCGCGCTGACTTGGGAAACCAGCGCGCCCCGATGCGCTCGTACTCCGTCTCCGAGGCGTACACCGGTACGCCCTGAACCTCGAAGGACGCCCGCACGGGCTGCCCGCCGAAGCGCTCGTCGAAGCGCCAAGTCAAGCGAGACACTCCGCCCCACTCAGCGGCCAGCGTGGGCAGTCCGTTTTCCACCCCCTCCCGGAAGGTCGCGGAGTCAAAGCCCTCGAATTGCGACTGGTGGAGCAGAAACGGGTTGCTTTCGCTGGTCCACCAACAGGGCGCCAACCCAACGGAGGCTAAATTGACGGGCAAAAAATGGCGGGCGCTCTCCAGGGGCTGCACCGTTCCCGACAGAGGGCGCTCCGCGTCCTCCAGGTGCCACGCCTGCCCATCATAGATCAGGTTGTTCCGCGTGCCGGCCTCCTCCTCCTCGGGGGTTTCATGGTCGCGAAGCCATTTTTCATAGGCCAGAGGCGATTGTTCGCTGTTGGGGATTTCAGGAGGCTCTTTTCCCCAGGCACCGGGATAAGGCTCGCCGTAAGTGGTGGGATGATACCCGTTTTCGTCTCCCAGGTTACTTTGCCAAACCGAAGTGCCCGCCGTCCGCGTGATATGGCGTTCTACGAGACCGTCGTCGCGACCGCCCATCCACGATACGGTCCATTCGACCTGACTCGTTGTTGTCGGCTGCGTATCGAGGGCATTGCGAAGCCGCATCGGATAATGATCGCGAGGTTCCGACGGGGCCAGCAGCGCTCCCAGCAAGAGCCAAAGTCCTTTCATCGTGTTCTCCTACCATTTCGGGAGGCAACTCCCACTGATCTCTTGAGGCGCGGTCCTCGTCAAAACAATAGATGTGCCAAACGTCTGGCAAAGCGCGGGGCATATCGTGCTGCCGGAGCATACCCAACGGTGGCAGTACGGCACCTTGTTGGTAGAATACTTCCAGCAGGTGCCGTTCGGATTCGAACCGACCTCTCTAAACGCAATTGGCTCGTAGCTGGACGTGCCCGCGCACCAGTTTGCGCCCGGCGGACAGCAGACCAGGTCTTGGCAGCCCCCGCCCATGCCTAGGTTGTCAGCACAGAAGCCCCCGGCGTCGGCGCAGTCTCCGCCGCCGCCGACCTCCATGATTGGCGGGGCGTCGCCCCTTCCTGGAGGCACAGCATTTGCCGGAGCGACTCCGACCCGCTCAACGCCCGCGAAGTACAGGACCGTCGTGCCCGACAAGAGCACGGCCGCCGCAACCAAGCCGCCAAGAACCTTCTTGTTTTTCATTCTGTACCTCCAGTCCGTTCCCAAAACTGCGCCGTTGAGGTTCGCACGCGCAACCTTGCCCACGCCACCCGTCGGTGTCCCGTACCGACGCGCGCGCAAGCGTGTTGCCTACTCCCATAATGGTCGGCAGGATCGCTCCACGTACGCGCTTTTTGAAGCATCCTTGTTGGTTCCCCCCCCGGGCTGTTTGTCAACGGGAAAGACGGTCCGTCCGGGAGATTTGGGGTCGCCGGGCAGGCGCCTGGGTCAAGGGTCAACGCGCGGGCCGTTCACCTCGTGACGCCGAATGATACGGAGGTCATCTTACCGCATTTTCCACTCTGGTCCACGGGCGTCTTCCATTCGACGCGCGGCCATCGCAGTCTACTTTGCGTCGCGGGACCCTCGCGCGTACGCTCGCTTCACTCCCCGCCCGCGCCCCTCCGAACCGCAGTTGTCGAGTCCGGAAGGGGTTGATCCTAACGAGGCCGGGCCGACGGAAGGACGGCCCCATCGTTGCTGTGCAATCGTTGTCTCGAACAATTCCCGCTTTTTCCTTGCATCGAGGAGACCCTACGGTTACGCTTTTCTTCGACTTATCGGGCACGGGAGGTACGGGTCGAGGAGAGGAGTCCCGTGTCGTCCGGTTTTCCGGCCGCGTCGTTCCAAGAGAAGGTGTTTCAGTAGGGTGCCACTGGCAGCCTGCTGCCGGTGTTCGAGTTCGACAAGCACGGGCGGGCAAGTCGTCCGTGGCCCCTGACTCGGGGATCTGTCGAGCCTCTGAAACACGTTCCAGAGCGGAAGGGGATTACGTCTCTCCACCCTCGGGGTGTGGAATCGAATCTCGTGCCCGCGGGACATCGACTTGAGCAGAGGATGCCCCCGCCGCGGAATGTTAGAAGCGGTCCTCGCTAGAGTGAAAGGGGAGTCGTATGCGTTTGACCAAGTCGTGGCTTGGGATCGTTGTTTTGGGTTTTGGGTCGGTGATTTCTTTGTGGTGGATGAGCGCCCGACTGACCGCGGCTGAACCGACGCGCTTGGCGGAGCAGCCCCAACGACCGCCGGCGCCCGTGGCGGTGGAGAGTGATTCGCCGATCGCGGCCGGTGTCGTTGTCGCTCCTCCGCCGGCGAAGGAGTGGTGCCGGACCCAACAAGCGTGGGACGCCAAGGGACTCGGAGCGGTGGCCGGACCCGGCTGTCCCACGGAGGGGACGTGCGACACGCCTGCGGTGCGCGATTCGTGGATACCCGCGCCGGCCACGCCGTTCATCTCCCTGAGCATCCACATCAACGTCTTCGCCAACAGCGACGGCTCCAACCCGGCCGCGACCCAGGCCGAGGTCGACGCCCAGATGGTGCAGCTCAACAGCGACTACGCCCCCTCGCGGATCGAATTCTGCTACACCACTTCGTTCATCAACAACACCCAGTTCCGGTCCTTCGCCGACTCCGAGGAGGTGGCGATGAAGACCACGTACGCCGACGACCCGGCCGCGAAGCTCAACGTGTACGTCGTGACGGTCGAGGGCGGTTTTCTCGGCGTGGGGACGTTCCCCTGGGACCCGGTCGCTTTGACCGATCTGGGCGGGATCATCATTGAAGAGACCGCCTTCGGAGTCGGGCATGAGGTGCTGACCCACGAGGTCGGTCATTGTGTGGGTCTTTGGCACACCCATCACGGCGTTTCGGAAGTGTCCGCCTGTTCGGTCTGCTACGAGCGGGCCGACGGCCTGAACGGCGATACCACCGGCGACTTCGCGGGCGACACGGCGCCCACCCCGACGAACTTTAACTGCGGCCCGCCCGGCGGAACCGACTCCTGCAGCGCGACTCCCTGGGGCGCGACCGATCCGCAGAACTACATGGGCTACTCTCAGGAGGTGTGTTGGACGGAGTTCAGCTCCCACCAGTTCGGACGCATGCACTGCTGGACGGACGACGTGCTGCTGAGCTGGAGTTGCCCGGGCGCGGGCCCCCGCAAGTTTAGCCAACTCCCCGACGGCACCGGCGAAGCCGTTCAGTCCGACCTCGACACGACCGACCTGCTGCCCAACTCGGTCCGGGCCGACGACTTCGTCTCCGACGGGCGCCCGGTCGTTAGCGTTCGGTGGTGGGGCAGCATCCTCAGCACCGGAAACCCGGCGGCCACAGCGGGGATGCTCGCCGACCAGTCTCCGCTTTTGTCCGAGCCGATCCTCGGGCGCGGCGAAGATACTGCGATAATGCCCGTCGGGACGGCGTCCTACGCGGGCTCCTACGGAACCCGCCGAAGCAAACCCGCGCCGTCGCAACCAGCCCCCCCCACGCCGTCCAATGTCGCCGTGGTCGGCGGTGATACTTGCGCCACGCCCACGGTCATTCCGGGACTGCCCTACAGTGACGGCGGGAATACGTGTGCGTTCACGGACAATTACGACGAGATTTGCCCGTTCACGGACGGCCTCGGGGCGCGAGACGTTGTTTATGCCTTTACACCGGCCGTGGATACGTTTGCAGACATCACTCTGTGCGTAAACTCGGCCTATGACACGAAGTTATATGTCTATGAGAATGTGTGCGGAGCCTATCGGTCGGGCCTTTTTGAAGCATGCAGTGATGACCTCTGCACTACGCCGAGCTTCCCCAACGCATGGGTGTCGTCGGTCGCGGACGTGTTCCTGACGGGCGGAAACACATATTACATCGTCGTCGACGGGTTTTCCGTTGACGACTGCGGCAGTTACACCCTTGACGTGACGGGCTTTAGCCCCGGTCCGTGCCCCGCGCCGGGCGCTTGCATCGTGGCGAACGGTGACTTCGAACATGGGACGACTTGCGCTTGGACGACGACGGACACGGGCACAGGCGGGTGGACGGTCAACGACGGGGCCGTGGATCCCCCAAGCCCCGACGGACCTCTGCCGCCCTGCAGCGGGGCCTATTCCGCGTTTACCAACCCGAACAATCCGGGTTTCCGGCGAATGTACCAGGACGTGACCGTCCCGGTGGTGCCGGGCGTTTCGTTGCGGTGGGTCGATATGATTCATAACCACGCGGGGACATTCGTGGATCCCTCGCAGGAATTCCGCGTGGAACTCCGCAACCCAGGGGACGACAGTCTCTTAGCGCCCCTGTTTTCCACCAATCCCGGCGACCCGGCGTTCCAGGCTTGCACGCCCCGCTGCGTCGACATCAGCGCGTTTGCCGGTCAGACGGTTCGCTTGAATTTCGAGGAAGAGGACAGCCTTTTCTACTTCAACGTCCACGTGGATGACGTGTGCATGTCCACGACGCCCTGTCCGACCGGCGCATGTTGTCGCGCCGGCAACCAAATCTGTGACCTCAACGTCGCGGAGACCAGCTGCCAGGCGGCGGGCGGCATTTACCAAGGCGACGGGACCACGATCTGCACCATCTGTCCGCCGATCGTTTGTGGCGATGAGATCGTCGGTCCGGGCGAACAGTGCGATCCGCCCGACGGGCTCTATTGCGACAGCAACTGCCAGATCATCCCCAACCCGCCCATCGACGGTTGGCTGGTCAGCTTCCACGAGCCTTTGCAGAAGGCGGGATCGCTGGCTGAGCCGCTGGGGCTCTATTTCTGCGACGCGGCCATGGTCGAGGTACGCCCCACCGCCATCGGATCGTGCGACCAGACCGCACTTCGGGAATACAAAGTGGACCTCGCTACCTGCTGCTTGGTCCACGCCCAGGCGGACAGCCGCAACGGCGGCACTCCGGCGCAAATCGACGCCTTCCACGAGCAAGCCTGCTTCGCCTACGACATCGACATTCAGGCCGTCATCGGTCACAAGTTCGTGGACTCGGGCGGGACGTGTATGCAAACCCCAACCGGCAACGCGGCCACCATCCCGTTCTGGGGCTGGCATACGGCCGGTGCGGACAATAGCGCTCGGGCGGCGCTGCAAAGCGTGGTCGGCATGGTAGGTCCGGATTGGTTCTACGGCCCGTGGCTCAATTTCACGCCGATCTGTTCCGACCAGAACATGGCCTTTGAGCTGCTGACCGACCAGCCCGCCACCACCGGCGACTGCAACGACAACGGCATTCCCGACGATTGCGAGGGTATGGCCGATTGCCAACCCAACGGCACTCCCGACGAATGCGATATCGCCGGCGGGACGTCGTTAGACCTGAACAATAACACTCGGCCGGATGAATGCGATCCGCGACGACCGATCGGTTCCGGTTCGCCGGACAAGAACCGCTACGGCGGTCTCTCCGTCCCCGCCGCGGCCACGGCTGCGGCCGCCCCGACCGCGCTGCGCATCAAGCTCGTCGAACTTCAGCACCCCGTTCCGCCCAACGCTCCGCCGTTCCCGCCGCTGGACTACTCCGGCTACGAATACGGGCCGTCGTGTACCGATCTCGACGGATGCGTGCGGTGGGTCGGTCCGACGAGCACCTACCTGGAATCGCAGGACACCCCGGGCATCGGATCGTTCCGCGCCGCGCGATTGCAGTGTACGCCCTACTACCGTGACTGG
>CAZYEX010000116.1:0-55156 GCA_964646605.1 uncultured Phycisphaera sp. | reverse complement strand
CGAGCCACGTTCGAGCCAGATGGCCAAGGAGGCCACTGGCTCAAAGTGGACCGGAAGATGCGCGAAGCGGCAGGCGCGGAGGCGGGCGACGTCGTCACGCTGGAAATCGCGCCGGTGGCGGAGGAGCCGGAACCCACGGTGCCGCCAGATCTGCGGAAGGCGCTCGCGGCCGCCCACTCGAAGGCGCGGGAGGTGTGGTCGGACATCACGCCCATCGCGCGCAGAGATTGGATTCACTGGATTGTCTCCGCCAAGCAAGCCGAGACTCGCGCGCGTCGGATCGGGAATGCCTGCTCGATGCTCGCGGCCGGGAAGCGACGCCCTTGCTGCTTCGATCAGTCCGGGATGTATAGCAACAGCCTCAGCTGCCCCGTAGCCGCCCCCCAGTAGCCGATGAATCGTCGGGGCGATTGATCGCGAATCGCTTGCAGGCGCTGTTGCCCCTTCGCTACAATCGCGGCCATGAACCTCAAGGAAACGCTGGCGAAACTCGAATCTCTCGGCGATGAGAAGCGCCGTGCCTTCAACGTCAAGAACGGCGCGGGCAAGGCGAAGCAGTTCGGCGTCGCGATGGGCGATCTCCGCACACTCGCCAAGAAGATCAAGCCCCCCCCTGCCAATCACGAACTGGCCCTGCAGTTGTGGAAGACCGGCAACATCGACGCCCAACTGCTCGCGATCCTGCTGATGAAGCCGAAGTCGCTCTCGGCTGCGCAGTTGGACAAGATGGTGCGCGCGGCCAGGTTCGCGTGGGTGGCGGACTGGCTCAACGCGTACATCGTCAAGGAACAGCCCCCTGCCGACAAGGAGTCGCTTCGCATCAAGTGGATGGAGGATGAGGATGGTTGGGCGGCACGCGCGGGGTGGAACCTCACCGCGAGTCGGATCAACAAGGGGGGGAAGGATGTTGAAGGACTTGACTTGCCGGGGCTGCTGGATCGCATCGAGTCGGAGATGGCTGATGCGCCGCCCGAGACGCAATGGACGATGAACAACACGCTCATTGCGATCGGCATTCATCATGCCAAGCATCGCAAGCGCGCCATCGCCATCGGCGAGAAGATCGGGTTGTACAAGGATTGGCCGGTGTCGAAGGGCTGCACGCCGCCGTACGTGCCGGTGTGCGTGCCAGAGATGGTGAAACGGCAGAGCTGACCGCCCCCGCCCGGCCCCAGCAGGGACAGGAACACCCGCTCCCTCGACATCCACGAGGACGATGGGGGGGGCAAGCTCGACGAGGCGCAATTGGCGACGTGGATCCGGCAGGCGACCGCCCTGCCTGGCTGGGTCCTGTAGCGCAAGGCGGGTTCTGGTAAACTGCTTCGATGATCGAAGTTGACCTGATGCCGATCCTGTTCGATGAAGCCAGGGCTGCTGGGCTTGGCGTTGGCTCAGACTGCGAGAGCAATGTACGACGATTCATCACCCCGCAGGATCAGTTGTACCGTTCCAGCCCGCCCCCTCAAAAAGCCCTGATCCAGGCGAACTTTCGCCGGTTCGTGAAGGAGATGGTGGAAGACGCAAAGCGTCGAAATCTCGACGAACTTCGCGAACGGACCTTTGACGCCGCGCGCATCAAACTCTGTCCGCTCTTCCCGTTCTGCTGACATGGATGAGCGCACGACCAACACGTTCGAGTTTGCCAAGGAAAGCACCACACAGTTGATCGGGCTGGCAACCGGCGTGATGGCCCTGACGATCACGTTCGCCAGCGACCTCATGCCAGCGGGGCGGACGGGCTGCATCTGGATGATGAAGGTGGCGTGGATACTCTATTTCATATCCATCGTCGGCGGTGTGTGGATGCTTCTGGCGATGACAGGGACGTTGTGCAAGGGGCCAGCAACACTCAATCACTCTCACCTGTTCGCATCGAACATTCGTCTGCCCTCGTTCGTGCAGATTATCGCCTTCGTGCTCGCAAGTGGATTCGCACTGGCGTTTGCGCTGTGCGCGTTCTGAAACGCTGCCCCTCACGCCGCTGGCGGCCATTCGGGGGCCATTCGGGACATTCCACTTTTCGATACAAAACTCGACGTTTTCGGCCCCCTGCCTTCCACCCTCTCGACCGCCCACCCCTTCCCCAATCGACAACCTGTCCTTGACGCAAAGTGCCAAGGATCGCCAATCGCCATTCCCCCGCCCCAATCGGCAACCTGTCCTTTACGCGTAGCGTCAAGGATTGGAAATTGGAAATCGGCAATTCGCCTCCCCTCCCCTTGACTTCCCGCTCCGGCAAGCCTAACATACACCAAACGGCACGCCGCCGCGGGCGACGCCGAGACGGAACACGCGCCGTCCATGGTGACCCCATGAAAGGAATGCGAGAAAAAAAGATACCAAACGAACCCACTCGTCAGCCACACTGTAACGCCCAGCGCTCGAACCGCCTCCCGATTAAACCAAGTGCGCAATGCCGACGGTCTCACTGTAGGGCCGGACCGCGCGTCGTTGATGTTGCTCTTGCCCGCTGGGGTCCCCTGTCCCGAAGGCCGACCTGTTCACGGCGTAGGGACGACGCCTATCACGACGCGGACGCCGACCGGGCGTCTCCGCATGGAAGGACGACACGGACGCACGTGCCCCGGCTGGGTTCGCTCTCCAGGCCCACCGAGCCGCCCATCGCGGTGACCGCGTGACGAACGATGGCCAGCCCCAGCCCGGTACCCCGAGGGACATCGGCCAGGCTTCCCGTTCCGGAGCGCGACGGCGTCACTTGGTAGAAACGCTCGAAGACGCGCTCCTGCTCGCTTTCCGGAATCCCACATCCCGTGTCACTCACTTCCAAGACCACCCGATTCCCATCTTGGCGGGCGCGGACGGTGACCGCTCCACCCGGGCCGGTGAATTTCATCGCGTTGTCCACCAGGTTGTCGAGGACCATGCGGAGAAGCTCGGGACTCGACCGAAGGATCGGACAGTCCTCCGCCGCCTGTACGTCCCAGCGCAGCGACTTGGCCTGGGCCATGTCCGCCCAACGGGAACGGAGCTCGTCGCCGATGCGATGGACCCACAGGTCGGTCGGCTGGAACCGACCCGCCGCGGATTCCAGCCGGGAAAGGTCCAGCAGATCGCCGACCAACGCTTCCAAGCGCGCCACGTGCCGCGCGATGACATCGACGAACCTCGGGGCATGGGCGGATTCCGCTGCGAAGTCCATCTTGCCCAGCGTTTCGACCGCGGCGCGGATGGCGGATAGCGGGGTCCGCAGTTCGTGCGAGGCGTTGGCGACGAAATCCGTGCGCAAACGCAAAGCCCGTTGCCGCTCGGTTACGTCGGCCAGAATCAAGAGCCGTCCCTTCGCCGTTCCGCCGTCGTCACCACGGGCCGGAAGGTCGAGGTCGCACACACGTGCCAGGACGTGCGTCGTCCCCCGCGGCGTCTCGACCTCGACCGCAGTCGCCGCAGACGAGGAGTCGCGCAAATCGCCCCCGTCGACCGAAACCGGAGGCGGCCTTGGCGCCAGGACCAGGCGTTGCAGCGCGTGCTGCGGCAGGAACTGCTCCAAGTTCAGACCGACAGCGCCGACCGCATCGTCGAGTGGCGGGCGAACGTGGCCCAACATTCGGGCTGCCGCCCGGTTCGCCATCACGATCCGCCCGTCGTCGCGGACCACGACAATCCCCTCGTTCAGTTCCGCCAGCAGCGATTCCAGCGTTTTTCGCTGGCCTTCGTTCGCCGACTGGTGTTGGCCCAAGCGATCGCGGAGGCGTTGAATGGAACGCGCCAAAAGGGCCACCTCGTCGGAACCGCCGAGGGGAAGTTTCGTGGAGAACTCCCCGCGGGCGATGGCCTGGGTGGCGGAGGTCAGTCGCGTCATGCGACGGCTGCAAAGTACGGCAAAACCCGCCGCGAGAGCGAGACCGAAAAGGAGAAGTACGAAACGGGGGGCCCAAACGGATGCGAGGACCACGAACCCTACGATCGCCGCGTTGCCCAGGAACAACTTCCAAAAGAGTCGGGCGCGCCTCATTCCAGGTTGATTCGAGGCTTGGGCGTCAGTTCCCTTCGCCGTCGTTCTCCCCGGGCGAGCGGAAGGTATACCCCACTCCGCGAACGGTTTGGATCCACGTCGAAGCCGGGCCGAGCTTCTTGCGAAGAGCGACGATATGTACGTCGATGGCACGATCCGTAACCGCGACCATCGGACCCAACACCATGTCGATGAGTTTGGTACGATCCAGGACCCGCGCGTCGGCGGACATCAGCGTCTTGAGGATCCGAAACTCCGTGGTGGTCAGCGACACGGGGATATTCTCGACCTGAACTTCGAACCGCGCGGGGTCCAACCGGATGGGCCCGATCTGCAACTCCCGCTCGTCAACCGCCGACGCATCGACCCGCCGTAGGAGCGCCGATATACGAGCCAGGAGGACTTTCATCGAGAACGGTTTGGTGACGTAGTCGTTGGCCCCGAGCGCGAATCCGACGAGCTGATCCGATTCCTCGGCCTTGGCCGTCAGCATCAAGATAGGAAGCGTCGCATTCTGCGGATCGCGTCGAAGCGCCGCGGCCACGTCGTCGCCGGATTTCTTGGGCAGCATGCGGTCCAGGACGACCAGGTCCGGCCTTTGTCTGCGCGCTTCGTCCAGGGCCGCCGAGCCGTCGCCGACGCAGCGACAGCTATACCCTTCCTTTCGCAGATTGTAACAAAGTAGTTCGGAAAGGTCGGACTCATCTTCCACGACCAGAACGGATTTCGATGTTCTTGGCAACATGGTCATGGCCCCAACGATCTCCCGCGGGAGATCACCCTGTGTGCCCCAACGGGCACATTATCGCCGGAATGGGGACTTCCTGCAACCCACCCAAACGGTCGCGGACGTGACCGTCGCACCTCCTACGGCGGACAGCTTGCCGCGGGGGGATAGGAGTATGGCAGGCCCTTGAATGCGTTCACGCAGGAGACGATGTCGAACGCGCTCACGTCGCCACCCGGGTCGACCGCGCCCGGTTGAAGTTGTACGAACCCCTTCGACATCGCCCACGGAAGACTCTTGAACTTGTCCACCTCGGCAACGATATCGAAAGCGTCTGGTTGCGTCGCGCAACGCTCTCGCGTACATGACCCGGGGGAACATTGCGATTGGGCACAAGTCGGCTGATACGGACCGGCCACGTCACCCCACCACCCCGTGGACGCCGGTAGTGCCGCGGAATAGTTGGATTCCACCCCCGTCGTGCAGGCTTCGTACACGGTCTGCACATGGTAGAGCGAGCTGGGCAAGATCGCGTCCCCATAGATATGGAGAAACCCGACGTCCCCCCAATCGGTGAAGTACGGATCACACTGCAAGGAGGCCGCTCGAAACCGCGTCGGGTTGGCGCTGGACTCGGCGTAGTTTCCGGGGGGACCGACCCAGCGCATCTGTCCCTCGATCGCGGCGTTGTTCGTAGGCAGCGGACCGCCCGGTGGATCGGGATGGTTGAGCGAGGTCAGCGTCACCCGTAGCGCCGTCCGACGTCCATAGTTCTGCGGATGCACCGCGATGTAGCGGTTTTTCGTAACGCCGTTCACTTCCGCGAGCGCTGGTTGCACCAACGGGCAGCATTCATCCGGGAAGCCGTTGCCGTCCGCATCCTGCGAAGTCCCCGCGGCGATGTCGCAGTCGTCCGGCACGCCGTTGTCGTTGCAGTCGTTGAGCCCAAGTTGGCACTCGTCGGGAATCAGGTCGGCGTTGCAATTCAGGCTCGTCCCACCCGCCAAGTCGCACGAGTCCTCGGCCCCGTTCGCGTTGCAATCCACGGGCAGGGAGTAGGCGTGGACCGCATCCACCGTCGGTCCGCCCGGCGACAAGCGAGCGCGGCTGGCGACCAGGAGGTGCTGCCCGTCGACGGCCATCGCCCTTCCATAATTGTCCAACGTGGTCGCGTCCGGTGACCCCAGCTCCTCGACCAGCAACCAGTCGGTCCCGTCGTAACGATACACAAAGGCGCTCCCCGCATTCGTCACGTTGTTGGGATCGGCGTACCTGATTCCGACGACTGCGGTGTTGCCCGACAGAGAAACATCATGGAAAAACGCGGTGCCCCCGCTCTGTGCCAGCGGCGGTGGGACTAGCCGCGCCTCTACTTGCCAATCGGGTCCGAACCGGCGGAACACCTTCATACAATCGCTGTCCGCAGCAAGGGCCACGTCGCCTTCCAGGTCCAGGGTGCGTCCCAGCCAGACTGGAACACAGCCGCCGATCCAGACTCCGGAGAATCGATCCTCCCGAACCCACGTCGTGCCGTCGCGGTGGAACACGTAGAGCACCCCCCCGCAACTGATCGCCACGTTGGCCCCCAGGCAGGATTCGGACACAGCCGTGATCAATGCCCGATCCCCGTCCATGGCGATGGCGAACCCGAAATTCGGCCACTGCTCCGCCGACAGTTCATCAAGCTCGGAGTAGAGCTTCTGCTGCTCCACCCAGTCAACACCGTCAAAGCGATACACATAGACCGACCCCACGTTTTCAAATCCGGGAAGGTCGTAGTGGGTCGCGCCAACCATCAGCCAGTCACCGAGGATGGCCACGCCGGCCCCGAAAAAATCGTCGGGATCAGCATCCGAAGCGGTCAGTTTCGTTTCCTGGACCCAAGTGCCGCCCAGCCGCCGAAACACATATGCGGCGCCCGCGTTCATGCCCCGATCATCGTCCCGGTAGGCCCCCACCACTACGCGGTCTCCGCTGATCGCCACGCTGGAAGCGAAGTTCGTCGCGTCGATGGCGTCGGAAGCGACAAGCTTGGCCTCCTGCACCCACGCCGCGCCGTCCCAAACGAAGACGTACGCCGCCCCGCACGACACACCCGCGACGCAGTCCACCCCGGTCGCGCCCATCACGGCGCGGTCCCCGTCGATGGCCAATACCGTGCCGAAGGCGTCGCCCTCGACCCAGTCGGAGGACACGATCTTCGACAGTTCTTCCATACCACACTGCGCGCGGAGCGAGGACGTCGGGGCGAGCGCAGACATCCCACACACGATCAAGAACAAGGGCAGACGAGTGACGGAACGGAACATGTTTGAGTCCTCCCCGAAGACCAACTGCACCCCCGGCCCGCGGAACTCACGCGGAACGAACGGGCATCGTACCGCGCCGCCACGGAGGGGTCAACCACCAAATCCACGGGAACCGCGGGCTAATTCCGCGGCACAACCAGAGCCCACGCCCGCGAGGGTGGGGACAAGGCGCTGATCGGTTAAAACATGTCGCCGGACCGGGCAGGATCGTTGGGACTTTCCGAAGATGGGGGTACGATTCCCGGCGGCGCTCGTAGCTCAGGTGGATAGAGCACCGGTTTCCTAAACCGGGGGTCGCAGGTTCGAGTCCTGCCGGGCGCACTTCCCTGGGAACGCGCCGTAGGATGCGACCGTGTATTTCGCCGACGCTCGCGCGAAAGGCGTCGACGGGCGGAGTGTCCGCCGGTTCCGCCGCCGCTATCATGCCTTGTCTATGCCGCTCGACTCCTCACGCAAGCGTTTCCGCGACTTCCGCTCGGCCTTCACTTGGCGCGGATACACGCCGCCCGAATCCGACGATCGCCCGAAACGCGACCGAAGCCTACGCTCGCACTACATTCGCCAATACCGCAAGTGGCTCTGGCCCTACCGAAGGAGCTTGGCGACCATTCTGGTTCTCGCCTTGCTCAGCGTGGCCGCGGGGATGGTCCTGCCTCTCGCCACGCGCTTTGTCGTGGATGACATTCTGCCGAACCCGGAACTGAACCCGGACCTCAAGCTCTCGCGTCTGTGGTACGTCTGCGGCGGGATGCTGGTGCTGCTGCTGTTCACCCAGACCATCGACATCATCCGCTGGTACATGATGGCCATTCTCAATGCCAAGGTGATTTTCCGCCTCCGCGAACGGCTCTTCGAGCGATTCCTGCGACTGCCGCTCAGCGACCTGTCGGAGATGAAATCCGGCGGGATCGTTTCGCGTCTCTCGCAGGACACCGACAAGGTCACGGGCATGGTACAGATGGCGGTGATTACGCCGGTCGTGGCCGGAATCCGCGTGGTGCTGACCATCGCCGCGTTGGTTCTCATCAGTTGGCCGATGGCCCTGATCGCCTCGCTGATGATTCCCCCCATCGTGCTTATCAACCTGCTCTACATCCAGCGCGTCCGTCCCATCTACCGCACCATGGCCGAGCAGCGTGAACGCATCGACGCCCGCGTCACCGAGACTTTCGGCGGCATCCGCGTGGTCCGCGCCTTCCGCCGCGAACGCCGCGAGCAGCGCGACTACGCCGTCGTCCATCACACCATCATCCGCAAAAACCTGTTCGCCGAACGCCTGCAACTGATCGTCAACGCGGGTTGGGGGCTGCTCATCCCCACCACCACGCTGGCCATCGTGGGATTCGGAAGTTATCTGGTCATCCGCGGCACGGGCACCATCGGCGACATCGTCGCCTTTCAGATGTACGCCCTCATGCTCCTGCACCCCGTTTCTCAGATCGTGAACTCCTACAGTGCCACGCAGCAAGCACTCGCGGCCCTCGAACGAGTGTTCGACATCCTGGAGCGTACCCAGGAAAAGCCCGACGTGCCTGGAGCCCTCGACGCCCCCTCGCCGATCCGCGACATCTGCTTCGAGCACGTGGGTTTTGAATATCGCCTCGGTCTTCCCGTTCTGCACGACATCTGTCTGACCGTCCCCGCGGGGAGCACGGTGGCCCTGGTCGGCCCCAGCGGCGGCGGAAAAACCACCCTCACCGACCTGGTCGCGCGTTTCCACGACCCCACCACCGGCTGTGTGCGGATCAACGATGTGGACATCCGCCAGGTCAAACTGGCGAGTTATCGCGGCAAACTGGCCATCGTTCCCCAGGAGGTCTTCCTCTTCGACGGCACGGTCCGCGAGAACATCGCCTACGGCCGGCACAGCGCCGACGACGAAGCCGTCCTCGACGCCGCCCACCGGGCCAACGCCTACGAATTCATCGCTCGCCTTCCCGAGGGGATCGAGACGATCATCGGCGAGCGCGGCGTGAAGCTCTCCGGCGGCCAGCGGCAACGCATCAGCATCGCCCGGGCCATCCTCGCCGACCCCGAAATCCTCATCCTCGATGAAGCCACCAGCAACCTCGATACGGAGAGCGAGCAGCTCATCCAGGCCGCCCTCACCGACCTGTTCTCCACCCGGACCACCTTCGTCATTGCCCATCGACTCAGCACCGTCACGCACGCCGACCTCATCGTGGTCCTCGACCAGGGCCGCATCGTCGAGACCGGAATCCACGCCGACCTCATGGCCGCCGATGGGCTCTACCGAGACATGGTCGAACGACAACACCGGTTTGCACAGACCTGCGCGTGAACGAAGCGATCGGAACGCCAAGGAGCAATAACCAGCCACAGATTGCCGGTTCCGAAAACCAACCAAGTCCTTGATGGGCCAGCGCCATCCACGGTCCGCATTTCACTTTCCGTCCTCGGTCGTCCGCAACCTCGGATGAATCCGCTCGGACACGCGGGTTGCCTCTTGCAGGGCCTGCCCGTACACGGCATAATCAGGCAAGGAAAGGTGGGGCAACCAATGCTCGTGCAGATCAAGGTTTTTCAGGATGAAGACGGCGCGTGGTGTGCGACCGGTGTGGATCACGGCGTCCACACTCAGGGCGACACGCTGGATGAGTTGTTCGCCAACATCGACGAGGCCTCCCGACTCCACTTCGAGGACGAACTGGCCGCGGGGAGAACGATCGACCTGCTGATTGTCGCGCAAAAGGAGTTCGCCGGTGCGCCCGCTGCCAGTCGTTAGCGGTCGGACCCTCATCGCATTCATGGAGTCCCTCGGTTACGTCGTCGTGCGACAGCGCGGCAGCCACGTTCGCCTGCGACTCGAAAACGCCGGCGGCGGCTGGAACGAGACCGTTCCCGACCATCGCGAGGTCGCCCGGGGCACGCTCCACGGGATTCTCAAGCGAGTTTGCGCCGCCACGGGCCGAGAGCTTGATGACTTGCTTCGGATTCTGGCCGACAGGTAGCCCCGCGAGCACCAGTGACGAGGCCGACGCCGAATCCGTCCGCGTCACGAACGGGTAACCCGGACGTAATCGCACCAAACCCTCGGCCAGACCGGGTCAAATCCCCCAAGCAACTGTATAATCCCCCCGTGGCGAGCGGCCGGTTGGCTGCGGAACGCTGAGGGTTCTACATGCTTCGATCGTTGGCCGTCTTGACCGTTCTCGTGGTTTTGAGCTTGGGGGGATACCTCGGCTTTAGGACATGGACCGACCGCGAGCCGCCCGTCAAGTACAAAACCGCTCCGGTCACGCGCGGCACGCTGATCTCCACGGTGACGGCCACGGGAAACCTCGAACCGTTGATCAAGGTGCTCGTCGGCTCGCAGGTCAGCGGGACGGTCACCAAGTGGTACGCGGACTTCAATCAACCCGTGAAGCAGGGTTTCGTGCTCGCCGAACTCGATCACGACCGCTTCAAGGCGACGTTGGATCAGCGTCAGGCGACCGCCAAGGCGTCCGCGGCGCGAGTCGAGGTGGCGCGGGCGGCGCTGGCCGATGCCACGCTCAAGCGCAAACACGCGGAAAAAAACTACGGTCTCGATGCGGCCACGGAACTCGAATTCGCCGAGGCCCAAGTCGCCGAGCAGCAAGCGACGGCGTCGCTCCACGCCGCCCAGGCGGAGCTGGAGCGCGCCGAAGCCGAGGCCCGACTCGCCGCCGTCGATCTCGACAAGACCGTCATCCGTTCGCCGATCGACGGGATCGTCATCTCCCGCAATGTGGACGAGGGGCAGACGGTCGCGGCGTCGCTTACGGCACCGGTCATTTTCACCATCGCCAAGGACCTCGGCAAAATGCAAGTGAACGCAGCCGTGAGCGAAACGGACATCGGACGGATCAAAGAAGGCGGATCGGCCGAGTTCCGCGTGGACGCCTACCCCGAGCGCCGCTTCCACGGCACGGTGTCACAAGTGCGCTACGCGGAAACGATCGTGGACAACGTCGTGACCTACACGACTCTGATTTACGTGGACAACCCCGACCTCGCCCTCCGACCGGGCATGACCGCAACCATCTCGTTTGAGGTCGCCCGGGCCGAGAACGTCCTGATGGTCGCCAACGCCGCGATGCGTTTCAACCCTTCCGCCCCTCCGCCCGACGGCGACTGGATGCGCCCGGGCAAAGCGCCGCGTCCCCAGCCTCGAGTGTTCCGACTCGCCGACGGCCGGCTTGTGGAAACACCGATCCAGCCGGGCCTCACCGACGGCGCGTACACTGAGGTTCGCTCCGGCGAGCTGCGCGAAGGCGAGGGCGTGGTCACCGAGCAGTCCGGCGGACCGCGTCCGACCATGAACGTCCCCACGCGAACACCGAGGTTCGGGGGATGAGCGACGAGCTCGTCAACATCGCAGACGCGTGGAAAGTCTATCAAGTCGGCGAAGTGCCCATCCCCGCGGTGCGCGGCGTGTCGCTTCGGATCCACGGCGGCGAGTTCGTGGCCATCACCGGCCCCAGCGGATCGGGAAAGTCCACCTTCATGCACCTCCTGGGTTGCCTGGACCGGATGACCTCGGGCACGTACAGCTTCGAGGGGACATCGATCCATCAGCATTCGCGCCTCGAGCTGGCCCGCTTGCGGAACCGCCGCATCGGCTTCGTCTTCCAGAGTTTCAACCTGCTCTCACGAACCACCGTCGTCGATAACGTCGCCCTTCCGCTGATGTATCAGGGCGTGGGCCGGCGGGAGCGGCGGCGACGGGCGTCGGAGCTGTTGGACCGAATGGGGCTGGGTGACAGGTTGCGGCACCATACGAACCAGCTCTCCGGCGGGCAACAGCAGCGCGTCGCCATCGCCCGCGCCCTGATCACCCAACCCGCGATGCTCCTGGCCGACGAACCGACCGGAAACCTCGACACTTCCACCAGCAAAGACATCATGGTCCTGTTCCAGACCCTCAACCGTGACCAAGGCATCACCGTGATCGTGGTGACGCACGAGACGGACATTGCCGCCTACGCCCGCCGGCAAGTCGGTTTCCGCGACGGACTGATCGTGCAGGACATCGTCAGCTCTGCCGCGGTGTGAGGTCGCATAACGCGAGGTGCGGTGCGAGATGAAGTCGCGTAGACTTACGCTAGAAAGTCGATGGTGGTTTGTAAGGAACCGGCGTGGTGCTTCGGGCAGATAGACGAACAGGGGCTGGTCGTTGGAGTCGCGGGCTGCCGCTGCGCAAGTGGGCAATCCACGCCGCGGTGTTCGCCGTACGATGCTACCAGTGGATGATCCGCCCGCACCTGGTGGGGAGTTGCAAGTTCTGTCCGACGTGTAGCGAATATGCGATTGAGGCCTTGACCTCGCACGGGCTGTTTCGCGGGACCGGCCTCTCGATTCGTCGGCTGATCCGCTGCCGCCCGTTCCGGCCGGGCGGCTTGGACCCCGTTCCCTAGCGTCGAGTTCCCCAACCGGCCGACAGGAGCCCCGCCGTGGTCGCCGGAGGCTCCACACTCCCCTTACCACGGCACCGACGGAAACGCTTCGCGAATCTCTCCGATTAGCAGCTCCATCCGATCCCGCAACTCCCCACAGATGCGTTCTGCGTCACGGTCCTCGTCCAGATCGTCGCGGACGGAAGGACGAAACGGCGCGCCGACGTTGATAAAAAACGGTCCGCGCAGGACCACGACCGTTCGGTAGATGCGACCCTCGACGTTCATGTCCAGGGACGGGAATGCCTTCATCGCCGAACGTGGTGTGAGCAAGGCGATGGGTATGAACGGGCACAATGTTCTGCGATAGATCCGTCCCACGCCGGGGTAGAAGCGTCCGAGTTGTCCGGGTGGATGCAGGTCGCCTTCCGGGGCTGTGTAGATGGATTCTCCTCGTTCCAGGTAGCGAATCGCGTGGTCGATGACGGTCGTGCGGTGCCGCGGTAAGGCATTGATCTGCTCCAAACGATCGTACACCCAGCCCACCACCCGCGATTGATAACCCGGTCCGATGATGATGTGCACCGGCTCCCGAAAAACCGGGAGGACCCAGTAGGGGTCGGTGCTGGTGATGTGGTTAGTGACGAAAATCTTGGGGCCCGCGGGAATCGACTGGGCGCCTTGTACATGCAAATCGAGAAAAAGGCGGCGGTAAAGCCGAAGAGCGGACACGAAGGAACCGAAAACCGCTCTCTGAAGGGTATTCACAGAATCCTATCATCTCCCCGAGAAAACGGTGAACAGTGGGTGCCAAGCCCTTGCCGTTCACAACCGTGCCCGTTTGCTTGGCCCACCGACAAGGTAGGCAAGATACACGTTTCCCTGCCGTTGTGGCGTTGCGTGTCGGTACCCGACGGCCAATGGCGGACCCGACGGATGGAAAGTCCGAGCGTAACTCCATTCTGGACAATAGGTTATGGTCTCTTGGGCGGCCCATTGCTTGTAGAGGTTGAATTCACGGTGCCACGCGGCGACTCCGAGCCACAGAGAACGCAGTAGGAATGAAATTGACGAGGGCTTGAGCCCGATGGCGTGGGGAACGGAATCCGCGGCGAGTGTCACGCCGTGGCGCTATTGCGTGGCGTGGCACTTCGCGTAGGATGCGCGGCGGACTAGGGTGCGGCCCGCGTGTGGCCCCGCCCCCAACATCGAGGGAGGCTATGACGGTGCAACAGACGAGTTATCTGCAGACACAAACGATTTTGCGGGCGTTGGAGTTCGCTGCGGCCAAAGGCGGCTATGCCGCCAGTGCGCAGCAGAAGAAGACGGCGTTGCAACTCATCAAGAGCATGAAGAGCAACGAGTCGGTCAGCGGGCGTCACCAGCAGTTGACGGCGATGCTCAAGAAAGGCGCGACCATCGACGGGATGATGAAGGCCACCCGTGCGTCGCGCCGGACCATCTTCCGCTACTTGAACCATTTCGAAGACGCGGGCTGCGACGTCAAGCTGGCGGATGGCAAGTACACCCTGAAATAGGCCGCCGACGTTCGGTCACGCCGTGGTTGAGTCCGGACAAGCCTATGGTGCGGAAGGCGGCGCTGCGCGCGGCCGTGGCGGGGGTTCGCCGTTCAGCGGCCGCCCGGCGTGGGTCCGTCTTTCCGGGAAGGAACTCCTTCCGCTCGGACTGTTGGTCACGGTCATCATCGTCACGTGCATTCGGCGCTTGCCGCCGGGCGTGTGCTTCGGAGATGCCGGAGATTTCCAGCTCGCGTCGACGGTCTTGGGGATTCCTCATCCGCCGGGTTACGCGGCGTATGTGAGTCTGGCGCATCTGGCGACGTGGATCCCGGGCGTCGATCCCGCCTACGCCGTTTCCCTCCTCTGCTTTGGGGCGGGGTTGTTGGTCCTGTTCCTGTGCGCGCTGCTCCCGGTCTTGCGGGGGGCCAATCCGTGGACTTCGAGCGCCGTTGCAATGGCGCTAACCGGGCATACCAAGTTCTGGATGAACCTCACCACGCCGGAAGTGTACATCTTCTCCGCCGCGTTCCTGCTGGGGTCCGTCGTCTTCATGGTTCGGTTCTCTTGTCTGGGGCGGCGACGGGACCTGTGGATCGCGGCGCTGTTGTACGGAGTCGCTTTGGCGAACCGTCCGCCGATCTTGTTCGCGGCGCCGTTCTTCATCGTCGCGTGGTGGCTGGGCGAACGGACCGTCGGTTGGCGAGCTCGGGGCCGCTCATTTCTGGGAGTCATTCTATGGGCGGCGATCCCGGGGCTCTATTCGCTGGGGTTTTTTTATCTTCGGGATACCCCGCACGCGGCGTACAACTACCTAGAGCACCACAACGCCGAGGCCCACGAGCTGCCCGATTCGCAGTCCGGTTTCTCCGCCAAAGCCCAACGCATTCACTGGCTGGTGACCGCGGCGCAATTTCACTATCGTGTGGGCAACGACTGGAGACAAATGCGGGCGAAGCTCCGCTGGCTCAAGCACGAGCTTCTCTTCGGAGGCTTGGTGGAGGGGATCGCCACGGGCGCGTTGATCGCGTTGGGTGTGTGGCGGAGCATTCGGCGGTGCAAGGCGACGGCGATCTTGTTGGCGGGGATGGCGGCCCAGAGCATCACGTTCATCCTCATCTACAAAGACTACGGTCAAGCCGCGGACCTGACGCCGCTCCTGACGGCACTCACGATATTCGCGGCCATGGGATTGGCGGAGGTCTTGCCGCGACACGGCGGACCGAGGCGCACGTTGGCCTCCGTCTTCCTGCTCGTCGCCACGAGCGTATACACGATCAACGACGTTCCACACCGACCGCGGCTCGTCCGTTCCTGCGACGCGACCTGGTTCGTCACGCAGGCCGACCTCGCTACGTTCCCGCCCCAATCCGTGATTCTCACTCGTTGGACGGAGGCCCTTCCTTTGTTGTATGAACTGGAAACCAAGCTGCATCGCGAGGACATCCGCGTGGCTATCGCCCAGCCGAGCAACTGGCTGCCAATGGCTGCGGATTTCCCCGGTCGGCCCATTTTCGTGGTCAAGAACCAAAGCACGGTGCAGAGCCACGTCCTGACACCGTTTCGGAACATGTGGCGCTTGGGTCCGCCGCGCGAGACGAAGTAGCCTATGGGAAAGCGCGCTGGTTGCCGTTCTTGCTGTAGCGCCGCCCCTTGTGGGTGGCGCCGAAACGCCTGGGCGTCTCTCGCCCCGGGCGAACCTACTTGACGGAGAGCGCCTCGTTAGCCTGCATCTCATCTCGAGCGAGCGCCGCATATCCGAACAAACCGCTGAAAACCAGGGCCAAGGCGATCAGCCACACGGGCCAGCCGATCGCCGTCCACAACCACATCCCCACCAGCGGGGCGATTAACCCGCGCACGCCGGCGAGAAAGACGTGGATCCCCATGTAGACCTCGGCCTCTTCGGGTTTGGCAAAATGTAAGTGACCAAGGTTCCAGGCCAGCGTGCCGCCGCCTTGACTGATCCCGTGCATGACGCCGCGGATCCCGAATAGGGCCACGGCGACGGGGTAGTGAATCGGTCCCAACGCCGCCGAAGCGTCGGTGACCAGCGTGCCGACCATGCCCAGCAGCAGAGCGACGGCCCAGCAACACACGTTCACCACACGGAAGCGCAGCACGCCCAGACTGTCGAACAGACGCCCCCATCGTGCGATGGTTGCCAAGAGCGACAACACGGGCAGCCCGACGATCAACGCGGTGCTAATCCAGAACCCACGGGGGTCGCCCGGTTGCAGATCGCGGGTCACGACGCTGACGACCACGGAGAGCGTCATCAGGTTCGCAGTGCCCTGAAGAAACTGGGCCACACAATAGGTACGAAAACGCCGATCCCCGCGAAGAACGCGAGACATTTCGCCCAGAACGTTGCCGGGGGAAAGGAGCGCAGTGAGACTGAAGGGCTCGATGAACCCCTCACGCAGATCGCCGTCGGCGACGGGTCGCGCTCGGCGAAGCTCGGCGCGCTCGCCGCGGATGTGAAGCCGCGACAGCATCCACACTCCGACCGCGCCGCAGGCGGCGGCGACCGGAAAAATCAGTCGATAGGCGTCGGGACGGCCGTCGCAGATCGCCGCAGAAACCTGCACCGTAACGACGCCGATGACCGAACGGACGCCCTGCAGCCGCGCGGCGATCTGTCCGCGGACGGCGGCGGGATAATTGGCCCGCCAAATAGCGGAGCGAACGGTTACCACTCCGGCGAGCAGAATCTGCGCGGCTGCGACCTGTCCGAGGAACCATATCCCGCCCGCGGGCGTGGGCGGAACCGCCGCCACGAGACCCGCGAACAGGGCCGTCCCCGCGCCGAACAGCACGGCCAAACGCACCTTGGGGCGTCCCACGCATAGCATTCCCCAAACGAGACTGAACACATACGCGGCAAACGGCGTCGCGGTGGCCACGGCAATCAAGAACGGGCTGCCGTGGAAGGTCTTGGACACCACGACGCCGACGAACTGTCCCTCGACGAGCCCTGCGAGGACGCTCCAGGGCAGAAGGTGCTGGAATTCGTAGCAGTAGTTCCGGCGTGTGAGGAACGGGAGTTTGCGTGCGCCCAACCAATCCAACGGCGGGAACCCTCCTTGTGTGGACCGCTCGTACCGCCTCAAGCCCGGCGGCGAACCGCCGCGCCTCACGCGACATCCGAACCGCCAACCCATCCATGGGTGCGGGTCCGCAGTGTAGCGGTTTCAGGAACGATTTTCCACCTTGAGGCGTTGCAAGCTACTTGCGCCGGGCGGCGGCGCGAAGGAGGAGGGCCAACCGCTCGCAGACGAACTCGCGGAAGGTCTTGGCGTCGAGGAGCTTGAGGCGCAGCATGGGACCGGCCATCAACTGACCGTCGATGTCCGGCGCGTAACGAATCTCGTGAAACGCGATGGCGTCCGAGGTGACCGTCCCTTGAAGCTGGTTGCGGTACTCTCCGACCCCGAACTCGAACTTGATCTCCCGCCCGCCCTCGAGAAGGCTGGAGGCGTCCATCTGCATGGAAACGCCGGCCTTGGAATACTTGTCGACAAGTTCCACGAAGACGGGGATGAGTTCGCGCATGACCAGTTCACGCAGCGACTGAAGAGAATTCTGTGCGGACGCGGCGGGACCCGCTTCCTTGCCCTTCTGGCGATCGGCCAAGTTGGTCAGCAGGGAATCCAGTTCGCGCTCGGCCGTACGGGGGGGTGGAGGTGGAACTCGGGTTCGTTGGACGAGGTCCTTGTACGAAGGCGGTTGTTTGGGATGGGACACGATCGTCTCAGCGAACAGAGGTAATCCAGCCGGGTGGAGACTCGCCCGACGTCGGCTGGCTTCACGGCCCCGGCGCGGGGGCCTAGAAGCCTTTTCGGACGAGTTTCAGCGTCGGTTGAGACACGACGATTCCGTCACGCCTGACCCGATCCTCGTTCGGCACCGTCCGATAGAACTCCGTCCGTCCTTCATGGAAGACGGGTCGGGTTTGACAGCCTTGGAGGAGGCCTACTATGATCGATGCGCCGCTTCGCGTTTTGATTCTGCACGGACCGAAGCTAACGGGGTCGTAGCGACGCTCAGGCTGTCGCCGCTTGGGGCACAGAACCCTACCCCGGTTGGGAGCGTTGCCGTTGCCCACGTTGCACGTATTGCAAGGTCCGGATAAGGGACGAACGTACCAGACCCCCGACGAACCGGCGATCATTGGCCGGTCCTCGGACCAAATCCACCTATCCGACCATAGCGCCTCCCGCCGCCACGCGGAAATCCGACCCCAAAACGGTTCTTGGTTTCTGGCGGATATGAACAGCTCCAACGGTACCTACCTCAACGGGCAACGACTGGTCTCGCCTACCGTCCTCAAACACGGCGATCAGATCCGAGTGGGCAATACACTGCTGGTTTTTTCGGGACAGGAGCACGTGGAGTCGTTCAGCGGTCCACAGATGATCCGGGACCTGGTCGATTTTGATCTTTCCGCGCCCAAGGGGGAGTCGGCGATTCTTTCCGCCGTGGATGCCTCGGAAGACAGCGTCATCCTCCAACCGCCGGAGACGGCGGACGCCGTAGTGGCGTGGACCGTCGTATACAAGATCGCGGAGGCCATTGGAAGCATCGAGTCGATCCACACATTTCTGGAACGGGTCGCCGACATCCTCTTCGAACACTTGATCGTGGATCATCTGGTGCTTCTCGTCGGAGACGAGGAGAGCGACAAACTGTTGCCGCAGATCATTCGCTACCGCAGTCGGGAACGCGGACGACGGCCCAAGATCGCAACCTCGCGCACGATCATCAACCACGTGCTGAAGACGCGCGACGGCGTGCTCTGCGCCAATGCCCTGAACGACGACCGCTTCAGCGGCGACAACAAGCAGGACAGCATTCACCGCCTGGGACTGCGGAGCATCATCTGCGTGCCGATCATCGCGCGGGACAAGATTCACGGGGTGTTTCACCTCGACTGTTCGATGACCCACCACACCTATACGCAGGAGCAGTTGCGGTTGGCGGTGGCCATCGGTCGGCTCGCGGGGATGGCCATCGAGAACCAGCGGCTGTTGGAGTCGCGCGTGAAGACGGAACGTTTGGCGGCGGCGGGGGAGGCCGTCGCGTATCTATCCCATCACATCCGCAACATCCTACAAGGCATGCAGGGCGGGGCCGAGGTCGTCGAGCTGGGGATGAAGCGCGAAATGTTCGAAAACATCCGCTCGGGATGGGCCCTGGTGCGCCGCAACCTGGATCGCATCTACATCCTCGCCCTGAACATGCTCACCTTCAGCAAGGAGCGCCAGCCGCGAATCGAGATGGCGCAACTCAACCGGATCGTGGAGGACGTGATCGCTCTGGCCCAAGGTCGGGCGGACGAAAACGGCGTCATGATCCTGACCGACTTGGAGGAAATGCCGGCGATTCCTCTGGACCCCGACGGCATGCAACAGGTGGCGCACAACATCGTCCTCAATGCGATCGAGGCCGCCCCGCGCCAAGGCGGGCGGGTGAACATCGCCACGCGCTACTTCGCCAAGGAGGCGCGGGCGAGCCTGTCCATCGGCGACAACGGACCGGGGATTCCGCCCGAAGACCGCGAGCGCATCTTTGACCCCTTCCACTCCTCCAAGGGGCACGGCGGAACCGGGTTAGGACTGGCGGCAGCCAAGAAAATCGTCACCGAACTCGACGGAACCATCGAGGTCGACAGCACGGTCGGCGAAGGGACGACCTTCCACGTCAAGCTACCCGCCGTTCACGTCCGGCTTGCGGACAGCGACAAAACCCACGGGCCGGGACCGTCCTGATCATTCGCCTCCCGGCGAGCGCTGGAATTGGATATTCGCCCGTTGGAACGATCCATCGTTCAACTGGATGACCAGTTGACGGCAGGTCCCGCTCCAGGACCGGTAGGTTTTCCAATGCACGGAATAGCGGTCGGCATCCGGATCGTCTTTCAGTCCGCCGTCACAGGGAGTTCCGTCTGAGCGCGATCCGAACCCGGAGCGCGAGCGATGGCTCAAGCCCCGCGCTGACGCTTGGGGTTCGGATCGTGGTGTCGGTCTGAGTCGACCTGAGACTCCGTCGGCGGGATCGCACGTGCCGGGATCGTGACACTGATCCACGGCCAAACAGAGAACCCCGGCGCAGGGATCCGACGTCTGCGCCAAAACGGCGCTGGCCCACGTGGCGACGCCAACGGCAACCAACCAGAGACGGCGCAGGCGTTTGCGCCGATTTGCCCAAGGGACGCATGGTCCCCCGGAAATGCAGGCAGCCATGACTTCCCCCTCCCACGCCCAGGCAGGAACCCCCGAAACACCGGCTCCTGTTCAGCTCCGTGGGCTGCTCGGGATGGCGCACCGGACGTGCGGGTGGCGGCGCCGTCCCCCAAGCGCTGCGCCGCAAAGGCGGCGGAGCGAAGACCGGTCGTGGACCGACCGGGTCGGCTAGCTAGTACTTGTCGTAGGTATTCGCGGCGACCCCGCTGTCGTCGGGATCGTCACTGTTGACGATGATGGCGCCGGTGCCGGAGGAATAGACCCAACCTTTGCCCGCGGAGCTCTCGGCCACGGCAGGGGCAGCGGCGGCCACGATCACGCCGGTGTCACCGGTCCGCAGCCCGATGGGACAGGGCGGAAATCCTCGGCGGAGATACGGACCGAAATTGCCGCCCGCGGCGCCGAAGGCGTCGGTCTTCTCGGTCAACTGGCGGAGAAGCGTCGTGTCCAAGTTATCGTCGCCCGGAAATGTTCCGCCGTGTTCCGCGGCGTACATATCGATGGCGTTGCGCAAGCTCGCCAAGCTGCCCCGCAGGGCGGACTCACCGGCCCCCTTGGCCCCACGGCTGATCCGGGGAACGGCGATCGCCGCAATGACCCCGATAATCACCACCACGATGACCAACTCAACCAGACTGAATGCGTTCCGTTTATTCCGTGTTCTCATGATCGCAAACTCGCCTTGTAACTATTTGGTTTGACAATGTCCCCGGCCACGACCGCGGTGCGGTTGTGCCGGCGTCCAAGGGAACCGTACGATACCTTGGATATCGTTGCCCCTCGCGGTTGACTTTAGGGGGCCGTCGTCGCGGGAGCGGGCGATAATGTTAGCGACGTTTCTCCGTCGCGGCAGCGAAACCGCGCCTTTGTTCCCTCGACGGCAATCAGGGAACACCCGTCCAACGCATCTCCAATGCGCAGAGACGCCCCGTCCACGACCGCTATTTTGAGACGTTCCTGAGCCATCACGGCGTCGAGGCGGTGTTGTCGGACCCATACGGCGCAAGTCCCCCGCGCCGCGTCCTCGTCGCCCTTGGCGTGCCGCAGCGCCTTATCGGTCGCTGCGTTTCCGCCACGCGGGGCGAAGATGTCGGCAATGGGCGTTTGCCCGTCCCAGTTCGGCATGTTTCGAGGAAACGGCAGCTCGGGAACGGAGCGATCGGCGACCGGAAGCGCGCCCGGCGTCGCTGCGATGGGCTTGGTCGGCGCAGGCATCGGTAAGGCCGCAGGCCCCGTCGCGGACGGTCGAGGCGACCCCGCGACCACCGACGCTGGCACGGTCACGTTCGATGAGAGGACGAAGCGGTCCACCACGAGCGCGACTCCGCCCAGGAGCATCACCACGAGATAGACACGTTTTCGATCGCCTGCCATGCCATGTCACCCGTCGTTCGGAGCGCCTTCCGGCCTCGATGCCGAAAACAAACTGATGGTCAGCAAGGCGACCCGCTCCTGGGAGTCGGCCGTGGCGGACGTCTGTGCCGCGTTGGTGATCTTCAGATACGCGATATCCGCCCAGAAATCGGCCTCCTCGACGGCCTTGAAAAACCGGGCAATGTCCGGCATCGAGCCGGTCACCTCGTACGCGTAACGGTGTTCTAGCAGTCCCGGATACTCTCGCGGACTCAACGGATTCTGGCGCAACACGCGGAGACTGTGCTGCGACGCCAACCGCGAGAGAACCTGAAAATACTCCTCCAGGGGAATCTCCGTGGGGAGCTGTCGCCCTGAGGAGATCTCCGCCCTGCGTTCCCGGAGCACCGTCCCCTGCTGATCGCGGGCACTTTGAATGCTCGCGAGGTCCTGGCTGGCCGAGTTGATGAGTTGGGTGAATTCCTGGATTTCCCTGGTGGCGTGTTCACCGTGGACGAAGGTGAGGTAGATGCAGCCGATCACCAATCCGCCGGCCAACGTCGCGCCGAGCGCGTCGATCACGAGAAGCGGGAGCTTGTTCGGTTTTTGCGCCGTCACCATTCGCAGATCAACTCGAATTTGAAGTACGTTCCCTGTTCGGCGCTCTCCCGCTGGGAGCGTTCCAGGGTGACGGCGCTAAAGACCCGCGTATCCTTCAGTCGCGAAGCGAAGGCCAGGGGTCCGGTGGCGTCGGCAGCCTGTCCAATCAGGCGGAGTTTTCGTGGAGCGTCGATGGTGACCACCGCCGCCTTTTCCGCGAGCGCGGGCGCACCGCCTGCCGGAACCGGTGGCGCAGGCGCCGCACCCTTGCGGACCGGCGGCGCCGCGGACGGAACGTCGGGATCGGTCGCCAGGGAGATGAGCCAACATTCGTCGGGCAGGTTCGAGGCCAGTAGCGCGACCAACGACGACCAGCTCCGCTTGGCGCGCAGGGCATTGGCTCGTTCCAAACGCAGGACCACCTCGCCGGCCTCGGCGGTCACGGTCCGCAGTTCGCCGCGGGCAGAAGTGAGGTCGGCCTGAAGCTGCTCGTTAAGAGCTTGGAGTTCGTCCCGGCGGACATGCTGCGACCAATGCGCGGCGATGGGCACGGCCGACGCCGCCGCGGCGACGACCGTGAGCGCCGTCCACGTTTTCAGGTGCCGCCGTCGGGTCTGGGCGGCCCGAATCGACTCGGGGATGAGATTCACGGATACCAAAGTGCCTACTCCGAAATCGTCAATCCAATGGCCAGGGAATAACGGTCGATCGGTTCGCGCACGGTCGGCGCCACGCGTACGCGGCAATCCTGGCACGACAACGCATCGGACGCGCGGGCCACCGGAATCCCCAAGGCGCTGCTCAAGAACTCCGGCAAGTTCCCTAACCCCGCCCCCCCGCCGACCAGGACCAAGTCCGCCGCGGCGCGGTTGGCATGGCAGCTCAAGACGTACTCGTACGAACGTTTGACTTCGGCGGCGACATCATTGAGGTCCAGTCGCAAGGCCCCCAGCACCATCGACGAGAGCTCCGAGCGCAGTTCCACATCGTCTGCCGTACGCGAGGTACGTCCGGAGACCGTGATGCCGTGCGTGCGTTTGTGCGTTTCAGCGGTTTTGAAACTGACCTGCAGGGCGTCGGCGACGCGTTGGGTCCAGGAGCATCCGCCGGTTCCTGCGATCCGCACCAGGACGGGCGTGTTGTCGACGCACATGACCAGGCGTGTCTGACGTTCACCGAGATCGAGCACGGCCCAGACGGCGTTCGCCGGCCGCTGCTTCAACAAACACCCGAGACGGACCAAAGCGGCGGCTGCGGCGTCCACCCGGGAACAAACCAGTCCCGCGTGTCCGCAAGCGTCCACCAGTTTGCGGACGGCTTCCGGCGCCGCGGCGACGGCGACGGTGTTGGGTGCGGGCATGGACGTCGTCGGCAGTCGCCAATGGCGCGTCTCGAAATCCGTGGATGCGTTGGGCCTCAGCCGATCGACTTCCCAGCGCACCACCTGCTCCGCATTGGCGTTCATCGCGGCGGCGGGCAGTTCCAAGGGGTGATACTCGAGGTCGGGAGTGGTCAACGCGGAGACCGCGGTTCGTCCCCGAAACCGGACCTTCCGTAGGCAGGATTCCAGAAGGCGTTGGCACAGTTGTGCGTCCGCCGGGTCATCCGCGGCGCCGCCCGCGCGTTCACACTGCACGGCGCTCTGCAACGTATAGCCGCGGGCGTCGAGGACGCCCTGCGCCAGGCGCACTCCGCGCGCCCCGAGGTCCACGCCGATGGGGGTCGTCCTGCTCTTGAGGCCATGAAAGGCGATCACCATGTCTCTTCCCGTCGGCTACTTGATCGCCGAAGTCATGTCGAACAGCGGCATGAACAGCGAAATCGCCACGCCGCCCACCAAAAAGCCCATTCCAATGAGGATCACCGGCTCGATGAGCTTGGTCACCACGTTGATGAGTTCCTCGTTGGACTCATCGAGCATGTCGGCGCAGAAGGTCATGGAACCGCCGAGATTGCCGCTGTCCTCGCCGGTGAAGACGGCTTGGCAGATGTAGGGTTCCACGATCCGCGATTCCTCGAAGGCGCTGCTCAATCGACCTCCCGAGGTCACCGCCGCCTCGAGGTCGTTGAAGAGCTTGCGAAAACGCGAACTCTGCGTCGAGCCACGCACCAGCTCCAACGTATCCAAGACGTCCACGCGGCTCTCCAGGAGCATGCCCATGGTTCGGAAAATCTGCCCCTGAATCAGTCGAGAGCGCAGCTTGCCCAGAATCGGGATCACCAATTGGACGTCGCTGACCCATTGCTGCCCGACCTTGCTCGTGGCCAACCAGATCACGCCGCCGACGATCGCCGACGCGCCGACGAGAAGGAGGTGCCAATAGCCCACCAGGACCTCCGACAACGACAGGAGCATCTTGGTGGTCGCGGGCGTTTCCACGCCGAGCTGAACGAACATGGCGTTGAAGCGCGGCAAAACGAAGAACAAGAGCACCAACATGATGTGGAAGCACATGCAAATCAGGAGCGCCGGGTAGGCGAGTGAGCCCATGATTTTCTTCCGCAGCGCACGTCGTTTCCCGACGATGGTCGAGAGACGTTCGAACATCTCGGTCAACTGCCCGCTGGCCTCGCCCGCAGCCACGATGGCGCAATAGACCGGATCGAAGGACTTGGGCTGCTTGCGAAGAGAGTCGGTCAGCGTCGCCCCGTCCTCCAGGTCGCTCACCACTTGTCCAAGCACTTGGGCATGGCGGGGATTCTTCTGTTGGCGCTGAATGGCAGTGATCGCGGGAACCAGTCCGCTTCCGGCGCGCAAAAGCATTCCGAGCTGCCGCGTGAACTGTACGATCGTTTTCAGCGGCAAGTACGCGGGCCGAGCCGCCAGAACTCCGCCGAGGCGACGGGCGGCAGGCCGCGATTCGGCGCCCCGTCGAGCGGCCCCCTTCGGTTCGGAGATATCTTTGACGAACAGACCCTTGCGTCGGAGTTGCTCGACGGCGTCGCGGACATTGCCCGCTTCGATGGAGTCGCGGCTCGAGCGGCCTTTGGCGTCCACGGCATCGTAGGTCAGAAGCATGGTCGGTTAGTCCTCCAATCCGGCGCCGGTCGGGTCGCCGACGTCCATCGCTTCCGAACGGGTGACGCGAAGGACCTCCTCCAACGTCGATTCGCCGCGGTTCACCAGGTCGAGGGCTTTTTCGCGCAACGTTCGCCATCCGCTCTGCGCCAGATAGACCCGGATATCGGTCTCGGACGGGTTCTTTTGGATCATGCGTTTCAATTCCGCGTCCAGAAGCATGACTTCGTATACGCCGATGCGTCCGCGAAAGCCGGTGTTCTGGCATTCTCGGCAGCCTTCGCCGCGGGCGAAGAGTTCGTTGCCGCGCGACTCCCATCCCACGCTCTTGAGAAGCTGCGGCGGGGGGTAGTAGGAGGTTCGACACGAGGGGCAAATCGTGCGGGCCAGGCGCTGTGCGACGAACCCCAGGATCGCGGCGTTGATGAGGTACGGTTCGATGCCCATGTCGATCAAACGCATGATCCCGCCCGGACAGTCGTTGGTGTGCAAGGTGCTCATCACCAAATGTCCCGTGAGCGCCGCCTGAATCGCCACCCGCGCCGTCTCCTGGTCGCGGATCTCGCCCACCATGATGACGTCCGGGTCTTGGCGGAGAATGGATCGCAAGGCCCGTACGAAGTTCAGCCCGACCCGTTCGTTGACCTGAATCTGGTTGACCAACGGCAACTGATACTCGACGGGGTCCTCGATGGTGACAATATTCGTGGATTCGTCGCGGAGAAGGTCCAGAGCGGAATAGAGGGTGGTGGTTTTTCCGGAACCGGTGGGACCGGTGACGAGCATGAGCCCGTAGGGGCTGTGGACCATGGCCTCGATGGCGCGGCGGTCCTGTCCGTGAACGCCGAGGGCATCGAGTTCGAACTTGAGATTCGATTTGTCGAGGATGCGCAAGACGATCTTCTCGCCCAGGATGGTGGGCATGGAGGAGACGCGAAGGTCGATTTCGCGGCGGTCGGCGACGAGGTGTACGCGTCCTTCTTGCGGTAGACGCTTCTCGGAAATGTCCATCCGCGCGATCACCTTCACGCGGGAGACGATCGCGGCGTGGGTTCCGCGGGGCGGTTTGAGCATCTCGCGGAGCTCGCCGTCGATGCGATAACGGATGTGCGTGCCGTCGCGGTCGGGCTCGATGTGAACGTCGGAAGCGCCGGCGCGCAGGGCCGTGAGGATCACCAGGTTGACCAGATTCACGATCGGCGAGCCTTCGACCATCTTGTCCAGGTCCGCGACCGGACCCTCGTCGATAGCTTCGGATTCCTCGAACTGAATGTCCGACTGCTCGATCGACGCAAGGAAGGCGTCGACGTTGGCCTCCTCGGCGAGATATTTCCCCTGATACTCGGCGAGGTTCTCCTCCAACACGAGCACGGGGCGGATGGTGCATCCGGTCATGGCCCGCAGGCGGTCCAGGGTGGGAAGGGATTGCGGTTCCACCATGGCCACGGTCATCTCGTCGCGGACGCGAAAGAGCGGAAGCACTTTCAGCCGTTCGGCCTCATCCTTGGGCACGGACTTGGCGACCTTCGAGTCAATGAGACCGTGGCGAAGGGTGCAGGCTTTGACGCTCAGCCGCCGACCGAGGGCATGAACCAGGGACGCGGAGGAGATGGCCCCGATTTGCACCAGGGCGTTCCCGATCCGACCCCCAGCCGCCTGTTGGCGCGCCAACGCCTCGACCAACTGTTCCGGCGTGATCAAACCGTCACGGACCAGTTGGTCGCCCAGGCGAACCGCGGTTTCAATGGTCAGGTTGGGCATCGCAAAAAACCTAAGTTCAAAGTTCGAAGTTCAAAGATCAAGCCAAGCATCTTCGAACTTTGAACTTCGAACTTCCTTTTTTTCATAGAAAGCTCTTCACGGCATCCTGTACGTCCTTGAAAAAACGAAACCTCGCCGACGACCCCGTCAGCTCAAAAATCTCGCGGCAGGTCGGGGTGACGGCGGCGAGCTTGAGGGTCGAGGCCCGCCCTTGCAGCTCGTCGGTGGCGTTGAGGAATCCCTCCAGGGCCATGCTGTCCACGTAGGGCACCTCATGCATGGCCACGACCACGCGGGGGTTGGCGGCCTTGACTCGATGCAACAGGGCCTTGCTGAATCCCTCGCCGTCCTGGTCCACCAACGCGCCCACGGGCGTCAACACGTCCACGCTTCCGACTTGCTGGTGTTCGATCTTCACGTGGACGCCTCCGCCGCCGCGCGAGCCGGATCCGACTCGTTGGCGATCAACCGGTTTTCCACCCTGGCGCGGCGAGATTGTGCCAGGGCGCGACAGAGCAGGGTCCGCAGGTCCGGCTTTTCCACCCCGCTCCCGACCACCCCGCAGCGAACGTGCAGCGCCACCCGCCACCGCGATTGATCTTGACACAACGTGCTCAGTCGAGTCATCACTTGCTTGACGATCAGAGAGGCTAGCTCCGCGTCTACCCGGCGTAGCAACCACACCATCCGCGACTCGTCGAACCGGCCAAGGCAGTCATCCATCCGTACCTTGCGTCGAAGATCGTCCGCCGTCTCCCGCACCAACTCGTCCGCCGCTTCCCAGCGACCGGAATCCTGCAATTCACGAAGCCCCTCGAGGGCAATGATCGCCACCGCGACCGGTTCGGACATCGCGTAGGATTCGCGAAGCGACTGCTGGGCGGATTCCAAAAACGCCGCCCGGTTCAGCAGACCGGAGGTCGGATCGCCGCGCCCGGCCTCGCGACCGCCCAAAACTTCCACGAGGCCGCCCCA
Organism: uncultured Phycisphaera sp.; assembly: GCA_964646605.1. GTDB lineage: Bacteria > Planctomycetota > Phycisphaerae > UBA1845 > UBA1845 > SBAX01. The sequence goes on along the minus strand of CAZYEX010000116.1, from coordinate 27,299 downwards.
CCATTGGCTCACCAATTGCTCGGCCGTCCGAAGCAGCGGCAAATGCTGCAAGGGGGCGATCCCCAACGATCCCACCGTGACCACCCCCAATCGCTGTCCGTCTCGCGCAATCGCGAAGCACCACTCCATCGACTCCCCGACGTCGGGTTGGGATGATGCGAGCTGGGCCACCAGCTCCCCTTGGGAGTGGTCGCCCAGGATGAACGAGCGACCCGACGTCACCACGTGACCCGCGACCCCTTGGCGGGCGGAGAGGGTCCGCGGCTCGCAGAACGGATCCGCCTCGCGCAGAGGCACGAGCTCGGCGACGTCGTTGTGCAAGCGATAGAGCTTCACGTGGGTTGCCTGGCAAAACTGAAAGAGGGCCGACCGCACGAACTCTCCGAACTGCGACCACGGATCACGATCGTGGCGGTGCTCGGAGATCCAATCGTCGAAGCCGCGCATGACGGCGATGACGGCTTCGAGGGACTCCTGAGTCTGCTGAGAAACGACCTCGTGGGATGAGTCGGTTTGCGTTCCATCGTTTCCCAAGATGAGGTCGCCGCCGGACAGCTCCCCAGCCCAACCGCCCATGAAGAAAACCGCCGCGGCGCCGATCATGACACCGGCCACGACCCACGGGGCGCGCCAGAACCCGGAACCGGCGGTCGACTGCACCAACAATATCCAGAACAAGGCACAGAGAAGCCCTAGGGCGTAGCCGCGTTTGCGGCCCAGCAACCGACCGCCCACGCCGACGGCGAGGATGACGGGAAACCACGGCAACAGTATGGATAGCGTCATGTCATTCTCCGCCCGACTCTCCCACGGGCTCCTCCATCGCTTCCGCGAAGCGGCTGGCCCGGGCGACGAGGGCCTCCCAAGCCTGGGGATCGTCGCCCACCCATTCGTGGATCAGATCATCAAACAGTCGCCGCAACTGCGGATCGGCCGTCTTGCCCGCCTCCTCCTCCATGATGCAAAGCGCCTTCCGCCAGTCATAGGCCGCCCGGTACGAGCGATTCGAGGTCAGGGCGTCGAACACATCCGCGATCTGTAAAATCCGCGCTTGCAGGGGAATATCTTCTCCCTTCAAACCCGACGGATATCCGGACCCGTCGTACCGCTCGTGGTGATAAAGGACCCCATCCAAAGCCCGGCGGAGCTGCGGGACTTGCTGCACGACTTTGTGACTGCGGACGGGATGCTCCTTGATGTGCTCGAATTCCTCGGGCGTGAGTCGCCCTTCTTTGTTGAGCACACTGTCGCGGATTCCGATTTTGCCCACGTCGTGAAGAAGGGCGCTCCACTGCAACATCTGCAAGTCCACCTCGCCCAGTCCCAGCTTCCGCCCCAGGGCGGTCGCGTAATACGCCACCCGCAGGGAATGCCCACAGGTGTATTCGTCCTTCTGGTCGACGGCGCTGACCAGCGAGCGCACCATGGCGATGGACATCTCTCGAAGTTCACGAACCAGTCGGTGGCTGCGGATGAGGTCGCCGCAGAAGGTGGTCAGAGATTCGACGAGGAGCATGTCGCTGGCCTGAAAGGCGGGCTCGGACTGGGGGCGAACGATGACCAGCACGCACACTAGGGCCTCACCCGAACGCACCGGACCGATCATGACCTCGCAGATCGAATCGGGCAGGGCACCGGGTGGAACCGGCTCCACGAGAACCGTTCCGCGCTCGCAGGCGCGTTCGACGAGCGCCGTAAGCCACGGCGTATTCGGCGCCCCCGGAGTATCGAAGGCCCACCCTCCCGCAAGACGCGGACGCGCCGCAAAGACGGCGCGGCGCTCGAAACTGCGCCGCAGACTCTCCAGGAACAGGGCGACGACTTCCGATTCACTTTGCACTCCGGCGAGCTTGCGGGTGACCTCGAAGACGATGCCGAGCTGTTCATAAAGGCACAGAAGTTCCTCGCCCATCCCCTTGTGTTCGAGGACGACCTGGTCGAGGGCGTTCGACAGAGTGGACACGATCTGCGGCGCCGAGGCCGGGTTGAGTTCCTGCAGCGCAGCGCGGAGTTCGCCGAGGCTCTGCAACGCATCCACGGTCGGGCCGTTCGTCGCGGCGGAGGACATGGGCGGTGATCCGGTCACGATCCTTTCCTCCTAGCTCGTGGGGACCCCCAGGCGGCGGTTGATCTCCACCACCAGTTGCGAGGGAAGGAAAGGCTTCGGATAGACCTGTACGCCGTAGGCCCTCAGTTGTTGGTTGAGCTGCTCCTGGTCGCAGCGGGCCGAGAGGACAATGATCGGCAAGTCCGGACCCAGTTTCGCGCGGACTTCCTTGGCCAGCCCCAACCCGTCCAGCACAGGCATATTCATGTCCGAGATGATCAGGTCCACGTGTTGATCCTGCGCCATTTGGACGGCATCCCGGCCGTTGCGCGCCGCGAGTACCTGATGGTCGTGTTTCTGCAGCCACATGGTCAACACGCGGACGATGTGGGCGTCGTCGTCGGCAATGAGGATTTTAGCCATGGACCGCGACTCCTGGTTGCTGGCTGCTCAGCGACGCAGCCCGGCTCTCCCGCCGCGGCAGCTTGACCATGAAGGTCGAACCCTTGTTGCGCTCGCTGATCAGCTCGATGTCGCCGCCGTGCCGGCGCACGATTTCTCGAGCCGTATACAGCCCGATGCCCGTTCCCGATTCGCTCTGCACTTCCGGATTGCTGCCCCGTTGGAACTTCTCGAACACCTTGCCGTGCTCCGTGGGATCGATTCCGATGCCGTTGTCCTTGACCGTGAGGACCACCATTTCGGGCGAATACTGGCAGCCCACCACCACGTTCCCATTGGCAGGGGTGTATTTGATCGCGTTTCCCAGCAGGTTGTTGACCACCACGGCCAGCTTGTCCCGATCGGCATGAACGGGTTCCATCTTGGAGGGCAACACCACCTGCACGTCGATGCTCTTTTCCTCGGCCAGCCCGCGCACGTCACGAACCCCTTCGGTGAGCAACGCCTTGAGATCCACGTTGTCGAGCTGTAAGGCAATGCTGCCCACTTCGAGCTGCGAGACGCTGAGGATGTCCTCCACCAGCCGCGACAGGCGCCGCGTTTCCTTGGTGATCACGTTGTAACACTCCGTAATCACCTTAGGGTCCTCGAACATCCCGCTGGACAGGGTTTCGGTGTAGGCGCGGATGTTGGTCAAGGGGGTGCGGAGTTCATGGGTGACCTGGGCGATGAACTCTTCGCGAGCCCGCTCGGCGCGAATCTGCTGGCTCACGTCGCGAATGACCACCAAGCATTCGCCGTGCTGCCGGGCTCGTTGCAGCGGGAGAACCCACGCCCGATAGATGCTCTTGTCCTGCGCCTCGCGGGCCGCCCCTTCGTGGGCCTCGAGGATTTCCGCCCGCCCCTCAAAGCTGCCGTCGGGAAGCATCGCGCCGCGGATGAGATCGAAAATCTTCGCCCCCAGGCCCGCGGACTGCGCCTCCGCCAGCGTTCTCTGCTTCGTGTCCTGCGGGCTCCACCCGAGCAGGCGGCAGGCCGCGGCGTTGGCGTACTCGAAACGGTTCTCATGGGCGATGTAGAGCATGCCGTCGGGCAAGGCGTGGAGAGCTTCGGACAACGCCCCGCCGCTGGAACGCTGCAGAACCTTCGAGAGTTCCTCGTTGGCCTCGGTTCGCTGAACGACTTGCGAAAGCCGCTCGGCCAAGTCCACAAGTTGGTTCCACGACGTCGTCAACCCGTCCGGCGAATCGCTGATGCGCAGCGCCGAGATGTCTTCCTCGATGCGGTCCCGGTGCGTTTCGAGCCGCCCCGCGATTCGCGACACCCCCCGGAGCTGCTCGCGAAGACAACGATACACCACGAACAGCGCACCCAACACCGCCAGCACGATGGCGAACAACCGTGCGTGGTTGGCCAGACTTGACTCCGCGATCGGTTCCACAGGAAGTACGCCTTCCAGAGCCAGCCCAAGAAGCGCCGACGTCGAATCGGGATCGTCGGAGGCGAATCGGGCGAGCGGGGCCCGAAGCAAGCGAAGCGACGGACCGCCGACCGACGACGGAACCAACGCCGACTCCAGTCCGCCCAGTTGCACCCTGGTGGCGACTCGCGAAGTCAGCGCCGTGCCCGCTTCCGTGGGGTTCGTGGAGAGCAGCACGTCACGATCGCGGACGATTCGCACGGTGTGCGCCGGCACGTTGGCGATGAACCCCCGCAAGGCCCGCTGCACCGCGGAATTCCACTTCGTCTCGCCCGGCGCTCCCTCGAAGGCGGCCACGCGCTCCGCCAGCAACTTCATGGCGTAGGCGCTGTCCCGTTGGAAACGCAGCATCGTCTCCTGCCGCGCCTGGGCGATCCCGAACTGGGCGATCGACCCCAGCCCCACCAGGTAGATCAACACCACCGAAAGCCCGAACCAGCGCGGAACCTCCTCGGCCGTAAGAAAGTTCCGGAACGTTCGCCACCATCGTTGCAAGCGCAGACCCCTAGTTCCCCAGACGCGACCGGCGGTACGGTACCCTCATCGTTATCGTGTTGCGGGGAGTGAGCCTTCACTTGTCAGGGTTCGCCGGGATAGGGAGTTCCCGCTGTCGCGACGCGCCGAGAGTCCCACTTCCGGTAATCACTGTCACGTCGTTGACACAGCGTCGTGGCGACCGCTTCGAGAGTTAGCGGGCGTGGAGCAAGCGAAAGGAAGTTGGCTTATGGGGCGTGGTGGAAAGTACAAAGTTCAAAGTTCAAAAACGACGCGGTGTTGGGCACGCGACCTCTACGGAACCGCCCCTCTTCGAACTTCGCACTTTGAACTTCGAACTTCTACACCGCTTGCAGCACGTGGGCGGCGGCCTCGGCCGAACCCTACTCTGTAAGCGCTTCGATCACGCTCGGAACGAAAGCGCGGACCTCATCGCTGGCGAAGACCAAGCCCGGATTTCCCAGAACCTTAACAAGCTCACCCCGTTCCGCCTTGGACAGCTCGGACCTGATCAGATCCAGCACCGTCCCGATGAAACTCTCGAGCTCTTTCTCCGTGGCTCCCTGCGGAGCCTCGAGCATCGTCAAGAACTCGACGAAGTCATCGCCGACCGAGATTCCGCCGCTCGATCCCGCCATTGCGAAGCCCCCACCGGCGCAGGAATTGGCGGGAAGTTGCTTGGCGCTCCAAGGAATGAACTTGTCCGTCCCGTTGAAGAGGTCGATCGCCCGGTTGAGGTCCGTGAGGCCGCTTGTCCCCGGTTCGCACAGCCCGTTGTGGTTCATGTCCCATTGGTAGGGCGAATAGGACGGCTGACACCCGCCGTTGAGGATTGCGTTGAGCAACCCAAGGTCCTGACTCAGCGTAAACCCGTCCTGGTTCGCATCGCCGGGAAGCGACGCATAGGACACGTAGCTGCTTCCGCCCAGGTACTCGATCGTCGTCCAATGCCCAGCCGAGATGGGACGCTCGAGGAAAATGCGGTACACGCCGAGTGCTTGGTAGAAGTCGAAGGGCAACTCGGCCACGGTCACGATGCGGTTGGGGTTGAGCGCCGGAATACCCTCGACCTGTTCAATGCCCGTCTCGCACAGGTCCCAGCATTCCACGATGCCCGCGCCTCGCAAAGCCACCCCGCCATTCTGGACCGTGATGTCGATCGGTTCGGGGCCTCCGGCATAATCATTCGGACTGCCGATTCCCTGACGATTGGGGAGCAAATTGTCGAGGGGCGGATGGGGTTGCCGCGCGTCGCGCCTTCCGTCCACCGGACTGGCCGAGGTAATCGTCCCCGTCGGGCACCCGCCGAATTCGTAGGCCCCGATATCCACGTCGAAGTACGGCGACTCGTCCACACCGTCGTTGTTCGGAGCATTCGGATCATCCTCGTACCGGTCGCGATCCTCACGATCGACCGTCACGTGTACCGTCGTTGCAGGATTTCCGTCCAGGTCCAGGTCGTCGGACGGAACCAGCGGCACGCTCCCGCGGTCGTTGCAGGGAGAACCGCTGACAAGGTGATAATCGTTGTCTAGAATCGTGGCCGCGTCGTTGTCGTACCCGTCCAGGTCGGAGAACTGCGGGTTAGACGCAATGTTGTTATTGAACAGGACGTGCTCGGGCAGAGTATCCTGCACATCGCTGCGCTGCACCGTGAGTTTGTCCCAGGAGAATGACTGTCCCACGCGCACCTGCGCCTGCGCCGGCGGGTTGACGTCATGCCAGAGGACCGCGTTGCTGACCGTGGAGGGAGATTGCCCTTCAAAGAAGATCGCGCTCCCCCCGCTCGTTCCCAACGCCTTGTTGTGCATCATGGTCACGTTGGCCATGGTCAGCGGCGTGTGCTGATTCACGTAGGCCGCGCCGCCCGAAAGGGCTGTGTTCCCCGCGATGACATCGTTTACCATGTTGATATTCATTTCGAATCCCAGAACCCCGTCCGTGAAGGCAACTCCGCCGCCGTTCGATGCATCGGCGTGATTTTCGATGATCGAGCAGTTCTGGATCCAAAGCTGCACATCCACTGTATTCCCTCCCCAGATCCCGTCCACCCAAATTCCCCCGCCGTTCCCAGTACTGTGCGTCGTCCGGTTGTTGGGCCCGATCCGCGAGCGCAGAATGCGAGGACGGGCGATGTTGGGATGTTCCTTCAGGCTCATCACATACACCCCACCGCCGCCAAAAACCGCCGAGTTGTTTTCGATCACGCATCCTTCGATCTGGGGATCACAACCAAGGTCGTGGTAAAGCCCACCGCCGACGTTCGTCGCGGAGTTCCCCGAGATCAGGCAGTTCTTGACGAAAGGGTCGATATGGGCCGTTGCGTAGATGCCTCCGCCGGACCCGCCCTCCGAATGGTTGTTCTTGATCGTACAGTTCTCAATGACCGGTGCGAACTCCAGAATCTCATTTTCACCCCGAAGCGCAATCCCGCCGCCGTTCGTCGCCGTGTTGTTTTCCAGAATGCAATTGCGGATGGTCGGCGACGAGTGGTCAATGAGGATGCCGCCGCCGATATACGGGTTCGTTTGCATGCAACCATTTCTGATCGTGAATCCGTCGACGACCGAGTCATTGAACGCACCGTCGTTGTCGAACAAAAACCCCCTTCGACCGGGAGAACTTGACTGGCAGGGGTTCCCGCCCTGGCAGTCGATGACGCAGTTCTCGGGGTACGATGCGCATTTTACGGTGAAGGCGCGAGCGACACCGGCAGTCCGCGGGAATTCAAGGTTGCGGTTGTCGTCGCCGGTGTAAATCCCTGGCGCAACGTTGACCACGTCCACGCTTGTTTGCCCCAGATCCATGCCCGCCTTGATGGTCTTTTTGGCGCAGTTGGAGACCCCCGAACTCCAACAGGCCGGGTACAGCCCGTTGCAGTTCGTGTCGTGTCCGCAGTTGTTCACGTAATACGGTGTCGCGTGGACCGAAACCGGCGTGAGTGAAAGACCGACGACGAGGATGGGAAGTTGGATTCGCTTCATGGGATGTCCTCCATACCCAGGGAATGAGGCGGAACCGGCGACGCCCGCGCGGACGCCGTCACGCTACGATAAACCTAACCCGTCGCGCCGTTCTTGTCAAGAATCCAAGGGTTTTTCTTATACTTGACTTTGCCGATATCGCGCGCCTACGATCATGGTTGGGAGGATCAGGGTACCTGTGCGCGCTCGATTCTTGTCGATTTTCGTCGGATGGGTTCTAGCCCTCGGAACGCAGAATGCCACGGGTCAATGCGTCGTTTTCGTGGATTCCACCGCGCAGGGGAAGAATGACGGAACAAGCTGGGCCGACGCCTTCGTGGACCTGCAGGACGCCCTCGTCGTTGCCGAAACGGGTGACGAAATCTGGGTCGCCGCGGGGGTCTATGAACCAGATCGCGGCACCGGTGACCGCACCGCGAGTTTCCAGCTCGTCAGCGGGGTCGGCCTTTACGGCGGTTTCGCCGGATGGGAGGAAGCCCGCGACGAGCGCGATTGGGTCGCGAACGAGGCGATCCTTTCCGGAGACCTCAACGGCGACGACGGGCCCCCAAACTGCGAGGCGGTCAGCGATTGTTGCCGGGAGCATGAAGGACTCGGCTGCGACGACCCGGCTTGCGAAGCGTTGGTCTGTGACGCGTACAATTCACAGTGCTGCACATCGGCGGACCCCGAGCGCCACTGGCGATCCCTCTGCGCCAGGGTCGCGCGGGAGGCGTGCTGTCATCTGGGTACTTGGAGGGTCTGCGAGAATTCGTACCATGTGGTCCGGGTCGTCGCTTGTGACTCCTCGACGATTCTGGACGGTTTTGCAATCTTCGGCGCCTACCAGGAATACACGCACGATCCCAACCATCTGAATCTCAACGGGGCGGGGGTTTTCTGTGACGCGACCGCGCTCGTCGTTTCCAACTGTAAGTTCGATCGGCACTACGCCAGCGGGGTCTTCGCGACGGGAGGCAGCGATGTCTCCATTTCTAACAGCACTTTTCGCAACGTCGGTCCGGGCATCGGTCTGTCCGCGGAGTCGTCGTCCGTATCGACAACCGATTGCCAGTTCCTCGACGGCGGACGCGTCAACGTAAACAACGGAACCACGACGGTTCTCAGGCGAAGTAGGTTCATCGGACGATCTAACGCGAGTATCCAAGGCAACGCGACGATCGAATCATCCCTTTTTCAAGACGGTGACGGGGTGCAGCTCTCGGGCGGGCGATGGTTGGTCGCCGATTCCACGTTCCTGAACAACACGCAACACCTGCGTTCGGACGACGGGGCGGCGACGGTCGACAACTGTGCGTTTATCGGTAGCACCCTCAATACGACCATCGGGTCGGCCAGCGTCCTGTTTCGCAATTGTGCATTTGTCAATAACTCGCCGTACCGCCCCGCGATCCGTTGGGGGTTTGCACCTCTGTATGTTCTCAACGCTACCATCATTGGCAACGGACTCGGCATGGGCCAATACGGCGGGGGGATCGATCTCTATGAAGCGTCGGCCCAGGCGCTCAACTCGATTATTTGGGGCAACGGCGGCAGTCCGTCTCAGACACGGGAGCAAAACCAGCTCGGGGTGCGGGCGGATTTCGGAGCCACCCTGGAGATCGACTACAGCATCGTGGAGGGGTGGAGCGGCGGCTTCGGCGGGGACGGCAACTCCGGCCTCGAACCCGTGCTTCTCGACGTCGACGGACGCGACGACCTGCCGGGCACCGACGACGACAACGTGCGCCTCACGCCCGCGTCCCCGGCCATCAACACCGGACTGTCCACCAGCGCCTACCTGACGCCCACCGACCTCGACGGCCACGCGCGAATCCTCTGTGGAGACGTCGACATCGGGGCCTACGAATTCGGCATCGGCGATTACAACTGCGACCGCACCGCGAACCTCGCCGACTTCGCCCATTGGGCGGAATGCATGACGGGGCCGGGCACGACCGCACTGGCGGGCGAGCCGCCAGTGGCACCCGCCGCTACACCGGGATGCGAGGCGTTTGACTTCAACGCCGACGGCGCCGTGGACTTGCTCGACTTCTCACTCTGGCAGCGCTCCTTCGTGAATCCGTAACCTACACCGCTTGCAACACGTTGGCGGCGGCGCGAACGTCGCTCACTCGATGGGTGCGCTCCCAAGTGAATCCGTCGCCCTTGCGGCCGAAGTGCCCATGCCGTGCCGTCTCGAAGTACACCGGGCGGCGAAGGTCCAGGTACTTGATGATCTCCGCCGGTTTGAGGGGAAACACGTCGCGGACCACACGCTCCAAGACGCACGCCGAAAGTTCACTGGTGCCCATTCCGTCCACCGACACGCTGACCGGGTCAGCCACGCCGATGGCGTAGGCAATCTGCACTTCGCACTGCGAGGCGAGACCCGCCGCGACCAGATTCTTGGCGATATGCCGGGCCATGTACGTCGCGGAGCGATCCACCTTGGTCGGGTCCTTCCCCGAAAACGCCCCGCCGCCGTGTCGCCCGCGACCGCCGTACGTGTCCACGATGATCTTGCGTCCCGTCAATCCGCTGTCGCCGTGAGGCCCGCCGACCACGAATCGCCCCGTGGGGTTGATGTGCATGATGATCTCGTCCGACCAAAGCTGCGGGCACTCCGCTTCGATCACCGGCCGGATCACGCGCTGGATGATCTCTTGCTGCGCCTTGCGGCTCATCAATTGACCGTTCTTGGAATCGATAACCTCCTCCGTGTGTTGCGTCGAGACGACCACGGTGTGTACGCCCACGGGTGCGCCGTTGTCGTAGGCGATGGTCACCTGCGACTTGGCATCCGGACGCAGCCAGAGAATCTCCCGGTTCTCACGCAGTTCCGCGAGGCGCTCCACCAACCGATGGGCGAGCTGGATGGGGAGCGGCATGAGCGAATCGGTTTCATCGCACGCGAACCCGAACATCAACCCTTGATCGCCGGCGCCTTGCTCCTTGTGCAGCCCCTGTCCTTCCGTGACCCCTTGACTGATGTCCGGCGACTGGGCGTGAAGCGTCCGAAGTACGCCGCAACTACGGTAATCAAAACCCGAAGCCGGATCGTCGTATCCAATGCGTCGAATGGTTTCCCGGACCGTCTCCTCGACCCGCTCGAGGGCTTCCCGCGCCCCTTGCGTGTGAACCGTCACCTCCCCGGCGACCACGACCAAACCCGTAGTCACCAACGTCTCCACCGCGGCGCGAACCTGCGGGTCATGGACAATGAGACTATCCAGAATGGCGTCCGAGACCTGGTCGGCCACCTTGTCCGGATGTCCCATGGACACGGATTCCGAAGTGAACAAGTACGAACCCGATGCGTGATTCCCTCGCACGATGACCCTCTCCCGGCCCCGCAACAGAACATCCTTCGGACGCCGGGTGACCATCTTAGGGAACGGGGCCGCCGTGGGCAACGCCCCGCGCCGAACAGCCCATTTGGCCGTTGGCAAAGGAACGAACGAGCCAGGTCAGTCCGAGACCGAGCCGCCCGCCGATCCACTCGTGGCGACGGCGATTCGTCTGGGGGGAATTGCTGCAACTACGGACATGGGGTGGAGCTGGGGTCCCAAACTCACAGCCGCCTCCAGCACCCGCCGTTGAACCGGGACGCCCACCCGGCGCATGCGGCGGAACTCGCGGCGGCGGATGCGAAGCTGCATGAAGGCCGAGGTGCCGTTGGGGTCCTCGTGCAACACCGGGGAGCGTGCCCCGTCGCAAAGCAGGGAGTTCATCCGTTCGAGGCACTCAGAGCGGTACCCCGCCATCAGCTCCTCGGACAGTTCCCAACGAGAAAGACGGCTCCAAAGCCCCACCGTCCGCCGAACCCCGCTGCGGACCGCAAGCCCGTTGACCCGATCGAAGAGCAGGCGGTTCACCTCGAACGACAACAGCGTGTCGGTCATCTGCCTTTCGAGGGCCCGATGGTGACTCACATGCTCGCCCTCCAAAACCTCCTCCAACAAGGTCCAGACCCATTCGCGCTGGCAGGCGTCGGCGCGGACCTCCCAGTAAAAGTGCCCGAAGTTGACGGAGCAATGGCTGACCACGATCTGCCGCGGAACGTACTTGCCGTGAGCCACGGTGTCCGCCGCAAGGTGCGAGAGGTACCCGTACGCAAACGACGCATCCCTTTCGTCTTCGGCGCTGTCCAGCAGGCGGAACGCGGTGGACCAATGGTGACAGAACTGTTTGATTCGGCTCCAGCGCTTGGCGAAAACTAGGTCCGCGGCGATGTTGCCGTACAGATAGGCGATGCGATTCTTCGAAAGAATGGCCGCGATGGCCGCGGGTAGCAGTCCGAGTTGATTCAGTAGGGAATCCGCCAGTTCGATGTGCGTCGCAGGCCCCCAGGCCAGCGCCGACTGGGCCGCGCCCAAAACCACCAACACCACAATAACGACCACCCGCGTACTCATCGGCTCTCCGCGCAGGTCCGCTATTCCTTCTTACGCCGAAAGCGGCGACTCGGCTAACAATCGGCGCGATCGCGCGTCGACCTATACCATACTACGTAACGCCCCCAGCAAGGATACCTCCGAGAACCAGGGAAAAACCCCACGCTTGACATCACGCGAAACCTGCATAGACTCTAATGCCTGAGTCGCGTATTTCAAGCAGTACGGATCAGGAGCTTTCCAATATGGCCGAAGACCAACCTCACCTGAGCGTGAAGAACTCCGGCGGGATCAACGTCGTCGAGTTCGCGGACCGCAAAATCCTCGACGAAATGTCGATCGCCGAGATCGCCGACGAACTGACGGAGATCGTCGGAAAAATGAGCAAGGTGCAACTCCTTCTCAACTTCAAGAACGTCGAGCACTTGTCCAGCGCCGCGTTGTCCATGTTGATTACGCTCAACAAGCAGGTCAACGAACGCAAAGGCATGCTCAAGCTTTCCGACATCGCCCCGCCCATTTATGAGGTCTTCAAGATCACCCGACTGAACAAGCTGTTCAGTGTTTATGGGACGGCCGCGGAGGCGCTGGCTGACTTTTAGCCGACGCCCGTAGCGTACCTCGATGGGACCATGAACGCTGTTGACCCTGACAACGAATCGACCTTCCAGGTTCGCGTGATCCCCAGCGACCTGCGCGAGACCGGCCAGGCCAAGGAGGCCGTCCTCGCCGAACTCGCCCACAACGAGTATGGCGAACAGGCCGTCTTCGGCATGAATCTGGCGCTGGAGGAGGCCCTCACCAACGCCGTCAAACACGGCAACCGCAACGATCCTTCCAAGAGCATTACCGTGCGGTTCGCCGTCTCCCCGGACAAGGCCGTGGTCATCGTCCGCGATCAGGGAGTCGGCTTCGCCCCGGAACAGATTCCCGATTGCACCTGCGCCGAGCGCCTTCCCCTCCCCAACGGACGGGGCGTCATGCTCATCAAGGCCTACATGGACGAAGTTTGCTACCGCGACAACGGCCGCGAAATCTATTTCATGAAGCGCCGCGATCCGGGAGTGTCATGCCCGTGTCCCTGTTCGACGGCCATCCGCCGCACCACCCATTACTCCGGGAACGTCCAAGGCGTTTTCTTCCGCGCCACCGCCCGCGACCTCGCCGCCCGCTTCTGCGTCACCGGATTCGTCCGCAACCTCCCCGACGGCCGCGTCGAACTCGTCACCGAAGGCACCGAGGTCGAAGTCGACCGCTTCGAAGCCGCCGTCGAAAACGCCATGAAAGACCACATCGGTGAATCCCAATCCACCGACTCCCCCGCCACGACGGAATTCAAGACCTTCGCCATCGCGCGGTGAATCATCGAATGGGCGTCGTCGGAAGGGCGATCGCCGCCATCAGAGCACCGGGCGCGAGCCCGGTGACAAGGCGTGGGCACCACGAATTTGTCCGCGGGCTCGCGCCCGCGGCTCTGAGCGCCGAATCCCTTGGTTTTCCGATCACCGTCGCTGCCTCGCGGCTCCGGTCCTGATTCCCATTCTGTCTTCGACATTCGTACGACACCCGTCGCTTGCGCTCCGGGCTCGGATGATCCGTGATTCCGTGAACGGAGCTACACCACAGGCAGGGCGATTCCCTCGCGGTCGCCGTCGCACTCGTGGTCCCAGACGGCCGAGCAGACCGCCGCGACCAGCGGTTCGAGGTCCGCGGAACGGATGGTTCGCAGATCGAAACAGACGGCCTCATCGCGCACCCGGGCGATCACCGGCGTCTCCGCTTGCCGCAGGGCCTCCATCGCCTCCTCGACCGAAAGGTGCGCCGGTCGCCACTGCACCACCACGGTGGGCAGTTCCTCGGTCGGCATCGACCCGCCTCCCGCAAACCCCACGTCGGAACAAACCAAGAACTGTTCGGTCGGCAGGGCCGTACCGAGTTGCTCGTGCAACGATCGCGCCCGCGAGGCCAATTCGTCCGCCGAGGCATTCAGCATCGCCAGCGTGGGAATACTCACCACGGCATCCTCCGGGTCGTGGTAATGCCGCAGCGTCGCCTCCAACGCCAGGAGGGTGAGTTTGTCCACGCGATAGGTTCGCATCAGCGGATCGCGTTCCAGTTGTTCGACAAGTTCGCGTCGCCCCACGATCACGCCGCACTGCGGACCGCCGAGCAGTTTGTCGCCGGAAAAACACGCCAAATCGACCCCCGCCTTGAGCGACGCCCGGACCCGCGGTTCCCCGGCAAGGGCCGCGTGATCGCAGTCCGCCAGCGCCCCGCTTCCGAGATCATCGACCGCGGCGAGTTGGAAGCGATGCGCAAGCTCCGCAAGGTCCCCGATCGGAACCTCCTCGGTAAAGCCGACGATGCGGTAGTTGCTGGTGTGAACGCGCAGGAGAAGCGCCGTCTGATCGTTGATCGCCTTTTCATAGTCCGACAAGCGCGTGCGGTTGGTCGTGCCCACCTCGCGGAGGATCGCCCCGCTGGCCCGCATAATATCCGGCAGACGAAAACTCCCGCCGATCTCGATGAGCTGTCCGCGCGAGACGACGACCTCCCGACCCGCGGCCAGCACTCGGAGAATCAAGAGCGTTGCCGCCGCATTGTTGTTCACGACGGTCGCAGCCTCGGCTCCGGTCAACTCCGCCAACAGACGAGCGACATGGTCGGGACGGTGCCCGCGTTGCCCCGTGCGAAGATCGAGCTCCAAATTGCAGTATCCCGACGCCCCCTCGACGATGGCTTCGATGGCCGCGTCGCACAGCGGAGCGCGCCCGAGCCCCGTGTGCAGCACGATCCCCGTGGCGTTGATCACCCGCCGCAGCGAGGGCGTCGAGCGTTCCATCAACTCCGACTCCGCCCGGGCGATGACGCCGTGCATATCCACGGGCTCACGAAGTTCACCGGCCAGAATCGCCCGCCGCGCGCCGTCAATCGCCGATTGCACCGCCGCCACCACCGTCGTTCGCGGAAGCCCGTGCATCCACTCCCGCACTTCGTCGTGTTCCAACACCGCCGACACCGACGGCAGGGCACGCAAGAGTTCTTGTGGGTTGCGATTCATTTCTTCTCGTCGTTCGCTCGCAGCACTCTCTGGTCGCCTACCCGCCGCGTGAACCCGATCCGATCCAGGTATTCTAGGAAGGGCACGACGAATTTGCGACTGGATCCCAACGCCTCACGGACTTGGGCGACGGTCACCGGCCCCGCTCGACCAACCAGCTCCGCGACGGTGGTTCGCAGCTCGCGCTCGGATTCGGCGTGCAGGTACAATTCCGGCCCCACCGCCACCAATTCTCCGCCAGCGACCGCCAGCGTGACCAGACCTTGCAACCGCTTGCGATCCACCTTTTGGGCGGAGTTCAGTTCGCCCAGCGCCGGTGGTTGGAAGCCGGACTTGCGAATCTCCGCGATGATGCTCTGCATCTGCCGCTCGTCACCCGCCGACAGCGCCGGGGCGAACGCCGGCAGACAAACGAACCGACCGAACGCTTTGATCGTCTTGTCCCCCAGGAACAGGTCCGCCAGCGGTTTGCCCAACGCCCGGTTCATGGCGATCCGCTCCAACCACCCCACGACCGTCTCCAACGGTCGTCCCGGCTGCTCCGGATGCCCCCGATGAAACCGCTCCATCCAGCGTGCCAACCGCTCTCCCACCTCCGACAGCGTCGAGGGCGTCGCTCGAACCTCCGTTTCGCCGATCCTCATCCACTTCTTCGCGGACTCGAGTTGCGTCAGAAGTTCCGATGGCTCGTTCAACCCCACGCCCGCCCGAGCACAAAGCTGAAGATCGGTGGGCCGCGCAAAACCTGCCGCCCGAAGAACTTCTTCCATGCGCTCCATCGGAGTGCCCTGTTCCATTCGCCCAAGCCGCTCGACCTCGTCCGCCGCCTCGCCGCGTTTTCGTCGCGCGACAGGCCGCAGAATCGTCCCCCCGCCGATCGTCCGCATCGCGGAGTCGTCACGCAGGATGAAATGCTGACCGTACACCACGGTGATCGGCGTACCGCTTCGGAGTTGGGCATACGCGGCCTCCCCCGGTGCCAGCGTCGGGCGGTCGTGGAACACGATGCGCACCGGCACTTCCGTAGCCCCGACCTCGAGACGAACCGTCGCCGTCGATTTCAGCGCTCGCCCGAAAGAGGGCAAACATCGCACGCGCACGTCGATGATCCGCGAAGGTTGGAGATACCCCGGCGTGGCGACCTCCGACCCACGGTGAACGTCCTCCTTCTCGATGCCGCCCAAATTGATCGCCGCGCGTTGCCCGCGGGCGAGTTGATCGCTCTGCACGCCGTGGGCCTGCAAATCGCGGACCCGGCCGGTCTTCCCCGCGGGAAAAACTTCCAGCACGTCCCCCGCCGCGACCTGCCCGCCGAGAACCGAACCCGTCACCACCGTCCCTCGACCCTGAACGGTGAAAACTCGGTCCACGGCCATGCGAAACGGCGATCGACTCGCACCTCGCTCAATGCCGGCCGACACCGCGACAATCGCAGCTTTGAGGTCGTCGAGCCCCGCGCCCGTAATCGACGAGACGGGACAGATGGCCGCGCCATGCAGGCACGTTCCGACCAGCAACTCCCGCACTTCCTCGGTCACCAGCGGAATCAAGCTCGGGTCCACCACGTCGATCTTGGTGAGCGCCACGACGCCCCGCCGAACCCCAAGCAGGTCCAGGATCTCGACGTGTTCGACCGTCTGGGGCATGACCGAATCGTCCGCCGCGACGACCAGGACCGCGATGTCGATCCCCGTCGCCCCGGCCACCATCGTCCGAACGAACTTCTCGTGACCGGGCACGTCCACGACGCCGAACCGCGTGTCCCCCACGGTCAGCTCAGCAAACCCCAACTCGATGGTCATCCCGCGACGTTGTTCCTCGGGGAGCCGATCGGGATCGGTCCCCGTAAGTGCCTTGACCAGCGACGACTTGCCGTGGTCGATATGCCCGGCCGTCCCGAGGATGAAGTGACGGCGAATCGTAGGTTGGTGGGCAAGAGTCGGCGGCGATGCGGACACGACCCGGATTATGCTTCATCCCCGCCCATCGACAAGTGGACAGGTCATTAGGGATCATTATGCTGTCGTTGCCGTATGAATTTTTGCAAGGACGACCGAATGGACCGCACCCGTCTGACAATCAGAACCGCGACCGTGGCGCTGTGGACACTCATTCTCCCATCGCCCGTTGTCCTTCCCGCCGACGCCCCCTGGATTGCCCGCGGGACCAAGGGCATGGTGGCGAGCGATTCCAGGTACGCCTCGCGCGCCGGACTGGAAATGCTCCAACAGGGCGGAAACGCCATCGACGCGGCTGTGGCGACCTCCTTCGCCTTGGCCGTCACCCGACCCTACAGCACCGGACTAGGCGGCGGAGGGTTCATGATCGCCCGATTCGCCGACGGTCGGGTGATCGTCCAGGATTTCCGCGAGACGGCCCCGGCCGCGGCGACGCCGGGGATGTACGCCAAGCCCGCCGGCGACGAACCCCGACCCTCGCCCAGCGAATTCGGACACCTGGCTGTCGCCGTCCCCGGAGTCGTCGCCGGAAGATGCCAAGCGCTGGCACAATGGGGTACGCTCCCGCTGAACCGCGTGCTCGAACCGGCCGCCAAGCTTGCCCTTTCCGGCTTCCCCATCGACGCGGATTACCTGCGTCACATTCAGGAAATCATTCCGATCTACACAAAGCATTCCTCGCTTCGCACCTCTTGCAACTACGTGTATGAAACGCACCTCTTTGGGGGCCGCACGGTCGAAGCCGGCGAGGTGCTCCGACAACCAGCGCTGGGCGGACTGCTGTACGCCCTGGGCGCCGGCGGCGCGGACTGGTTTTACAAGGGACCCGTCGCCAAGGCCATCGCCCGTGACATGCAGCGGCACGGAGGCATCATCACTGAGGCCGATCTCGCCGCCTATCAACCCAAGCTCCGCGAACCGCTTCTCGCCACCTACCGCGATTACAAGCTCATTCTCATGCCCTCGCCCTCCTCGGGCGGCGTCGTCCTCGCCCAGTCGCTGAACATACTTGAAGCGTCGGGCTTTGCGCAGGTTGCGAAGCAGGATCCCCCAGCCGCATTGCACCTCCAGATCGAAGCCCTGAAACACGCCTTCGCCGACCGATCCCGCTGGATGGGCGACCAAGACTTCGTGAGGCTTCCCGTTGCCCGCCTGACCTCCAAGGAGTACGCCGCGCAGCTCGCCAAGAAAATCGAAAAGGACCGCGTTGTGGACCTCGCCGCATACGGCATCGCCAATCTACCGGACGATCGCGGCACGTCCCACTTTTGCGTCGTCGACACCGCCGGCAACGTCGTCGTCAGCAGCGAAACCATCAACACGACATTCGGGTCTTTGGCCGCCGTGGACGAGTGGGGTCTGATTCTCAACAACGAAATGGATGATTTCACCGCCGAACCGGGCAAGGCCAATGCATTCGGACTGATCCAGTCTGCACAAAACGCCATCGCACCCGGCAAGCGCCCTCTGTCCAGTATGTCCCCCACCATCGTCCTCAAGAACGATGAGCCGTACTTGTTGCTCGGGGCGTCCGGCGGGCCGCGGATCATCAGCTCCGTGCTCAACGTCCTTTTGGGAGTGACAGACTTCGGCTTGTCTCTGGAGGAGGCGATGCAGCGCCTCCGCCCGCACCACCAGTGGAGTCCGGACAACGTGTCCTTCGATCGCGAACCGCCCGCGGACCTCGTCGCGGCCCTCGCGTCTCGCGGACACAAGGTCACGGACAAGCGGAAAACCGGAATCGTGCAGTCGATCCGGCGAACATCGGATGGGTGGATCGGGGCCTCCGACCCCCGCAAAGGCGGTCAACCAGCGGGATACTAATCCTGCGCGTACTTCCGAAAGGGCGGACGACGACCAGCCTCGAACCGCACATGGGCGGCGTGGTTCGGCGGTTTGAGTTTGAGCTGTGGGCAAGAACGCATGACTACGACTCGAGCGCGGATCGGCATCATCGGCGGAACGGGACTGGCCGACGCCATCCTCGCCCAGACGGACGGCGAGCGAGTCCACGTGGACACTCCCTTCGGAGCGCCGAGCGATACGCCGCTCGTCGCCAAGTGGGAAGGCGTCGATGTGGCCTTCATTTCGCGCCACGGTCCCGGACATCTTCTCAGCCCCTCGAACGTCCCCTATCGCGCCAACATCTGGGCCTTGAAGATGCTCGGCGTCGAAGCCGTTCTGGCCAGCGGCGCCACCGGCAGTCTGCGCGAGGACATCGAACCGGGCCACCTGGTCCTGTGCGATCAGGTCATCGACCGCACCTTCCGCCGCACGGGAACCTTCTTCGACGAAGGTGTCGTCGCCCACGTGGAATTCGCCGATCCGTTTTGCCCGAGCCTACGCTCCGCCCTAGCCGACGCCGGTCGCCAACTGAACGCCACGGTGCATCACGCCGGCACCTACGTCTGCATGGAAGGGCCCCAGTTCTCGACCCGCGCCGAGTCCAACATGCACCGCCAATGGGGTGGTGACCTGATCGGCATGACCTGTCTGCCGGAAGCGAAACTGGCCCGCGAAGCCGAACTTTGTTACGCCCTCATCGCCCTTCCCACCGACTACGACTGCTGGCGACCCGTCGATCCCGCTCGAGGCCCGGACGATCTTTTGCCCGAAATCCTTGCCAATTTGCATCGCGCCACAAAGAACGCCATTGCCCTGATCGCCCGGGCCCTGCCTTCCATCGCCGCAGAAAGACCTCCGTGCAAGTGCGGCCAGGCTCTGCGGCTCGCCGTGTGGTCGGATCGGGCGAGGATCGACCCGGCGGTCCGCAAGCGATTGGGACCGCTCCTCGACCACCACCTGGCCGATAACCAACCGTAGGGCGGCTATGATCTGGTTGGTGAACCGACCGTTGAACCGACAACCCGAATTCCGTCTCGGCACGCCCCGCGGCGTCCACCGCCTCACCGCGCTGACCGTTCTGTTGGTCGGAATCACCACCGCCCGCACAGCCCGACCGCAGGTCGAAAACGCTCCCCCGGATCCCGGCGACAAGCCCGCCGCCGAGTCGCCCCGCGCTGCGCTCGACAACCCAGACGTGTACGTCAACGACAGCTTCGAAGCCTCGGACGCCTTGGTCAAAGCCCAAGCTCTCGCCCACCGAGGCCGCTGGGCCGACGCCGCACAGCTCCTCCAACGCGCCATGGATCGCGCCGAGCATCGCCTGGTGCGGGTGTCGCCTGATTCCTACACCGGCATCCGCGCTCACATCAGCAACCTCATCGCCCGTTGGCCGCAAGCCGGCATCACCGAATACCGCCGCTTGTTCGAAAGTGAATTGGAAAGCGCCTTGAAGAACATCGTTCGCCCGCGAGCGCCGGGCGAATACCTCGCTTTGTTCGAACGCTACTTCGCCGCCGCCGGCGCCGCTCGATTGGCCGACACCATCGGGCAACTGGCCCTCGAGGCCGGCGACCTCACCCTCGCCGAA
The DNA here is from genome assembly GCA_964646605.1 of uncultured Phycisphaera sp. Taxonomy (GTDB): domain Bacteria; phylum Planctomycetota; class Phycisphaerae; order UBA1845; family UBA1845; genus SBAX01. The sequence goes on along the minus strand of CAZYEX010000116.1, from coordinate 7,063 downwards.
CACGTCTATAGCCGCGTGGTCGAGACCCATCCCGACGCCGCCCTGCACGCCCCGCGATACCGCGCCATGCTCACCGTCATCGCCGCCATGCGCGGTGATCCTCCCCAACCGACGGGCGAGGAGAGCGCCGTCAAACTCCGCTGGATGGGCCAAGATCGATTCGTTAAGGAGATCGTCGAGGAGATCCGAAGGAGTTTCAGAATCGTGCCGTCGGCGGCAGCGCCCGACGAGTGGCCGATCTTCGCCGGCGATCCTACGCGAAGCCGCTCCACACACTGCGATATCGCCGAACCCGGGCTTCTCTGGCGAGTCGACTTGTGGGACACCGACGACGCAGGGAGCGAGGCGGGCAGCCCCTCGAGTCCCACCGACCGCGTCCCCTCCAGCCGCGACCTGACCATCTTCCCCACCGCCTGGGAGGGGAAAATCTACCTGCAATGGTTTCGAGAGATCGTGGCCGTCCATCGCGGCACCGGATCGCTCGCCTGGCGATTCGGGAGCAACCCCCGCCGCGGCACGGGGCTCGACTACCTCGACGATTCTCCGCCGGGATGGGACTCCGTCACCGTCGAACGAGGCCGTGTCTACGCGTCTCTTCCCGGGGAAGACGCGCCGTACTTTGGCTACGAGTCCGCCCGGGCCATTTCCGAACTCGTCTGTCTCGATGCCGGTACGGGGCGGGTGCTCTGGCGAGTCTCGCAACGGTCCGCCGAAGACCCGCAAATGGAAATCAGTTTCGATTCCTCGCCCCTGGTTCGCGACGACCGCGTATACGTCGTCGGTCGCCGCCGACGGGCGTTCGGATTCGAGGATTGTTATCTCTACTGCCTGCGTGCCGCGGACGGCAACGTCGAATACCGAACGCATTTGGGCAGCGCCTCGACGGGCACGTTCGGAACCCGTCCCGCCACGCGGACCCTTCCCGCCCTCGACGGCGACACCATCTATGTTTGCACGAATCTCGGATCGGTCGCGGCCGTATCCGTACATTCCGGCGACGTGCGTTGGCTGCGCTTGTATGAGCGCTTTCGACCCGACACCGCCCAAGCCCTTGGCCGCGCGGCGCGCGAGTTGGACCCCTGGCAGTTCAATCCCCTGATCGCCGCCCAAGGCCGGGTCGTCTGCATGCCCACAGATTCCGCCCGACTCCTCGTCCTCTCCACCAAGGACGGCGCCCTCTTGTGGTCCATCCCCACGGAGGAACTCCACGAACTGGAAACGCTCCTCGGTCTCCGTGGCGATCTTCTTTGCGGAGTCGGTCGAGAAGTATTTTGCCATGATCTGACCACCGCGGTCACGCGCTGGACCGCAGCGCTGCCCGCAGGGGGACCGGTATTTGGCCGCGGACTCTGGGCCGACCATGAACTTCTCATCCCTCGTCGCCAGGGCTTGAGCCGCTTTCGCGTCACTGACGGCACGCGCACGGATGCCCCTTGGGACGCCCAAGGAGAGGGCGGCAATCTGCTCGCCCTTCCCGACCAGCTCATCGCCGCGGGCGGCGGGCGCATCGCCGCGTACGTTCGCAAGGCGGACATTTGGAAAAACTTCCGCGAGCGCATGGCCGCTGCGCCCAAAGACCCGCTTCCGGCGCTCGAGCTGGCCGAGGTCGCCCTGGGGGCGGGCGATTTTTCGGAATCCCTCGCCCTTCTGGAGGAGGCCGTTCACCGCGCCGAGCGCGTCGTGCCCCCCCCCGAGCCGCCCCTCGCGGCGCGCCTTCTCGACGACGCTGTCAGGATCGCCAAGACGCTTTCGCAACGCTCCCTTCTTGAGCCCCAGGCGTTGGACCGCCTGTTCGAGTTCGCGGCGCAGTTTGCCTCGGATGCGGAGTCCAATCTGCGCTATCGCTTCGCCTTCGCCGAGCTGTTCGAGCTCCAGGGTCAACCGGCGCGCGCCCTGCGTCTCTACCAACAAGTTCTGCGCGACCGGTCCTTGCGCGACGCCTCGCCGGTCCTTTCCATCGCGAGCTCCAAGGGCGGCGCTCCCAACCGCGCGGGCGCCGTCGCCCAATCGCGCATTGCATTGCTCTTGGAGCAGAACGGGCGGTCCATCTTTTCCGCCTACGACGCCGAAGCCAAGGAATGGCTGGCCAGCGGGCAGGCGGCCGCCGACGCCGAATTGCTCGAACGCGTCGTCGAAGCCTTCCCCAACAGCGAAGCCGCACCGCGAGCCTTGATCGCTCTCGGTGAGTTGCTATCCCGCGAAGGTCGCGTGGATGCCGCCGCCCGGCACTTCGCCCGCGCGTTCCATCGTTACCCGACCCTCGTCGATCGCCCGACCCTGCTGCGGACCATCGCCGACACGTTCGAGCGCGCCGGTCGCAAGGAGCACGCCTACCGCTGGCTCACCAAGGCCGCCCGCGAGTTCCCCAGCGCCTCGATCGAGTTTCAGGGACGCCTGCTCACCTTTCAACAATACCGTGACCGACTCGGAACCGGCGGTCTTCGCGTCGAGCCCTCGCGTCCCGCGATCCGCCCCCCGCTCACCCGCGGCTTTGACCGCGAATTCGAGGGCCAAACCACGCTTCTGGTTCCTTCGTTCGGCGAGACGCCGGGTTCCCACTGGTCTCGGTTTTTCGTCCGCGTAGGGCCCGACGTCCGCGCTTTCGCCTCACAAAGCGGCGACGAGGACTGGCCCGAGCCCGCGGGCGTCGGGGCAGGCGCGGAACTTCTCCTGGCTCGTTCCGACCTCGCTCTTTTCGCCACCAGTGCCGAAGTTGTGGCACTCGACGCCCGAACCGGCGCCCGACGGTGGACGCTGGGCGGTCCCGACCGCCCGGGGGACGACCCCGGCGCCGATTGGGAGGGCGGCGGCAAATTCCGCGCTCACAGCCTGCAGGGCGATCGACTGGTGAGCGTACGCGACGACGGACGGATGAGCTGCGTGGCCGTCGATTCCGGCAAGGTGTTCTGGTCCCATTCCCGCCGCCCCTCACCCGCCGGGCGTGTACGGCTTATGGACCCCTGGGTCGTCTTTCATACCATCCAGGACGGGCGGGCCGTGCTCTGCCTGTTGGACGCCGAGACTGGCGAATGGATCGACGGAATCCCCACCGATGAAAAACGTTCCGTCGAAGACCTCTTCCCCACCCTCGACGGGCAGATCATCGTGGTCACGTCGCAGGCGATTGCCTCGTACGACGCGGAGCGCCGCACGCGAACCTGGCAGACGGCCGTCGGCAGTCTTCGCCCCGCGTCGGTGTTGCTCGACGTGGACGCCCTCTATTACTGCGGCGAAGACGGCGAGGTCCGCAAGCTCGACGCCGACGACGGTCGGCTGCTCTGGCAGTCCGAGCGCCTGATGCAACGCGGTGAGGAGGACCTGACCGTGCAGCGCGAAGGCAACGCTTTGATCATCAGCACCACGCAGTCGGTCAGCGCCGTGGACTCCGTAGACGGAATGACGCTTTGGCGCGGAACCACACCGGAGCGAACCCGCCTGATCCATCGCGCCGTGGGCGACTCTTTCGTCGTGGCCGTGGACCTCGCCGACGGTCTGCGACCCGGCCGCGCCGCCGCGTATTTCTACGACCATCGCAACCACAGCGGCGTCATCCCCAAAGACGGCGGGGCGCCAGACCTCGGACCCCTCTCCGACGTCCGCGCCGCCCTCGTCCTCGATCACGCCATCGTCATCCAAACGGCACAAACCATCCGCGGGTACGCGAGCCCCTGACCTCCCCAATCCGAACCGTCCGCCGAAGGCGGATAAGGGAGCGGTGTTGGGCCCAGGGACGAAGGGACAGAGAGACGGAGGGGATGGCCATTGCCGATTGATCCGAGCGTGGAGCGGGAGCGACACAATATGGCACTTCGGCACGGATTGTCGATTGTCAATTGCCCGGCGGATCTGCGGCGCCGGGGGCGACCCGAGCCGTCCCGGCCCGCCCTTTACGCGAGGCGTCAAGGGTCGCGGGGCCGGTCAACGGCGCGCCTCGGGTAGCGCCCGCGACCACGAAACAATAGGTGACTGTCCCTCGCGGACGCCCCTGTCCCTCGCGGACCCTGCTTGCGGCGGCAGACCGGGGTCGATGATCCAACACGCGCCGCCCTCCTTCAGGTACACGGTGTATCCGTTCTCCATATGGACCGGGTCGTTGGTGATGTGAACGTGCAACGTACGGGCACTCATATTTCGGTTTCTTCCCGCCCGGAGGGCGGACGGACACAGTCTCCCTTTCAAGCGTTCCTATCCAGGCCTCCACCACAACTTCGCACACTTGTCACCGAAACCGAGCGCCTCCACAATGCCCTCGTCGGGCGAGCATCGGAATCGGATCAAGACGGGGGACGATACAAAGGAATTCTTCGATGACCGGAAAAAAGACTCTGAGCTTCCAAGCATCGGGCGCACTTTTGTTCTGTCTCGTCCTGATCGCACCAGCCGACGCCGGAAACTGGCCCTCCTTCCGCGGCCCCAACGGCAGCGGGCTTGGCTCTGGAAGTCCACCTGTCACCTGGAACGTCGAGACCGGCGAACACGTCAAGTGGAAAGTCCCCGTCCCCGGACTCGCCCACTCCGCCCCCATCGTCTGGGACGATCGCATTTACCTCACCACAGCCGTCCCCATCGGCGTCGACGCCAAACTCGACAAGGGCTGGATGGGCGGCAGCATCGCCTCCGCCCAGGAGTCCGGCGATTGGGAATGGAGGGTCCTCGCCCTCGACCGCGCTACCGGAAAAACCCTCTGGGAAAAAACCGCGTACAAGGGTGCACCCAAGTTCAAACGCCACCCCAAGTCCACCCATGCCAACGGCACCCCCGCCACCGACGGCAAACACGTCGTCGCGTTCTTCGGCTCCGAGGGATTGTACTGCTACGACGCCCAGGGAGGGCTCCTCTGGAAAAAAGACCTCGGCCCCCTCAACTCCGCCTGGGGCGCCTTCATCGAAATGTCGTGGGGAACGGCCTCCTCGCCGATCATCCACGACGGCAAGGTCATCCTCCAATGCGACGCCGCCAACGCCTCGTTCTGGATCGCCTTCGATGTCAACGACGGCACGGAATTGACCCGCGTCGAGCGCGGCGACGTAGCCACCTGGTCCACCCCCTCGATCCACGTGGGCAAGGACGTGACGCAGTTGATCTGCAACGGCTACAAGAAGATCGCCGGATACGACCTCGCCACCGGCAAGGAGCTATGGCGCTTCGCCGACGGTGGTGACATCCCCGTGCCACGACCCGTCGTCGCCCGCGACCTCTTCATCATCACCAGCGGCCACAGCAAAAGCCCCATCTTCGCCGTCCGTGCGGACGCCCGCGGCGAATTCGACCCCGCCGGGAACCACAAGCCCGACCAGCTCGCCTGGTGGTCCCGGGTCAAGGGTTCCTACATGCCCACACCGATCGTCGTGGACGACTTGCTCTACATCGCCGACGACAATGGAGTCTTCACCGTCTTTGAAGTTGCCACCGGACAGCAAGTCTCGCGCCAACGCCTTCCCGGCAGCGGCAGCTCGCCCTACTCCGCCTCCCCCGTCGCCGCCGACGGCCGACTCTACATCACCAACGAAGACGGCCAAGTCGACGTCATCCAAACCGGCTGCGAATTCAAAGTCCTCGCCTCCAACCCAATGCAGGAAATCTGCATGGCCACCCCCGCCATCGCCGACGGCCTCCTCTTCGTCCGCGGACAAAACAACCTCTTCTGCATCGGCAATTAACCGAGCGCCACCCCGACGAGGCGACCGAAACGGGAGCGTCGTCCCCAAAGCGTCGCCTACGGCGACGCGCCGGGCCCTGGGGGACGCATGAATCAGAGTTACGCGTCGCGCGCAGAGCCGCGACCGTAAGGGAACGGGCCCCATTAGAACCGTGGGCGCAAGCCCACAAACACGGCGTGGCGTCATTCAACGACGGCGACAACCGGCCGAACTTGTCACGAATCCATTCGACAACCGGTGCATCCTGCATTCACCCTACATCGACCCAAGCACGGAATAACGTTTCCCTTATTGTTCGGCGCGCCCTAAGTTTGGTGTCCCCAGATTGCTGAAGCCTCGGGTGGTCGAAGGAGCAAGTTTGGTGCGATGAACCATGCAAGCGAGCCGGATTTGCGGCAAGCTGCGGCGTTCCGCCGGAGCCGAGCCGCTTGTCTTGTCGCGTGCCGGCTGAAAATCGTGTGAACGGGCAAAGGCAGAGAAAGGAGCGTGAGTATGTTTTGCAACCAATGTGAACAGACGGCCCACGGACAGACCTGCGTGGATACGGGTGTTTGTGGCAAGGATCCGGACGTGCAGTCCCTGCAGGAGATACTGTTGTACGGGCTGAAAGGTATGGCTTCCTACGCCTATCACGCCCGGCGGCTGGATATGGTCGACGAGGAGGTCCACGCGTTCATGGAGGAAGCGCTCTTCGCTACCGTGACGACCGTCAATTTTGACATGGAAAGCCTCTTTGAGCTGGTGCTGGAGTGCGGAATGAAAAACTTCCGCACGATGCAGATGCTCGACGAAGGGCACGTGAAACGATTTGGCCCCCCTCACCGTCGACTGTCTTTGAGGGCACCAAGCCCGGCCCGGGCATCCTCATCACCGGACATGATATGGTTGACCTGGCGGACTTGCTCAAGCAGACCGCCGGCACCTGCGTCAACGTTTATACACATGGCGAAATGCTGCCCGCACACATGTACCCCGAACTGCGCAAGCACAAGCATCTTGTGGGCCATTTCGGCGGCGCCTGGCAGAAGCAAAAGGCGGAGTTCGCTAGTTTCAGCGGGCCGGTCCTCGCGACTACGAACTGCGTCCTCAGTCCACCCGACGGCTACCAAGACAGGCTCTTCACGACTCGCATTACCGCGGTTCCGGGCGGTAAACGGCTCAAAACGAACGACTTCTCGGCCGTTGTCGCAAAGGCCAAACAGCGCGATCCGCTGCCTGCTCATTCCGTCGGCAAGTCGACTGTAGGCTTCCACCACACAGCCTTGATTTGTTTCAATCAAAGTGAGACAAACGGCCTCGTCGAGTAAAGGTGTTCCTCCTGCCGCCAGGGGATGAGTCGTTGTCGCAGTTTCAGGTTCTCCTGCTTGCGCAGTTCTCTGGCCTGTTGTAATTTCCGGCGGCGC
>CAZYEX010000115.1:0-72441 GCA_964646605.1 uncultured Phycisphaera sp. | reverse complement strand
TGATGGGATGCCAACAGCTCTGGATGCTCGAGGCCTGTCTCAACGAATCACAGGCGGATGAAACAATGGACCGTCAGAAAAAAGTAGGATAACCTGACCCGAGCCGCCGCCGACCTTCAACTATGGATGGGACATCCTCGATCGGCACCGTGAAGAGCCCCAAGTCGTACCGATTTGGGATGGAGAGAGGACGATGGATCACCACAACAAGCGGTACGACCGTTTTGGCTATGGGTGGGATTGCGGGTACCAGATATCCACTACCAAGTCTTTGGCCAACGGGTAATCCAGCCTCAGAGCGCAAATCCATAGTCCTCACCGAACGACCTTGTGAACAGTGCGGAAACCGATACACATTCGACGTTGAATTCGTTGTCGACGCAGGGATTCAGGCTAAACTCAATCTGCCAGCGCCTTGGAAACTGTATGCTGTGCTCGCCGGAACAGTTCGGGCTGACGTGCATCGAATCGGGTCGCTACTCTACCTTCGTGCCCTCGACGGTTGGCTTCGGATGCCCGGGGAAACGGAGCCTTCCATGCGGCTGTCGGGACGGATGCGGGCGTCCAAAGGTTCACCCGAGACCGTAGGGGAGGGGATCGCGGAGCACAACGAGTTGCGGAAACGACCGACGAGGGGCGAGCCCGGACTCCCGTGACTGTCCGGTCGGCGAAATGGCGACCCTTGACACGGAAAGGCCGGCGAAGCGAGTCGATTCGCTACAGCTGAGAAGAGGAGAAGAGGGACGTTCTTAATTATGACAGCGATGTGACACTTTGACGGGGGTGACCTTCGACAACTTCAAGGTCCGCATCGGCTACGTCCGCGATCCGCAGGTTCCGCGGGTCAAAGGGGCGGCCAAGGCCACGATCGAGGTCAAGAGTCTGAAGATCGAGGGCAGCGGCGGGTTGCTCAACAAGCAGTTCGGCTTCGCGACCGTGGACGGATTTAGCGACGATTACTTCATGGTCCAGGCCGACGTGGACGTGGGCGCCGTACAAAGTTGCGCAACCACCGTGAATGCTGATCCCAAGAACCCTCACCCCTACCCCTCTCCCTGGGAGGGAGAGGGGAACTCAGGCACGTTGTCAGGCACCGCCGGGTGCGACGGTGAGTAGAGGACCGCCCAGGCGCGCTGGTGAGACAATGGGCCGCAGGTCGCCGCCGTTGAGCACGCGGATGCCGCGGATGCCGAACTTCATGGCCGGGCGCGGGTCGGATCACCCGCCGAATGAATCCGACGGCTCGGGGTGGTCGTGTCGCTTCCGCTCCACGCTCGGATCAAACTCCGCCGGCTCTACCCAAGACCGTAGGTGCGGCCGGGCACGCCTGTTCGCAGGGTATTTTCGCGGGGCGTCAGCGAAAAACCCCCACGCGATGGGAAGGTCACGCGAGCGGCACACGGAGAGGCTCCTTGGCGAAAGTTATGGGACAGTAGAGCACGTTGGGGCGTCACGACCGCTTTGGTTTTTTGTTTATCCTGGTGCTTGCGCCCTTGTACACATTGCCGGATTCGTTCATACTCCGCGGCTGGCGGACAAGTGATGGCGGGGATAGAAGCCTCTGTTGGCTTTCCGTTCATCTCGGTGACCCCATCTGACCCTGCGGTGAACCCGTAGGGGGTGAGCTGCTTGGCTTGACGGTGTGACTCCGTTGTGTCACTGAGCGTCCAGCCCGATTTCGGAGGTGGAAGCGCGCGGGCCATGAGTCCCAAAAGCGTCTCTACGGGGTAGGTTTGTTGCGGAGAGACCGCCGGGCGACGATGGGTTGCCCAGCGAGGATGTCGGAACTATTTAGAAAAGGAAAGCCAGCCGTGAGTTCGAAAAGAAGCGGGAATCGGATCGAGAAGCAAAACACGTTCGTCGGGGCGCTGTTGCTCGGCGTGGCCATGTCCCTCGCGGGGGCGCCGAAGGTCGCACTCGCCGCGCCGCTCGTCGTGGACTTCAAACAGGCGGCGAACGACGATGCGCCGGCGCCGTTGAGTCTCGGCGACGTCCACTGGATCAACTCCATTGTCCAGGCGGGTAACGCCATGTACTTCGAGGGGATGTCGAACCCGCAACGCGTCGTGTTCAGCAACATCGCTGCGACGACAGGCAACATCCATTCGCTCTCCTTGAGCCACCAGGCGACGAAGGGCGGCATTCACGCCTACGACTTCCTGACCTCGTGGGTGCAAGCTGTGGCCGCGGCCGACGCCATTGTCGCGCCGCCACCCGGGCTGTTGACCGGTGACAACGCACCGATCTCGCCCTTCTATTTGGATGATCAGTGCGACGAGAGTATCGGACCACCGGCTAGCTTAGGCGCCACCTGCAGCGCCCTGGATTCAGGCGGATTCTGCGTCGACGTGCCCGTCCCGGACGATCCGTTTGTTAGCAAGGACGGCTCGACGCAATCGAGGATCGACGCCTACGAGTCCGCCTTCGGGAACAGAACCATTCGCATCTGCGGGAATGCAGCCATCTCGGCGGCGTCCCTGACGCTTTGCGGCCATGATGTCGCGAACGGGGCAGACACCGGCGACTCCTATATCAACTACATCTTCGCCTGGACCTCGTCATCGACCCAGATTCTGATCCAGGCGGCCGGGCATCTTGGTGTTTCAGGAGATCCGAACATCGACGCCATTGCTTGGGGTCCGACCGTGGGAAGTGGTCAGATCAACGGCGGACCGTACCACTTCAAGCTGAAGGACTTGGGCAGCACCTTCACCGCGGCCCCGGCCTGCGTCCAGTCGGATGTCGCATCGCTCGGTTCGCAAGACAACCAGATCAAGGGCGCGGACATTCTCGTCCCGTGCCCGACTTGTCTGGTGAGCGGGCCGTCCCCGGTCTGTCCCGGAAGGACGAATCCTTATACGGTCGCGGTCACCGGAACGGCAACGAACCCCGTCTACAACTGGACGGTGACCACCGGTTGCAGCATCGTCGGCCCGAACACCGGGTCTTCCGTGTCCGTTCAAGCCGACAATAATTGTGGCACGTGCGGGGTATGCGTGAGTATCACGAGCGACAATTGCCCCGACGGCATCGGGTGCTGCCAGACGGTGTCGATTGAGGACACCACCGATCCGACGATTGGCACTCCGGGGGCGGAGGGCACGATCCAGTGTCCGGCCGCGCCGGTGTTCACGCCCCCGACCGCCGGCGATGCGTGCGATCCGAACCCGGACGTGAACGAAGTGAGTGACGTGACCACGCCGGGTGTTTGCCCCGGGGTCTATGACCGGACCAAGTGCTGGAACGCGGTGGACACTTGCGGCAATGACTCGGCGTCGGCATGCCAAACCATCCATGTGGTGGACACCACCGCTCCGACGCTTGGCAATCCGGGTGCGGAAGGCACGATCCAGTGTCCGGCCGCGCCGGTGTTCACGCCCCCGACCGCCGGCGATACATGCGATCCGAATCCGGACGTAATCGAGGTGAGCGACGTCACCACGCCAGGGTCTTGCCCTGGGGTGTACGACCGGACGAAGTGCTGGGAGGCGGAGGATTGCTCCGGAAACAGATCGGCCCAGAAGTGCCAGACCATCCACGTGGTCGACACCACAGTGCCGACCCTAGGCAATCCGGGTGCGGAGGGCACGATCCAGTGTCCGGCCGCGCCCGTGTTCACGCCCCCGACGGCCGGCGATACATGCGATCCGAGTCCGGACGTAATCGAGGTGAGCGACGTCACCACACCGGGGTCTTGCCCTGGAACGTACGACCGGACGAAGTGCTGGAAAGCGGAGGATTGCTCCGGAAACAGCTCGGCCCAGAAGTGCCAGACCATCCACGTGGTGGACACCACCGATCCGACGATTGGTTCGTCGGGGCCGGATGACACCATCGAGTGTCCGGCCGCGCCGGTGTTCACGCCCCCGACCGCCGGCGATACATGCGATCCGAGTCCGGACGTAATCGAGGTGAGCGACGTCACCACGCCAGGGTCTTGCCCTGGAACGTACGACCGAACGAAGTGCTGGAAAGCGGAGGACTGCTCCGGCAACAGATCGGCCCAGAAGTGCCAAACCATCCACGTGGTGGACACCACCGATCCGACGATTGGTTCGTCGGGGCCGGATGACACCATCGAGTGTCCGGCCGTGCCGGTGTTCGCGCCGCCGACGGCAAGCGATACTTGCGATCCGGACCCGGATGTGGTGGAGGTCAGTGACGTGACCACGCCGGGCGCCTGCGCGGGGACCTACAGCCGGACCAAGTGCTGGAAAGCGGTGGACTGTGCGGGCAACGAATCGGGGCTGGAGTGCCAGACCATCGACGTGGTCGATACGGTTCCGCCGGAGGTCACCTGTCCGGCGGATTGCACGCTTGAGTGTGGAGTGGTGTGCGTTCCCCCGCTGTGCGCTGACCTGAGCTGCGACTGCGGCGGGGAGGCCACGTGTAACGACGATTGTACTGGGCCTTGTACAGTTTCGGTTACATGCGAGGTCATCCCTGACGACTGTCTGGTCGGCGCGGTGGCCGGTGTAGCGGTGCCGCCCAAGGTGACCGTTTTGAGGACGTTCACGGGTACGGACACCACGACCACCACCGCGGGCGACACTTGCGGGAACACGGCAAGCTGCACGCAGAAGATCGAGATCGTGGATACGACTCCGCCGGTGCTGGGCGACTGCCCGCCGGATATCGAAGTCTGCTACGGCGACCCCGTGGTCTTCACTCCGCCGGGCTGCAGCGACACCTGCGGGGAATGCACGGTCGATTGCACGCGCAGTGACGGTTTGACCCTAGCCGACGCTTATCCGGTCGGCTCGACGGTCACCATCACCTGCATCGCGACCGACGACTGCGGCAACGAATCTTTGCCATGCACGACCGATGTCACGGTCAACGCGAACCCGGAGTGCGACGTGACCGGGCTCGATGTTCCCCATCACCAGACATCGGGGATCATCAGCGGTGGTTCGTCGCCCTACACCTGTCATGACCCGCTGCCCGGCGTCGTGGGGACAGGCTGGTCCGTTGTCGATTGCGACGTGACGGGTGCAACCTTCGCGGTCACGTACGCGGTTGTCCAACCGGCGTCCGTGGCGGTGCATTTTGACGTAACCGTGGTGGACGCGAACGGTTGTGAGACCACGTGTGCGGACGACATTGACCGTACCGTCGAGTGCATCGTCGATCCGCCGTCGCAGGGAGTTTGCCGAGGCGAAGGGGCGCAACAGTTCTGTGCTACGGCCGTGTCGGGCTACCCGCCGTTTACCTACGCCTGGACGGGTCCAGGCGGATTCACGGCTGACACGGAGTGCGTCACCCCCCCGACCGAAATCGGAGGAGAGTTCTGCGTCGTACTTACGGACATCGATGGGTTCCAGTCCGTCCCTTGCTGTGCGATCTTGGTCGTCAACCCGAACCCGACCTGCACCATCACCGGCGACACGTCGATCTGTGTGCAGGACCAGACGGAGTTTTGCTCCGTGCCCAGCGGAGGCACGGGTCCGTACACGTTCCTCTGGAGCACCGGGGCGACCACGCCATGCATTACCACGGGCGCGGCCGGAACCTACACGGTTACGGTCACGGACAGCAAGGACTGCTCCGGCTCTTGTGAGCAGACGTTGACGCTAGAAAACTGCGAGGCGTGCCGTATGACCGGCGGCGGCCACGACTGCTTCGACGGGGTCATGAGAGACGACTGCTCCGGCGCTGCCGGTCAGCAGAAGAAGCAGGCGGGCACCGACATCTACACCTTCGGCGGTCAGGCCGGCGCCCCGACGGCGTCCCTGCCGGAACCGAGTGGTGAATGGACCCATGTGCAGCATGACGGTCCCGACGGCAAGTGGACTTTCCACGCCGGCACGCACAGTGCCCCGCCGGAGACGGTCCTCGCGCTCATCGAATGCAGTGATCCGGGCTTCTGTCATCCAGCTCGACCCGCGCCGGCGAAGCAGATTGACTTCCAGGGCACGGGGTCGTTCAGGAACATCATCAGCAATCCCAACGGAAGTTTGGCGGGTGCGATTCCAGGAAACGGCGGGACGTTCCACTACTTCGAGGTCCACGTCGAGGACCTCGGGGAACCGGGTAACAACGGCAACCAACCGCGGGCCGGGCGAGATTGTCCGCGGATCGGTTCCGCCGGGTTCCTGGCTGACTGCGCTTGTCCGGATTTCTATCACCTCCGGATTCACGCAACGGCGGCCCCCGCTTCGGCGGTCGTTTACGAAGTATGGGGCTATTTGACGGGTGGAAACCTGCAGATCCATCCCCCGATCCGCTAGACTTCGCTAGGAGAGAGAGCTTCCCGCCCCTCGGTCGCGAATGCGACCGAGGGGCGGCCCTTTTTTGGCGAAGCGATGCATTCCCAACGGCCTACTTGTAGACCGTGACCGTCTGTGAGTAGCCCGCGTTGCCCGCGGCGTCATAGGCCGTGCATCGAAGGGTGTGCCCCCCCTTAGCCGCCTTCCGCGGGTTCCATTTGTTCGTGAACGGCGGGGTGATCGAGGTGGCTGCCAGCACTCCGTCCACGTACAGCCCCACCTCCACCACTCCCACGTCGTCGCTGGCGCTGACGGTCACGGAGACCGTCCGGCTCACGACGGCGCCGTCGCTGGGCGCCCGGATGGAGATGGACGGTGGGTTGGTGTCAATGCCCGTGGGCGGCGCGTTGCTGACCGTGACGTTGATTTGGACGCTCACGGTGTTGCCCGCCAGGTCCCGCGCCGTGGCCGTCAGGGTGTGCGACCCGTCGCTTGCCGTTGTCGTATCCCAAGTAAGGCTGTAGGGCGCGGAACTGTCCGTCCCGAGCAAGAGCCCGTCGACGCTGAGGCTTACCGAGGCGATCCCCAGGTTGTCACCGGCGTTGACCTGAACGGACACCATCTCGCTCACGGTCGCTCCCGACAGGGGTGAAGCGAAACTCACCGTCGGCGCGGCGTTGTCCACGGTCACGCTCAACTGCGCATGGCTCGTGTTTCCGGCCATATCCAGCGCCGTGGCACTGAGCAAATGGACTCCGTTCGAGGCTGTCGCGCTGTTCCAGGACGCCGAATACGGCGCGCTCGCGTCGGTGACCAGCGTCGTCCCGTCGACCGCGAACACCACCGACGCAACGCTGAGGTTGTCGCTCGCGCTCGCCGTGAGGGGCGCCGTTCCGGAAACGAAGGCCCCAGAAGCGGGCGCGCTCCAGGCGACACTCGGCGCCGCGTTGTCCACCGTCACGCTGATCTGCGCATACGCCCAGTTGCCCGCCGCGTCCCGCGCCGTCGTCCGCAGGGTGTGGGCCCCGTTGATCGCCGTGGTCGTGTTCCACGCAAACGAGAACGGTGATGTCGAATCGGTCCCCATGTCCACCCCGTCCACGCTCATGGTGACCGACGCCACACCGACGTTGTCGGCCGCGTTGGCCCCGATACTGATCGTGCCCCCCACCACGGCCCCTCCGCCGGGCGAGCTCAAGCTCACCGTCGGCGCCGTCGTATCGCTTGGCGTCCCGCCATAGTCTCGTGCCATCTGCACCGCCCGCCCGGCGTTGACACGCCCCCAGCCGTATTTGGGGTCCCAGCCGGCCGGGCCAAGATCGTCCGCGGACTGCTCGAGAATCTCCTTCACTTGCGTGGACGAAAGGCTCGGATTGGCCGAGATCATGAGCGCCGCGATCCCGCTCACGATCGGGGCGGACGCCGAAGTCCCCGTCCCCGAAGAGTAGGTCCCGTTTCGGTTGGTGGTAATAATTCCAACTCCCGGGGCCGCGACGTCGATGCTTTCGCCCGTCACCGACCACGACGGTACCAGATCGCTCTTGTCCGTGGCGCTGACCTTCAGAAAATGCGGGTTGTCCGGCGTGGGGTCTACGGTCCCGGAATTTCCGGCACTGAGGACGGCGACGCCGCCGCGGGATTCCAGGTACTGCGCCGCAGTCGTCACCGTCGCGCTGTCATACATCTCGAAGCTGACGTTGGCGATGCGCGCACCGTTGTCGCCGGCCCAGACCAGAGCCTCGGCGATGGCGGAGCCCAAGGCCATCCCGCCTGCGTCCGTCACGCGGAGCGGCATGATCTTGCAGCCCCAAGCGGGTGAGGCCACGCCGACTCCATTGTTGCTTGCCGCGGCGCCCTGTCCGGCGACCGCGGTTCCGTGCCCCGTGATGTCGCTGCTGTTGGAGTTGTCATCAAAGAAATTCCAACCGCCTACCATCTTCGGCGCTAGGTCCACGTGGGCGCCGTAAACACCGGTGTCAATCACGGCGATCGTTACGCTGCTGCTCCCCGTGCTGATGTCCCATGCCAACGGCGCGCCGATCCTGGGAAGATGCCATTGCGGTGTGATCGGATCCACGTACCAAGGGTCGTTGGGGATCAGCGCCGCCTCATACAAATAGTCCGGCTCCGCAAAATCGACGTCCGCCCGCCGGCGAAACGCATGCATCAGCGCCGTCTCGTTCGCGCCGAGCGGTAGCCGCAACACCTTCACGCCGATCTGCGGAATCTCCCGTTCGATCGCGGCGTTTGCGTTTCGGATGACCCGATGTTTGTCCGCCTCGCCGACCCCGGCCTTGAACTTGATCAACAGCCGCCCGCCGACCGCCCGCGGCGTATCCTTGCCCAGCAGGTCGTCGCCCGCGTCATCGGCCTGCGCCGAATCCGCCCCGCCCTCATCGAGATCGACGAACTTGATTGGCTCTTCGTTGGCCGCCCCCGACTCGTCGCCGGAAGCCCGATCCGTCGGTCCGGACGACGTCTTGGCGTTGGTCTCGGGTTGCCCGACCAACGCCGCGAGACTCTGCTGCTCCCCGCACCCGGTCAAGGAGTGCAAGCCCGCGAGGACCAAGCAAATAGTTCCGACGGTGTTGAGGAAACTAAGGCTGCGCTCGATCAATCCAGCGGCATGGCGGCGCCGTAACCGACAACCCACGTAATGATTCATCCCTCTTCCCCCCTTTGGCGTGGTTTCGGAATGCGGCCCGTACGAGGCGACGATGCCGATCTCGGCAACGCCGCCGGGCTAAAACGCACGCGAAACCGAGTCGATAAAATAGGTAAGATACGTCGCCGGGGTAAACAACGTCCATTTGGGGTGCGTCGGCTCGATGGTCCGTTCACTGAGGGTAGCTGGCGAGAACAACCGGGACCCAAGTGCAGCCTGGTCCGTCTCATAAACGCGAGAACGCATGCAAAACGACCCGTATAACCGCGCTTACCTAGCTAGCGAGGCTTTCGTATACACCCCAGCCTTCCCTAGCCGATCTTAGCGGACCATAGGGTGCGGGTCAAAGTTTATCTAGGGAATCTTCCCTGCTGAATACGACATCGTGGGAACCCGATCTCCCGGTGGTCGACCGGGATGCCGGGGGGGCACGTGAACGGCCCGACGCGATCATCGCAACGACCAACCCTGTTCCCCGACGGCGACTCGGCAGGAAGCGCCCGGGCAGCCACGACTGATTGGTGTTTCGCCCCGCAGTGCGTCGATGCGGTTTTGTAAGCTGACGAGGCAGTCCGTTACGGCACCGGCGGTACAGCAACGGTTGCGCGTCCTCATCAAGCGATGCCGCGGCATCAGGGCGCGTCGGCCGGGGGACCTCTTCGCGCACAACCCTGCAGCGAAAGGACGGACCGGAGCGGCGGCACGCGGCGATTGTCCTGTTTGAACCGAAACGAGAGCGATCTTGGCGCAGTGGAGGAGGGGTCGTTGAGTTCGCTGTACCAAGCCCAGCGCTCCTCAAAGTCTCAGTTGCGCGCTGTCCGCGTGCTCGAAGGTCGTTGGGTTCCCCCTCTAGGGCGATACGTCGAGCAGCGTACCGAACCCTGTATACCCGCGTCGGCCCAAATGGTCGATGAGTTGAGCTGCGACGGCGCTCGCGTCACGGCCGGCACGCATGGCTTTTTCAAGAACAACTTTCGCCGGATCGCGCTATGCGTACGTCCGCCACCCATCGCGATCACCCCGGATCATCCGATCTAGAACACGGACCGTAGCGGTGATGTCGGCCTCGCAGGACTCCGCGATCCGCTCAGGGCTGCCGTTCGGGGCCGTCGCCGTGCGCTTCGATGCGTTCAGGGCGTCCGACGTGCGCGGCTTTGGTCGTCATACGACGGGACTCCCAAGCGCGGATTCAGGCCCGAAAATGACCCCCACCCTCTTTTGAGCCTCTTGGTACGAGATACCCCCCTCTCTTCCGGTCTCTTCCGTGATGTTCGGGAACGTCTATGATTCGTCGTCCTTCATACGGGCTGTCTCCAACTCGCGATACTACCCCCAAGGGGAGTCGAACCCCTGTCTCCAGGTTGAGAACCTGATATCCTAGGCCACTAGACGATGGGGGCCTGCTCCGGCGGGGACGGTGCCGGGATCCCCACCGCGAACGCTAGGATGATAGCGCGTGTGCCTCGTTCGTCAAGCATGACCCCGGACCTGACAACCGCATGCGATCCGAGCGCCCCGCACCCGGCCCGGACCGCCCACACGCGATGGGTCCTGATCGGCTCTGCTTCCATTCTTGCGTTAGTCATCGCCGCGTACTGGCCGGCGATGCGCGGCGGGTTTCTCTGGGATGACGACCTGTACGTCCAGCACAATCCCCTGCTCAAGTCGCTCGCGGGGTTGGCGCGAATCTGGTTCGAGCCGGGGGCGACGCCGCAATATTACCCGCTGGTCTTCACCACCTTTTGGTTGGAGTGGCAGTGTTGGGGCGCCGACCCGCTTGGGTATCACCTGGTCAATTGTATTCTGCATGCCCTCAACGCGATTCTGCTATGGCGGGTCTTGGACCGACTGCAGGTTCCGTACCCCTGGTTCGCCGCTGTAGTGTTCGCGCTGCACCCCGTACACGTCGAGTCGGTCGCCTGGATCAGCGAACGCAAGAACGTGCTCTCCGCGGCGTTCTATCTGGGGGCTACGTGGACGTATCTGCGGCTGACGGCGAATGCCGAAAGCAGAAACGCAGAAAGCAGAAACACGGAGACTCTGAAAGAAACCGCAGCAGCGCGCGAGGGCGGGGATCGATACGGCTCGGCGGCGTGGCTGTACTTGGCGGCATGGGTCCTCTTTACACTTTCACTGTTGAGCAAGAGTGTGGCGTGTACCTGGCCCGCGGCGATGGGGCTCGTCCTGTGGTGGAAGCGTGGTCGTATCGGATGGGCCGATGTCATGCGTCTGACACCGATGCTCGTGGCGGGGGCGGCCTCCGGGTTGTGGACGGCGTGGGTGGAAAAGCGCTACGTGGGGGCCGAGGGGGCGACGTGGTCGCTCAACGCGGCCGAGCACCTGCTGTTGGCGGGGCGAATCTTGTGCTTCTACGCCGGCAAACTGCTCTGGCCGGACCCTCTGATGGCCATCTATCCGCGGTGGGAGATCGACGCGGGTGATGGGGGACAATGGGTGTACCCGTTGCTTTGCATAGCCGCGCTGGGCGGTTTGTTCGCGTTGCGACAGCGGACGGGGCGTGGTCCGCTTGCGGCAGCCCTGTTCTTTGCGGGCTCGTTGTTTCCGGCGCTGGGACTCTTCAACGTCTATTTCATGCGTTTTTCATTCGTGGCCGACCACTTCGTGTACCTGGCGAGCATCGGGGTGATTGCGCCGCTGGTCGGTGGGATCAGGCGGTCGCCGAGCGTTCGTATGGTTCGCCTGGTGCAAGGAGCGCTGATCGTCGTGCTGGGCATCAACACGTGGGCCCATGCCACGACCTTCATCAGTGCAAACGTGGTCTGGTCGGATACCTTGTCGAAGAACCCTGGAGCGTGGCTGGCCCATAACAATTTGGGCGTGATTCTGGAAAAGGAGGGTCGAACGGACGAGGCCGAGGCCCACTTCCGGGCGGCGCTGGCCTTGCACCACGACATGTCACGCGTTCACGGAAACCTCGGCAGTCTCTTGGCCGATCGAGGCGAGTTTGACGAGGCGATGGTCCACCTGGGCGAAGCATTGCGTCTAGCACCCGAATCATTCGATGCACATTTCAACATGGCCACGGGCTTGTCTCTCCAAGGGAGGTGGAGAGAGGCCGCGGACGAGTATCACACCGCGATCCGACTCCGCCTTCGACACGCCGACGCCCATTTTGGGCTGGGTACGGCCCTATGGAAGCTCGGCGGCGCAGCGGGCGCGGAGCGCGAATGGCGAGACGCCTTGCAGATCCAGCCGGACCACTCCGGAGCGCTGCGCGCCCTGTCGGAACTGGGCCCGTCGCAGCCCTAGAGGGGCTTCCAGAGTCCGACCACGTTTCCTTCCGGGTCGGCGAACCACGCGAAGTGTCCCATGCCTGGCACTTCCTGCGGGGGGATGACCGTCTTGCCGCCCAGGCTCTCGGCCTTCTGGAGCGAGGCGTTCAGGTCGCCCACTTGGGCGTAGACGGTCAGGTAGTTGTGCGGCTCGTGTCCCAGGGCGGTGATGTGTCCGTCGATCCCGGCGCCGCCGCCCTGGGTATCGATCATGGCCGCGGGTCCCTGCGCCTCGATCTTCCAACCGAACAGCTCCGCGTAGAACTTTGTTGCCTTCTGGCTGTTGCGGCATCCGATTTCAAAATGTACGACGGGTGCTCCCATGATTCGCGTCTCCTTTCGTAAGGTTTGTTTGTCGCATTCGCGGGTTCCGTGGAGTGGGCCCGCGCCGCTCCGACGTTCACCGTCCGAGCTAACAAGCCGGCATCATGCGCGCTGCGGCGCACCGTACTTCTGAGTCACGAAGCCGACGATGACTCCCACCAGACTTCCGGGAAGGATGATCTCCAGATAGTGCGCGCCCTGCATGACGGCAATGATCGCGGCGAAGAAGAATCCCAGGGCCAGACCGCAGCCGATCCCGATGCCCAGAGAATTGTACTTACGGGCGATCGCCCCGGTGACCACGCCGACGATCAACCCCTTGACCGTCGAGCCGATGACGATCCCGACGATGCCGTCCCTCACTTCCGGCACGTTGGGCGACGAAACCAGCGCCGACAGCCCGTCAAACGCCCCCAACACCCCGCCGAGAATCAGACCCAGTATCGGTTTGCTCATCGAATCATCTCCCAGATTGTCCCCGCGACGCCCATGCGCCGCTCACGGTTCTATTCAACGTCGCGGGCGGTTCCTTTAGGGCGAACCCGAAGATATATTCCCGTGCCACAGACTATCGCCTTGCCCAGAGCGCCAGCAAGGCGCGCATGACGAGGTAGGCCGCCACCAGAATGATGGGCGTTCGATACCACCAGGCCCAGCGCCCAAGGCGTTCGAGCAACCCTTCGCGATACGCGAGAACGGCCTGACCGTCGAGGAAACGCACCACCTCCGCAGCCAGGTCCGAGGCGCCGGCGTACCGCTGATCGGGGTCCGTACGCAGCGCCTTGAGGCAGATCGCTTCCAGCCGCCGGGGAACGGTTCGATTCCGTTGCCGAGGCGGCACGAGTGGCGGTCCGGCGTCGTTGGTGGGTGCGGCGGTGCGAGGTGCCTGCCCGGTGAGGAGAAAGTACAGGACGCCGCCCAGGGCGAACACGTCGCTGCGCTCGTCGATCCGATCCACCGCCCCTTGCGCCTGCTCCGGCGGCATGTACGCGGGCGTGCCCAGGATCGTGCCGTACGCGGTATGCCGTGGGCTCGTGTCCGCCGCGCCGTCGGGCGGACTCGAGGCGAACGCCCCGCCGTCAACCTCCCCATCGAGTGCCACCTTGGCGACCCCCCAATCGAGGACCAACACTTCGCCGAAGGGCCCGACCATGACGTTTTGCGGTTTGAGGTCCCGATGGATGACGCCGTGGGCGTGGGCGAAGGCGACCGTTTCGCAGACGCGCTGAAAGACGCGAAGCCGTTCGGGCCATCCCGCGGCCGAGTCAAAATGTTCGTCCAGGCGCCGTCCCTGGACCCACTTCATGACGTAGTACGCGCGGCCGTCCGCAAGCGTGCCGATGTCATGCACGGGTACGATGCCGGGATGTTCCAGGCGGGCGATGATGCGGGCTTCGCGGATCATGCGCTCGATCGACTGCTTGTCCAGCACCGCGTCGCGGATCACCTTGAGGGCCACCATCCGCCCCAACGTCCGATCCTCCGCCAGATAGACCGTTCCCATGCCCCCCTGCCCGATCCGCCGCGTGATGCGATAGCGCGGATCGTCGGGAGCATCGTCCGCAAGGACGGTCCGCAAATGATCGAGGGTGCTGTCGTTCAGCGCTCGGGTCATGGGGTCGTTCCCAGCAGCCGCCGGGCCTCGACGCGGAACTCTTCATCACTGCCGGTCAATTCGCGAAGCACGTCGAACACGCAGCGGCGGAAGGCGCGGCGAGCCCAGGCCAGAAAGTTGGTCACCTGCGTCGAAGGCACGTTGAACTCGGCCGCAAGCTGCTCGTAGGTCGGCCTCTCGCCGCCTTCGGACGGATGTAGATCGTACCGCGCGAACAGTGCAAACTGCGTCCGTTTGCCGGCTCGCTCGCAAGACATGCGAAAGGACTCGATCGCCCGTTCCAGAAGGCTTCGGGCGCATTCTCGATCAAAA
This sequence comes from uncultured Phycisphaera sp., assembly GCA_964646605.1. Classification (GTDB taxonomy): domain Bacteria; phylum Planctomycetota; class Phycisphaerae; order UBA1845; family UBA1845; genus SBAX01. The sequence goes on along the minus strand of CAZYEX010000115.1, from coordinate 58,023 downwards.
CAGGTCTCCTCGTCCCCCGCCGGCGAAGCGACCTGCGAGAACTCGGCATCCGCGGCGCTGAAGTCCAGGGAAACGAAACGCCGGTCGCCGCCGCGTTTGACCCGCCCAGCCGCCTTGCGCTCGTTGGCAACGAATCCATCGGCGCAAACGCGAAGGTAGGTGCGAAAGCTCGCCTTTTCAGCGACGTATCGTTCGACGAACGCTTTCTCCATGGCCGCCGCGAAGAAACCCTGCGTCCAATCCTTGGCTTCGTCGTTCGATGCCCGCCATTTCCTGCGGATGTGTTTGTAGATCGGTTTCCAATAGGCCCCGACCAGGGCCTCCCACGCCCGCTCGCGAACCTGGGGATCGTCGCCGCCCACGCCCTCGAGGATCGAGCCGCGGGTCAGCGGGAAGCGGTCCTGACGGCCGCCGATTTCGGTATCTCGGTCCATGTGCGACGCCGCCAGAGCGTACCCTGAAACCGTGCCTCCTTGCCAGCCCGGATGAATCGTGGCGACCTTTCACAGTTGGCCCAACGATGCCCCGAATCCGTGCGGCGCAGTCGGGGCGGGCATAGAATGGATGCGCATGAGCGCCCCCATCCAACTTGCCGACCGACCGGATCGCTTCGAACTGGTCAGTCCCTTTCGCCCGCAGGGCGATCAACCGCAGGCCATCGAAAAGCTGATAGCGGGCATCCGCGCCGGACGTAAGTATCAGTGTCTCCTCGGTGTTACCGGTTCGGGCAAGACCTTCACCGTGGCCAATGTCGTCGCCGCCCTCCATCGCCCGATGCTGGTCATTTCCCACAACAAGACCCTGGCGGCACAACTCTATGAGGAGTTCCGCGAGCTTTTCCCGAAAAACGCGGTCGAGTATTTCGTCAGCTACTACGACTATTACCAGCCCGAGGCCTACATTCCGCAGCGCGACATTTACATCGAGAAGGACGCTTCGCGGAACGACGATCTGGACCGTCTGCGATTGAGCACCACCAGTACGTTGGTCTCGCGGCGCGACGCGATCATCGTGGCCAGCGTGTCGTGCATTTTCGGGCTGGGGTCGCCGGAGGACTACAAGGCCAGCGTCGTGGCCCTGGAAGTCGGCGGAACGATGGACCGTGACGCACTCCTTCGCCGCTTCGTGGACCTCCAATACAACCGCAACGATCTGGATTTCAAGCGCGGCGTCTTTCGCGTCCGCGGCGACGTGATCGAGTTGCACCCCGCCCACGAGACCTTCGCCTATCGCATCGAGCTGTTCGGCGATCAGATCGACAAGCTGGAAATGATCCATCCGTTGAACGGCCAATCCCTGGGACGATTGGACAAAGTGTTCGTCTTCCCCGCGGTTCACTATGTGATGCCCGAGGACCGCATCGCCCGGGCGACGGCGAGCATTCTGGAGGAACTGGACCTGCGCGTGAAAGAGTTCCGTCGCCACGGCAAACTCCTCGAAGCCCAGCGCCTTCTCGCCCGCACCAAGTACGACGTCGAGATGCTCCGCGAGGTCGGGTACTGCTCGGGGATCGAGAACTACTCGCGTCATCTCAACGGCACTCCGCCCGGTGCCAAGCCCTACACGCTGGTCGATTACTTCCCCAAGGACTTTCTGCTCGTCGTCGACGAGTCGCACGTCACCCTTCCACAGGTCCGGGCCATGTTCAACGGCGACCGCGCCCGCAAGCAGACCCTGGTCGATCACGGCTTTCGTCTGCCGAGTTGCCTGGACAATCGACCCATGCGCTTCGAGGAGTTTCAGGGCATGTGGGACCATGTGTTGTTCGTCTCCGCCACGCCCGGTCCGCTGGAACTCGAAATGTGCAAGGGCGAGATCGTCGAGCAAATCATCCGTCCCACGGGGTTGGTCGATCCGCCCATCGAGGTCCGTCCGGCACGCGGACAGGTGCCCGACCTTCTGCAACGCATCGCGGAGCGCGCCGCCGTCGGCGAACGCGTGCTCGTGTCCACCCTGACCAAACGGTTGGCCGAGGATTTATCCAAGTACATCCAGCAAGAAGGTCTTCGAGGAGAATACCTCCATAGCGACATCGAAACTCTCCAACGGGTGAGCATCCTCAAGGAGCTTCGTGAGGGGAAATTCGACGTGCTCGTGGGGGTCAACCTTCTGCGCGAGGGTTTGGATTTGCCGGAGGTTTCGTTGGTGGCCATCCTCGACGCCGACAAAGAGGGTTTCCTGCGCAGCGAGACCTCGCTCGTGCAGATGATCGGGCGGACGGCTCGCAACGTGAACGCCCAGGTCGTTCTCTATGCCGACAAGATAACGCCCAGCATGCAACGGGCCATGGATGAGACCAATCGCCGCCGGGCGTTGCAGCTCAAGCACAATGAGGAACACGGCATTACGCCCCAGACCGTCCAAAAGGGAATCCGTTCGTCCCTGGAGCGCATGGTCAGCGCCTACAAGACCGCGGCCGAAGCCGTCGATCTCAGCGAGCAGGAACTCGATCAAACCGAACTCATCGCCATGCTCGAAAAGGAAATGCTCGAAGCGGCGGAAACCCTGGAATTCGAACGCGCCGCCCGACTGCGCGATCGGATCGCGGACCTCAAACAACGACGCCCCGAGTCGGGCAAGGCGCTCACATAGCATCCGCGGGTCGCGTGCGAATGTTGGCAGGCTACCCTGGACTCACTTCCTTGCCGTTCAGGTTCTGCACCCGCACGATATGCACCAAGGAACAGTACATCACGTCGTCGGCGATGCCATTGCCGTCCTCTTGCTCGATTCCGATCTCCACCGTGGAGCGAGTGAGAAGCGCCATCTCCGGGTGTCGGACATCGTAGGTCGTTCCATCCGTGAGGTGAACGCGCATGGGCACGAACGGGCGTCGACGAAGCAATGTCCGCAGTTCCTCGGGGCGCATGACCTCCCAATCGTACGTCCCGCCGGGCTGAACGGCAACAGGGAACCGCGGACGAAGACCCGATTGCCCATGCCGCGGCCGTCAGACCGATCAACCCGCCTCGACGTCCACGCGAATGGTTCTCGGACGACTGGCCGCCGACTTGGGGATGGAGATTTCCAGGACTCCGTCCTTGCACTTGGCCGAGGCGCGGTCGGCGTCGATTCCCCCGGGAAGCTCCACATTGCGGCAGAACGCGCCGAAGCGCCGCTCGCCGCGCAGCGATGGCGTCTGCTCAGTGACGTCCGACGGACGCCCCTTTTCGCCACGGAGGGTCAGCGAACTGCCCAGGTAGGTGACATCGACGGACTCAGCCTCGACGCCGGCTAGGTCGGCATAGAGCACATAGCGGTCGTCGAACTCGTACAGGTCGATCGCCGGGGCCCACGCCTGCCCGTCGAAGGGGCGGGTCGAAACGCCCCCGTGCCACACCCGCTCGAACAGACGATTCATTTCCTCCTGCAAGGCGCCGAGGGAAAGCTGCGGATCTTGAAACGGTCGGAACATGGTATCGAACTCCCTAGTCCAGTATGTCGAAACGCGGTTTCACCGCGACACGGGTGATTATACTGTGAGGCCGGTCCCTTCGTCGACACCCCTGGTCGTCGCCGCCAACTTCGAGGCGAGCACCTTCTTAACCTCGGCTATTTCCCTCTCCAGAATCGCGACCCGCGCCTCCAGGGACAGCGGCTCCGCGGCGCTCGGCGGGCTCTGGGCCTCACCGGACAACAAGTGCCGAAACCGGTTGGCCGACCGACCCGGTTCACGGGGCAACTCCTCGACGAAGGGCGGCGAGTGGGCGCGGAGGGATTCGAGAATCGTCGTGACCGCCGGCAGGTCCGGCAACGCGGTCATGCGCGAGGCATGGGTCCGTAGTTCACCGGCCGTTTGTCGCCCCCGGAGAATCAGCTCCGCCATCACCGCCTGCTCGCGGCGATCCCAATGAAGCTTTTCCACGACGCAGTGCTCAAAACGCACCGCCCGTGCCCCCGTCGACGTGGCCGCCTGCGTCACGAAACCCTTGTGGGTCAAGTTTCGCAGAGCCGCGGAGACGTCCGACTCGCTGTGGCTAACCACCGGGTCGCGGTTTTGGAGTTGGTTGGCGCCCAGGACAATCGAGTTTACGGTCATCGGGTAGGCCCCGGGTTGAGTGAGGGACTTCTCGATCAGCACGCCCATCACGCGCAACTCAACCTCGGAGAAAACGGTCATCCCATACTCCCGTTCAGTCGGCGAGGGACGGCGAGTTGCTGCCGGGCGGCCTGCGTCGCACTACGCAAAAGAATCGCCACCGTGACCGGACCCACGCCGCCCGGGACCGGTGTGATGACGCCCGCCACCCTGCTGACGCCCTCGAAGTCCGCATCGCCGACGACCTTGGTTTGTCCGTCGGGCGCGGGAACTCGGTTGATGCCCACGTCGATGACCACCGCCCCCGGCTTGACATGTTCGGCCCGGATCAGGCCCGGTTTTCCGACCGCGATGATGAGCAGGTCCGCCCGGCGCGTGTGTTGGTACAAATCGCGCGTGGCCACGTGGCAACAAGCTACCGTCGCCATTTTTTGCAGGAGAAAAAGCGACACGGGCCGTCCGGCGATGGGCCCCTGCCCGACGACGACCGCCTCCAGACCCCGTGGATCGACGCCCGCCTCCTGCAAGATCTCCAACACCGCGAGCGCCGTACAGGGGGCGATGATCGGCGTATCGTAGAACAGCAATCCGATGTTCGCCGGGTTGACCCCTTCCACGTCCTTGTAGGGGTCGATGCAGTATTGGAGCGCCGCCGTGTCGAGTCCTGCGGGCAACGGGAGGTTCAGCAGAATTCCGGTGACCGCGGGGTCGTCGCTGAGTTCGCGGAGGACGCTGCGAACGTCGGCCTCGCGGGCGTCGCCCCCCAGCGTGTGCAGGCGGTACGAAATGCCCACCTCCTGGCACCGGCGGCGTTGTGAACGAGCGTAGATTTCCCCCGCCGCCGGATCGCCCACCATCACCGCCGCCAACGTGACCGTCACGCCCCGTTCGGCGAGCGTCCGAACCGCCAGCGCCGTCTCCTGCTTGATGCGCTCCGCGAGCCCGTTTCCGTCGATCACTCGTGCGCCGGTCATGACCCCTGCATACCGCGCCGAATCAGCGGACGCCAGCCTGCAATTGCAGAAGCGCGGGTTGAGGAACTTGAATCCAATAGAAAACGGAAGTCGCGGCGGCGAGAACCGCGGCCGCCGCAAGCCCCGCCTTGATTCTCCGAACCCCTCGCTCAAAGCGAACGGCCCGCGCCGGATCACCCGCCAGCGCCGTCAAGAAACGGATGCGGCTGCCGATCGAGGAGTGCCGCCAGCTTCGTTCTTCACTGGGGATTCCATTCAACGCGGCGACGCGGTCCAGCGCCGAGGCGAACACCGCCGCCGCCGTCGCGCAGACCCTGCCGTCGGACGGACGTGACGCCTCCCCATCCAAGTGTACGCTGCAAGGCCGGTCGCAGTCCGAAAGCGACGGCGTCACGCACCGCGCACCGAAAAGATCGGCTTGCCGCTCGAAACGCCGCGAAACCCATCCAAACCCTAACCCCCAAAATAACACGGTCGCGACAACTCCGATGCTCTCGATGGAGGACAACGACAGAGACCACGCAGCCCGTTGCGGCATCGAGCCCCACGCCAATCCCTCCATCAGCGCCGCGACCGCCGCCCATCCCACGAACGCGAAAGCCAGAAAGTGCTGAATGTGCCGGTGACGGATGTGACCGGCTTCGTGCCCGAACACGGCTTCGATCTGCCGCGCGCTCATCACCGACAGCAACGCATCCGAAAGCAACACATAGCGAACGCCGGGGACGATCCCCATCACCGCGGCGTTGATCATGATCCCGTCGCTCCGCCAGATCAGAATATCCCGGCAGCGCAGTCCGATTCGCCGGCAAAGCTCTTCGAGTCGTTGGCGCAAGGGTCCAGGCGGCAGCGACGTAGTCCGCCAGATTCGGCGCAACATCAACGGAGCAAAGAGAAACACGGCCATGGCCACGACGGCGAGCGCCGCTTCGGGCGCGAGGTTCCACCCCACCGCACGTCGCAGGCCCGATCCGTACCCTTCGGTGAGGTCGGCCGCGAAAAGAATGATGGTCATCGGAACCGCGACGACCAACAGATGATGCCGCAGGTTGAAATCCAGGTAGGCCGAGAACCGCCAGTGACCGTCGAGCGATGCGGAGGTATCGTCCTCCACAGGACCGCGAAACCGCCGCTCCAACGGGAACGCGATGCACCACAGCAACAAGCAGCCGATGACGAACGGCGACAGAATGACCAGATCGCCGAAGCCTTGCAACGCGGGACTGTAGCGCCCGAACGAGAACCACTCGCCCCATCGAGTGAGCAAAACCGTCGCCGCGAACCCGCCGGTCAGGACGCAGCGAAGGATGAAGGTCGCGCGATGGTGGAACTCGATGGCCCGTCCGGGAAACCCGCTCTGCAGTCGAAACAGTTTTCGGGCGTGAGCCGACGTCCACAGCGCCACCGCGGCGGGAAGCAATACGGTCGCTGCTACAGACGCCAACGTCCCCAAGACATCACCCTCGGCGACCCATCGCCACGTCGGCGCGCTCTGCGTCCGCCAAAGCAGGACGGCGAAGGCGATAATCACGAAAACGTGCATTTGTTACACAGAACTTACCGACGCTGCCGCCGTCGCTGCGTTGGGCACCTTGTTCAACACCCCGGCGTTGCCCTACTATGGAGTGGGTCCGGCGGCGGGGACTGGCCGACGACCCAGGGGCGACTTTCACATACAGGAGAGGATACGCATGAAGGGCATCAAAACCAACTTGTCGTTTGCGACTCTATCCCTAGCCGCGCTGGGCTTCCTGGCCCTTTCAGGCCGCGCCGCAGCCTGGCAACAGGAGGGTGGGACGACGAAGCCCAAACCCGCCGCCGAACCGGCAACCGCCAAGACGCCGGCGGCGAGCGACAACAAGGGCCCTGCCGCTGGATCCGACGCCGACAAGCTCGGTCCGCGGTTCGAGGCCAACATCGCCAAGCTCAACAAGCTCCGGCGAATGATGGACGAAAAACTGGAGTTGAGTCCCGCGCAACGCGGAACGATCGGACGTTTGCTCGACACCTTCATCTCCGAGCTCAAAGAAAACAAGGCGATCAAGAAGCGAAGCGCCCCCAAACAACCCAGCACCATTTATCCCAAGAGCGTTCCGCAACTCGAAGAGGACCTGAAAAAGGCCCAAGCCGACAATGACACGGAAAAGATGGAGAAGATTCGTCAGCAGATTGGGCAGATCAAGAGAGAACCACCCACCCCCATGGACGACGAGACGGCCGCCTTATTCGAGAAGCTCCGCGACGAACTCAAACCCGACCAGAAAGAGAAATTCGAGAAGGTGGTGGCTCGCTGGAAGGCGATCACCCCTCGCGGACCGCGGACCGGACCCTTTCAACAGTTGCGCCGCGCCGTCATGGACCCCGAGGTGGAACTGACCGAAGCCCAAAAAACCGGCACCGAAGCGATTTTCAACGAAACACTGCGGGTCGTGCGGTTGGACGGCGAGCGAGACCCGGCCAAGGTCGCCGACGCCGTCGATGAGGCTAAGGCCAAGGTCTTTGAAAAGCTCACCCCCGAGCAGCAGGCCAAGGTTAACGCCAACCTGAAGATGTTCCGGGCGGAAGAGAAAGGGTATGACGAATCCAAGTTCCGCGGACCCAAGGCCGTGAAGAAACCGGTCGAGAAGGCTAAGGGAGACGGCGACAAACCCGCGGACGACAAGTAGTCCGCACCGCTCGGTATGCCGGTTTCCTAACCGATCCGACGTCATGGCCCTCGAACCGCCTCGTTTACGGGGCGGGTTTTCCGGTCACGACGTGCCTCGTCGACAGCGGTGATGGCGGACGCCTGCACCGCACGCATGGGCCGGGGTTGCGGCGAGGCCGGCGAATCGGGGAGGGTGCAGACGAAAGCGCGATCACCCCTCGTTCCGCATTCCGGATTCGCCATTCGGCATCCCGCCGTGGGCGGGCACTGCGCTCGGCAGGACTCGAACCTGCAACCCCCTGGTTCGAAGCCAGGTACTCTGTCCAATTGAGCTACGGGCGCTTCCGGGCCGGGTCCGTCCAGGCGGGTCGACGGACACCTTCGAGCCGCTATACTAACCCCGCCCAGCCGTCCGGCAAGGTGTGGCGGTTATTGCCGCGGGGCGGTCGTTGGGGTACAGACGGCACGAGGACGCAATGGCCAAGAACGCGAACCAAAACCTCGAAGAAGTCGACGAGGTCCCACCTATTGCCGACGTTCCCATCGACGTCCCGGTGCCGGTGCTGGCGGCTGTACTGGGGGCTGTGCCCGCGGGACCATCGGCCAGGCGATCGCTGGGCGTCAAAGAGCCCATCATCTTCAAGTGGAAGATCATCGGACTGTCAGAAGGAATGTTCTTGACCCTCTTCAAATCCGTGGAACGCGAGGAAGTCGACTCCCAACTGGAACGTCTGCAAAAGGAAGGGTACTACCGCGATCTCCGGATTCTCGAAGCCAATGAGAAAGTCGAGCAACCCCCCATGAAAAACCGCAAGAAAATTCCGGTTCGCGCCGAGGCCCCGGTCAAGCCCGCACCACCCCCGCCGTCCCCTCGCGCCGCGGAAAGCGCCAAGAAGCCCGCCGCCGCCCCGAGTATGAAACCTTCCGCCGCCTTGAGTGCGAAGCCCTCCGCCGCCCCGAGCGCGAAACCTTCCCCCGTTGCAAGCACGAAACCCTCGACGGCCCCAAGTTCGAAACGCGCCGTGCCCGTGAAACCCGTCAAACCCAAAGCCCCCGTCAAACCCGCCCCCAAACGAAAACCCGCCGCCGCTACGAAACGCGCCTCCAAAGCGCGATAGCCAACATCCCAACCCGCCCTCCCCCCGCCAGAGGGTGAACGCGACCAGTGCGGAACCCTGAACGGGGAGGGTCCAGAGCACCTAACAGTCCAGGGTAGCGTCACCCCGATGAGGCGACCGAGGAGGGAGCCTCGTCCCCGGAGTCCCGATCCCGTCGGGACGCAGGGCGTGGGTAACGCAGAAGCGTGAACGCCAGGGACAAGCCTTGACGCTACACGTGGGAGTTACGTGCCCCACCCCAACCGCAACACCGTTCCCCCCCAGCCCGAAAGGCTGCCCTACAGTAGGCGTGGGCCGGCGCAGCGACACCCACGAATCGTCTTCGTACTTCTCACTTCGATCTCCCCACCTTCATTCGACATTCGATATTCGCCATTCGACATTCCCGCGCCCCCCGCGCTTGTCCGCCCAGCGTCCTGACCTTACGATCCCCCCAACCCCAATGGGCCCGTCGCCCATGGATCGTGGAGACGACCCCTGTCCGATCGACCGCCGTACAATCAGCATCCCGACGTGCGCATCGACGCCCGGATCGGAGACGACCCGGCCGAACTGGCCGCCATCGCCGACGCTGTCGTCCGCGGTGAGCCCATCCGCAACGCCGAAATCGAATCTCTCCGCAAACTCATCGAGGCCGTCCAGGCTCATCCCCACGCCAACCTCGCCCCACCGCGCGACCAACGACCGCCGGATTGGACGCCGCCACCGGACGGCAACGAAAACCGGCTCACCAAGCTCAAAATCGAAGGCGGTGCCATTCTCAGCGCAGATTGTGTTGCCCTCGACGTGCGGGTTGCGCTTAAATGCTCCGCCCGCTTCGCGGGGGATGCGAGGTTCAACCGGACGACCTTCGCGGGGCAGGCGGAGTTCGGGTGGCCGACTTTCGCGGGGAGGGGTGAGCTTCGCGCAGGAGGCGTCCTTCGGGCTGCCGAATTTCGCGCGCGAGGCGTCGTTCCGCGAAGCCAGCTTCGCGAGGGAGGCGTCGTTCGACGGAGCGAGCTTCGCGGAGGAGGTATCCGGCGACTTTCGCGGTTGTTGCCTACGAACCGCTCGCTTCGCCGAAGCGGCAAGGCAAGAACAACCCGCCGCTTGGGCCAAGCGACGATGGCGTTCCTGCAGGCGCTGGCCCCAACGCGATTTCGGCTGGACAACCGTCCGCGGCCTCGGGCAACTCGCCATCCTCAACCGCGTCTCCGTCATCGCCTTGATCGCCGTCCCCGTCGTCGTCGCCTTCTGGCCCGTCGTCCAGGCCGTGTACCGTTGGTGCCGACAGTCCGACGGCATAATCAGTGAATCACCCCACATCGGCGCGACGCTCGCCCTTACCTTCTTCGCCGCGGTGGCCGTCACCCTCGGGCTGCTCGTCTATCAGCTCTTCGCCCCCGAGGAGGTCCGCAAGCACGACGAGGACGCCTTCATCAGCGCTACCCGGAAAACGCCAGCGACCGCGACGATCGGGCCAAGGTCCAACGTCAGATCAACGAGGTGCAGGCGGCCCGCGAGACGTTCCTGCGCGAGGCCCGTGCCCAGGCGGCGGGCGGCAAGACGGCGCTCGATGATGCGGTGCGAAAGAGTGTCGAAGAGCAGGCCAAGGCCAAGGGCTTCGCGTTCGAGTAAGAAAATCCTCCCGACCTTCGTTCTCTGACGGGATCGGGTGCCACGGGCGGCTTGTCCGCCCGTGTTGTTTGTCATTGAACACTGGCAGCGAGCTGCCAGTGGCACCCAGCCAGTGGCACCCAGCATGCCGGCTGACAAAAGGGCCGCGCCGGGGGAAAAGGGTCCGCACGACCCGGTTGGACACCAGTTACCGTGTGGCTCCCACCCCGATGCCTGGGGCATGCTTGGCACGCGTTATTCCAGCCGCGCGGGCGAATCGTGGCCAAAGGCAGTCGGAAATGACGGAATAGGTGTTGCGGTTCGATGCTTGCTTTTGGTACAATCCGCGGCAGGGCCGAAGTCATCGGGTCATGCAGGGCGGAATCAAAGTGTCGGGTGAGAGGGGAAGCGGGTCATGCAAAATCGTTCCGGATTCGTCGGTCGTGCGCATAGGTGGGCGGGGGTCGGCGCGCATCGTTTACGGTTGGCGTGTTGCAACGCCGCACTCCTTCTGATCGCCTCCGGCGCGGCTCACGGCGGGGGCATCTGGTTCGTGGATGCCGACGCGCCCCCCGCGGGAAACGGGCTGACGTGGAACACCGCATTCCGGAACCCGCAGGATGCGTTGGCCGCGGCCGTTGTCGGTGACACCATCCGCGTGGCCAAGGGAACGTACATGCCCGACGGGGGATTCACTCCCGTGGGGGGCATGCACACCAACGGCGACGGCCTCCGCAGCGCGACGTTTTCGCTCAAGAATGGCGTCCGGCTGGAAGGCGGCTACGCCGGGCTCGGCGAGCCTAACCCCGACCAGCGCGACACGGCCGTCAACGTGACCGTTCTGAGCGGCGATTTGGCCGGCGACGACGGCCCGAACTTCGCCAACAACGCCGAGAACAGCGATCACGTCGTGACCGGCAGCGGAACCGACGCCACGGCCGTTATCGAAGGCTTCACCATCACGGGCGGAAACGCGAGCCGTAATCCCGGGTCCAATAGTGGCGGCGGGATGTACAACTCTGGTGGCAGCCCGACGGTGACCCACTGCACGTTTAGCGAGAACACGGCCAGTGCCCAATTTCGTGGTGTGGCCACCGGCGGCGGGATGTACAACAGAAGCGGCAGCCCGATGGTGACCCGTTGCACATTCAGCGGGAACACGGCCGACGTCTCCGGTGGCCTCGCTCTTGGCGGCGGAATGTACAACGACGATAGCAGCCCGACGGTCACCGCCTGCACGTTCAGCGGGAACAGGGCCGGCGACTTCGGCGGCGGAATCTACAACTCTTTTTCCTCCAGCCTGATGGTTACCCACTGCACCTTCAGCGGGAATGCGGCCCGCATCGGCGGCGGAATCTACAACGCTTCCTCCAGCCTGATGGTTACCCATTGCACGTTCAGCGGAAACAGGGCCAACGGCTCCTTTGGCGGCGGGATGCACCTCGACTCTTCCAACCTGACGGTGACCAATGGCATCTTTTGGGGAAACTCGGACCAAAACGGCATGGGCGTCTCGGCCCAGATATCCCTAGGCGAGGCGAGCGCGGCGACCATATCCTTCTCCGACGTCCAGGGCGGATGGACCGGCACGGGCAATATCAACGCCGATCCGCTCTTTGTAGACGCGGACGGGGCGGACAACACCTTCGGCACGGCGGATGACAACCTGCGGCTTTCGGCGGGGTCGCCGTGCATCGACGCGGGCAACAACGCGGCCGTGCCCGGCGGCGTCACCACCGATCTCGACGGCAACCCCCGCTTCGTGAACGACCCGGCCGTCCCGGACACCGGCAGCGGCGTCTGCGCCATCGTCGATATGGGCGCGTATGAGTTTCAGTCGATCCTCGACACGGATGGGGACGACGTGCAAGACAGTTGCGACAACTGCCCGGTGAATGCCAATCCCGATCAGGCCGACGGCGATACCGACGGCGTGGGCAACCCGTGCGACAACTGCCCTGCCATCGCCAACGCTGATCAACTCGACTCCGACGCCGACGGCGTGGGCGACGTGTGTGACAACTGCCCGAACACCACCGGAGCGCAGCAGGTCTCTGACGAAGCGTTTACGCCGATTCCGGATGCCATACCCGGCACCTGCTTTGTAATCACGACCGGGCTGACGCGGACGATTACGGTCGCCGACAGCGGCGCTGTTTCCGACCTGAATCTTCTATTGGTTCTCGATCACGCCTATTACGAAGATCTAGACATCAGTCTGGAGCACAACGGAACGGTCGTGACCCTCGCGAGTAACGATCTCGTCCCGCCGAATATTGGCTCCAACCTGGGCGGCTTATACATCTTTGACGACGAAGCGGGCGAGACCCTGGACGCAGCCGCGTTTGCATGCTTCATCGGTGGTTGTCCGATTATCCCCCCGGGAAGCTATCGCGGCGATGAAGCCCTGACGGCGTTCGATGGTTTGGATCCGCAGGGTGATTGGACCCTGACGATCCATGACACCTGCGCACAGGATTTGGGCTTCTTGTATTCGTGGTCGCTGAGTTTGGTCGCTCCCGACCCGGACCAGACGGATACCGACGGCGACGGGTCGGGCGACTTGTGCGACAACTGCCCGGATGCGGATAACGGACCGGTCGAGCCTGCTCCATCCGTGATCGACCAGGTGTCGCCGCAGACGCAGCAGGGCCCGCCCGGCGATTGCAAGTGGCAGGCGTTCCTGGCGACTGCCGACGGCGAACTGACGCAGATCGACGTGGGGCGACTCGACGGCATCAACACCAACCCCATGCTGTTCCAGCTCTTCGCCGGACCGGGTGGTTACCTGATTTATTCGGAGGTGCTCAACATTCCGTTTGTCGACCCCGGCCAGTGGAGCCCGATCATCCTGAGCACGCCGGTGCCCGTGTACCCGGGCCAGCAGTACACCTGGTTGATTTGTGGCGGAAGCATTCTGATGCTCGGCGACTATCCGGTCTCGGGCTTTGATTCCAACCTCGGCCCGGGCGTTGACTTCGCATTCCAGACCTATGTCCACCCGCCGGCGCAGTCCGATCTCGACGGCGACGGCGTGGGTGATGCCTGCGACGACTGCCCCAACACCATCCCCGGCGCGACGGTGGACGAATACGGGTGCCCGCCGGCGATACCCGGCGACTACGACCGCGACGGCGACGTGGATCTCTACGATCTGATCCTGTTTGAGATTTGCACATCGGGACCGGAAAGCGCTCACCCCGATGCACCGGAGTGTGCCAGAGCAGACGGAGACCAGGACGGAGACGTGGATGTGAAGGACCTGGGCCCGTACCAGCGATGTTTCAGGGGGACGGATGTTCCCGCCGATCCGAACTGCGCGAACTGAACTCGCGGTCCCACGGGGGATCACCTGGTTCGCAACGCGGATCCAGGTTCGATCTCTGACTGAGCGATGGGCATCTGGCTGACTGGGCGAGGCCGCCGATCGAACGTGCTTCAAGAGCCCATTCGGCCCCATCACCAGGGGCCACGCGCAGCTCGCCCGTCTGTGTTGTTTGTCATTGAACACTGGCAGCGAGCTGCCAGTGGCACCCAGTTGCCAGTGGCACCCAGCGTGCCGCCTGACAAAAGGGCCGCGCCGCATGCGCCCGGAGGGTGGACGCATGCGGCGCTGTGGTCGTCCGCGTCACGGGCGGGTAGGTCGTGACGCGAAGAGGGGGAGTCCTGGGAAGCCCGCCGACCTTGACTCGTCGTGGTTACGCTGCCGCAGGTACATCGCGCGCGCAGAGCACCACGGTCAGACCCCGGCCGGCGGGTCTCTTCATTTCCTAGTTTGTCCGTCGTTCCCGAAAGCTTCTCCGACCTTCCTCAACCCAGGTCGTCGGGGCGCTGCCCCGAGCAAGAAGTAAGAGGGATGGATAAAGCCTCTACCAATGGGCTTATAGGAACGCACCTGCGCAAAAGGCAAGTCGGTGAAAGTATTTTCTTGTACGGTCGCGCCGGATTGGTGGCGGGCTGGCGTCCGCGCGCTTTTTTCAGGGCCCCGGCCCTCCCTGAGACCCACCCAGTTGCGCCGTGCGTCACCCGACTTCGCGCTTTTGGAAAGCGGCGACGGCGATGCCCAGTACTGCGACGGTGATGAGCGCCGCGTAGGCCGTAACGTAGGCGACGTACAGGCCCGGCACGGCGGTTTTTTCCGACGCCACGGTCAGGCCGTCGATCACCCAGAACGGACCGATGTTGGGCACGACGCTGTAGGCCAGGGCGGCGAGGGTCGAGGTCTGGGCGTGTTGTCCGAAGGCGTAGTCGGAGATCACGCCCAGGCCGAGCACGGCGGTGCAGATCACCAGGGTCATCACCTGACCGAAGCGTGTCGAGGCCGCAACAGCGACAGCCGTTGTCACCATCACCGCCAAAAAGACGAGGTACGCCGCGATCACGATCTGGAGGTGGACGTAGTTGCTGCCGAAGGGGATGACCTCCCACTTCTCGTTGAGCTTTCCGACGGCCAACACCGACGCCGTCAAGAGGAGGGCCACAAACCCGATGGCGGCGGTGGGGAAATCTGTCCCATAAAAATAATTGCAAAACGCCGCGGCGACGACAGCCACGAACAGACTCCCGAACCCAAAGGCGAGGACCGGGGCGTCCCACGGTTGGGAGCTGGTCTGCAACACACCGTGCCGTTCGGCCAAAACGAAGACCAGGAAACTGAGGTAAAACGCGACGATCATCGCGGCGAGCAAACCCGAAAACTTACCCAGAATGAAGACCGGGCGGGCGATGGGTTTGGAAATGACGGTGAGGACGGTTTTGTTGTCGATTTCGCGGCTGATGACGCCCGCGGCGCTGAAGGTGGATAAGAACAATCCGCTAAGCAGGAGCGTAGAGAGTCCCAGGTCCAAAAGCAGTTTGTCATCGTCGTCGAGGGTGAAGGCGGCCAGGGAGACGTTCAAGACCAGCAGAGCGGCGGTGACCAGCAAGAGCACGCCGTAGATGGGCTGACGGATGGTCTCGACGAACGTGCCGAAGGCGACGGCGTAGAAGCGTTGCAGCATTCGTTTCGAACCCCGGTGTTTTCGCCGCCGTTCACGGAGGGCGACCGTGGGCGAGCCTCGTGGGACCCGCCGCGGGTCCGGTCTTCACCACAGACTCGCCCGGTTGGCATCGGCGCTGACCGATTGTAAGCTCCCACCGCGGGAGCACCAAACGCAGAGGCGCGTTTCCTCTCTCTGCTACGGACGGTCGGGGCGCGGGGTTCGTTCGCGGGGTGAGGACGACGGAGAATGACGGGATCGTTGTGGAAACCGTAACACCACAGGGCGAGTCCGGAGGTCTGGATGATCGCCGCGCACAACACGTCGCCGCGTTGGGGCTGATCCTCCAACTCGCGGCTTTTGTCACGTTGCTGGGCATTGCGATCTGGTCCCGGTCGCACTCCATAGGCGCCGTGGCGCGCTTTGTTCTGCCCGGAATCCCCATTTGGCTCGTCCTCTACCTCATCTTCAAGCAGCTTCGCCGGGTCGCCGCCGAGGAGTTGGAAACGGCGGAGCTGCGGCGGGCCCGCGCGGAGGGCGCGGCGGAGACCATCTTCGAGCTCGACGACGAAGCCTTGCTGCTCGAACAGAACCGCCTGCGCTGGATGATTCGCTGGTCGCTGCCCTCTGTAACCGTGTTGGCCGCGCTGATCCTTGTGCTCGGGCAGTTCGTGGGATGGGGTTGGTCGTTGGACGCGGCGTTCACCGCGGAGGGGTTCCATCGCACGCAAGAACCGACCCTCATGATGTGGTTCGTGGTGGGCATCGGGTTTCTGTGTTTTCTGTACGCTAGGTATGTCATCGCCCTGTCACGCATCCCGAACTGGCGGATGCTCCGTGCCGGGGCCTCGTGCATGGCGGGCAACGCCCTGGTGTGTCTGGCGCTGGTCATCGCCCTGATGGCGTCCACGTCGCTTACTTGGGCGGAGCCCTTGGTCGCCTACCTCATTCGCGCGGCCTTGGTCGTGCTGGGGTTGGAACTGACGGCGAACTTCATTCTGGATTTTTACCGACCGCGGACGCCGGGCGTCGTGACCCGCCCATCCTTTGACAGCCGCATGTTGGGGCTCATCAGCGAACCGGGCGGCATCGCCAAATCCATCGCCGACACCATCAACTATCAGTTCGGATTCGAGGTCAGTTCGACTTGGTTCTATCAGCTTTTGCAGCGTTGGATGTTTCCGATCATGGTGGTCACGTTCGCGGCCATGCTGGGTCTGACGGCGATCGTGGTGGTGGACTCTGACGAGCAGATCGTGATCGAACGATTCGGTCGTCCCGCGGGCGGAGAAGCCCAAGTGCTGTCACCGGGGGTGCATTTCAAATGGCCGTTCCCCATCGACATCGTGCAGCGCGCCCCCGTCCGCCGCATCCGAGAATTGGTGGTCGGCGAGGCGACGGAAAAGGAAGAGGCCAATCCCAGGAAGGCCATTCTGTGGACCGAGGCTCACGACTTCGTCCCCGAACTGATGCTCTTGGTCGCCGCACCGCGCGCCGATGCCGAGAGCCGATCCGAACCCGCGTCGCTTCCCGTCCCGCGCTCGGGCGACGGGCCGACCGCCTCGGAAAGCGTGGCGGTCAGTTTGCTCATGGTCTCGATGCCCATCGAATACCGGGTGAAAGACCTGCGGCCCTATTTGTACACCTATGACGATCCGGTGAAGCTCGTGGAAGCCGTCGCCCACCAGATTCTTTCGGACTATGCCGCCGGTGTAGACATCGACGCCCTGATCGGCCCCAAACGCGCCGCTTTCAACGCGGAACTGAGTCGCCTGATTCAGGAACGTCTCGACGCCTTGAACGTGGGGATCGAAATCGTTTTTGCCGGACTCCGCGCCGCTCACCCGCCGTCGAAAGAGCAGGTGGCCGGAGCGTTCCACGCGGTGGTGAACGCCGAGACGCGCAAAGCGGCGACCATCGAGGCCGCCGCGGGCGAAGCACGCAGAACGTTGACCTCCGTCGTGGGGACGGAGGCTCGGGCGCGGGCCTTGGATGAGGCCATTCGAGCGCGGGAACGGCTGCAAACGGAAACCGATACCGACCCCGTCCGCCTCGCGGAGGCGGAGCAGAAAGTCGCGGACCTCCTGCAAGGCAACCCGGCCAAGGGCATCGCCCCTCCCACCGGCGAAACCGCAACTCTGATCGCCGATGCCCGCGGGGCGGCGTCCGAGATGGAGACCGATGCCCTGAACAAGGTCCGCGCCTTCGCCACCGAACGCGCCGCATACCAGGCCGCGCCCAAGCTGTATGCGCAACGGAAAGTGCTCGAAATCTATTCGCAGATCAGCAACATTCGAAAATATCTGATCGTCGGCAAACCTGAAAACGTCATGGTCGAATACGAGACCGCCCAGGAAGGCGGGCTGGACCGCGTGCTTTCCGAGGGTTTGGAGACGGAAAGAAAGAAGCTCGGAAGATGACTCTCGGCGTGACAACAGGAGCGGTGCAATCATGAAAAACGTCGGAACGATCGCAGCGGCCGTGTTCCTCGCCGTCATCCTTGCCCTGTACATGTGTACGTTCCAGGTGCGATTCACCGAGGTGGCCATCAAGAAGACCTGGGGGCGACCCGCGAAAGAGGCGATCACCGAGCCGGGTCTGCGGTTCAAGTGGCCGGCGCCGATTCAGAGCGTCGTGGTCTACGATAAGCGCGTTCGCATCCTCGAGGACCGCACGGAGGAAACGCGGACGGTGGACGGGAAGAACCTCGTGCTGTCGACGTTCACGCTCTGGCGGATCGACGACCCGGCCGTGTTTCACACCAATTTCCCCTCCGGAGTGGAGGACGGCGAACGCAAACTACGGACCACCGTGGTCACCCAAAAACATGCCGTCATCGGACAACGGTCGTTTGAGGAATTCGTCTCGACCGATCCGGCCAAACGCAAACTTCGCGACGTCGAGCAGGCGATCCAGGCCGCCATCGCCAAGGACGCGAAAAAGGAGTTCGGGATCGAGATCGTCGGGTTCGGGATCAAGAAACTGGCCTTGCCCCAATCGGTGACGACCTCGATCTTTGAGAGCATGAAGTCGCACGAGAACGCCAAAGCCGCAAAATACATCGCCGAAGGCGACGCCAGCGCCGCGGACATCATCGCCAACGCCAAGGCCACGCGGGAGCGAATCCTCTCCGCTGCCCGGAAAAAAGCGGCCCAAATCGAAACCGAGGCCCAGCGGGTGGTCAGCGAATACTACAAGGAGTTCAACACCCACCCCGAACTGCGAATCTTCCTGGATACCCTGCGCACCGTCGCCGAGGCCCTGAAGCAGCGAACCACGCTTGTTCTGGACACCGAACACGCCCCGTGGAACGTGTTCAGCGAGGAGGGGCGTGGGGAGTTCATCGCCCCCGCTGCGCCGACAGGGGGAACACCGAATCCCGGTTCCAAACCTGGAGATCCCCGCCGCGATTGATCGCCGGCGGAACGGCTATGCACACGCACGACCACGCACACGAGCACGACCACCACGGTCTGGACGCCGTCGAGGAACCGTTGGACGTCGCCCATCAGTCGCTCTCCGACGCTTTGCGAGCGAGCTTCCGCATCCTCAAGGGCATCATGCTGGTGCTCGTGCTGCTCTACCTGTTCTCCAGCGTTCGCAAGGTGGATGTTCACGAACAGGCGCTTCTCCTTCGCCTGGGGAGTCTGCTGCCTCGGGTCTACGATTCGCAAGTGGTCTGGGCCTATCCTTTCCCCATCGACGAGATCGTGCTGCTCCCCACCAAGCAGAGCAACGAACTGGCCGTGGACAGCCATACCTTCGAACGTCACGCCGACGAAAAGGGAAAGCCCCTTTCGTTCATCAGCCGCGGGATGGAGGGCTTGAATCCCGCCATCGACGGCGCCCTGCTCACCGCCGACACGGGTCTCGTCCATGCGCAATGGAAGGTGACCTACAAGTTCGACGACATCCGCAGCTATCTTTCGCAGGTGATGAGCAAGGAGATCGAGGCCGCCGAGCACCTGATCCGCACCCTGGTCGAGACGGTCGGCGTTCACGTCGCCGCCGAACACACCGCCGAGCAGATGATCCGCACCCGCGTCGAGGACGTGCAGAATGCGTTGAAGAACCGCGTCAACGAGCGGCTGGCCGAATTGCAAAGCGGGATCGTCGTCATTCGCGTGGAGATGTTCGAGCCCACTCCGCCGATCCCCGTCCGCGACGCCTTCGACGGCACGCAAAAGGCCGAGAACGCCAAGCAAAAGAAGATTCAGGACGCCCAGCAGGAGCGCACGCGGATGCTCAGCGAGGCCGCCGGCGCCGCCTATCCGGCACTCATTCGTCTGCTCGACACCGTCGAAGGCTCCGCACCCGACGACCCCGCGGCGGCGGCGCTACGAAAAACCGTGGATACGATGCTCGAACGTGACGTGGAAGGCGAAGCCGGGCGGCTCATCAAGGACGCGGGCGCCTATCTCTCCGTGGTCGAATCACGGATGCAAGGCGACCTGGAACTTTATCGTACGCTGCTCCCGGAGTTCGAGCGCAACCCCGCCCTGCTCGTCGGACGCCTATGGGAGCAGACGCGGCAGGACCTTTTCGCCCACGAGGGCGTGACCAAGTTGTATCGCCCCAAGGGGTGTTTCGTGCGATTGAAGATCCCCTTCGATCCCGAGCAGGCCCGCCACGACGAAGCCGACCGCCTGAAGAAAAAAGAATTCGACGTACGCACACTTCGCCCCGAACGCCTGGTCCCGGTCGGTCCGGAGGGTGAGTAGATGGTCGACCGCGGAATGCCGGTCGTGCAAACGGCCGGTCTGTGCAAGGTGTTCCGCGATTTCTGGCGGCGACCGCGCGTCGAAGCCGTCAAAGACCTCAATCTCGAAATCAAACCCGGAGAGGTCTTCGGACTGCTGGGTCCCAACGGATCGGGTAAGACGACGACCATCAAGATGCTCCTGGGCTTGCTCTACCCCTCACGAGGGCGGATTTCGGTCTTCGGCAAACCGCCCACGGACGTGTCGGTCAAGGCGCGGATCGGGTTCCTGCCCGAGGATTCGTATTTGTACCGGTTCCTGGTGGCCCACGAGACGCTTGATTTCTACGGTCGGCTCTTTCGCCTTCCGGGTCGAGTCCGCAAGGAGCGATCCGATCGACTGCTGGACATGGTGGGACTGCGGCATGAGGCCAAGCGGCGGGTCGGGGAATACAGCAAGGGCATGGCCCGGCGGATCGGGCTGGCCCAGGCCCTGATCAACGACCCCGAGTTTCTCATCCTCGACGAGCCCACGGCCGGTCTGGACCCCATCGGGGCGCGGCAAATCAAGGACGTCATCCGCGACCTGGGCCGCAAGGGGAAGACCATCCTCCTCTCCAGCCACGTGCTCGCCGACGTCGAGGACGTCTGCGATCGGGTCACCATCCTCTACGGCGGACAGCAACGCGCCGCGGGAGACATCGGCGAGTTGCTGTGCCAACATGATGTCACGCAACTCACCATGCCGCGGCTGACGGAAAAGACCATCGACGAGCTGCGGGCCGTCCTCCGCCGCCTCGAACAGCGCGACATCCTGACCGTGTCCCATCCCCGGGTGAAGCTCGAGGACTTCTTTCTCAAGATCGTGGAGGAGGCCCAGGCGGCCAACGTCCGCACCTACGGAGCGCGGAAAGGCGGCGAAATACCCGACTTTTTGCAACAACCGGCGCATACCTCGCCCGCTGACGTGGTGCAAGCGCTGGTCGAGGCCTCGGCGCGCCGATCCGAATCGATCCCCGCCGTGCTCGCTGCGCCGCTCCC
This sequence comes from uncultured Phycisphaera sp., assembly GCA_964646605.1. GTDB lineage: Bacteria > Planctomycetota > Phycisphaerae > UBA1845 > UBA1845 > SBAX01. The sequence continues at coordinate 36,930 of CAZYEX010000115.1, read as the reverse complement.
CGCGCCCACCCGCCAGGTGGTCGAGGAGCTGCTCGCCCCGCGATCGGCCCCCGTCCCACCAGGCCTCCCCCCGGCATCGACGCGGACCGCCCCCACACCCGGACCGGCCGACCGCGCTGTGATCGACGGATTGATCGGCGGGGCGTCCTCCCCGCATTCCAGCGGCTCGGAGGCCTAAACCATGTCGCTGATCTGGGCCGTCGCTCGACAGATGATCGCCGAAGGCATCCGCATGAAGATCGCCGTCGTCTTTTTGTTGCTCATGGGGACGATCGTCCTGGGTCTGCCCTTTTCCAACGCCGGGGACAGCTCCGTCACCGGCGCGGTGCAAAGTTTCTTGTCCTACGGTTTGACCGCCACGGGCGTGCTGCTCGGCCTGCTCACCGTCTTTCTCTCCCGATCGGTCTCCGACGAGCTGGTCCATCGTCAGATTTTTTTGGTGATGACCAAACCCATCGCCCGTTGGCAGTACATTGTGGGGAAATGGTTCGGCATCACCCTCCTGAACGTCTCGTTCCTTTTTTGTGCCGGGGCCACCATGTATGGGATGGTGTACTATCTGCGCTCCTATCATCCGCCGATCGACGAACGCTTCGACCTCGCGGAACTGAACAATGAAGTGCTGGTCGCCCGTCATGCCCGGCCCTACCGGATTCCCGATTTCTTGCAGGACGCCGAAGTGGAGTTTCAGCGCAACGTCGAGGAAGGCATGTACATGAACGTGCCGGACTTCGATGCGCAAAACGAAAAGCAGCGTCTGGCCAAGAAGTACGAGGCGAGATGGCGCGTCGTCGGACCAGGTGACTGGAGGATCTTCGAGTTCGACAGCGTACTGTGCGACCGATCCAGCGATCACACCATCCAAGTTCGCTACAAGACGGAGGTCGCCGGATATCCGCCCGACGAGGTGCTGCGGGCCCTGTGGCGCTTCGGAGATCCCTACAAGGGCACTGCGGTTCGCGACGTCCCCGTCCGCCATGTGGTGGGGCGCTTCCACACCGTCCGCGTCCCCGCCGACGCCGTGGCCGAGGACCATACGCTCCTCGCCCATTTCTATAACATCAACCCCTATGAGGGCGAACCGCAATTCGGAAACGTGCAGGAGTTCCGCGCCTCCGACGGCGTCGAGGTGCTCTTCAATGTCGGCACCTTCGAGTGGAATCTATTCCGCGTGCTCACCGTGATGATGTGCAAGCTGATGTTTCTGAGCGGCGTATCCCTGCTCATGGTCACGCTCTTTTCGTTTCCCGTGGCGTGTCTCACCTCTTTTACGGTCTATGTCCTGGCGGGAAGTCGTCAGTTCCTCGGTGAAGCTTTGGATATGTCCTCCAATGATTTCGAAAGCATGTTCTCCTCGGTCAGGGAGTTCTTGGTCCAATCCGTCATGCACATTTTTGATATGTTGCACTGGATCATTCCCGACTTCGCCCGCTTCGACCCGGTGGAGACGTTCGTGAACGGACGAAACGTCAGTCTGGTTTGGGTGCTTCAGGCGGTCTCGGAACTGGTGCTCCTCAAGACGGTGGTCGTATTGGGACTGGCCGTTCTCTTTTTCCATCGGCGGGAAGTCGCTGAATTGTCGGTTTGACGAGGAATATGGACGCACTTCGGCCGACGTCTGCATCCACTCGCCCAACCCGGTATGCCCTGCCGGAACACCTGTCCGCGCGGCGCGGGGCGCAACGTCACGAAGTCTTCACGCAAGCCATTGCCTTGTCCCTGTCGCTGGTATGTGTCGTGGCCGCCGGTTTTCTCATTGCCCCGGTGAATCGAATCCGCCAGGAACACCAATTGCTCATTGATCCGGCGTCGGTGAAGGGACTTCCCCCCGACATCGCCCTGCTGGGTAAACTGGGGACGTTTCGGGCCTTGGCCATCGACTGGGCGTCGATCCGCGCCGAGCGGCTCAAGGAAGAGGGGAAGATGTATGAGGCCATGCAGCTCCACGAAACGGTGTGCGCTCTGGCCCCGCGCTTCCCCAAAGTCTGGGCCAATGCCGCCTGGAACATGGCCTACAACATCTCCGTCACCCAATACAGCCGCGAAGCACGATGGAAGTGGGTGCAGAACGGACTGAAAATCCTCCGCGACCGCGGCATTCAATACAACCCCCGATCCGTGACACTCTACAAGGAGCTGGCCTGGATCTACTGGCACAAGATCGGCGATTTCCTCGACGACGAGCACCTGAATTACAAGCGGGCGCTGGCCGTCGAAATGGAAACGGTCCTCGGTCCGCAGCCGGTTGCCCTCAACGACAAGGAGTACTTTGACTGGTTCCACAAGATCGTCGAAGCGCCACGCGACCTCGAACAACTCGTCCTGACCGACGCCGAGATCGCCCGCCTGGTAGAGAGCCTGGCTACGGTTCAGCTCGCCGCCGATGACTCGCTTCTGAGCTTCGCAGCCCGTCATTTGCGTTCGGACTTACGCGTCGAAGATTTGACGAAGGAGAAAAAGGCCGAGGATCCGCTGATCGCGAAACGATTGGCGCTTCTCAAGGCCCCGGCGAACGCCGCGGCCGTCGAACGTCTCCTCGCCGCGGTCCGCTCCAAGGTCCTTCGGGAGCGGCACAAGCTGGATTTGGATTGGATGTACGATCTGATGGTCAACCAATACGGCCCATTGGACTGGCGCAATGCCTATACGCACGCCCTGTACTGGTCCAGTCTGGGCGACAAGATCAGCGAAGGCATCGAGGGCACGGACCCGGCCGACGCCATGAATACGGCGCGTTTCGTCTTTTTCTCTTTGCAACAACTCATCACCCGCGGCCGCATCACCCTCTACCCCGACTTCGACAACCCCTTCTTGTCGTACATCGAGCTGACCTCGGACGTCCGTTACATTCCCTACCTCTACGACGCGTACCTACGGTTGGGAAAGAAGCACTTCGGGGACGATCCGCGCTTCGAGGAAGGCACGCCCGGGCCGAGCTACAGGACGGGCTTCGTCACCGCCATGCACAACTGGATTCAGCTTCTCTATCTGGAAGGCGGCGAGGACAACCGCCGCCAAGCCGAGAACTACTTCGCCTGGCTTCGGGAACACAACAAAGATCCCGACGGGAGCACCCAGGAGCGTTATCTTGTCACCCTCGACGAGTTCGTGATGGGCGACCTTCTCGCCCAACTGCAAACCTACAAAGCCGCCAACGCCATCATCGGGGGCTTCATGAAGCAAGCGCTGAAACAGTTCTCGCTCGGGCGAACCCAGGCCGGACTCTCCGCCCTAGCCCGTGCCCGCCAGTGCCACGAATACTGGATGATCGACACCACGCGAGACATCAACGACCGCCGGAAGATCCCACCGCCCTCCATCCTGTTCCGCGACCATGTCGAAGGGTTTATGAAGGATGCGCGGATCGACGCGCTGGGCAAAGCACGCCTCTGGCAGGGGCTCCCCACCCAGCAGCGGCAGATGACCTACGACCGACTGCAACCGACCCTCGAGAAGCTCTGTGAGGCTCAGACCCCGCCTTGGGCGGTGGAGCGGGCATTCCCCCAGCCTGCTGGGATGGAGGAGTTTCGCAGGACCATCGCCCGAATGCTGGAGCAACCCGCGGAGGACGAGACCGAAGCAGGCGAGCGCTTCAAGCCGTAGGGGACGGGTCGCCGTCATGGCGACAGAGGACCCCGATATCGTTGCCCATTTCCTGAATGGTCGCGTCCAGGATGGCCTCGGCATCGTACGCCCGCTGCTGGAGGGCGGAGCGGGTCGCCTGGACCTTCTCCCGCCGGACATCCGGCAGCTCCCGGATGCGCTGCTTCCAAAACGCCAATACGGCCTCGCGTTCATTGGCTTGGGGGGCCTTTGTGGAGGCGGGACTCACGGTCGGATGGGTCATACAACACGCTTCCTTGCCGGTTCGTTACTGTCGGCTTCCTTGCCGCAGCCGTTCTTGGTGACCGACGAGCGGACTATCGTCGAACGGGATGGCCGGAATGAGAAAGGTTCCGATATTCAGCGCTAGCCAGGGGGATACCGAAAGCCGGGTTCCGGGACCGGCCCACCGTTCCACATTCACCGCCGCGATTCGATTCGCTTGACGTGGAGCGTTGGGTTGACCGATAACTAGGCGTATTGCGGGAGGCGAAGCGTCGGACCGTTCGAGCGATCCCCAACCGGAGACTTTCATGCGTAGGCTGATTGCCGGGACTCTGTTCCTGATCCTTGGGATGACGAGCTGCGTGACGCCCCCTGCGGCGCCTCGGCCGGCCTCGCCCCAAGTTCGGCCTGGCACCCCGCGGTCGATCTCCCCCCGCGACGTGCCCGGCCCACGACAATCGGAACGGGAGGCGCGAGGAGATCCGGCCTGGAGTCCCCGAGCCGGTCGAGTCAGCCAACGATGGACCACCATCGTTCTCCATCACAGCGCCACGGTCACCGGCTCGGCCCGCAGTTTCGATCGCTACCATCGCGACAAGGGTTGGGATGAGCTCGGCTACCATTTTGTCATCGGCAACGGCACCGACACCCCGGACGGATTGGTGGAGGTCGGCTCCCGTTGGCATACGCAAAAGCATGGCGCCCATTGCAAGACGGCGGACAATTACTTCAATGACCACGGGATCGGCATCTGCCTGGTCGGAGACTTCACCCGCACGCGTCCCACGCAGCGTCAACTCGCAGCCCTCGAACGCCTGGTGGCCTTCCTTTGCAATCGCTGCGCGATCCCGCCGGACCGGGTAGTCAGCCACGGGGCCGTGACCCACAAGACAGCCTGCCCCGGTCGGTTCTTCCCGGTTTCCACACTCCGCCGTGCCGTAGCCAGCGCCGCAACCGCGACCAGCCTGCCGTATTAGGCGATTCCCAGCTTCGCCACGGCGGTACCGGGCGGCGGAGGCGCTAAAATATCGGAAGTGTTAAACCGCAGCGCCGCCACGTCCGATGGGTATAACGACCCGATAAGTCGTCGGGGACGGTCCGGTAAGTTGAAAGCCGGAAAACTGCGCGGTACAAAGTGCCCGCCGAGGAGTTGGCCGGGTCCAACCCGAACGGCACGACGATTGGCGGGGCTTCGCGGTCGAAGCCCGCATAGGAGCACGAGCCCATGGTACGACGAAACGTGCGAAAACGGTTCTTACGGACGGTGATGACCCTTTCCATCGGCGGCACGGCGTTCCAACTCAGCGGTTGCGATCCGGCGGTGCGCGGAGTCCTTTTGGAGGGACTCGAGGCAACCACCGGCAGCCTCTCCACCGCCCTGATCTCAGCGTTCTTCCTGAGCCTGGATGACGGCAACGGCGGGAGCTCGGACCTCACCACGACGTAGGGAAGCCCCCATACCCAGAAACGCAGGGGTCTCTTGGCGACGGCCCGACCGTCGCCGAGAGGCCCCTTTTTGCTTTCCAACGCGTCAAGCAAGCCGCGGCACCGATCGATTGGCGTCGGCGCTGCCGTTTGCATATCCCTTCCCCATCAGCCCGTTGAAGAGTGTAGCGCCGACCCTTCGTGGGCGGCGCGGCGTCGCATTGGGCGTCACGCACAAGGGGTGACGCTGCATTGAAATCCTCCAAGGCGCTGCTGATCGAAGCGTTCGGACCGCCGTCGCGAAGGTCCGAGATCACCGGACGAAGCGGTCAGCGAAATGCCCGCGAGAGATGATGCGCGGCTGCGGGGAACCGGCCGTCAGCGGCGCATGAGTGACCGATAATGCAGAGTGCCGTGTCGTGGCACCTATAACTCTGTGTCGCAGACGGAGCGCGTATGGCGGATGTTTATGGGTCGCTTTCGAGCGCCGGCCCGTCGAATCAGTCCCTATCGGAACGTGCCGATAGGATCGGACGGTGGACCGTGCGCCGAAATCTCGCACGGTCCCGATGGGATGCGCGCGGCACGACGGCCGCGTCCGGGAATTCGAGAACGTCCGCGGTACGGCACGACCGCCGCGGTGAGGAAAGCGCGTGGACCTATCCAGTCTGATCGGGGTGGTGGTGGGGAGCGTGTGCATGTTCCTCCTGTTTTACCACTCCTCGCACGGCGACTTCGCGATGTTCTTCTCCCTGGAGGGAGTCCTCGCCGTATTCGGCGGGAGCATCAGCGTCGTGTTCATGTCCTTGCCGCTGGCGCGGGTGACAGCCGTCGGAGGCTACATCAAACGCTTCATGTTCAACAAAATTCCGGAGTCCGTGGACGTGGTCAAATCCGTGGTCGCCTTCAGCGAAAAGGCCCGGCGAGACGGCATCCTTTCGCTGGAAAGCGAAGTGAAGAACGTCAAGGACCCCTTCCTGGCCTCCGCCCTGCGCATGGCCATCGACGGACTGGACGCCAACGCCATCGAAGCCACCCTGCGCATGGAAATCCTGGCCATGCAGGAGCGGCACAAATCGGGAAAGAAATTCTTCGATCTGATCAAACTGTACGGTCCGGGATGGGGGTTGGTGGCCACGTTGATCGGACAGATCGGCATGTTCGCCAACCTGGGCGGAAGCGTGGCCGACATGGGCAAGATGTTGGCGCTGGCGGTGACGGCGACGATGTACGGTACGTTGCTGGCCAACGCCATCGCCGGTCCCATCGGCGACAAGCTGGCCCTGCGCTCCTCCGAGGAGATCATCAACCGCGAGATGGTCTTGCAGGGGATTCTTTCCGTGCAAGCGGGCGACAATCCGCGGGTGACCATGGATCGCATGTTGGCCTTCGTGCCCGCGGCGCGTCGCGGACAGCTCAAGGCGGCGTAACGTTTTTCCCGCCGCGCTGACCGGCACGGCGAGAGGCAGAAGTCCGCGTCGGGAGGTTCCCAGTGTCCTCGGGCGAAAAACATGACGAGAAGGGACACTCCGGCGGCGGGCACGGCCACGGCGGCGCACACGGCGGCGGCAGCCATGAGGAGCACGAGGGAGCGCCCGAATGGTTGATCTCCTTCGCCGACAACGTCACGCTGATGATGGGCTTCTTCGTGATTCTGCTGGCGATGAACCTCAAGCCGGCGACGGGCGGTCCGGGGGGGGAAGGCAAGGAGCCCGGTCACCCGTCGCCGTCGCCGGAGATGATCGACCTGGCCATCGCCATCCGCGAGGCGTTCAACAATCCGGTCGATCCGAACTCCGCCAATCCCATCGACCTTCCGCTGGTGCGACGACTGATCGAGCGCTCGGGACCGAGTCCCGCGGATCAGGAAGGGCAAATCGGGCGCGAGCATGACGTCAAGTCGATTCGCAAGTCCGTCTACCACAGTCCCGCGGGTTCGGTTCCCTTCGAAACGGGAAGCGCGGAATTGACCGAGGAGGCGTTCGAAGCCTTGCGGCAGATGCGGAAAGTCGTGCAAGGGCACAATCTGGTCATCGAGATACGCGGGCACGTCAGCGCCGCGGAGTCCTTTGGGAAATCCGACCGCGGTGCGCGGTTGTCGTATGAGCGTGCGACGGCGGTCGCGGAGGCGATGGTCCGCGAGGGGATTTCGTGGGCCCAGTTGCAACTGGTGGCCTGCGCCGATGGAGAGCGACTGGTGCCCCTTGCCTACGACGAGGCTGGGCAACGTACGAATCAACGCGTCGAACTCATCGTCACCGATCAAGTCGTGCGGACGGCGGCCGAGGACGAGCAAGCCCCCGACCCCTCCAAGGACGCCGAACCCGCCCATCCCGATCCAAAGTAGGATCACGCCCGGTCGAACCGCGTTTTCTCCCGGCACGTTTGTCGATCGGGTACGATGTCGGCATGTCCTTGACGCGAGACGAAGCCGTCGTGCTGGGGCGCGTGGATTACTCCGAGACCTCGCAGGTTCTGGTGCTCTTTTCGCGAGAACACGGGAAAGTCCGCGCCATCGCCAAAGGGATCAAGCGGGGGACCAAGACGCGGTTTGCGGTGGGGATCGATCTTCTCGAGATCGGCTCCGTGGTGTGGAGCAGTCGAACGGAACGAGGAGAGCGACTGGCGACGTTGACGGAATGGAAGCAAGGTCAAAGTTGGCTCGGACTGCGCGAGAAGCTGCCGCGCATTCACGCCGGTCAGTACGTCGGGGAAATCACCGCGGCCCTGACTGAGGATTGGGATCCGCACGTCGAACTGTTCGCGGCCTTGGTGGGTGCGCTGGAGGAGCTGTGCGAATCCGCGGCCCCTCTGGAAACCGTTCTGCGATACCAAGTCTCGCTGCTCGATTCGATCGGATCATTGCCGCGTTTCGATTCGTGCGTGGAGTGCGGACGCGAGGAGGACCTCACCCACTTTTCGTCCTTCGAGGGCGGACTGGTGTGCCGACATTGCGAGGGGGGTCGAGTGGAGAAACGGCAAGTGTCGGCGCGAACGGTGGACACGCTCCGAAGGCTGGTCGCCGAGGAAGGGCACGATCCACAGAGCGGCGCTGCGGCTGGCGTTTTCAGCGTGCTAAACTACCACATCGCGCATCTCATGGGTCGCGAGCCGGCGCTGGGAACGGCTTTGGTTCCCCGAGCCACGCAGCGGATCGTGGACGCAGACTGAGGCATACACCAGAAGCTTGCCCGGGCAGGGGGTACTGATGTCGTTTCGATGTAACAGCCAAATGAACCCGTCCGGCGTCCAAACGCGGTCCGGCAGCCCGTTGATCTTTGGCGAACGGTGCTCGGCTTCCGCTCTGTTTGGATGGCGGCCGCTACGAGCGTTTCGGCTCGCCTTTCGTGGGATAATAGTCTAGGCTCCGACAGAGCACGTCTATCATGCGCTTCACGTGCGCAATCGTAGTCTGAAGCCGGGAAGACTCGATAAGTACATTAGGGGGAACGATAGCGAAGAAACGCAACATGGCAATCGGGGCATCGGCCCGCAGCGACACCTCCATCCTATCGACCCAGAACGGTGGCGCCCCGGAAGCGATGATTTGCAGGTCGGGGTCTTTAGGCGACAGTACGCCGCGGACCGCCTTGGAAAGCACCGCCTTCGGTTCTCGTGATTTTCTTGAGGATTTCTGGCGTTTGCCCACTGTTATATGCCTCCGTTTGAATTTCTTTCTCATCACCGCTGATGGCGTGAAATAGCCAAACAGCGTCATCCGTTACCGCGTTTGCGAACGTTTCCTGTAGGAAAGGTCCCTTACGTACCCTTGCTCGCACGCCCAGCGCAAAGAGAAGCCGCCCCGCCGATTCAGAAGTCCAATTGTGGTCCCCGCTGAGCAGGCGGCTTATCAAGGGTTCTGTCACGCCCAGCTTGTCGCTTAAGGTTTTCTGGTTCCAGCCCAGCTCTTGCAGGCGATCAACGACAACTTCCGCGAAACTAAGGCGCAATTCATGCACGTAGCTATCCGGAGTCTTGCGGTACGCTTCTCGTAATTGTCTAAGCTGATCCACGCTCACTATCGCCTCTCCCAAAGATCGAGTTTCTTGATCTTGGCAACCTCGTTGATGTATCCGCGCTCCGCTGACGACAACTTCTGGCTTTTCTTTAGGAAGGCGTCAATGGCGACGAAGAGCCGCTTGTCGTTGTTTTCATAGAACCCGAGTATTCTATGCAGCGATCTATATCCGAGCCGGAATACGCCGTCCCATTCGTGAACAATCGGCCTGCCCGATCCAGGCGAACCCTCCCACTTTGCGAAGCCGCTTTCTGCCCAGTATGCGACCTTGTCAAGAAGCTTCCCCACGTCTGGGGATGCACTTAGCTTTTTCAGATTCTTGACGGCGCGCTCCGAAATCCAAACGTTCGTCACGTATGTCGGTCCGACGTAAAGTGGATCGACCGTGTGCTTATCCATCTTAACCTATAAGTTAAGTCCGGTCAAGCTGGCTTCTTTCACAGGGGCTTTTGCCGCTTTTCGAGCGATTTCGTGACGTTTTCTGGGGCTGAGCGTCGCTACCCGTGCCTTGCCGCCGCCGGACGCCCCTAGCCCGCTGAACGCCGCGGTTGCGGGGTTGCGTGTGTCGGGTTCGGGCGCTTCAACTGGGTTCGGCTCAGGCCTGCCCGCAAGCTTCTCGCCGATGGCCCCCTCGACCGCGGACAGGGCTACCTCGGCGATTCCACACCGGTTCGTACGTCGCGGCCCGCTCGTGCAAGCATCATAGCGTGCCTGTCGATGGGCGGAAAATTTTGAACATTACAAGTACCAGACCGGGAGCCGAGTTGACATGGGGCGGAATCGGGCGTACGAATGGGTCTCATGATCCAAAATGCTAATCGTGCCGGGGCGGTCGTTGCGATTCCGGTCTTGTTGTTCGCGCTCGGTTGCCCGGCCAGTTACCACGCACGCGACACCCAAGCGGGGCTGGAGGGGGATCGACTCACCGCGGGGAAGGTGCAGCGGGAGATTCGACTGGGGATGAGCGGGGCCGACGTCATCGAAGCCCTGGGCAGCCCCAACGTGGTCACCGGCGAGGGCGACGGGCGCGAGGTTTGGGTCTACGACAAGTTCGCCACTGACGTGGTGGTTTCGGAGAGCGGGTGGACGATTCTCGGCGGCGGAGTAGGGTTCGGTCACAGCGGCGGCGGCGGACTGGGCGGCGGAGCGAGCGGACGGGCGGGGGCGTCCTCGCAGAGTCAACGCACCTTGACCGTCATCATCAAGTTCGACGACGCCAAAAAGGTCCGCGACTTCGCCTATCACACATCGCGTTTTTGAGATTGCCCATGGTCCTGGTCGTCCGACGTCCGGTCGCGTGCCTATTGTGTACGTTGATCCTCGGCCCTTTCATTGGATGCGCCCCCTCGATCCCCAAAGGCGCTCTGGCCATGCGCGGTCCGTCGATGGAACTGCGCAGCCGGACCACGCGGCGATTCTCGACTACTGACGAGCATCGCATTCTGAGTGCTTCCGCCGGTCTCTTGCAGGACCTAGGCTTCAACATCGACAACAGCGAATCGGACCTGGGGCTGATCGTCGCCTCCAAAGATCGCACGGCCGTCGAGGGTGGGCAGGTCGCGGGCAAGGTCTTCATGATCCTTGTGTTTCGCACCGACGTTCCCATCGACCGCAACCAGAAACTCCGAGCCTCGATCGTGACCCACCCCATCGGTGACGAGATCGCCGTCCGGGTCACGTTTCAGCGGATCGTCTGGAACGATCGCAACGAGATTTCCAAGCTCGAACTGCTCGATGACCCCAAAGCCTACCAGGAGTTTTTCGACAGGCTCTCCAAGGCGGTTTTCCTGGAGGCCCACGAAATATGACGCGCCGCGTCGTTTTCCGCGTTTTCCTGGGGCTGGCCGGTGGTCTGTCCGTGGGATGCGAGTCGTCCAAGTCGCAGCTTCTCAAGGCCGACGAAAGCGCCGTCAAGCTTCGCAGCATTCAGACCCGCGCCTTCGATACCACGGATCATAAGGCCACCCTTCGCACGGTCATGGCCACTTTGCAGGACCTGGGCTTCGTCCTCGACAACGCCGACGATGTTCTGGGCACGGTCAGCGCCACGAAGCTGGAGCGCTACGCCTTGCGGATGACCGTCTCCGTGCGTCCGCGGGGTGAAACGCAGCTCTTGGTCCGCGCCAACGCCCAATACAATCTCCGCGCCGTCGAGGACCCCCAGCCCTATCAACAGTTCTTCGATGCCTTGGGCAAGGCGATGTTCCTCGCCGCCCATCAAGTGGATTGATCGTCCCAGCGCCGGAATGTTCAAGGCGGTCGAGGCGCGTCGGCGATCTGCTTGCCGTCTTTGTAGGCAACCTTGCACTGGTCGCAACGGGCGTCGTAGAGGATAGCTACGGCGCACATCTCGCAGCGCTCCGCGGCATCTACGGCCGTGCGCACCAGATCGTACGCTTTGACGGCCGAGTCGTAGTCGGCGCGATCGGCGATGACCACGTTGCCCACCAAGCCGGTTTTGCAGAACGCGCACCAGCCGTACGCAGCCGCGTTCTTCCGACACGCGGCGCACGACGACTTCGACGCATCGAACGGTTTGCCCTTGGCCAGATGATAGGTCAACCGCGAGAGGTACGCCTGCTTTCCGACAAAGCCGATCCGGCATTTTTCGCAGTAACCGTCCTTGTCGATCGCCCGGCGACACGACTCGCACTTGATGCTCGCGGGGATGATGTCGTGCCCGTGGGCGTCGATCTCCTCGTAGAGCAAACGTGAGCGAATCCGGATCTCGGCGACGTATCCGACTTTGCAGACCTCACACCAGCCGTGAGTCTGCCGCGCCGTCTCGCAGGTGCAACCCTCGTCGCCGCCCGCGCGGGCGACACCCGTTAGGATGAGCGTAGCAAGGGTCATCGCCGTCTGCGGCCGCATGTCCCGATCGTACCTTCGCGGCCCCGAGGAGAAAACCACGGCGAACTCGGGCCGGGTGGAACAAGGCTCGCACCGATTCGCGGCGCTCGGGTTGTTGGGTCACGAAGGCGGGGAAGGATCGGGCTCACCGCGCAGCCGGCGGTAGAGTGCGGGACGAAACCACTCCAGCCCCAGGCGGACCGGAAAGCGCAAATGGAGCTTGGTGGGAAAAGGGTAAGGAACAAAACCCAGCGACTCCTTGAACCACTCCAACGATGTCACGCTGCTCTTGAGCGCGTAGTGGGCCCGGCGAATGCCTTGTTGTCGCGCGGACGAGAGACAAGCGAACAGGACCGCGTCGTTTGGCCGTTCGGCGAGGCGATCGGTGTGCGACGCCAGCGTATCCATGAAGACCGTGTCGTCGATGGCCCGCACGAGGAGCCAAGCACAAAGAGAGGAACCTCCGTCTTTGGCTCGGGCGCAAAGGAGCGTCGTGCCGGGCCAGTCGGAGAGTTCCCGCCAACTGGGGTCGAATTGCGCCGGCGTCAGCGTCCGGTTCCAACTCGTCCGCTGAACGTGACTGTTCCAGACTTCCAAGGCCGCCTCGCGGACCGCGGCATCGGCGGGGTCGGCGATGACGATTTCCAGTTGCCGGAAACCCTGACGGATCGCGTTGCGCCGCTTGGCATTGACCGCGCCCAGGTCATAGGCGCTGAGGTCATGGATCACATTCATGGTCACGCACGAATCACTGCACCCCGTATCCACGGGAAACTGCCAACCGAGAAGCCGTCGCCGAGGAGCCGAACGGAACGTCGCGGAAAAGGGCGTGAAGAAATCGACCGGCCAGGCGAATCCCGGCTTTACGCCATACCACCAACGATCCGTGCGATCCTGAAACGGTTTGGAAAAGCCTCGATAGGGCGCGGCGCCGTGGAAGTACCACCAGAACTCGTTGAATCGTGCTTGCCGCGCGAAGCGGCAGTACTCGTCCGCCGAGGCCTTTCGTAGGGCGAGCACGGGCGCTTCCACGGCTGAAGATCCTGGAGCGCTCATGGCTGGGGTCGCTCGCATACGCAGTACAAAGCTCCGTGCATCGGCTGCTCAAGAAGCTCCGCGACCGTATCGCAGAGTTTGAGGTTTTGAATCTGCAAACTCGTGCCCACGGCGCGAATTCGGAAACCGGCGTCTTCCAACTCCCTCACGGCCTGTTCCGTTCGATACCAATACACGTAGGGTCCGCGGTCCCACAAAGCCCCGAAATGAAACCGATCGCCCAGCCGCAACCAGGGCAGCAACTGCGGATCGCGCCGCGAACGGCGAATCGCGCGAAGAAGGCGCAGGTACTTGAGGTATAACGAATACCCGCGGCTCCGCGAACGTACGTCGAAGGATAGGAACGAGAATAGGGCGATGCCTCCCGGACGCAACACGCGAAGGGCCTGCCGTAGCGCCTGCCGACGTCGCGACTCGCCCTCGATAAAGTTCAGGATTTGCTGCACGTACAACGCCTGGTCGAACGAGGCGTCGGGGTAGTCGAGCTGTGTGGCGTCCTTCACCTCGAAGCGGATCGCGCCGTCCACGTCCGATGCCCGAGCCTGGGCGATGAACTCGGGCACGTAATCAAATCCGTGAAGGTTGGTGAATCCCATCTTTCGCATGGCCAGCAGAATCCGCCCTCCGCCGGTGCCCGCCTCCAACGTCCGGACCTTCGGATCGAGGTAATGGGTTATGACATACTGCTCGTCCGGGTCGAGGTCCGTCCGACCGATCCACCGCTCGAACTCGACGGTGCTATAGACGCCCTTGTTGTCAGCCGCCAAACTCGGTCGAGAAGTCATGGATCACCCGCCGGGCGTATATCGGCCTCCGGACGGCGAAGCAAGCGAAGCGGATTCCGTGATTCCCTTTGCGTGGGCGCCGACGTCCGTGGTAGGCCGTTCCTCTGTGCGGCGGCGATGAGGGGGCGAGCTACCGGCAGGTCGCCTCGGTCCTCGTGAGAATCGCGGCGATGTCGATGAAGCCTTGGTCGGGATCGAGGGAGAAGATGATCCGATAGCGGCCCACCCGCTTTCGAAGCGCGCCCTGGAACTTCCCGCTCTTGATGGGTTGGACATCGCCGCGCGACGGGTCCTCGGTCATTTCGTCGATGGCGCGGGCCACTTGCTGCCGTCGGTCGCGCGGGAGGCGGCGAAAACCGCGTTCGGCCTCGCGGGCGAACCTACACTCCCAGGTCACGCTTGAGCTGCTTCCACGACACGTGCTGACCGCGCTTCAGTTGCTGGAAACCCCGCTCGATCGCCTTTTCCTCCTGCGGGGTCACAACGTCCTCGGGATCGACGAGGGTCTTGGGCTTGATGAGGATGGTCCCGCCGCGCTGAGTGATTTCGACGAAGGCCCCCTCTTTCAGCCCCGACGCTTCACAAATTTCCTTGGGGATGACCACTTGCCGGCGTTGCCCGACCCTCCCGATGCACACGGAATCCCCTCGCGCGGCATTTCTGATCCTCATACTATCAGATTATCAGATGGGACGCTTACAGTCAAGAGTCGCGCTGCACCGCGGGCCCTCCAACGCCGCCCACGGAACAGGGGAGCCATCGGGCGCCGATCTTTGCGGGTTCGATCGCAGGATGCGGCAACTCCAGGGCGTTTTTTCCTCGGTCCTCTCCTATCCCCGACTGATTCCACCCCCACCAAGTTCCGATATTCCCTCCAGCGAAGAACCTGGCTGGGCCGGGCTGCGCGGAAGGTATGGACCATCAGGATCGAAAACTGCGGATCGCCGTCATAGGCTGCGGCCACTGGGGACCCAACCATGTCCGCGTTTTCGAGGAATTGGACCGCTCCCAAGTCGTCGCCTGCGCGGACCTCAACTCCACGCGACTCGATCGACTACGGGCCCGGTTTCCGCACATTCGAACCGTACGCAATTCGAGCGAGGTGTTCCAAGACGACTCGATCGACGCCGTGGTCATCGCCACGCCGACGGCCACCCACGCGACGCTCGCACGGCAAGCGCTACACGCGGGTAAGCATGTATTGGTCGAAAAGCCGCTTTGCATTAACGGCGAGGACGCAGTGGAGCTCGCCGCCCTTGCTCGCTCCCGCGGCCGCGTGCTCATGGTCGGACACGTGTTCCTGTTCAATGCCGGGATTCTCAAGCTCAAGGAACTCATCGACGCGGGCGAGTTGGGGCGCATTCACTACCTCGACGCCGTTCGCACCAACCTCGGCCCGGTCCGCGGCGATGTCAATGCTTTGTACGATCTTGGCACCCACGACTTGAGCATTTTCAACTTCCTCCTGGGAGCGACCCCCGCCGCCGTATCCGCCCACGGAACCTGCATCTCCCAGAAAACACTAGAGGACGTTTGCTTCGCTACAATCCAGTACCCCGACGGCACCTTGGCCCATCTGCACGTCAGTTGGCTGAACCCGCGAAAGGTTCGCACCCTGACCGTGGTGGGTTCATCGAAGATGGCCCACTGGGACGACGTAGACCCCCAGGACACGTTGCGGCTGTACGACAAGGGCCTCGACGAGCCGCCTTACTACGATTCCTTCGGCGAGTTCCAATATCTGCTTCGCAGCGCGGACGTTCGCATCCCCGCCATCCGTCGTGCGGAACCGCTGCTCAAACAGGCCGAAACGTTCGTCAACTGGGTTCTGGACGGTCATCCCACCGGCCCGAGCGCCAGCGACGCACTGGCCGTCGTCCGTACCCTCGAAGCCGCCATGACCTCCATCCAAAACGGCGGCGGAATGGTCCCGGTCGAAGGAGATGCCGAGCTTAAGATTCGGTCCCTGCCCATCGAGTCCCTACCCGTAACTTCCGCTGGGGCGCCCGTCGTTCCCAGTGTCGCGGACGACTTCCGCACCGCACGAGCGATCCTTCGATGAACGACCCACGCACTACGAAAAAGGTGATGTGCCCGACCGTACCTCCGCGCCCTTCCGTCCCGAGTGCGGGACCGACCTTGCGCGGAGCGACCGTCTACGTTCATCCGACCGCGATCTGCGAAAGCTCGTCGGTCGGCGACGGCACCAAGGTGTGGGCTTTTGCCCATGTCATGGACGGGGCGGTCGTGGGACAATCCTGCAACCTCGCCGACCGCGTGTTTGTCGAGAGCGGAGTGCGCATCGGCGATCGCGTGACGGTCAAGAACCACGCCATGATCTTCCGCGGGGTGACCATCGAGGACGACGTGTTCGTCGGTCCCGGCGTGGTCTTCACCAACGATCGCTACCCGCGAAGCCCGCGCATGGCGGAGGTCAGCGCCCGCTACAGGCGCGAAGCGTCATGGCTGGTCCCCACGCACATTCGCCGCGGGGCGACCCTGGGCGCCGGAGCGGTGATCCTGCCGGGCGTGGACGTCGGGGCCTACGCGACCGTGGGCGCAGGCAGCGTGGTGACACAGTCTGTCGCCGCGCATCGTTTGGTCATGGGCAACCCCGCTCGGCCCGTCGGGTGGGTCTGCTTGTGCGGCGGCCGCTTGGGCGAAGCGCTCGACTGTGACGTGTGCGATCGACGCTATCGACCGAACGGTGACGCCCTACAGCCCGCGGAGTAACACCCTTGTACAAAAACCATCGCGTCATCGCCGTCATTCCCGCGCACAACGAGGAGCGCAAGATCGGCCGGGTGGTCGACCGGATCGATCCGACGCTGATCGACGAAATCCTCGTGGTGGACGACGGCTCGTTGGATGCGACGGCGGCGATCGCGCGACGGCAAGGGGCCCGGGTCCTATCGACGGGTCGAGTCGCGGGCGTGGGAGCGGCCATCCGCTTGGGGTTGGAGCATGCGCGTGGCGACGGATTCGACCTGGCCGTGATCCTCGCGGGCAACAACAAGGATGAACCCAACGAAATCCCCAGGCTTCTCGATCCCCTCTGCGACCAAAACTGCGATTTTGTGATCGGCTCGCGCTATTTACCCGGCGGGGCGTGCGGCGGCGACATGCCCGTGTACCGCCGATTCGCGACTCGATTGCACCCGTGGCTGATGAGCCGATTCGCGCGCCGGACGGTCACGGAAAGCACCAACGGCTTTCGAGCACTGCGATTGTCCCTGCTCGATGACCCGCGCATCCATCTCCATCAGCGCTGGCTGGACAGCTACGGCCTGGAGGTCTACTTGCTGTGGAAGGTACTCAAGCTCGGCTATCGACATCGGGAAGTCCCCTGCACGAAAACCTACCCTCCGCGTGACGTCGGCCAGACCAAGATGACCCCCGTCATCGGCTGGTGGAGCATCCTCAGGCCGGTGTTTCTTTTGGGGCTGGGTCTGCGCCGTTAGCGACTCCCGTCCGCGCCTCGTAGGCTAGTCAATGCCGGCCATGAATCGCGACGGACATGGTATTTCACCGATAGGTTCGAATCGTCTCAGAGCCGCGGGCGCGAGCCCGCGGACACCGCGGGGTGGACTCGATTCCCCCCAAAAGAGGCGGCCTCGGGCGCCGCGTATGGCGAGCGCCCGAGGCCGATGTTCTCTGCATCCGACTCGTGCCGATCCACTCGGCGCGGCGGCGAAACCATGTTCAATCCATTCTTACTTATCCGAGGCTCGCCGGACGGGCGCGCCGCCGACGTTGATGACCGCGGCAGGCCCGGTTGCGAACTCCATCCGCTCGTTGCCCCCGTCGGCGAGGAACGACTTCTCGCCGGTGTCGATGCTGATCTGGAAGCTGCCCGCGGCGTCGAGGGTCGGACGGAACTCGTAGGTTCCCAGATACGCGGCGTCGGGGCGATCGACGGCCCCATCCTTCAATACGCCCGCCAAACGACCGCCGACCTGATCCGCGGCGACAATCGCGTCCAGCTCGCCGAACACGAAGTCCTCGCGGGTCTGCTCGATGCGAGCTTCCTCACGAACCAGATCACCGGCCGTTCCGCCGTCGACGATCAGCCCGATTTGGTACGTCCGTAGGTTGGCCACGCCCTGCAAGTACACGTCGACCATGTACGCGCCGTCCTGGGTTCCCGTGGGAACCAAGGTGATCAGCGCCGAGACCGGAGTCGGATTCGGCGCCGGCTGCACGCCGTTGAGGGCGCGCACGATGCGCTCCACCGAGCCCGCATTCAGACCCTTGATCGTCACGCGACCGCCGGTCGCGCTAAGTTCGCCGACCGAAGAAACCTTGCCGTCCATGAAGACGGCTACTCGATCGCCCGCCCCCAGGTTGGTCAAGCGCTGCGCCGCCTCGGGCGTCAGGGCCAACTCCAGCCCCGTGCCTTCTCGCGTCTGCGCCGAGACCACGTCGCTTCCCGTCCAGACGGGACGCGGGGCAACGTAGACCGTGCTGCCTCCCGCTTCCATTTTTTCGTACCCGCTGACGGGTCCGCTGTTGGCCAGTCGGAAGCTCACTCCTCCGCCCTTGGTGTCTTTCGTCGGCCGGGACTCCGCCCGTGCCATCGAAGTGACAAGCCCCAGACCCAGAATCCCTACTACCCACACCCAAGTTCTGCCACGCATGGTTTTGTCCTTTCTCCTAAACCAGATATCCACCACCGACGGCCGCTGACCCGCCAGTCCGCGCACCGAGTGTACACCTTCGTCACCCGCTGCCTCTGCGTTTGGCGCTTGCTTCCCCCCGCGCTTCCCGCGCGTCCCTGTCCCGAAAATGGCTCAGCGTTCCCCCGGCACTGCATTCTATACCACATCATGCCCGATAACGCAAGTCCTTATACACTTTTCCCTAAGGAATAGATGCCGAATCCCGCCTTTCGGACGCCGGGGGTCGGAAATGTGGTCCTCCGCGAGGACGTCGAGCCGCGATTCCAATCATAAGTGCTTATTTTACAATGGGTTATGATGTATGCGCTGGGATCGGCACCGTCATCTCGACTCGCGGAGGAGTCTACGGCGCTCGTGTCGTAGGCCGACGGGGTTGGGTTCGGGGGGCTGGAGTTCGGACAAGAGCCGCCATGTTTCCACCGCCCGGTCCAGCAAACCCATGTTTTGGAGAGACAGCCCTAGATTGGCTACGTAGTCCGGGTTTTCGGGCGCGTTCCGAACGGCGAGATCGAATCGGTCAATGGCCAGCGCGAACTGGTTGCGGTCCGCGTACATCAAGCCGAGTTCGTAGTGGAGTTCGACGGACTGGGAATCGAGTTCGAGCGCACGTTGGGCAACCTCGATGCCTTCCTGGGGTTGCCCGGCTTGGCGAAGCGCGAGCGCCAACTTCACCAGGGCTTTGAGGTATTGCGGATTGACGGCCACGGCGCGCTGGAATGACTCAATCGCCCCCTGCAGGTCGCCCGCTTGTCGTAGCAGCAAGCCCAAGCGGTAGTGCAAGTCCGCGTGGTTGGGATGGTCTTGGATCGCCAAACGCAGGTGGTCAATTTGTCGCCCGATCATGGATTCGACGCGTTCGGGCGGCGGACCTTCGGGTCGGCGGGCGATCGCGTCGGGGCTCAAGTAGCGTTGTCGCTGCTTGGCCGCGGCGACTTTCAGATGCAATCGCGCGGTTTCGCTGAAGAGAAGCGAGCTGTTGGGTTCGATGCCCGCGGCCTGGTCGAAGCTGGCCCGCGATTCCTCGATCTGCCCCATCGCCTGCTGGGCGACGGCCAAACCCACGTAGGCGTGGACGATGCGGTCGTTGATCTCGAGGGCCCGGGCGAAGGACTCCGCCGCCGTTTGATAGCGACCGCAACGAAGGTTGGCGGCGCCGACTTTGACCGCGGCTTCGAGGTAGTCGGGGTGCAGCGCGAGGGCTTTCCGGTACGAGGTGAGGGCCTCGTTTTCCTCGCCGTTCTTGGTTTGCAGATCGCCTAGGCGCAAATGGAGGTCCGCGCTCTCCGGACGCTCGGTGATCAAACGCCGAAGGGCCTGAATCGCCTGGGCGAAGTCTCCCGCTGCGGTATGGGCGGACACCAGGTCGTCCTTGGCCTCCCAGTTGTCCGGGTCGATGGTGATGGCGAATTGAAATCGGCGAACGGCGTCGGCGTGGCGAGCGCAGCGCACGTAGAGGTTGGCCAAGGTCAGTGCCAGGTTGATGTCCCCCGGTTCGCCCCAGCATAAGTGTTCGTAGTGAGCGACGGCCGACTCCAGGTCGTCGCGTTTCAAGGCAATGGCGGCCAGTCGCTCATGGGCGTTGCGAAGGTTCGGCGTCGCCTCGAGCGCCCTTTGATAGAGGGCGACGGCTTCGTCCGTCTGCCCGAGCTTTTCACGGCAAAATCCGAGGGAAAACAAGGCCGTGCCGGTTGGCGCACCGAGGTCGAGCGCCTGTTGCAGGTGTTCTACGGCGATCCGCGTCCGCCCCAGTTCGTCCAGCGTACACGCCAGCCCCATTCGGGCCGCGACGTCCGTGGGTCGTTGCGAGAGGACGTTCTGGAACCCTTGTTGTGCCCGAGCGTACTGTCGATCGGCGAGCAACCGCACCGCGAGGCAACGTTGGTGATCGTGGTTTTCCGGTTCGTCCTCGACGGCCTTTTCCAGCTCTTTGGTGGCCCGACGAACATCATCGTGCAAGAGTTCGGAGAACGCGGACGACAACTCCGCCAGCAATCCGCGTCCGAGGATTTCGAGTAGATAGGACATCGAGGTTCGGTCGGACTAGGCGCTGAGTTCCGCAAGGGCCTTTTGGGCGGCCTCGTAACCACCGTTGATCGCCAATGCCCGACGGTACGCGCCTCGCGCTCGACTCACTTCCCCCTGATCACGGTAGAGGTTGCCCAGCAGGTAGTACACATCCGCGTACTCGGCGCCGGCGTGGACAGCCTGTTCCAGTCGCGTGGTCGCGTCGGCCGTGCGGTCCGTGGCGCTGTAGAGCTTCGCCAATTCAATTAGAGCCCGCGTGAAGCTCGGATCGAGTTCCACCGCCCGTTCGTTTTCGTCGATGGCGTCGGCGCGTCGACCGAGACGATCCAGAACGCGTCCGCAGTGGTAGTGGAGTTCGGCGTGTTCCGGTTGGCGTTCCAGGGCCACGCGCAGGGTCTCCAAAAGAAGCGCAAACACGCCCTCGTCCACCTCTGGGGCGCGGATGGACAAGAAGGCGTCGACGAAATCGGGTTCGGCTTCGATGATCTCGGAGAGTTCGCGGATGCCGTGGCGGTCATCGGCGTCGTGATCGGCGGACACCGCGGCCCGGACCCGCACCGACAGGCCCTGCTGTTCGACGGCCTTCGCCGCCTGCGCGAGGAGCAGTCCGATGTGCGCATCGTGCGGTCGAAGGAGCTGCGCTTTTTGCAAGTGGGTGAGAGCCTCGCTGGGCGAGCGCCGCGCCGCGCAGCAAAGGGCCAGGCTGGTCATGGCCTGGACATGGTCCCGGTCAATGCTGATCGCCTGGGTGAAGCGAAGCTCCGCCTCCTCGAAACGTTCCATGGCCGCCAGGAGCGTGCCCAGTTGAAAGTGAAGCTCGGCGCATTCCGCGTTGTCGGCCAAGGCGCTTCGCAGCGATTCGATCGCCTCCGCAGCGTTTCCCGCGGACCCTAGAGTGATCGCTTGTCGAATACGATTGGCGGTGTCCGCGGGATCCGTCGTGGTGATCCGTCCGAATTGATCGGCGGCGGCGTCCATGTTCCCGCGGCCCAAAAGGCACGCGGCCAGGTACGCAGGCAGAGACCGGTCCGTCGAGCCGAGCTTCTCGGCCTGCATGAACTCGTGGGAGGCGTCGTCGTACCGCCCCGCGTTGAGCAGGCAGGCGCCCCTGCGAACGCGACCGGCGGCCTGGTAGCGCCGTTTCAACGCCTCGACCAGCGCATCGGCACACCGCGATGTCAATCCGGCCCGTGTCGGTTGAGTCCCCATCGTCCTCCCTCGTTGAAAAGCGGTCGGATAGACCGAATCCGCTAACGTATATCGGTCGTTGGGAACGGCGAGGTAACTAGCACCTGTGCGGAGGCGATACCGCGTTATCGGGCAGGAGCCTGCCCGCGGAGAGTCACCTTCGAGGACCCATCAGGTGTCGCGGCTTGGGTGATTCGTGTACGACTCTTCCGCCGACGATCGTGGCCACCACGGAGATGTTCGACAGTCGATTGGCCGAGTCCGTAAAGGGGTCGTCGTCGAGGATGACCAGGTCGGCCAGCCTCCCGACCTCGAGTGTGCCGAGCTCCGCGTCGCGTTGGATGGCTCGCGGCGGATGCACGGTGTAGGCACGTAGGGCCTCCTCAATGGTAAGAGAATGCGACGCCAGCCAAACTTCGCCCGCGAGGGTCTTGGCGTGTACCGCGGAATCAATCCCCGCGAAGGGGTTCATGGTCACCACCGGCCAATCGCTGCCGAACACCACCATCGCCCCAGCATCGAGGAGTTGACGAAAGGCGTACGAACCCTTCAACCGCTCGGCGCCGATCGCTTTCTCCGCGTAACGCCCGTCGTCGGCCTTGTGATAAGGTTGCATCGAAGCTGTGACGCCCAGTTTTGCGAAGCGTGGAATGTCGGAGACGAGCAGATGCTGGGCGTGTTCGACGCGATGCCGCCGATCCCGCGGACCGTTGCGTTGAGCCGCCGCCTCGTAGGCGTCGAGAAGCAGATGGTTGCCCTCATCGCCGATGGCATGAACGGCGATCTGTAGACCCTTGGCGTCCGCCAGGGTCACCAGGTCCATGAATGCCTCCGGCGGGTTTCCCATATCGGTCAACTGCCCGCGCGGATGGAGCATCGCGGGATTTGCATCGCTGTAGGGTTCGTGCATGTAGGCCGTGCGACTGCCCATGGATCCGTCGATGTAGCCCTTGACCCCGGCGACGCGAAAGTACGCGCTGCCCTCCTTCATTGCTGCCACGGCGTCCACGTAGCGCCCCTTCTGCGGCGCGTCGCCGGTCGAGGCGCCCATCCCGATGTAAGCCGACCAATCCCCGACCGAGGCGTAGGCGGTGATCCGCAGCGTCAAAGCCCCATCTCGATCGGCGCGGCGGAAGACCTCTAGGTCCTCCCAGTTGCACATGTCGTGAACGGAAGTGATGCCCAGGGCGTTGGCATGGCGCATGGCGGCCTTCAAGGCCTCGTACCGATCCTCCTCCGTCGTCGAGGGAATCAGGCGGCTGACCAACCCCATGGCCGACTCCTTGAGGATCCCCGTCGGCTCCTTGGTCTTCGGATCGCGCTCGATCTCTCCGCCTTCCGGATCGGCGGGACCCGAGGCATCAATCCCGGCGAGTTTCAGAGCCGCGGAATTGACCAGGGCTTGGTGCCCATCCATGCGATTGAGAAAAACCGGATGGTTCCCGGTTGCGGAATCGAGCCAGTTCTTGTTCGGCGCCTCAGGGTGTTTCCAGCTCTCGACGCTCCAACGCCCTCCGAGAATCCACTCGCCGGCGTGCTTGCGCTTGACCTCCGCAGCCACGGCAAGAATGAATTCCTCCTTGCCCGGCACGTCCCGCAGTTGCAGGCGGCTGAGTTGGAACCCACCGCCGACGATGTGCGTGTGGCTGTCGGTGATCCCCGGAATCACGCGCTCGTTGTCGGCGTCGATGACCCGCGTCCGGGGGCCGACTCGAGCGCGGATTTCGTCGTCCGTCCCGACCGCGACGATCTTGTCACCGATCACGCCGACGGCGAACGGCTCGGCGCCCCTCGAATCTCTCGCCGCGCCGGTCCACACCCGGGCGTTGACGATGGCCAGGTCCAGGGCGGGACCATCAGCTCGGACAATGCCCGTCACACACGGAGCTACCGTGATCACGGACGAAAGCAAGACGAAACGGCTCAGTCGCGGTAGACTGCATCGGCTCAAGACGTGGTCCTTCATTGTGGCGGGTCCCCTCTTTCGGAATCGGCCATGTCGGCTCTCCTTTCGTCGTAGACGCGCCGCACGGCCAGGGCGTATAGTACCCTCCCGCGCCGCGGAAGGAAACCGGGAGGGACAGGGATGCACCCTAATGCCAGGGCCGACGGGATTGCCACTGCACCGGCTTGCACGTCGCACTGCCCGCTGTGCAACGGAGCCGGTCTCACCGCGCGTCATTGCAAGCTGATCTGCGAGGCCTGCGGATACGTCGAGAGTTGCGAGGACAATTTCCCCCCGACGTGGGAACTTCCGCGGGAACCCGCATAGTGGACCCTATGCTAGGAACTTGCGATTGCCCCGCCCTGCTGATCCGCGGAGGTCGGATCATCGACCCCACCACGGGGCGCGACGAAGTCGGCGATATCGCCGTAGTGGCCGGACGCATCGCCGAATCCGCCTCGCGCGAGGCGACGCTCCTCGACGCGACGGGGCTGATCGTCTGTCCGGGGTTGATGGACCTCCACGTTCACCTCCGCGAACCCGGTCAAAGCCATAAGGAGACCATCGCCACCGGGACGACCGCGGCCGCGGCGGGCGGATTCACCTTCGTCGCCTGCATGCCCAACACCTCGCCGCCGCTCGACGAACCGGAGCGCATCCGCTGGGTGATCGAGCAGGCGCGGAGCGCGGGATGGTGCGAGGTCGGACCGGTCGCAGCCATCACCCGGCGCCGCGAAGGCAAGGAGTTGACCGACTTTTCGGCGTTGCTCGCCGCGGGGGCTGTGGCCTTCAGCGATGACGGGACCGGCGTGGAGGACGACGATGTCATGCGCTTGGCATTTGAACGCGCCCATGAACTTGGGGCGCTGCTCATTCAGCATTGCGAATTTCGTTCGATCTCCGCCGGGGGAGTGATGCACCTTGGGAAAGTCTCGCGACGACTCGGGTTCCCCGGTCTGGATCCGCGGTCGGAAGAGGCCATGATCGAGCGGGATATCGACCTGTGCCGCAAAACGCCCGCGCGATACCACGTCGCCCATATCTCGACCGCCAAGGCCGTGCAGCTCGTCCGTCGCGCCAAAGCCGAGGGCCTGCCCGTCACCACCGAGGTCTGTCCGCACCATCTCATGCTCACCGACGAAGCGTGCCGCGATGGGGACCCGAATACAAAAATGCACCCGCCGCTACGAACGCGGGAGGACGTTGAGGCTTGTCGCCTCGGCCTGTTAGACGGCACGATCGACGGCATCGCCAGCGATCACGCCCCGCACGCATCCGAGGAGAAGGGCGCGGGTTTCCTCAAGGCCCCGGCCGGAATCGTCGGTTTGGAAACGGCCATCGGCGTCGCCGCCAAGGCCATGAGCGAGCCGCTTGACGCGCCGCCTGCCAAAGGGCGTCTGACGGGTGCCGTCGATTGGCAGCAACTGATCCGCTGGTTCACCACCGGCCCGGCCAAGGTGCTGCACCGACCAACCCCCGCCCTCCAACCCGGCGCCCAGGCCGACCTTACCCTCATCAACCCCAACGCCGACTGGTCCGTCGACGCGACGCAGTTTCATTCCAAGTCCCGCAACACCCCCTTTGACGGTTGGACGCTCCCCGCCCGCGCCGTCGCCACCATCCGCGGCCGGCACGTCACGGGCGATCCCTGGAAAAAAGCATCAGGATGATTCTCGCGGAGGGGCAGTCGCGCGTGCGAGAGTCCTTGCTCGGACGCGGAAGCGGACTCCTCGGGCGGCTGGTTCGAGATCGGAATCTCGAACCAGCCGCCTGATTGGACGAAATACTACGGGCAGCAGGACCCACAGCTTGCCGCGTGACCCGAGGGTTTGGCGGGCGCCGTCGTGGGGACATAAGCGTTGGCCAGCCCCAGGTCGCTGAACAGAATCTTGCCGTCGCCGTTGATGTCGCGGCGGTCGTCTTCGGCCGCCGGGTTCATCGGAACGCCGGTGTTGATCAGCCCCAAGTCGCTTTGCAAAACGGCCAGATCGTTGGTCGCATCACCGATCATGTTCACATAGTGCAATGTGAACGAAACGATGCCGCTCCAACTGCCCCGAACGCCGTACCAGGTCTCTTGTTGCAACGTGGCATCCGGTTCGGCCTTGAGTCTAAGAATTCGCGGCTTCCCGTTTCCATCCTGGAGCACCGCAAGGGCGAAATCATCGGCCAGCTCCTCCGTACCGAACCCGCCGTCGGTTAGCAACTGATTGACGTGCAAGTCGGTCCCGGCCACGGGCGTCGTGATGTCACAAGTGAACGTAAGCCGCAGGTGGTTGTTCAGTTTTCGCCACAGACTCCCGTCGCTTTTCACGGAGCAGGCCTTCAATTGGGATGGGAATGGCCCACCTTCTTCGCACTCGTCGGGGGTCGCATTGTCGTTGCAGTCGTTGCTTGTTGCGACCTCGATGTCGCAGTCATCATCCACGCCGTTGCAGTTGCAGTCGTCGAGAACCTCGCGTTGGCAGACGCCCGTTACGCAGGTCTCGTTTCCGTTGCAGAACTGCCCGTCGTTGCAGTCCGCATCCTCGTCGCATTCCGGCCATTCATAGGCGCCCATGTCCTCGACCCCGTTGACGCAGCGCGGATTGCCGTCCAGGTCCACCGCACCAGCATCACAACCGAACGCGGCGTTGATCGCCGGCGAACCGGTCTTGATGTGATAATTGTCCGTCGCGGGGTCGAAGAAGAGCGGGTCATCGCTGGGGTTGGCGCCGATGTTTCCTACCCCCGCGAACCCGCCCTCTACGTCGCTGTAGGACACTACGAGTGATCCCGAATCAATGGCGATCTCCGCTTTGCCGTCGCCCGGAACAGCGTTGCCCCACAGGATGCTCTCCGTGACCGTATAGGTGTCGTTGCCGAAGGCCGCAAAGATGGCAGGGCCGGTCAAAGCATCGTTTCGCGAGAACGTCGTATGAGTCGCGGTGCCGATGGTGCAATTACCTATCGATATCCCGCCGCCGCTTTGCTGCAAACTCCTATTGTTCGTGAAAAGGGTGTTGTCGATGTTCACCGTCAACGGGTTGAGGCACGTTGACGCAATCACTTCAATATCCTTTGAAGCAATCCCTCCCCCGTACCATGCAGCCTCATTACCGGCAAGCACACATCTTGACACGGTTACCGACCCGCCCCCGCTCAAACGCATTCCGCCGCCGGCGTTGCCTACAGTCTGAGTCGCCGAATTCCCGACGATCGTGCAGTCGCGCACGATCAAGCTCACGGGGTTTTCAGCATAAATGCCACCGCCGGTCGATGCGCTGTTGTTGCAGATATGATTCCGTTCGATAACCGGGGAACCTCCGCTAACAATTATCCCACCGCCGACGGTTGCGCTATTGCTTGAAATCGAGTTCTGTTCAACAAGCGCCGAGGAATTCGACAAGTCGATTCCTCCCCCGCTGCTTGAAATGTTCCCGTTCGCGCGGATGATGTTGTTCCGGATCGTCGGTGACGCCGAAAACACTTCGATCCCACCGCCTAGGCCTGCGCCGGTGACCGTGAAACCGTCCAAGGCGCCGTGATTGGTGCCGCAGGTACCCGAGAGGCAATCGAACTTTACCAGCGCCCTCCCGCCTCCGTTCTCCCGGAGTGTTATGGTTGTAACGGCTGCGCCGTTGGTACTCACAACGCTGACGCCCTTTCGCGAGCAGTCAATGAATTCCGCGTACCTGCCGGGATGTACGAGCACCGTGTCACCGTTGACCGCGCGGTTGATCCCTTCCTGGATGGTGCAGTCAGGATCGCCCGAAGTGCCATCGGTGGGAGGCGAACAGTTGTCGTCGACATAACAGCTCCCTCCTGGGCAAGCCGCCCAGAGCACGTGACCGTAGGTGCTCAGCAGAAACCCAACAACAATCACTCGAGAATCGATTCTCAATTGCATGGAAATGCTCCTTTCGGGAACTCGGTGAGCGCGCCGCGTTCCGGACACCCGGTAACTCGCGCTTGACTTCGCGCCCATCCATCCCTATGCTCGGATCGAGGGTCGTATGTACGGTGCTTTCCGCAATCGTCACAAAACCCCGGCGGCTCCGCCCATTACCCCAAAACGTCCAGCGCGTTCCGTCACAATAGGAAAAGCATGAGGGGGAGAAGTAGATCGGCGTTCTGGGCGGGGCTCTTTGCGTTTATGGGGCCGGTCGTTCTACACGGCGGGGCCATGGCGCAAATCGCCGTACCGCATGAGCGACCCCCTGTTGATCCCTGGGTTCCCGCTCCACGGCGCGTTGTGAACGTTGCCGGTGGTTGTCAGAGTCACGTCGTCCGCGATTCATACAGCAGCCTCCAGGTGAACGTTGACCCTTGGGGTTGCAACATCCCCGGTGATGCCGCGAACGAACCGTCCATTGCCGTCAGCCTAACTGACCCGCGAAAGATGGTCATCGGCTGGCGACAGTTCAACAGCGTGCTGTCGGACTTCCGCGAGCCTGGGTGGGCCTATAGTCACGATGGAGGACACACATGGGTTTTTCGCGGCTCTCTCGATCCCGGCGTCTTTGGAAGCGACCCCGTCCTAGCGCCCGGTCCCGACGGCGAAATCTACTACTTATCGATCAACTTCGAGCAAATGCGCCTGTTTCACTCGCTTGACGGGGGGTTGACTTGGCCCACACGCACCCAGGTTGTCCCATCCTTCTACGACAAACCGTGGATGACGGTTGACGGGACCGAGGGCGTGGGTCGAGGGAACATTTATATCACGTCACCGGAACACGTGTTTCTTCGCTCAGCCGACGCCGGCAGGAACTTCACTCAATACCTGGACCCACACAGCGGTGGCTTCACCATCGCGGTCGCTCCGAACGGTTCCTTGTGGACCTCGAATGGTTCTTTCCTCTCGGGATTCCCATGGGAAGAGATTTGGGTGGGCGCGTCCCACAATGCAAACGACGCAGCTTCCGTACCGTTGTTCGAAGCGACTCCAATTACCCTCGGCGAGTATAGGTCCTACGGCGGGGCAACAGGCAGCGGGCTTCTGGGGCAGCCATGGGTTGCAACGGATCATTCCATTGGTTCCACGCTCGGAAACATTTATGCGCTTGTTCTCGCTGGTACCGATCCCCGGTATCCCGATGCCACCGATCTCGACCCCTATGACGTCGTCCTCGTGCGCAGCACAGATCACGGGGAAAGTTGGTCGACACCGCTTCGGGTCAACGACGACCCCTACTCGCCGACGTCCTTGCAGTGGTTCAACATGATGTCGGTCGCACCGAACGGGCGGATCGACGTGGCCTGGAACGACACACGGAACAGCGGCGTGCCCAACGTGTCCGAGCTGTATTACTCCTACTCCACCGACGGTGGCGAGACGTTCGCGCCAAACATTGCGGTGAGCATTCCCTTCGATTCGACGATCGGTTTTCCCAGCGGAAGTCCGAAGATCGGCGACTACTACCACATGGTTTCGGACAATCTGGGAGTGAACGTCGCCTATGCGGCCACCTTCAATGGGGAGCAAGACATCTACTTTCTGCGCATCGGGCCGTGGGATTGCAACGGCAACGAAATCGACGACGCCCTGGACATCAACGAACTTCCCAGCGGCGACTGCAACGCCAACGAAGTGCCCGACGAGTGCGAATACCGCGTCGACGTAGACGGCGACGGCTTGACCACGCTGTCCGATTTTGCGGAATTCCAGCGCGGGCTCACCGGACCGCGGGATCCCGTCGCTTCCGCGCGCGGCGCTAAGGGTTCAAAACCCATCGCTCGCGCTCCGGGCTCGGATCAATCGACAATCGAAAATCGTCAGTCGCCAATTCCCTGCGTGGAACTGCTCGACCCCGACCACGACAACGACGCGGACTTGCACGATCTTTATCTGCTGCAACACGTCTTGGTCGGCCGGTAAGTTCCGCGCGGGGCGAGGGTCCGAATAGAAACCGTCGTCTGTCCACTCCCGCCGATCGCCGATAGACTGCCTCTCAGGACCGCCATGAGTACGCATTCCATCATCAGTCCGGCGCGACGCGCTCTCAACCCCGTGCTTTCCGACGATCCCATGATCGACTTCGACGGGGTGACCACGGACGTGTTCTATACGCCCACGGCCCGGCGAATTTCGCAGCACATGGGGTTCATCATCGCGGTGGGGGCGGGAGTGTGTCTGCTGATCGCCTGGCTGATTCATCAATTCGCCGGACCTAGACCCTTGGAATGGCTTTTCACGCTGTTGGCGTTCTCGATTGCCGGCGTTCCGGCGTTGGAGACGGTCTGGTCCAAGTTGCAGACGTTTCGCATCGACATTGATCTTCTGATGCTCCTGGGGGCGGGACTGGCCGCGTGGATCGGAAGCCCGTTCGAGGGGGCTTTGCTGCTTTTTCTGTTCGCGCTATCCGGCGGGCTGGAGGAGTTCGCTCTGCGCCGGACGCAGTCCGCCATCGTCGCCCTGCGCAAGCTGGCCCCCAAAGAGGCCATGCTTTTGGAGGGCGACAAACCCGTCCGCGTACCGCTGCGACAGATCCCCATCGGGGCCAGAGTCCTCATCCGCCCCGGCGAGAAAGTGCCGATCGATGGCACTGTGGAGGCCGGCCAGTCGTCCATCGACGAGTCGGCCATCACCGGCGAGTCCATCCCCCGCGACTGCAAGGTGGGCGACTTGGTGCTCGCGGGCACGCAGAACCTCAACGGCCGGCTCGAGGTGCGGGTGACCAAACACGCCACGGATACGACGCTCGCCCGCATCGTCCATTTGGTGACCGAAGCCCGCCGCCATCCCGCCCGCGCCCAACGGTTGATCGACCGCATCGGTCCGACGTACTCGATCGTGGTGATGATCTCGGCCGTGGTGGTGGGGTTGGGAGCTTCGGCCTGGGGCGTGGCGGGCCATGAGGCCGTTCGCCGGGGGATCGCCGTGCTTATCGTGGCCAGCCCGTGCGCGCTGATCATCGCCACCCCCGTCGCTTATCTGGCGGCCATCGCCGCCGCCGCCCGCCGCGGGGTGCTGGTCAAAGGAGGGGCCCACCTGGAGGTCGTCGCCCGCGTATCCGTCGTCGCGTTCGACAAGACAGGAACGCTCACGACGGGGCGCGTGCGCCTCACCGACATCGACGTCCGCGACGGTCTCCACGAGTCGGACGCCCTCCGCGCCGCCGGGTCCATCGAACGGTCCAGCAACCACCCGCTTGCCGACGCGGTCAACCGCGCCTTGCACGATCGGACCTTGGAACCCGCCGGGGTGAGCGACTATCGCTCCATTCCGGGCGAAGGCGCCTCCGCGACGGTCGAAGGTCGATTCGTCTGGATCGGGCGACCCGAGTCGTTATCCAACCATGCCACCGAGGTGGCATCTCGCGAGGCGGCGCCGCGGGCCGAGCGATTTCGAAATGAAGGAAAGACGGCCTCGGCCATGGTCATCGACGGCAAGGTCGCGTTTCTCGCCTTCTCCGACACCGTCCGAGACCACGCCGCGGAGTGCGTCCAACGCCTCAAACGTCAAGGCGTCCAACGTGTCGAAATGCTCACCGGCGATCATCAGCTCGTCGCCGCCAAGGTTGCCCACGACCTTGGGCTTGACGACTACGCCGCAGGTCTGGCGCCCGAGGACAAGCTGACCGCGGTTCAGAAGCTGCGCGACCAATACGGCCCCGTGGTTCTGGTCGGCGACGGGATCAACGACGCTCCGGCCCTCGCACACGCCGACGTGGGCATCGCGATGGGGGCGCGCGGCGCCGATGTGGCCATGGAAGCCGCCGACATCGTGCTCATGCAGGATCGCATCGACGACGTAGCCTGGCTGCACGCCCACGCCAAACGTACCGCCGCCATTGTGTACCAGAACCTGTCTTTCGCCGTGGGCGTCATCGCGCTGCTAAGCGTCTTTGCCGCGGCCGGTTCGGTCCCGCTCCCTTTCGCCGTCGTCGGCCACGAGGGCAGCACTGTTCTCGTCGCCCTGAACGCTTTGCGTCTGCTACGGACCTCGGCTTGAGCCCCCTCCGATAACGACGCGTCGCGCCGATATCGTACCCTCATGCGGCTGTGTGGAGATCACGCATGGGGTTCTTTCCAAGACGTCGAAAACGGGCATCGGCCGGTCTGGTGCTCTTGATGGTGGCGCCTCTCGTCGGTTACGACGTCCTTCGCGACGAGTGGCAAAAACGAAAAGCGTTCGACGGCGCTATCACGCGGGTCTACTCGGAAAGGTCGTTCTTTTCTGGGCGGCGTAATTCGTTCCGCCACTATTGGGAAATACGGGGTTCGGATGGCGAGGAGCACTCGGTGATGCTTCGTCCGAAGTCCTTCTGGAGCGACGGACGCAACGGCGACTGGGTCGTCAAACGCGCGGGCGAGCTCTACCCGG
Organism: uncultured Phycisphaera sp.; assembly: GCA_964646605.1. Taxonomy (GTDB): domain Bacteria; phylum Planctomycetota; class Phycisphaerae; order UBA1845; family UBA1845; genus SBAX01. Next base: position 4,823 of record CAZYEX010000115.1, on the reverse strand, counting down.
AGCTTCCAGGCCACCGTTAAGGTGCTTTTCCGGCACCCGCCCAAACCGCCTGATTTACGGACTAGCCACAATTGTAACGACCAAGTCACGGTTTCGTAGCTGCCCCGCTGACCTTGTTCCACCCTGGTCGATACGATAGAATCAGCAGAGGCGGGTTCCGGAACGGCGTTGGGGGAGATGCCGATGGCGTGGGTTTTGAGTATGCCGATGGGTCACCGAGGCATTTCGCTGTCCGGGATCGCTTTTCTAGGACTCTTGCCGGGCTGTTTTGCGACTCTTTCGGGCTCCGACGTCGCTGACGAGACGGGGAAGGTCTCGGATTGCGTGGTCCCCGACGACCCGGATCGACTGGCCGACCAGGTCCTGCAACTCGTCAATCTGGAACGGGCCGAGGCGGATTTGGCCCCCGTCGTCCGCAACCCCCAACTCGATAAGATCGCCGAGGACTACGCTTGCCGGATGATCGTGGACGACTTTTTCGGGCACACCGATCCCGTTTCCGGTTACGGTCCGGGGGATCGGGCGGTGGCCGGTAAATACTCGTTCTACGCGGTGGGGGAAAACCTCGCCGCCGGGCAGGAAAGCGCCGGCGACGTGATGCGGGTGTGGATGGAAAGCCCCGCCCACCGGGCCATCATCCTGGACGAGAAGTGGTCCGAGGTCGGCATCAGCGTGCGACTGGGCGGCGAGCACTCGATCTACTGGGTTCAGGAATTCGGCGATCCGGCGGACTACTAGAAGTGCGAAGTTCAAAGTTCGAAGTGCGAAGCAACCGTCGCTGAGAGTAATGCCGACGCCATCCGGTCTTTGAACTTTGAACTTCGCACTTTGACCTTCCATGGCGCCGCAAGGATCGAATCCCGGCCTGCCTTTTGAGCGCCGTTTCGCACCGGAGCGCGGGATTCGCGTCATCGTCACCGGCCAGGTCGGCCTCGAGAAGAAACCGTTCCTTGAACAGGTTGTGGAACTTGCCAAGGAGAACGGACACGAAGTCACGTTGTTCAACGTTGGCGACCGGATGTACGCCGAGGCCCCGGACATCGTGCCCGGGCGGATTCTGGATTTGCCCCGCCATCGCCTCGCCGGTCTGCGCAAGAGCGTGTTCAAGGACATCCTCGCCGCCGCGACCGCGGGCGGGCATCTGATCGTCAACACCCACGCCACGTTCCGATGGAAGCATGGGTTGTTCCATGCCTACGACCATCAGCAGGTATGCGAGCTCGACGCCGATCTGTACGTGACGCTGGTCGACAACGTGGACGCGGTTCACGAGCGGCTGGATCGTGGGCACGAAATCCGCCATTCACTGAAGGACATTTTGGTTTGGCGCGAGGAGGAGATCGTGGTGACCGACGCCATGGCCGAGGCCGTGGCTGGTTACGGGCACGCCTATGTCTTGTCGCGCAGCAACCCGCGGATCAACGCACGCTCCCTCTATCGCCTGATGTTCGAGCCGCAGCGCAAGCGCGTCTACCCTTCCTTCCCCATGACCCACGTGATCGACATGCCCGCGGTTCTGGCGGAAATTGAGCGCTTCCGCGACATTCTCGCCGAGCATTTCATCATTTTCGACCCCGCGGATTTGGACGAAAAGCGCTTGTTGTTCGACGCGGGCGAGGCCACCAAGCGCGGCGGGGACCACGTGGAGGTGGAGGTCAACGGGCGGCGGGTGCGGCTGAGCGTGGGCGAAATCACGGCCATCGCTCGGGACATCGACGCTCAGATTTACGCCCGGGATTTCAAGCTCATCGACCAGTCGGACATCATCGTGAGTTACATTCCCGAGCTTCCCGGCGGCCGTCCGGGTCTTTCCTCGGGCGTGGAACGCGAACTGCAACACGCCTTCGAGAGCACCAAGGAAGTGTACGTCGTATGGCGGCCCGCGGAGGAGCCGTCGCCGTTCGTGACAGAAACGGCCACGGCTGTGTTCGGCTCGCTCGATGACCTCTTCGATTACTTCCAACATCGCGGTTACGTGGGGACGTATCAACTGCCGCTCGGCTGAAGCGCTGGAATGGCGAATCGCGAATGTCGAATGGGCGCGCCGCGGGTCGTGCATGAGGTGAGCGCTTCGCTCGAGATGCGACTCGCGGAATTGGACCTCGCTCGACTACGAGCGGTCTTCGCGGAGTTGTTTTCTCGCGTGAACGAGGGCGTTCGAGCCGCGGGTCTTGACTCGGATGATGTGATCCTCGAGCGATCGGTGGTCATGCAGGGGTCGGACGGGGCGGCCTTCACGGGGGCTGTGGAGTGGTTGTCGGACGGGGAGCGGTTGCGGGCCGATCTGCTTGCCAAGGCGGGCGAGGGCGGCTATGGGCGGGTTCGCCCGGACGCTTGGGTGCTGCGGAGCGCCAAGGTCCGGGCCCTGGCTGAGACCCTCCCGTGAACGATGCCGCACAGGCGATTCCTCCGCGATATTGGTGGTTGAAGCGCATTCTGCTCGCGTCCGGCGGGTTCTTGCTGCTTCTCATTTCGCTTCGCGTTTGGTGGGGTTGGGAGGCGCATCGCCGGTTGCAGGCGGAGATCGACAGGATCATCGCCGCGGGCGAGCCCATTTATCCCGAGGACTTCGATCCCAAAGAGCAAATCCCCGACGACCAGAACGCGGTCCGTTTGATTCTTGACGCTTACACCGCCGTCAACATCACGACGGATCAAGGCAAACTCCTCGACGAACTCTCTTTCGTCCCATGCCGGAGTGAACGCCAGCAGCAGGTCGCCGCGATCCTGGAAGCGAATCGAAGCGCCTTGGAGCTGGTCCGGCGGGCACGCGGACTTCCTGGCGCGGATTGGGGTAGTCGTTTCCGCAGCCCAGTGACGCAGCCCAACTTCTTTGCGCTCTGGTCTGAGAACTACCAGCTCAGCCGGATTCTGTTCTTGGCGACGATGGATGCAGTTTGTCGAGCGGACCACGCCCAGGCGCTGGAGATCATCCAGGACCAGCTTGTTTACGCGCGTGTCCTGCGGGCCAGCTCGACGCTCGCACAGCAGTTATCCGCCAGTAGCACTCATGGATATGCGCTGCGCGGACTTGAACACATCCTTCCAAAACTAGGGGCTTCCAACGGCGCCGCGCCGACCGACCCGCGTTGGGCAGATACGGCCAAGGGTCTGATCCGCGACCTTCTCGACGAAGAAGATTTGAGCCACGGAGTTGTGCGGAGTTTGTTTGTCCAGCGGATGATCGCGTGGGATTGGTATCGCGGAGTCGCAAACGGTGACCTCAGTTGGACGACTTTGTTCGTGGGCGGTCCCATGCCGGCTTCGCGGGGCGACGCCGTCTGGGGCCGAGCCGCCCGCCCGCTCATTGATCTCGAGGGTCTGTCAGACCTGCGGACGCTGACCGCGCACCTTGCGGCGATTCGCAAACCCAACTATGCATCGGCCACCCCCGTGTTGCGAGAGCCGAAAGAGAAGCTTGAGCTTCTGCACGCATTGGCCCATCCGTTCAGTTCATACGATGGGAATTGGACCAGCAAGCGCGTGAGGGACGGTTATTTTGGCACCCTGGCGATGCGTCGGTTGGCCGCCATTGCCATTGCTATTCGGCTGTATGAACTGGAACATGGACATCGTCCTGGCACCCTCGACGAACTCGTAGGTCACGCCCTCGCCCAGATCCCGCCGGACCCCCACGCGGCGGATGGGCGTCCGTTCGGATACCTACCTGACGCGGATCCCGCGATCTTGTACAGCGTGGGCGAGGATGGGAAGGACGACGGCGGGCGCTTTGAGGTCGCGGGCGGCGGAGTGTCGAGGCGGGTGCTTGACCTTCCGTTCTTTCTGGACGGCAAGCGCCCCTATCCGCGGGCGGACGATGAACCCGACTCAACGCAGACTGGCGAAGACGATGAGGATAAAGAGGAGGGCGGCGGGGAGGGCGACGAGAAAGAGGAAGGCGAAAAGCAACCATAGCGCCGGGACGGCGAGGGCGACGAGCACCGCTCGGCGGGATTCCTGGGGCATCAGTCGCCTTGCAAGATGAATCAAATCCAGCCACCACGCCGCGGCCTGGCCACAGGGGACCAATACGCCCACCAGGAAGCAGAAGAGCGCCCACCTCTCGTGAATTCTGGTCAGACCCATTCCGGTGATGAAAACCGCCAAGGGAAGAAACGAAATCGCCAACGGGCCGCAAGCGTAGTAGCTCAAGGCGACGGCGCGGTTCTGTTGGTCGATGGGGGCCTCACGGGGGTGGAAGAAATAGCTGGGAACGCCCGTTGCCGCCGCAAGGTAGGCGACGAAACACAGGTAGAGAACGCCCACCGGCCAGACGTCGGCGTAGGCCAGCGTGAGCCAAGCCCCCTGATGGCGAACGGGCCGCGAGAACCAGTACACCCCCACAATCGCCAACAAAGCCGGCACACAAACCCACGCGATAGTAATCCATCGGAAGCGCTGGGCATCGCGGAAGTTGACGGGCCGTGCCATTTCCTCGGCGAAGCGCCCCTGATGAAACATGACCCAGGCGATGGTCCGCCAATAGGCCCGCCACCAGCCGGACTCTTTGCGGTACACCCACGGAATCATCGGCCGGTCGCAGCGCACCCCGGACAGCGACGCCCCGCACTCCGGGCAACGATCCCCGGTCAGCCCGCGGAGGTTGTAGCCGCAGGTTTGGCAGAATAGGTCCTGGGAGATTGCGGAACTGACTGAACTGAGTGGAGGGTAGGTCATCAGATTTCGTAACTCTTCAGCCGTCTGCAATTCTCGGCCATCGAGAATGTTAAAATAGGGGATTTGCGCCATCGTTCGAAGCGCGGTATGTCAGCGGCGTGACACGGAGTTCGCTGGCCGATTCGATGGACCTGCTTCTGGCAGCG
>CAZYEX010000114.1:0-26034 GCA_964646605.1 uncultured Phycisphaera sp. | reverse complement strand
AGGGTTTAAGGCGGAAGCTGTACGAGCTGTGCGGGAAAAAAAGCAGAAGGGAAGTTAGGGGCCACTTTCCAGGGACATGATGTCCCTGGCAACCTTCGTGCGCCCTCCGGGCGGGGAGGAGCCGGTCGCCTGCGCTCGGGGCTCGGATGGGGCGCGCGGCATGAATGCCGCGGCTCTGATCATGCGCGGCTCGGATTACGCGGCTACGGCGGGACGGGCGGGCGAAAATGCGTTTCGCGCCTCGTTTTTCAAAAACCCTGAAACGCCGTAAGAGTAAAGGGAGCGGTCGCGGAAGAGCGACCGGGCATCTATAATCCGCCGGCCATGGAGACCAATCCCCGAATGACCACCGCTGCCGCGACTCTGACACTCCCGCGCCACGCGCGGATCGACGACGCGGACGCCCTCGCCCTGTACGACGACTGCTCGATTCACGAGCTTGGCCGGCGAGCGCATGCCGTCACCCTGCGCCTCCACCCCGAGCCGTATCGAACGTACGTCGTCGATCGCAACATCAACTACGCCAACTACTGCTCGGCGAAGTGCATCTTCTGCAACTTCAAAGCCGACCCTCCGGGCATGGACACCGGCCGCAAGGACCTCCCCGATGGATACGTGCTGTCGTTTCAGGAGATCGGGGCCAAGATCGAGGAACTCCTCGACATCGGCGGCACGCAAATCCTCATGCAAGGCGGACTCGTGCCCGCGGAGCTGCTTCCGTTCGAGTGGTACCTCGACCTCCTTCGGTTCATCAAGCGCGAGTACCCCACCATCCACATCCACGCCTTCAGCCCCCCGGAGATTCACGCCTTCCACGAAATCTTCGAGATGAGCGTCCGCGACGTCCTCCTCCGCTTGCAAGAAGCCGGCCTCGATTCCATCCCCGGCGGCGGCGCCGAAATCCTCGTCGATCGAGTCCGCAGAAAAATCGCCCAGGGAAAAACGAACACCGATCAATACCTGCACGTCATGCGCGAGGCCCATGGCATCGGAATGCGCACCAGCATCACCATGATGTTCGGCCACATCGAGACCGTCGAGGAACGCATCGAGCACCTCCGCCGCATCCGCGATCTTCAAGACGAAACCGGCGGCTTCACGGCCTTCATCTGCTGGACTTTCCAGCCCGGCGACACGCCCCTGGGCCGCGTCACCTCCCTGCCCCTCGACGCACCCGCCCGCCCCGACGGAACGCACCTGCTCCTCGCCGATGCCCACGAGTACTTGAAGATGAGCGCCCTCGCCCGGCTTTATCTCGACAACATCCCCAACATCCAGTCGAGCTGGGTCACCCAGGGTGTGAAGATAGGTCAACTCGCACTTTTCTTCGGCGCGAACGACATGGGTTCAGTGATGATGGAAGAGAACGTCGTTTCTGCCGCCGGAACCACCTTTCGCCTTACGGAACAGGGAATCCGCCAAGCCATCCAAAACGCCGGTTGGCTCCCTCAAAAACGCGATTTTTACTATCACCCCATCGAGCTTGGATCCACCCACGCCGTGTAGACTCAGAGCCGCAGGCGGCTCCCCTTTACGCGAAGCGTCAAGGGCGAGCCTGCGGACAACGTGCTCACCCAAGTGTGTCCGCCCCTCCGAAAGGGAAAAGCCCAACTCCGGGATTTCCCGGTAGCATCCCTGGGTCCCCTTGCGGTACAATGGCTTCCCTCGATTCTCGACCAGCGTCTTCGGCGAGCTTCAACGCCGCCGCATGGGCGAACGAACGGTGGGTGGAAGGGAGCGATTCCGTTCGATTGGTTTTCCGAGCAAGCGGTTCGGCCCCTGCATCTAAGTGCCGCGGCCGACTTCCAAGGGAGGGATTCTCTCGGCGGGCCAAGGCAACCCCGGTGTAGAGCCACATGGACCACGACGCCATCTGGAAGCGCGCCCGCGCCGACTTGCTCATCCCCATCCCGCGCGGGGAGGCGGATGTATTCCTCTGGGAGCATTCCGCGCGCGTCGCCAAAACCGCCCAGACCATCCTGACCCTGCCCGAGGTCCGCGTTCGCACGTCGGACGAGATCGCCGTGGTGGCAGCGGCCTTGTATCACGACGCCGGTTGGTCTGCTCGGTGCCGCAGCGGTGAAACCGAACGTACCGAAGTCCTCCTGGGAACCCTCACCGAAGGCGACCGAGAAGAAGGCGCGAGGATGATGGAACACAGCCTCGCCGGCCTACTCCCGCCTGCATCCCTGGACCGTGCCGGCCGGGCCGTTCGTACCTATCACGAGCGCACCACGGAGGTGATCGAGGGCCACATCGTCGCCGACGCCAAGAACTTGCAAGAGTTCGGCCTGCTCTCTCTCTGGCCCGCGATCCGCCGCGGATTGCTCGACGGCAAGGCCGTCCAAGCCGTCCTCGACACCTGGCATCGAAAGCAGGAATACCAATTCTGGTCCGCCCGACTCCAGGATGCTTTCCATTTCGACTCCGTCCGAGAAGTCGCCCGCCGACGCCTTGCCGACCTCGAACGCTTCATGTCCGAACTCGAACAGCAACACTCCGTCGCCGACGTCTTCCCCACCCTCCAAACAACCCGCTCCGCACACGTCTAGAATGTGACTTCGTGCCACTGCCGTCGAAGCCGTCCATCGCCTCTATGATGAACGCGCCCTCTTGCTTGACGGCCAACCGATGGCCCAGACCACCGCACACGAGGGAAAACGCTAGTCGCGTGGGCAAGCTGACCGTGGGCGAACCCGCGCCCGTAACGCGGAATTTTCCTCCGCCGCAACTCACCGACGTCTTGACAATCCCGATAACTCCTCTACACTCCCTGCGGCGCTACGGTGCGCCGACGTAATTGAATTGTCGCTTTATTGATGATCGCCTTTGCGTTACGGCTCGTGCTTGGTCGCGGGTTCGACGTGAGGAGTGAGTTTTTCGCGGGCGAGCACCGGTCGGCGAAACGGCGGACCGGTTGCTGAACGATCTTTCCCGGCGCTTCCGCACGCCACCGTGCGATTGTCGTTCCTCGGTGGATCACGGGGCGCTGGTTTGGACTCGTGGATGCGTGTCCTCACGCAGTGTTGCGAGGACGTTGCGGACAAAGGGTCTTGGTGGAGCGGGGTGCCTTGGGGCGAGGTACGAAGAATGGCCGATGCGGTGCGCGGAGTGATGTCGGGTTCTAGTTTCCGCATTCCGAATTCGGCATTTCCAATTCTTTGTTCGCCCGAGGACCACGTTCGCCGGTGGGGTGTCGAAGCAGGCGCCCACCGTGGCCATGAAGGGCTCTCCACTCGTCCCTGACGCAGCCCACGCGGCGCTTCACGACCCGCTTTCGACTCTCTCCTAAGAGCGATCATCGCATTGCAGGCTGTCGCCCTCCGTCCACGGAGGGACGCAGGCCTGTAGGGATGGACCGACGATGCTCGCTTCGACTTGGATACACGTGCTCGCCCAGGCCGACGGCGCCTCGGGCTGGAGACTGGCCGCAGCCGGTGCCGGCGGCGCCGTCGCTGCCCTCCTCGCCGCGTACCTCCTCAACCGTTGGTTGGGCCGCATACGCATCGACACCGCCAAACGCGAGGCCGAACGCTTCACCACCGAAGCCCGCGCCGACGCCGAAGTCGTACGGAAGAAAGCGGAAGTCGAGGCCAAAGCCGAATACCTCCGCGGTCAGGAGAAACTCAAGATCGAAGGCGACGCCCTCCGCGCCGAAATGAGGGAGAACGAGAAACGACTCGCCAAGCGCGAGGACAATCTCGAAGGCAAGCTCGACACCCTGGTCACCAAGGAACGAAACCTCGAACAGGTCGTCAAGAAGCTTGCTACACGGGCCGATGAACTCACCCAAAAGGAACAAGACGCCGAAGCGCTTCTCGCGCAACGACGCGAGACGCTCCTCAAAATCAGCGGTATGTCCGTCGAGGAGGCCAAACGGACCATCCTCGACGACCTCCGCCACGAGCTGGACCGCGACGCCGCCTTGCTCGTCGAGCGAACCATTTCCGCCGCCAAGGACGAGGCCTTCCAGCGCTCCCGTGAAATCGTCCTCACCGCCATTCAGCGCTACGCCGGCGAGCACACCTGCGAGAGCACCGTCTCCACCGTCGATATCCCCAACGACGAAATGAAGGGCCGGGTCATCGGACGCGAGGGACGAAACATCCGCGCCTTCGAGAAAGCCACCGGCGTCGACGTCATCGTCGACGACACCCCCGGCGTGGTCCTGGTCAGCGCCTTCGACCCCGTCCGACGCGAAACCGCCCGCCGTTCCCTGGAGCGCCTCATCTCGGACGGCCGAATCCACCCCGGACGAATCGAAGAACTCGTCCTACAGGTCCAAAAGGAAGTCGAGGAGGAAGTTCTCGAAACCGGCAAGAAAGCCTCCATCGAGGCCGGCGTCGGCGGATTGCACCGCAAACAGCTCGACTTGCTCGGCCGTCTCAAGTTCCGCACCAGCTACGGGCAGAACGTCCTCCGCCACAGCATCGAGGTCGCCTTCTTGTGCCAAGCCATCGCCGACGAACTCGGTCTGGACGGCCGACTCGCCCGCCGCTGCGGACTGCTCCACGACATCGGCAAGGCCATCGACCACGAGGTCGAGGGCAGCCACCAAAAAATCGGCGCCGACTTCTGTAAGAAGTTCACCGAACGCCCCGAGGTCCTCAATGCCATCGAGGGGCACCACGGCGACATCCCCGCGATCAGCCCCTACACGCCCATCGTCATGGCCGCCGACGCCATCAGCGCCGCTCGACCCGGCGGACGACGAGAATCCCTCGAACGATACGTGCAACGCTTGCAGCAACTCGAGGAGATCGCCAAGGTCCACCCCGGGGTCAAGGAAGCCTTCGCCATCCAAGCGGGCCGCGAAATCCGCGTCATCGTGGACGCCAAGCGCGTGGACGACGCCACCGCCGCGGCCATCGCCCACGACGTCGCCAAACGCATCGAGGAGCAAATGACCTACCCCGGCGAAATCCGCGTTACCGTCCTCCGCGAAGTCCGCGCCGTGGCCCTGGCGCGGTGACCGTAGGGTGGGTTCTCAGACCCAGCTTTTCCCAACCGACACCCCCTGACCACCCCGCCCGGTGCCGCGTAGAATGGTCAAGGTGAGATCGTGCCGGAGGGTTGTTTCTGGAGGGTTTGAAACGCGGCTCGGCGGTGGCCCGACGGTCCGGAGAATTGGTGAGTGCCCCGAACTACTGTTAGCCTGTGTTTCCCGTTTCATACAGACTGCATAATCATTGTTGGGCAGCCTCCTTGTCGGAACTCGTGAGATGCCGTACGGAGAGAAGATTTACGCGATCGCGATCGTGCATCCAGATGGGCGAAAGCATCTGTTCGGACGTGTACGCCGATCCGCAAAAGGGGACGTCTACGCCGTGTGGGCCGAGGATCAGTCTCCTCGCAACCTTGGAAGGGGATCGAACCCTCACGCCTCCTATCATGCAGACGGCCGGAAGCACTCGAAGAGCTACGACAGAACTGCGATCAAGAAGAGCCTGCAGATTCCCGACGCAAGCTTCAAGGGGACAGAGCCGATCGAGGCAACCAACGCCGACCGAGGTCTTTCGCTAACGCTTCCTATGCTTTCTGGGAACTTCGACGACGTATTCGAGATCGGCTCTGCCCAGATTGCGCCCACCCGGAACCCGTCAATTACCGTCGATGTGAGCGAACCTGGTGTTCCGCCGATCCGCCTGACGGGAAAGGATCACGTGATCGCGGAGAAGATCTTCAAAGACGACATTCCGTGGATCATCGTAAGTCTCATCCAGCCGCCAACTAGCCTCTGAGTCAGGGAACAGCGAGACAGCTTCCAGTGTTCCACCTACATAAATTGGTAATCGCTAGCGGCATATAAATAACACTGAGCAAGAGGGGTCGGGGTATTGCTGACAATTCCATTGATCGATCTCCTCTGTCACGTCAAGATAGAATAGGGTTTGGAATGATAGGCCCAAAGGATCATCCAACACCCGCCAGGTTGCTGCTCGCCTCATTTCGACAGCCTGTTCGTCAGCGTCGCAAGCAAGTTGCCTACCAGTCGAGCCCCCACTGCTAAGTCCACGCCGTGCGAGTTCTTCAGATATCGCGCGCAACTCATCCTGGTGCCACCGTGTAATCTCGTCGTTGGCTTGGGTGGTCAGAAGCCGGAAAAGCTCTGTTTCTTGAACGGTTAAGAACGAGAAAATATCGCCCGCTATGAACGGTGGAACGCCAAAGCTAGCAATCGCAAGAGCGTTCGAGTTAAGGGTCAACAAGATGGAACGGTTTGTAGAACTAGGATCTCCTTCCCAACCCTCGAAAACGAATCCTTCATCAGGAGTAGCTGTCAGACGCACTTCCGTGCCAGCAAGGTACAACCACGCGCCACCATCCGGAATACCTCGCGGCGACAAGTCTACCGAGCCTTGGCCGTTCACCTCCACGCGAAGCGCGACCAACACGATCTCCTCGACAAACACTGCTGTCACGGTTTGATCCTCGCCGAGCCAGAACTCGGTGTTTGCAGAGATTCCAATTACGGCACCTTCCCAATGATCGAACAACCAACCCGGTGCCGCGTTCGCAGTTACCATCACCCTCGTGTCAGCGTCGTACGCCCCACCGGGCGGATCAAGGACCACACTGCCTTGTCCTCGCACCTTGACTGCAAGCGTGAACTGTTGAACGAAAACTGCCGTAATTGAAAGGCTTCGACTAACTATCAGCCGTAGTGGGTTATCGGTGTTCGCAACATCTCCGCGCCAACGATCGAATCTCCAGCCCTCAGCTGGCCTTGGCGTCAAGATCATTGTGGCACCGGGTTCGAACTCTCCTCCTTGCGGAGCGACCGTGCCTTCACCGACGAGAGCTATGGACACTGTGAATAGCTGCGGGGGAGCAGGCGCCTGGTCGACTGGACACCCGGCACCATCCACCTGGGTTCCTACCGGGGTGGTGGCACACTCGTCGTCGTCATCCGGAACACCGTCTCCGTCGGCGTCGCCTTGGCTGACAGCACAGCCAGATTCGTCAACTTCGAGCCCTTCGGGCGTACCCAAGCACCCATCCGCTGTGTCGGGAATCCCGTCACTGTCCCTGTCGAGGGGCTGAGTCGGTGGCGGCTCAGTGTCCACCTGGTGGGGCGTCCCTCCCGAGTCAAAGCAACCAACCAAGATCGCGCCGGAAAGGGGTAGGAAACCCAATAAGAACATCCCGATTGCAAGCTTGCTACGAACCTTTTTTGCTAGCATGCGCGTCACTCCACGAAACCCGACGCCGCAAATCATTCGGCTGGGGCACGATCATGGGATTGTACCAAAGAGGGAGCATGACGCGAAGGGGGGACGAGCGGCCCATTCTACCTTTTCTGCTGGTCGGCAGGTCCCGTCCCGCACCCTTTCTCTCGCCTGAAATGCGCCGCCGTCCCGCCGCGCAATCTTGCAGGCCTATTCTACTCCCGTCAACCGTTCCCGCCCATGCGCACCACGCGATGCCTTTCGCGGCTGCGATCCGCGGCTACAATGCCGCGGGCGGTCGTCCTACGGACCCATGTCCGCTGGCTTGCGCTTGACGTCCGCCCTTGACACGCCGCCCCTGCTTCGCGGGGATCGCGCTTTGGGCGGGCGGCGAGGCCGCCGCGGCGCGTCAAGGGCAAGCGTAAAGGGGAGCCGCCTGCGGCTCTGATTGGCTCGGCTATGTTGATCAACCTCCTATGTGTCGGTGACGTAGTGGGCAGTCCCGGGCGGCGGGTGCTGGCCGAGTCGCTGCCCGCGCTCGTCGCCAAGCACCAGATCGACTGCGTGATCGTCAACGCGGAGAACGCCACGGACGGCGCCGGCCTCTCCGCCGCGGCCTATGAAAAAGTGATCCAAGCCGGGGCCAACCTCATCACCCTCGGCGACCACGTCTACCGTCGCAAGGACATCATCCCGGTGATGGAAAAATCGGACCGCATCGTCCGCCCCGCCAACCTCCCTTCCAAGGCGCCTGGCCGCGAATACGCCATCCATGAAACCAACAAGAATCATCGCGTCGCGGTGATCTCCCTTCTGGGCCGCATGTTCATGAAGACCACGGCCAACTGCCCCTTCGCCGCCGTCGATCGCGTGCTCGACGCCATTCCCAAGGACATCAAGATCATCGTCGTCGATCTGCACGCCGAAGCCACTAGCGAAAAAGTGGCCATGGGCTGGCACCTCGACGGCCGCGTGAGCGTCCTCTTCGGAACCCACACCCACATCCCCACCGCCGACGAACGGATCCTCCCCAAAGGAACGGCCTACATCAGCGACGTGGGCATGACCGGGCCGTACGATTCCGTACTCGGGCGATTGAAGGAGCGCGTGGTGGGCAGCATGATCAGTTGCGTCCCCAGCATTTTCGACGTAGCCGAGCACGACGTCCGCCTCTGCGGAATCCTCGTCGCCGTCGACCCCGCCACCGGCCGAGCGTCGCATGTCGAACGAATTCGCGTCGATGCCTTGCCCACCGCGCGTTGACCTTGTAGACCCTGTAGGGTGGGTCCGCAGACCCACCTTTTCCACTTGGTAATTGGTAATTGGCAATTCGGCTGTCCTTCGTGGCAACGCGCGGACCCATCCACTACACTTCGCCGCGTGACGCACGGACCATCGACAGACCAACAATTCACTCTCCTCCTTCGCGGATGCGAGCGGGTGTACACCGCGGAGGAGCTGCGCCAACGGCTGGCGAGCGGCAAGCGCCTTCGGGCCAAGCTCGGCATGGACCCCACGGCCCCGGACCTTACGCTCGGACACACCGTGGTCCTGCGCAAGCTCCGGCAATTTCAAGACCTGGGTCATGTCGCCGTTCTCATCATCGGCGACTACACTTCGCGGATCGGCGACCCCACGGGTCGATCCAAGACGCGCCCGATGCTGAGCGACGCCGAAGTCGAGACCAACGCCGCCACCTATCTGCAACAGGCCGGCAAAGTGCTCGACCTCTCCCCCGACAGGCTCGAAGTCCGTCACAACAGCGAGTGGCTGAGCCCGCTCACCTTCGCCGACGTGATCCGCCTGATGAGTCAGATGACCGTCGCCCGGATGCTCGAGCGCGACACCTTCGCCAAGCGCCAAGCCGAGGGCAAGGAAATCTTCCTCCACGAACTCCTCTACCCGCTCATGCAGGCCCGCGACAGCGTCGAGATTCATGCCGACGTCGAACTGGGCGGCACCGATCAGACCTTCAACAATCTCTGCGGGCGCGATCTGCAACGCGACGCCGGACAGCCTCCGCAGATCGTCATGGTCATGCCCCTGCTCATCGGCACCGACGGCCAGCAGAAAATGAGCAAGTCGCTGGGCAACTACGTAGCCGTCACCGACCCGCCCTCGGAAATGTTCGGCAAGATCATGCGCATCCCCGACGCCCTCTTGCGGAATTACTTCGAGCTGGTCACCGACACCCCGGAGGAGGAAATCGCTTTTCTCACCGACCCGGCGCGGATCAACCCTCGCGAGGCGAAAGAGACACTCGCCAAGACCATCATCACTCAGTTCCACTCCGCGGCCCAGGCCGACGCCGCCGCGGACGAGTTCCGCCGCGTTCACGGCGGAGGGATGCAGGGCTTGCCCGATGAAATCGCGGAGGTCACCGTGCCCGCGGACAAGCTCCGCGACGGCTGTATCGTTCCCGTCGATCTGATCGTCGATTGCCTGGGCGAGAAATCGCGCGGCGAGGCCCGCCGCTTGGTGACCCAGCGTGGCATCCGCCTCAACGGCAACCCGATCGAGGACCCCAACACCCCCGTCCCCGTCAAGACCGGAGACGTCCTCCAACGCGGCAACCGCAAGTTTGTGCGATTGCGATTGGCATAGCGCTCACGGTGGGATCGCGGGGCCCATGCATCCGGCAGGGGACGGTTTGCATGACCGACCCTATTCCGCTCGCCTGCGCTCGGGACTCGGGTGGTCAGTTTCCTGCGGAGCGAGGCTCGGGCAGTTCCGCCCGTGCGGCGCGGAGGTCCTCGATCTTGTCGAGCTGCCGATCGAGCGCTCGCGTCCGCGTGCCGACCATTTCCTCGTAGGACTTCCGGGCGTCGTCGAGTTTGTCGCCGACCTTGCCCATGGTCTCCACGAACTTGCCCCACTGCTTTTGGAACTCGGTGAGCAGTTCGAGGATGCGGTGCGAACTCTGCTCGACGCGGAAGCTGTCCGTCGCCTGTCGGATCACCGCGAGAATCGCGTACAAAGTCAGCGGCGAGCACAGCACCACCTTCAAGCGAATCGAGTCGTCCAGGAGCGTTTGATCGTGCTGATGAATGAAGGCGTAGATTTGCTCGTTGGGGATGAACACCAGCATGTAGTCCACGGTTCCTCGCGCCGGATCGATGTAGGAACGGGTGGTGACGTCCTTGATTTGGTTGCGAACGTCGCGGAGAAACTGCGCCGTCCCGCTTTGACGCCCGGCCTCATCGGGGGCGTCGAGGGCCTTGAGATAGTTCTCCAGCGGGAACTTGGCGTCCATGTGCAGCCAGCGATCTCCGGGCAGAGGGAAAGAGAAATCGGGTCGGGTGCGCTCATCGAGCGGCCGCTGTTTGAAATAGTTCACGTTCTCGATGAACCCCGCGAGGCGGAGCACGTCCTCGGCCATGCGCTCGCCCCACGCCCCGCGGCGCTGGGGATTGGCCAGCACCTCGCGAAGCTGCGCCGTCGTGGTTTGCAACTGCCGAGTCGCCTGGGCGTTCGTCTCCAAATGTTTTTGCAAAGCGCCGTGAGACTCGGCCCGTTGCTTCTCCGCGGCTTGTACGACTTCGTTCAGCGTGGTGAGCCGCTTGCCCAGTTCGTCGAGGCGGGCGTCGATGAGCTTCTTTTTTTCATCGAGCGTTTTTTCACCCGCGGTGAATTGCTGCTCGAACGTAGCCTTGGCGAGCTTGACGAAATCGTCGGTGTTGGCGGAGAGCGCCTCCCGCGAAAGCGCCGCGAATGCCGTTCGCAGTTGCTCCGCGACCGTTGACAGTTCCGTCGCCATCGACTGCGCGGCGGCCAAGGATTGTCTGCGTGCATACCACAAGAACGCGCCCCCGATGGCCGCGCCGACGACGACCCCAATCACGATGCCAACGACCAGTCCATCCATCGAAAAACCCTCGCCGCGATCGGATTGTCAGCCCCGCACTCCGGATAGCAAACCGGAACCCTTTCTGGCGGCGATTCCACAGCCCGATGCCGTCCCCGCGGCACAACCGTAAATGGTTCTCTAGAATACCCGTTTCCACCATTTGTACGGAGAGATGACGAACGCCAAGAAGGCGGCGTTCTCTTATGGGCCGTCCTCGGCGCTGGCGCGGTCTGGAACGCACGGTGTTTGGGAAGGGGCATGGGCGTTCGCGCATGGTCAACTTTGCTTGCCGTTTCCGGCTGCGTAGCCACCCTTGGCTGCGCGGCGACACGTCCATCTCTTGGGACGGAACCGCGGCTGTCCAGCCACTTGATCTTCGACCCAGCCATGATCGACGGCCTGTCCACGGCGGGCCGAAATGAATGGCCCATGACCGTCGGATTCGACCACCAGCGCGAGGTCATTTCCTATCGCGAGGTGATATGGGACCGTCAGGGCCGGTTCGCCTCCGGCCAGGACCAGTCCTACCGCCGTTTCGACTCCGTCCGAGAGGGGCGTACCCGTCGATAACCGCCCCCCTTGGCCCGCCGCCGCAGTCCCGCCTGGAAAGATTTGCCCTGTGGACAAAGAGCCTTGATCGACGGAACCCCTTGTAGTACGATGACTTGCGTGCGGTAGGGTCGGTTGGGTTCGGGCCTGAGGAGTAGCCGGCTGGGCTCTGAGAATCGGGACCACGGGTCGGTCCCAGGGGCGCAGAAGCGGGACCCTTTCACCGGTCATTGAGGATTCACTAACCGCCGGCTAGGCTGGCTCGGTTTCAGGGCATCGAATGGCCACGATCACGAAGAAAGAGCTCATCGATCGCATTTCCGAGGACGAAGGCTGCAAGCGGAACATCGTCAAGAAAGTGATCCAGTCCTTCCTGGATTCCATCGTCCGGGAACTCGGCAACGGCAACCGGCTCGAGTTTCGCGATTTCGGCGTTTTCGAGGCCAAGATTCGCGCGGGGCGCGATGCCCAGAACCCCAAGACCATGGACAAGGTTCACGTCCCCTCAAGGCGGACTGTCAGATTCAAAGTGGGGCGCGTCATGAAGATGCAGCTACACAACGCGCCGCTTCAGATCGACGAGGCGACAGGGTTGGCCGTAGAGCCATCGGCCCCTGTTCGTCGTAAGACGACGAGCTGAGCCGCGAATCCCGCAACGTATCGCTACATCCCGGAAAGCCTAGGTCGAACGCTCTCAAGCGCAAACTTGTTGGTTTTCAGCTGCCGCACGCGGCGTCCGCAAGAACGCCTGCTCCGCGGAAGCAATTCTGGAGCGCGGCGAAATCTCGGTGATCAACATCCAAGTCCCCATCGATGAACGCCCGGATGCAGTCCGGATTCGTCTGGGGCACATCCGGTCCGAGCAAACAAGACCAAAATCGGGCGTAATCGTCGGCGTCGATGTCGCCGTCGCGGTCGAAATCGCCAGCAATAATGGGCGGGCAGCCGGCGGGATCAACCGCTGCACCAGGAACCGTGTTCGGACAGGCGTCACAAAGGTCGCCGACGTCGTCGCCGTCGGAATCATCTTGACCCGGGTTGCCGGTGGTAGGGCAGTTGTCATGAAGGTCGGCGATCCCGTCGTTGTCGGAATCGTCGAGAACATCCATGCACGCGGAAAACTCTGACGTGTTGCCCTGGAAGTCCGTCGCGGTCGCGGTCAGAGACCTTCTGACCAACAAACTCAGGCGATCCACAGACACATCGAAATCGGCGATTCCCCGGAAATCCGTGCTGACCTCGAATCTGGCAATCCACGTCTCGCCTTCTCCGTAACCGGATGGATCGCAATCGTGATTGCTGAACAACTCAATCGTGTAGTTCCCGCGTTGGCTGGACTCGAGCCGGCCCCGAACGCGTACGTCGCCCTCAAAACGAAGGGCGCTAAAGAGACGGGGGTAGTTCTGAAGCCGGTTGGGGCCCTCGTCATCGTCCCCGGGGTCGTTTTCGCTGACATCATCCCGCGGGTTTCCTTGGGGGTCGAGGTTAATTCCGAGAAGGGCATTGTCGAAGATGGAGTTGCCCCGAATGGTATTTCTGAGCGGGCAAGTCGGATAGCAAACCACCCAGATGCCGTCGCCGCCGTTACCGGCGATCACGTTGCCATGATCGCCAGGCCCGCCGATCATAAAATTCGACGCGCCCTCGGCGAGCAGCAGTATGCCGAGGGTCAAGTTCCCTTGACCGACTTTGCCGATGGTGTTGCCCTGGATCGTCATGGGCCCGGAGTTGACATTGATTCCGATCGCGTTGCCGACGATGAGGTTGCCTTCGCCGGGGTCGCCGCCGCCGATGGTCACGTCAGTGGCGAAGGCGGAGAAGATGCCTGCGTCGGCGTTCCCAAGAACGGCCGTCGCCGCCGCGTTGGCGCCGATCCCATTGCCTTCGATGACGGTCCCTAGAGCATTAAACAACTCGATCCCGCGAAAATTCCCGGAAATCAAGTTCCCGGCGCCTGCGGCCGTGCCGCCTATTTGCGTTGTTTCGCCACGGTCCGCAATTCCCGCCCCCCCATTTCTCACAACCGCGCTGCCGGCGGGATTGGTGCCGATGTAGTTTCCCTCGATCCGATTGCCGACGCCGCTGTAGATGGTGATCCCACCCTGCGGGTTCCCGGAGATCACGTTACCGAATCGATCGAACCGGAACCACGCGCCGCCGATGAGGTTGTCATCGGCCGAGATGGTGATGCCGGTTGCGCCCAAGACATTGGTATCGACGGCAAACGAGCCGGTGGGGTCGGTGCCGATGTAGTTGCCCTGAATGCGGTTTCCTGATGCACCGCTGCCGCCGTCGAAGATCTCGATGTTGGCACCATACCTATTGCCGGAAATGACGTTGCGCTCCCCCGGCTGGGCGCCCCCGACAATGTTGTCCGACGCCCAAATGTATACGCCGATCAGATTGGGCAGGGCCGCCGAGCCTGCGGCATTGGTCCCAATGTAGTTGCCCAACACGCGATTGCCGGTAGCACTCGTTCCGAAGATCCAGATTCCGTAGCCGGGAGAACCTCCGGATATGAGGTTGCGGTCCGCGGGCTGCGTCCCGCCGATGAGGTTCTCCGCTGAATTGGTGATGCGCACGCCGGAGCCGTGGTCGCCGTTGGGCAATGCCGCGGTGCCGGTGATGTTCGTCCCGATGTAGTTGCCTTGGATCGTGTTCCCGCCGCCGGTCATGAGGAGAATACCGTTACTGTCGAAACGATTGATCACCAGGCCGCGAACGGTGCTGCCGCCCGCCGAGATGCGCAGTCCGTTGGCGTCCACGCCCGCATTCTCGCCGTTAAGCTGCACCCGGCCGGCGAATTGCGTCGTGGCGTCGATGACCACAGGATTGGTAATGCTGGGCAGCGGGCTGACGGGACTGATGGTGGGGATGACACTGGGATCTCGCGTATCGATGTCGAAGCCAATCGTATCGAGCCCCGAATGGTCGTTGGCCGCGTTGATCGCCTCACGGAGCGTACAGTGCGCATCGCACGCACCGTCGTCCGTGTCGCTGCTTCGAGTGACCACGTATAGGGCGGCGAAAGCGCTCGGAAGTCCAACCGCGGTTCCCAGGGCGAGGGCGACGCACAAGGTGACAAGCCTGAACATGCTGCCTCCATCCCGCCCCGGTGTCTCCGACGCTTGTGTCACGGGTTCAGGTATCGCACGATTCTACCAAGAATTGCCCGCCGCGCCTACAACGAACCTGCACAACGTCCGGAAACGTCAGCCTTTTCGTCTTCGACTTTCGTCGAAGACGTCGGCGGCGTTGTAGCTGGAGCGCACGAAGGGGCCGGAAGCGACGCTGAGGAACCCGAGCTGGCGGGCGTACACGCCGAAGGCGTCGAATTCGTCGGGCGAGTAGAACTTGGCGACTGGTGCGTGGCGGTCGAGCGTGGGTTGCAAGTATTGTCCGACGGTGAGCACGTCGCAATCCACCGCTCGCAGATCGTCGAACGCCTGATGGAGCTCGTCGATGGTTTCACCGAGTCCGACCATGAGGCCGGACTTGGTGATGAGCCGCGGGGCGATCTGCTTCACAAGTCTTAGCACTTCCAGCGAGCGGCGGTATTTCCCTTGCGGGCGGATGGTGGGCGTGAGGCGCTCGACCATTTCGAGATTGTGGTTGTACAACTCCGGGGCCGCGTCGCACAGGGCCGCAATGCACTCCCGCCGGGCGTGGAAGTCAGCCGGGAGAACTTCGACCGTCGTCGTCGGACAAAGCTCGTGAATAGCGCGGACGCATTGGGCGAAGTGGCCGGCGCCTTCATCGTCGAGGTCGTCGCGGGCGACGGCGGTGATGACCACGTGCCGCAATTGCAATCGTCGGACGGCTTCGGCGAGGCGATCGGGTTCGTCGGCGGCGGGCGGATCGGGCCGGGCGGTCTGCACGGCACAGTAGTGACAGCGCCGCGTACACTTGTCGCCCAGAATCATGAACGTGGCGTGACGCTTGGACCAACACTCGGAGAGGTTCGGGCAGCGGGCCTCCTGGCAGACGGTGGCCACGCCGCTTTCCTCGACGATGCCCACGGTGTGCGCGAAATCGCCGGCGGGCAGCGGCCGCTTGAGCCACGGCGGAAGTCGCCGCCGCGGCGATCGGGCGGGGCCACGTTCTAATACGGGTAGTTCAATCATTCGTCCCGCACTATCGTCGGCGAGCGGGGAGCGAAGGTCAAGCGGCGGAGCCGGGGCCGAATTACCAATGACCAGTTACGAGTTACAGGGGATAAGCAGCGCCGGGGCAACGAGCATCGAGACGGAGGCCCGCGCTGACTGCGTTGGAAGCGCTAGGCGGACGATGGCGGCTTGATTGCGGAGACAAACGGGGTGCCGCATTCAGGACAACGGGGCTGGGGGAGGCCTTTAAGGTCGTACCCGCAGCGCCGACAATGGCCGGGTGCGAACACCGGGGCGTATTTTCGGCGCAGGACAATGACCAAGACGATCATCGCGAAGGGTAGCCCCCAGCCGACGACTATCTGAACAACTGGGGAAAAAAGCCAAAACCAAATCCCTGGGCCGATGATCTCCTGATTGATGAGGAAAGACGCAAGGCTGATGGGAATCTGCCCCAGGCACCCCGCGAGAGTTACGCGCGCTGCTAGGGAATAGGATCGAAGAGGGAACGCGAGCAGGCTCATGCAGATCGTCAGGAGCGCTAGGTATCCGGCGGCATACATCAACGGATTCACAGCGGCCATGGCGGGAGCGAGTCGCGTGCTCGCCGCACGCAAGCCCGCCGCCAGAAGGAAGGCCGTGAATAACCTATGGTCCCACAAGAAGCGTCCCGCAGGCGCAAGCAACCGAAGGTAGACGGATTCCGGAAACGGATCCGGGTGCAGTGTACCCATGGCGACGATGCCGCGTCGCGCGGCCTCAGCTTGGATTACCGAATACGCTTGCGGCGAATAGTCGTCGGGACTTCCTAGGGCACGTTGAACGTGGGCGTCCGGTGCGGAGCGCCATGCTTGTTCAAGCTGATCGCCGTTCGTATTGTCCATCGTTCGGTTCCGCACCCGATCTCATACCCCGCTAGTTGCGTCGCGTCACGGGCGGATGGGGGGTGGGTCGGGAAATCGTCCCTGCGGCGGCCAGTCGAAGCTACGCTCTAGGTCGTGGTCCGTTGCCTCGAACCCCGACCCCTCCCTCGCGCAGCGCTCGTCGTACCGTTTCGCGCACAACTTCGGCGATTCGGATTGAAACCTGTGCATCAGTCGCCGTGACCTTCATCTCGTGCCCGGGATACCTCGACGAGATAGCAAACGTCGTGAGTTCATCGGCGTCGCAGAGGTCTTCGGCCCACGATGCGAGATCGACGCAGAGCTTGCGCAAGCGAGCGAGGTTGTGAGTATGCGGAAAATCGACGCCGCGCAGAACCAGGAAGGTTTCAGGTACTTTTCGGCGCACTGCTGGGCGTGGTAGGCAACCAAGCGGTACGGGCACCGACGCTTGATCGTGAGAGTGTGTCGCGCAACGCGAAGATCGTCCTCGGCCAGTTCGATCCACTCTCGAACATTGAAGAGACGGGCGTCATCCGGCGGCTTCATAGAGCACCCGTCCCTCCCTGGACGCGGGTCGTGCGATGGTGCCCGGGATGTGGCGATCGCGCTCGTATTCGTCGGGGGTGAGGACGATGATGTCGCGGGCGATGGGTAGGTCCCACAGGGAGCGGTCCATGGCCAACGTCAGCGCGCGGCGGTTGCTTACGTCGTCGCAGATCACCAGAAAGTCGCAGTCGCTACGGTCATCGCCGGTACCGCGGGCCTGGGAGCCGAAGAGGATCACCCTACGCGGGTGGAACTGGTCCACCAGGCGGCGGGTGGCTTCGGAGAGTACGGTTTCGGCGACCATGATCGTGCCTCGTCGGACGGACGGACTATACCAGCCGATTGGGGCAAAGAGAAACTTTGCCCGCGCTAAACCCGTGCAAAGTCGACCTTGGCCCTCCCAGCCGGGCACAAAGGGTGACGCCACAAGGAGACGAGAGCAGTCCGAGTTCTTCAACGGGCTGTAGCGGGCGGTGTAGCGGAGGGGCGGTCGGGGGCAAGGGGGATTTTGGAATTGTCGATTGCCGATTTCCGATTTGGGCGGCCAGGCGAGCTCCGGCACGTAGGCACGTCAGCGCGCCGGGGTAACCTCCGGCACAAAGGCACGCCGGCGCGGCGGGATTCCCGGCGGAGACGTCGAGCCGGGCTAATCGCCGCATCAGGCGAGCAGCACGGTGAATCCCGCTTGTCCAAAGTGTCGATCGGCGGTCAAGGCCTCGCTGAGGCCCATCTGTTCCATGACCACGAACGAGATGCAATCGGTCAACGACCATGCCTTGTCCGGTCGTTTTGCATACAAGGCAATTCCGCGATCAAACCATTCTTGCGTGGGCGGAACGATCGTGACTTGGGGGTCGCCGCGCAGCACTTCCATGAGGCCGAGAAAGCTCGGGCGCAGCGCGGGTTCCGCGAAGGCATCCGCCACTTCCGCGAGAATCCAGGCCGTGGTGACCACACGCCCGCGATACGACCGTGACGCCTGCGTGGCCGCGGCGTGCGCGGCATCACTTTCGCTCAGGAGGGCGAGGTAGTAATACGTGTCGGCGAAGCGAGCGGTCACGTTCTCTTGGGACCACCGTGCAGATAGTGATCGTGGTTTCGAGCTAGGTCCGGCGGCAGGCCTTTGGCGATGCCGATTACCGGCCTTAGCCTCTCGTACAACGTTGGACCGAGCTCGTCCTCCCCAACGGCGGGGGGCTGTGGGGTGATCGCTACCTCGACCGGCGCACCTTCGGGTAGTCGAACCTGTTCATCGAGTTCGACGCGGCCGTCCCTGATGTGTCCACGATAAACCACGGCAATCTCCTCACGGACTCACGGTGATTCTACCACGGGAGCGGGGCGGGAGCAAGGGGGAAAAAATGTGTTGGAATCCGTCGTACGCGCCCTGGGCGAGGAAGGCACCCGCCACAGCGGGCGAGTTCCGGCACGTAGGCGCGTCGGGCCGGCAGGTTATGGCACGCCAGCGGCCGGATCATTGCTCTCGCTTAGGGAGAAATGGCAGAAGCATCGGCGTACGCATCCGGTAGCGGCGGTAATCGTCGCCGAGGATTTTCAAGAGGTCGCGCTCCTCGAGCTGAATCGCCACGAGGATGTACCCCGTCGTCACCACGGCAAAGAGAAGATGCCCTTGGGTCATGGTCGGCGCGGCCCAAAAGGCGACGATGAATCCCAACATCAGCGGGTGGCGGATGACCTTGTAAACCGACCGTTCTACGAACGGAGGGTGCGTGTACGGGATGCCTCGCAAGTGGAGGAAGACTTGCCGCATCCCGAACAGGTCGAAGTGGTCGATGACGAACGTCCCGTAGAGGACAAGCATCCAACCGGCGAGCGACAATCCCAAGAACAGCCCCCGGCCGACCGCGTTGTCGATGTGCCACACGATGGCAGGCATGGGCCGCCATTGCCACATCATCAAGGCCAGCAGCAGGCTGGCGAGCAGAACGAAGGTACTCCGCTCGATCGGCGGGGGAAGGAACCGCGTCCACCATTGCTTGAACTGCGGCCTGGCCATCACACTGTGCTGCAGACCGAAGAGCCCCAGCAGCACGACGTTGACAAGAACTGCCCAGCCGCCTCCGAGCGTCGAACCGATGTCCACCGATTTGGGCACAACCAGGTTCTCGACGAACCCGATTGCATATACGAAGGTCACAAGGAAGAGAGCATACGCCGTGAGACCATAGACGAAGGAGATGACTCTGCCCATCAGTTATGTACCTCTCTGCTCGGGGTTCCAATGAAGAACCGGTTTGGTCGCTGGTAATTCGTAATTGGTCATTGGTCATTACCCCGGTTTGGTCATAGACATGGGGTCGAGGACTTTGTCGATTTCATCGTCGGGTAGGGCTTTCTCTAGCTTGGCGACTTGCCGGACGCTTTTGCCGGACTTGTAGGCTTCCTTGGCGATGGCGGCGGCCTGGTCGTAGCCGATTTTGGGGGCGAGGCTGGTACACATGGCCAGGGAGCCTTCGATCAATTCGGCGCAGCGTTTTTCATCGGCTTCGATTCCGGCCACGCAGCGCTCCGTGAAGACCTGGACAGCGGCGCTCAGCAGACGCACCGATTCGAGGAGGTTGTGGGCCATCAGGGGCATGCCCACGTTAAGTTCCAAGTAGCTTTCGCGGCAGGCGAGTGTCACGGCCAAGTCATTGCCGATCACCTGGGCGCAAACCTGGATCAACATTTCGCACATGACGGGGTTGACCTTGCCGGGCATGATGCTGCTGCCGGGTTGGGTTTCGGGGAGTTTGATTTCGCCGATTCCGCAGCGCGGTCCGCTGCCCAGCAGGCGGATGTCGTGGGCGATCTTGGAGAGGCCCAGGGCGACGGCCTTCAACTGTCCGCTGACCTCGCAGACGGCGTCCTTGGCGGATTGGGCCTCGAAGTGATCTTCGGCTTCGACGAACTCGATGCCCGTCGCGGAGGTGAGCATTTCGCACATGCGTCGCCCGAACTCGGGATGGGTGTTGATGCCGGTTCCGACGGCGGTGCCGCCGATGGGCAGTTCACGCAGGGCGCGAACGGCCTTCATGGTGCGTAAGGCGGCGAGTTTGGCTTGCCGGGCGTAGCCGGCGAATTCCTGGCCGAGACGAACGGGAGTGGCGTCTTGCAGGTGCGTGCGGCCGATCTTGACCACGCGATCGAAGACCTTGGCCTTATCGCCCAGGGCCGCGGCAAGGTGTTCGAGCGGCGGAACGAGATCGCCTTGCAGGGCTTCGGCGGCGGCGACGTGGATGGCCGCGGGGATCACGTCGTTGGAGGACTGACCCATGTTCACGTGGTCGTTGGGATGGATAGGGTCCTTGGAGCCGATCTTGCCGCCGGCGAGTTCGATGGCGCGGTTGGCGATGACCTCGTTGGCGTTCATGTTGGTGCTGGTGCCCGAGCCGGTCTGGAAGATGTCGAGAACGAAGTGTTCGTCGAGTCGGCCGTCGATGACCTGCTGGGCGGCGGTGATGACGAGATCGGCGAGGGTGGCGTCGAGCTTGCCGAGGTCCTTGTTGACTTTGGCGGCGGCCTGTTTGATGAGACCCATGGCGCGGATGAAGCGCCGCCCGAAGCGGTAGCCGCTGATGGGGAAGTTCTCGACCGCCCGCTGCGTCGAGGCGCCCCAATAAGCGCTCGCCGGAACGGTCATCTCGCCCATGCTGTCTTTTTCGATCCGCGTTTCCGCAGCCATCGTGTTGCTCCATGGTCCGGTTGTCGGGGCGGTTGCCGTTGCTCCAAACCGTTTCCCCGGAGGACGAGATATCTTGACGCCTTCAACCCGAGCGTCGCGGCCGTGACCCGATCCGAATAAATGCGCGTAGCAAATCGTTTACAGCAGCCGAATCATGAAAGTGCTTTGCCACGTCGGGGGCGAGCACGATGACGTTCTCCGCCTTGGCAAATCGGGACGCATACTTGCCGCGAACGCCCCCGCGAAAATCGTACTCGGCCAGCATTTCCGTTGGTTGTCCGCGTTTACGCACCTTCTTCATAAGCGAGCCTTTCGCGCCGCGTTGGCTTGCGACGCAAAATCGAAGTTAGCGGTTTTTCGCGGAGGCGACAAGTAGACGCGCCGAAAAACCCGTCGCCCGCTACAATGACGCCGTGGACATGATCGTGGCCGACAGTCTGGTGAAGAGCTTTCCCACTCCGCAGGGCGCGGAGAAGCGGGCCGTGGATGGATTGACCTTTTCCGTCGGCGAGGGGCAGATTTACGGGTTGCTGGGTCCCAACGGGGCGGGGAAGACGACGACGCTGCGGATGCTCAGCGGGTTGATGCGGCCCACCGGCGGATCGGCGCACTTGGCCGGTTTCAACGTGGCCGAGCAACCCAATGAGGTCAAGCGGGTGTTGGGATTTCTCACCGCCAACACCGGACTGTACCAACGTCTCAACGCCCGCGAGCTGGTGGTCTATTTCGCCCAGTTACAGGGGATGAATCGCAATCAGGCGGCGGCGCGGGCGGACGAACTCATCCAACGGCTGGGGCTGGGGGAATTCGCCGAACTCCGCTGCGGGGCGCTTTCCACGGGGCAGAAGCAACGGGTCAACATCGCCCGGGCGCTGGTCGCGGATCCGCCGATCCTGATCATGGACGAGCCGACCTTGGGGCTGGACGTGCTCAGCAACCGTGTGATTCTCGATTTCATCAAAGGGCAGCGCGACGAGGGCAAGACGATCATCCTTTCGACCCATTATCTGGACGAGGCCGAGGGGATGTGCGACAAGATCGGGCTGCTTCACGACGGTCGGCTCGTCGCCGAAGGTGATCTGGCGACCCTTCGTCATCAAAGCGGCGAGCAACGGCTGACGAGTATCTTTCTGAAGGTCATCCACGCGGGCGAACTGGCGGGAGTGCCATCCTCATGACCTTTCGGCACCGCGTCCGGACCATCTATTGCAAGGAACTGATCGACATCCTTCGGGATCGGCGAACGCTCATCGCCATGATCGTGGTGCCCATCGTGCTCTATCCCCTGCTGATGCTCGGCTCCGTGCAGGCGGTCAGTTATCAGCACGAGTCGCTGGAGCAGGAGAAGCTGGTCATCGGCGTCGCCAACCACCGCCACGGGTTCATGCTCACCCAACTCGTCTATCACGACGCGAAAGCGCTCTTGCCTGAGAAGGACGCGCTCGATCCCGAAAGCGACGAAGCGAAGGAACCTCCCATTACCTTGGAGGACGCAAGGATTCAGGTCTTCGATTCCGTGGACCAACTGCAGACCGCGATCCGCGAACGGCAAGTGCCCGTGGGAGTGGTCTTCGCGGGGGACGATCTGGTGGAGTCGGTGAGCGATCAACTGCATGTCACCGTACACGCCGACTACGAGGAACCGCGGGGGAACAGCGCCGGTCGGCGAGTGCAGGAGCTGGTCGATCGGACCAACCAACGGCTGCAGGAAGCGCGGCTGGGGGAGTTGGGTCTGGGCAGGAACTTCATCGAGCCCTACGTGGTCGAGACGGTCGATCTGTCCGCGCCGTCGTCGATCCTGGGGGAAGTGCTGCCGCTCATTCTGATCCTCATGACAATCACCGGGGCGATTTATCCGGCGATCGACCTGACGGCGGGCGAACGCGAACGCGGGACGCTCGAATCGCTCATGGTGTGCCCGGTGCCGGTGATCGATCTGATCGTGGGGAAGTTCCTGGTGGTGACCACGGTGGCGATCCTGGGAGCGGCGCTGAACCTGGCCAGCGTCACGGCCACGGTGTACTTCGGAGGGTTCGACAAGATCATCGCCGGACCCGGGGGGGGGCTTCCCATCGGGACGATGTTGTTCATTCTCGTGGCCCTGATCCCTTTTGCGGTGTTGATGTCGGCGATCATGATCGCGGTGTGCAGTTACGCCCGCACCTTCAAGGAAGCTCAGAACTACGTGACCCCGGTGATCCTGGCGGTGTTGATCCCCGGAGGCCTGGCCGCCCTGCCGGCCACGCGCTTGGAGGGCGTGATGCTGGTGATGCCGGTGGGCAACATGGTGGCACTGTCCAAGGAGCTTCTGCTGGGGGCGGCCGTTCCCACATGGCACGTGGCGATGGTGGTGCTGTCCACGACGCTGTACGCGGGAGCGGCGATCGCGGTGGCGGCCAAGGTGTTCGGCGAGGAGTCGGTGGTCTTCTCCGACGCCGGTTCGCTCAAGGCCGCCTTCTCGCGGGCCATGATTCGCCCGACGCTGCGGCCCGCGGTGAACATCAGTCTGCTGGTGACCGCGGTGTGGTTCCCGATCTGGTTCTGGGTGCAGTCGTCGCTGTCGCCCCAGCCGGGCGAGACGGCGGTCGGGCTTCTGTATGGGACGGCGTGGCTGATGCCCTTGCTGTTCGTGGGGTTGCCGCTGCTGATCTTGCTCTATTGGAAAATCGACGTCGTGAAGACGTTCTCGCTCCGTGTGCCAAGTCTGACGCACTTGCTTGCGGGGTTGTTGCTGGGCGTGTCGGCGTGGATTCCGGCGCACGAGCTGAACGTGCTGCAATATTCGGTGATCGGCGTTCCGGAGTCGTTCTTGCGGAGCGCCGCGCAGCTTGTGGAGACCATCCGGTTGCTACCCCCCGAGGCCGTGATCCTGGTTCTTGCGATCGTGCCCGCGTTTTGTGAGGAGCTGTTTTTTCGCGGGTTCCTGTTGAGCGGGCTCTCCACGGCGATGCGGCGGTGGCCGGCGATCTTCATTTCCGCGATCTTCTTCGCCGTCTTTCACTTCTTCATCTTCAAGTTCGTGGTGGCCGGAGCGCTGGGGGTCGTTCTGGGATATTTGTGCTGGCAGTCGCGCTCCATCGTGCCCGCGATCCTCGCCCACGCGACACACAATGCGATCGGGGTGTACAGCGTCCTTCGTCCGGAGTGGATGCAATCCCTTGGCGTGCCGAGTCAGTCCGCGTCGCAGCCCATGTGGCTGCACTTGCCAGTTCCTCTGCTGGTGATCGGCGCGGGTGTTTTCGCTCTGGGACTCTACCTTGCGTCGTTCTCGCGGACCGAGACGCAGATGCAAACGACACGGCAGCGCGGGGCGGGTGAATTCCCAATTACGAATTACCAATGACCGATTCCAGGGGACCAGAGACAGAGCGACGGAGGGACGGAGGCGATTGCCGATTTCCAATTTCCGATTGGGTCGAGCCTGACGGCCATTGGCGTTCCCTGACCGGCCCCGGTTGCCCAGGTCCACACGACAACTCGCGTGGCGCTGCGGAAACGGCTTGAAGCGTAAGTTGAGAGTGGGTTCGTTTGGTATCTTTTTTGTTTGCGCGATCGAACGGGAGAGGCATTGAGGCACTGAGGAAATGAGGAACGGGGCCACGAAGCGACAGCGGGGATTGCCGAATGTTGGTGAAGATTGAAGACGGAAGAGTGAAGACTGAAACGGGGGAAGGGTAAAGCGGCAAGGGAACGGCAATCCGAGCCAGGATGGCGGTTTCGATTCATCTACCCGGATAACTTGGAGGGTGATCGGTGGAATTCGCATCGCGGACCGAGCGCCCCGCGACGCGAATGCAGAATGGCGAATCCTTGACCCTCTGCGTCAAGGACAGGTTGCGAAGAGCGGATGAGGGCGCGAGGGACGAACGGACGCGCGTTGCAACGCGTGAGATCGGAATGTCCCCATTGGACCCGGAGTTTCGCGTCAAAAAATAGAATGTCCCCCATGCTCCCTTCATCCCTTCTTGGAAGGGCCGGGTGGCGGTGGCGGCGGAAACGGTCTGTCAGGATTGACCGCTGGAGCACGCGGTTCCGGTGGTGTTTCACGGAAAGGAAGCCGCTGGGGAGGCTGTTGGGGAGGCCTAGGAGGCGGCGCGGGCGGTTTAGGATGCTGCTCTGGCATTGGAATCCTCTTCTAACGGTGTATCGTACTCAACGCCGAGTTCCTTCCATAGTTCTTGCTGCGACTCGTGCAAGACCGCTCGGTCCGGTCCGTCTAATTCGAGGCTGTGAAACATCTTGTCGCGCTCACGGAGTTGCAACACCTGCTTCTTCCCGTCAGGTCTATCAAACCCTAGCTGCTCGCCTTCGTTCCAAGTGCGTTCGGCGTCATGACGTTGGTCCGACCACCGCGAATATGTCAGTGCGGTCGCGCCGATTGCTTTCTCGGAGATTTGCGCCCGAAGAATCTGAACAACCACGCCAATTGCGATAAGTAGACCGGACTGAACCCATGGTTGTCCAAAAAGCTTTGCCAAAACCGTTCCGATCGCGCAGACAATGAGTATCCAATTAATCACCTTTGATACCGTTGCCTTGGTACGTCGAATTATCTTCTGCCAATAAATGACGTTCAGTCGGCTTTTCAGCCACAGTTGCCACGCTTCGTTTCGCATGACCTGGGCCTTGTCGTATCGGGTATTCATGCGCTTGGGACCGAGGCTACCGTCAGGCCAGTTTCTTTGCGATCTCCTCGTCCAGAATCTCTTTCACAGTCAGCGCGACAATCGCTTTTCCGCTCTTTCGGAAAAAGGCATCGATCTCGCGTAGAGCGTCGGTCGTGAAGTCGAAGGCGACGAAAAACCCTTTGGTGCGGTCTTCGCGGGTCATGACGGCTTCGAAGGCGTCGATGTCGGGGCGGCCTACCTTGTCCTTTTGTTTGACCTGGATGGGGTACCAATGATCGAGGAATTGATCGAACGCGGGCGTTTCGCCTTTCTTGGCACCCGGTTTCTTGGGGGTGGCCGACACGGGGAAGATTCGGCCGTCGATGCCCATGTCGCCGACTTGGGCTTTGTTGGGGATACCGCCCAGGGCGATGACGGCCCAGTTCTCGAACTCGAAGGGCGGGATGGCGCGGAGTTTTTCCTCGGTCCAGGGGAGGTCACGGACGACGAATCCGCGCCCGGCGCGCCAGAGGGATTCATCCTCGCGGAGTTTGCACACGTCGCGGAGGCGCTTGGCCATCACGCGGCAGGCGGTGGGCGAGATGTCGATTCCGATCCACTGGCGACCCAAGTTCTGTGCC
>CAZYEX010000113.1:0-10380 GCA_964646605.1 uncultured Phycisphaera sp. | reverse complement strand
ATGCCGTTGACGTTGCAGTCCAGACCACCGATCGAGAATACATACGCGGAGCCATGGTAGAATCCCCCGCCATGTGAATCAGAGGGTGCCCCAACAACGGCGTGGTTGTGGTCAAGGGACACCGCTGAACCAGCCGAGTCGCTCAGTGCCCCGTCAGACGCCGTCAGCTTAGCGATCTCGTTCCAGGTCGTGCCGACGCGACGAAAGACGTATCCAGCACCGGCATCCGCGCCGTGAATCGTATCGCTGTGGAACGAGCCCACAAGGATTATGTTGTCCTTAATAGCAACGGCGTATCCAAATTGGTCTCCAATTGCGGCATCAGACGCTACGAGTTTGGTCCTTTGGGTCCAAACTCCCGCAATACGCTCAAAGACGTAGGCTGCCCCGGCCTCACTCAGGCCGATGCCGTGTTGATCTTGATCCGCGCCGACGACCAGCCAGTCACCATGCACCGCCACTGAATCTATAGAAAACTGGCCAGAGACATCCGGCGTTGTAAGGATTGCCTCCTCTCCCCAGGTGGCTCCGTCCCAACGAAACACATAAACCATGCTTTCATAGGCATTGGGAAAGCTCGCTGTTTGCCTAACTGCCTGAACTGCAGCAACCGAGTTATCGAATGAGACATTCTTGCCAAAACGGTCGTTCCCCATACCATTTGACGGCAGCAGTTGCGATTCAAGCGACCATGACGACCCCACCCTATGAAATACGTAGGCACTCCCGGCCGGAAATGAAGCTGTAGAGTCTGGCGCTCCGGCAATAATGCGATCTCCACTTATCGCCAGCGAGGATCCTGCATCACTCCCAGGAACCTGGAGGGTCTGCTCGGGAACCCACGAACCTCCTTCCAATCTGAAAACGAACAGGATACCTCCTGAGCTATCGTAAGGTGCGGAAACGACCGCAAGCGG
Source organism: uncultured Phycisphaera sp. (assembly GCA_964646605.1). GTDB lineage: Bacteria > Planctomycetota > Phycisphaerae > UBA1845 > UBA1845 > SBAX01. Next base: position 9,463 of record CAZYEX010000113.1, on the reverse strand, counting down.
GCCGTCGATTGCAACGGCCCCTCCGAACTTGGCTAACTGTCCTGCTCCCGGCCCAATAAGCTTGGTCTCCTCATACCAAGCGCCGTCGACTTTCTTGAAGACGTAGGCTGCTCCCGAGCGAAATGTCGTACCATCGGCGCCACTCGCGCCAACGAGTACTCGATCGCCGCTAATGGAAAGGGAACCTCCAAAACCTGAGCTTGGCGTGGCGTTAGAGGCGATGAGCTTGGCGTCTTCATGCAGGTCGCACTGGGCCATTGCGGCGCTGGGCGGGAGCAACGCGAGAAACAACGCGAAAGCCAGAGTCGTCGATCGAAAACTCAACATGACCTCGCTCTTTTCCGTTTCGTCAAGGCGGATCGATCACCAGACCCGTTCCGGAATGCCGGCGACCGCGCTTCGATCCTCCGCATCGCCTCGCGGTCATAGACCTTCTCGCCGCAGCGTGGGCACTCATAGAACGCCAGTTTCGGAACGACATAGGCCGTGTCGTGGTACGTGCCCGTCCAGTCCCGCCGCACCTTCTTGATCTTCTCGCTCCCGCAGGAAGGACACACGGTTATCTTCAACATGGCACCCTCTTCCAACCGTCAATCGGCACGCTTGGAGGAAACGAGAAAGTAGTACCTCGGCTCATCCCCTTCGTGCATAAGCTTGCCTTTGGTGTAGATGGTCAATCCTACAAGGTTCGGGCTCTGAATTACGTAGAGGTACTCTCGTCGGTCCCCCCGACGCCGACTCGTCGAACGAATGCGTTTGTAAATGGCCACCGCGTTGGCGATCGATTCCACCACGTCCAACTCCGTAAGGCCGGCCGCTTCCATTTCCGTGCGCGCCTTCTCGGAGAATGCGTATCTTCCCGCCAAAACCGCGCGTTTAATCCTGACGAGCACATCGCTCGTGGCTCCCTCGTGCCGGTCGTCACAAGCGGGGCCGACGAGGCCCGTTGCCAATCCAACGCACGTCCGTGGAGTTCATCGCTCACGCGGAGCGAAGCGATGAGGTATGAGGTGCCCACGAACGTCGCACACACTTGCGCGGTGTTCCTTTAACATAGTGGTCATGCTGTTCCGAGTAATCGGCCGGCAGGTCGTCGGGGCCGGCCAACTTGGCGATCCGATCCAGAACTGTCTCACGTCGCCCACCCTCGAACGTGACCTTGACCGGCGTCTGTGGCGGGACATCCGCCGGCACCGGATCGTCGAGCACCACACGTTTTCCGTCATAATGTCCATGGAGCGTCATCCTGGCTACGTTCTCCGATGGATTCACCGATTATACGGTCTCTCGCTTCCCCTTACAAGTCCTTGCACGTGTGCCTTTGGGGGCAGCGGGCCGGATTCTGATCGGTTTGGCTGGTGCGAGATTCCCATCTCGCGCCCCACACGCCGGGAATCCTTTCCCGCGGTGCGGAAGGGGATTGGAATCCCCCCGTTCTGCGTGCCAGAAGGGATTCTCGCACGAGCGTCCATCGTCGATCGGAAACCCAACATGACCTTGCTCCTCCGCCCAACTGAACCGTGACAATCAAAGGGACTGGAAGTGCATCGCGCCGTCACTCAAGCTGCAACCTGCTCGATCGAAAACCCAAAAAAATGTCCTCGTTCCCTCCCGTCGTGTCAGGGCGGGTCGGTCCGCGCGGGGGACCTACACGGTTCCACCTTGGCGTCGCTTCGGAACCGCGCAGCGCAAAGTTTACCCGGTTGAATCCTAGAAATCAACTCCCCAACAAAAAGGGTCGAGAGCGAAGGCCGCGAAGCCCGCCGTTGCGGAGTGGTGCGGGTGCGGCGAACATGGGGGCGATGAGCGAGTTGGCCTTCCAGTGCTGCATGAACCCCGACTGCGGGGCGACGTTTGGGATCGACGAGGTGCTGTACGCCTGTCACCAGTGCGGGGCGTTGCTCGACGTTCGGTACGACTGGTCGAGGTTACGGGTGCCGCCGTCGATGGCGTATTTCGCGTCGCGGTGGGCGCCGGCGGGACGGTCCCAAGAGGCCCGCGCCGATTTCAGCGGGGTGTGGCGTTTTCGAGAGTTGCTGCCCTTTGCACGAGTCGACGAATTGGTGAGCCTGGGCGAAGGGCGGACGCTCTTGCAACAGGCCGACGAGCTCGCCCGCGTTGTGGGACTCAAGTCCGAGCGATTGTTCCTGCAGTACGAGGGCTTCAACCCCAGCGGGAGTTTCAAGGATAACGGGATGGCGGCCGCATTCACCGTTGCCAAGCGACTGGGTCGGACGCGCGTGGGTTGTGCATCGACGGGGAATACCAGTGCATCACTGGCACTCTATGCACGTCAGACGCCGACGCACGGCGGCGGGCCGATGAAGGCAATCGTCTTCGTCGGCGGCGGGAAGATTGCCTTCGGCAAACTGGCGCAGGCTTTGGACTACGGGGCCAGGACCATTCAGATCGACGGCGATTTCGACGCCTGCATGAAGTTGATTCAGGAGGCGGCCAAGCTCGATCTGTACGTGGTGAACTCGATCAACCCCTTCCGCCTCGAGGGTCAGAAGACGATCATGTATCGCGTGCTGGAGGGACTGAACTGGGAAGTACCCGACTGGATCATCGTTCCGGGGGGAAACCTGGGCAACAGCAGCGCCTTCGGCAAGGCGTTTCAGGAGTTGCGCGAGCTGGGTTTGGTCGATCGCATTCCGCGACTGGCGATCATCAATGCAGCGGGGGCGAACACACTCTGCGAGCTTTACAATGACCGGGGGATTGGTTTTTGCGGAGGTCGCTGGGATCGCGGCGCGGTGGATGCGTACTATGCGGAGTCGGTCTCTCGCGGCCGGACGGCGAAGACTGTCGCCAGTGCCATTGAGATCGCTCGCCCGGTGAACTTGCCCAAAGCCCTGCGCAGTCTGGAAACGATGAACGGCGTGGTTCGGCAGGCGACGGACGAGGAGATCCTCGACGGCAAGGCGTTGGTCGGGGCGCATGGCTACGGTTGTGAGCCGGCGAGCGGGGCGTCGGTGGCGGGACTGCAACTGCTGCGCGGCGAAGGTCTGATCGTGCCGTCGGATCGCGTGGTGTGCATCCTCACCGGTCATGGACTGAAGGACCCGGAGGTCACGGTGAACTATCATCGCGGGTCTGCGGAGGGCGGCGCGGCGACGCGATATGCGAATCCGCCGGTGCGCTGTGCGGCCGACATGGATGCGATCGCGGCGTTGTTGTAAGGGGGGCGGCAAAGCGCCGCCCACAAGGGGCGACGCTACATCGGGGCAACGCATGGTTCGCTTGGCGATCGCGGGCGCGAGGGGGCGGATGGGGCGGTGCCTGGCGGAACTCGCCGCGCGCGATCCGCGGTTCGACCTTGTCGCGTCGATGGACCGGGCCGCGGAAAGGGCCCTGCCGACTTGCGACGTGCTGATCGACTTCACCGACGCGGCGGGAACGGTGCAGTGGTTGGGGGTCTGCCGCTCGCGTCGCTGTCCGATGGTGGTCGGGGCGACGGGTCATGATGACAGACAAACGGCACTCATCGTCGATGCGGCGCAGGTCATTCCCATCGTCAAGTCCGCGAACTTCAGCGTGGGGATGACCGTCGTCTTGGAGATCGCCGGGCGGCTTGCGGAGGAACTCGGCGCGGACTACGACGTCGAGATCGTCGAGACGCACCATCGACACAAGACGGACGCGCCGAGCGCTACGGCGCTGGCGATCGCCGACGAGATCGAACGCCGTCGTAATCAGAACCGCAAGCCCGAGAAGGCGGGCAGTCCACTCGTCTTCGGGCGGCACGGAAAAACCGGTGAGCGCCCGAAAGGGCAGATCGCCATTCATGCCGTGCGCATGGGGGACCTGGTCGGGCAGCACGAAATCCATTTCAGCGCCGCCGGCGAGACGATCACCCTTCGCCACACGGCCCATTCCCGCGAGGCGTTTGCGGCGGGGGCTCTCCGCGCCGCGGCCTGGGTCGTGGGGAAACCGGCGGGGCTCTACGGGATCATGGATGTTCAGTGACCGGCTGGAACGCCGCTCCCACACATAGTCCTAGGCGTCGTCGAAGACGGAGAAGCCTTTCGCAAGAAGGTCCTGGATGTCGATCATGCCGACCAAGCGGTCTTGATCGTCCACCACGGGCAGTTCGTCGATGGCGTATTGGCGCATGAGGAGCAAGGCGTCGTGGGCTCGGGCGTCGGCGCGGACGCGTTTGGGCGAACGGGTCATCACTTCGGCGGCGGGGGAATCCGCGGAGCGCTTGGGGGTCTTGAAGAGGCGAAAGAAATCTCCGTGGGTGATGATGCCCACAAGTTTTCCGTCGGGGTCGACGACGGAGGCCGCCCCCGCCCGCCGCGGGGCGGCGAGGATCGCTTCGTAGCATTCGCCCAGCGTGGCCGTGTGTGGCACCGTCGGGCAATGCGGACCGGCGCGCATGATCTCCTCGGCTTTCATAAGGAAGCGCCCGAGCGCCCCGCCGGGATGGTAGCTGGCGTACTGCTCGGGCTGGACGGCCTTTTGTTCCATCACGGTCAGGGCCAAGGCGTCTCCGAGGGCGAGCATGGCGGCGGTGGAGGAACTCGGCGCCAGGCCGAGCGGGCAGGCCTCGGCCGTTTGGCCGGCGTCCAACACGAAGTCGGCCAGTTGGGCCGCAGCGGAATCGACCCGCGAGGTCATGAGGATGATCGGGCATCCGAGGGCCTTGAGCCGCGGGAGAAGCTCGATCAACTCGGAGCTGCCGCTCTTGCTCAGTGCCACGACCACGTCATCGGCGTGGACCATGCCCAGGTCGCCGTGCAGGGCCTCGACGGGGTGCAGGGAATAGGCCAGGGTTCCGGTGCTGGCCAGGGTGGCTTGGAGCTTGTTGCCGACCAGTCCCGCTTTTCCCATGCCGGTGACGCAGACCCGGCCTTTGCAATCCAGGATGGTCTGCACGGCGCCGACGAAGGCGCGGCCCAAGCGCTGCCGGGCGTCGCCGATGGCCGCGGACTCGGCGTCGAGCACCGCCCGCCCGCGAGCGAGGATCGTCTCGGTCGCCGCGTCAGCCGCCGTCGTCCGCCTGAGTTCCGGCGGCGCCGTCGTTGTGGGTGTAGCTTTCATCACCGCTGGATCATCCGCGAAACCGCGCGATATCTCAACCTGGCGCCGGGTTTTCATCCGCAGACCGGCGGTGACCGCGTCCTGGCGCGGGGGCGAGGATCGCAACGAACCCGTTTTTGACCAATTTTCGGGTTAAACGAAGCCATTTCAGCGCGCGCGACCCGCGTTTTTGACCGCGCCCGCGGGGGGAAATGGGTTCGTTTGGAAGAATCCTTTTTTCGTGACCGGCTCGAAGGGAATTGTCGATTGTCGGTTGGACCTGCGGCGGCGGGGCGACCCGGGCCGTCCCGGCCCGCCCTTTACGCGAGGCGTCCAGGGCCACGCGGCGGGTCCACGGCGCGACTCGGGTAGCGCCCGCGACCACGAAACAATAGGTGACTGTCCCTCGGGGACCCTCGCGGACCTCACTGTGCTTTCGCGGACCGATTCCGCGATGATCCCGCGAGACGCAGCGCACCGTAGAGAAGCACGCCCAGAATCCCGGTGTAGACACACCATTCGTGAATTCCGCGCCAGGAGATCAGGCCGTGCAGCGGGCTTGCCGTCGAGAACGGCGCGAACGGCGTGACGTCCGCGTGCATGATGCTGTCCAGGGCGACGTGGCTGAACGAGCCGACAAAGCCGCTCAGGATCGCGACCCACCAAGAAATCGACACGGTCTTGAGGAGCGGGTGGTCAACGAATCGGACGGCCTTTTCCACGGCGTACTTTCCGGTGGCCGCGGAGAACAGGGCGATGAATAAGGCCCCCAGGTAGGTGTGCGAGTAGCCGTGGAGCCGCCCGGCGCCGCGGAGCATGGCCACGAGCGGCTCGAGGTCGGTCACGATCTGCGTCCAGCCGAACACCATCAGGCTGAAGCTGCCCCCAAGGACGGCCTTGACCAGCATCCCGGGGCCCATGTGACACGGAGTGAAGGGCATGATCGGTTCCTTGTGACGACCTGTCCCACCCACCTGCCCCAGAGGGGCACGCGAGCTTAGCCCAGGAGTTTACTCCTGGGAGCGAATGCCCTCGGGACGAGCCAAGCCCCGGAGGGGCGGGCGCACGGAGATGCCACACTCACGTCACCCAAACACATATTTCGGATCGAACGCCATGTTGTGGCGGCGCAGGAACTCCACGAACTCCTCCTCGAAGGTCCGCGTGCGATGATGCTCCTCCTGCCGCTGAATGTAAGCGACGGTCTGTTCGACGCCGGACACAGCGATGCTGAACGCTCCATACCCCTCCTGCCATGCGAATTGCCGTTGCTCGGGGAATGTTTCGTGAATCCACTTCGATGAGACGCTCTTGATGACCTGGACCGCCTTCGCCAAGGGCATGTCGGCGGGAAGGTGAAGCAGCACATGAACATGATCCTCGACGCCGCCGACGGTCAGTGCGATCATGCCGTGCTGTTTCGCGACCCGGCCGATGTAGGGAAACAGACGCTCGCGGAGTGTCACGTCAAGGCACTTCTTGCGGTCCTTGGTGCTGAAGGCGACGTGGAAAAGCGAACTTGAGTAGGAATGGCCCACGGGCTTCTCGCCTTGGTCAGTTCGTTCGAACGCCCCTCCGGGGCTTGGGGGGAATTGTAGGCGATGCTTACCCACCAGTGAACTGGTGGGCTAAGATCGAAGCGTCCCTCCGGGACGGAAAGTCGTGTCCATCCCTTTACACCGAAATAATGTACCCTGCCCCGGACGGGCATGCGATCTTAGCCCAGGAGTTGACTCCTGGGATCGGAACGCCACACGTCGTCAACCAAGTCCTGGAGGGACGATCGATCCACCCCCCGGCGCCGCGGAGCATGGCCACGAGCGGCTCGAGGTCGGTCACGATCTGCGTCCAGCCGAACACCATCAGGCTGAAGCCGCCCCCAAGGACGGCCTTGACCAGCATCCCCGGGGCCCATGTGAAAGGGGGTGAAGGGCATGGTTGCTCCTCACGGAAGTCGTCTCGCGCGAGAGTCTGTCGAACCGAGGCAGTGTTCACCCTTGACACTTCGCGTTAAGGGCAGGCGACGCGGTGGCACACCGTTCCGTCGGTGCCACCCGGCCCCAAAAGGCAGCGCTGCCCACAGCGCAGAGGCGCTCGGTTCCGTCCGTGCCACCCCGCCCGGGGCCGAGATGGACTGCCAAGCGCCATCATGCCGCTGACTCTCCTTTGCGTGAATCGCTCAAATAGCGCACAAGGGGCAGGATCGGATTCGCCGCCAGGACGCGAGCCTCGGGATCCCAGCAACTCTGTACGGCAATCAACCAGTACTGGGCACTCGTAGACGACGTTCGTCTCAACGCAAAAATCGGTCCGCCGCTCATCCCGACGATGCTATCCGGCACTCCTTTCGCTCTTCGATTCGACGTACCGCAACGCGGCACGTTGGCGTAGAACCGCGGCCAACTGCGCGCCATGTGTGGAGGCGGAGCCTTGATTCGCTCGATAGGCAGAAGCGGCGTGCCCAAGTCCGTAGTGACGTGTATTGTGTCTCCAACTCGGTTTGATGTTGTCCGAACTGCCTCTTGCGGGAACCCGAGAAGGTAGTACTCACCCGCATCAACGTCGAGGCTACCGACCGAGGATTCATCCACCGCCGTCACGCCTGCGGCCATCAACTGCCGTACGAAGAACTCTCGCAGCGGAACGAGCGCATAATCGATGCCCTGATCTTCGTCGTACACGTACCATTGTTCAGTTCGACCTAGGATGAACGTGATGGGAGGAAAGGCAAAACCGGACGCGGTACCATCCATGAGATTTGACCGAACGATCCGTCGGCCTGCCTCAAGCCGTTCGTCGATCGCGCGCAAGACGTGACCAGCCGTGACCAAGAACCACTCATTACGAACGCTGAGCAGAAAAGCCGAGACATAACAGTTTTGAGCGTCTCCGCCCTCCCGTGCCACGTCGAGCCAATGGAGACATACGGTGTGCTTACAAAACTGATCGAGAAAGGCATTCGACGCGTCCGATGCGCCTTGGTTTTGGGTCATGTCGGCCTCCCTTCCGGCGTTCCGCGCCAGTCTTGGTTTCCTTGAACCCCCCGACTCGCAAACGGCGTGCCAGGACGAAACGCGATTTCTGGTCGCAGAACGCGGGTCTGTCGGGGCCCCACTGCCAGTTTTGCAGACGCCGCTGTCAGATTGGCATGTTCGCGCGCCGTTAGGGCGGGCACGCACGAACCCCGACGGGACCGGGGGCGTCCCCCGCTCGGGGTCTGGCATACCTGAAAGGTTTTGAAATTGACCGACTCGAAAGCCGGTCCGACAGAGTGGTCTCACAAGCGGTTGAATTGGGTGCGTGTCGTCCGTGGGGGGAATCTCCTTGACTTCACCCCTCACCCTGCCCTCTCCCCTTGAGGGGAGAGGGGAAGGGTTGGCGTTGCTTGCAGACCAAGGACTTACGTCCTGGGCTATTATCATTTCGTGCCTACGGCACTCGGTCGCCGACGAAAAGCGGCATCCCGTTGGCCGCTCGCGCCTCGAGCGCTGCGGGCGAATTAGTCCCCCAGGTTCGGAAAACCTGGGCCCCCCGGCCGATCAGTCTTTGTATCTAAGAGCGACGCCCGTCGTCCACATCTTATTATTGTCACCTGGCCCAATGCCAGACGCCGTGATCAGTACGGCGTTGGCTCCAAGCTGCGCCGCCTTTGCACGAATTGCGTTATGCATTTTGGCAGTCTCCGAAGGATTCCAATTGGTGGTGGATACGGTGGCCAGCTCAACATAGTCGTGACTGGTCTTGGTCATCAGTATTTCCACGTCATCAGGTGTCGTGGCCGGAAAAAAGCCCTTGGCTGTCTTGGTGACGTCAACGGTTGCGCAGCCACCGGCCAAGGCAGTCAAAACTACCAGCAGGCCAATAATGCAATTCTTCATGAACAGGTTACCTCCGATAAACAAGTGCCGTACCAGTTATCCGAGAATACGATTTTGCATAGGTGTCCTTAGACGCCCATTCGTCACCCTTGGCTCGATAGCCGCCGTAGCGCCCAACGATCACCGCATCCGCACCTATCTCTGCCGCTTTCTTCCGCATGTATTTCACTGATGCGCCACGCGCCTGAAAGTCAGCGATAATATCATGAGGTCGGGTTGGTATATCGTACAGGACATCTACTTGCTCGATAGGCTTGGCAGGGAACCGATCAGCGCCGTAGTAGCGATGTGCCTGGTCCGAAACACATCCATTGATAAGGAGCGCAAGTACAATCGTTGAAAACCAGCGAGGCAGGGACTGCAAGACGCAACCCTGAATGGCCGGACACTCGGCGACGATCATACCGGTCTCGTCACGGTCGTAACTCTTCAGCCGTCTGCAATTCTCGGCCATCGAGAATGTTAAAATAGGGGATTTGCGCCATCGTTCGAAGCGCGGTATGTCAGCGGCGTGACACGGAGTTCGCTGGCCGATTCGATGGACCTGCTTCTGGCAGCGG
>CAZYEX010000112.1:0-8696 GCA_964646605.1 uncultured Phycisphaera sp. | reverse complement strand
CGTCTACTTTGGCTCACTCGAAATGCCCTCCGCGTGTCGTGACGCGTTCTTTTTCGCAACTGAACTTTGCCACGACTGGCGGGCGTTTCGAGTGTTATTCCTTCACGATTCCTCTCGGATCACGCTTGATCAAGGACTAGGCCGCGCGCGGGAGCCGGCGGTTACAAGAATCCGCTGCATTCGGACATTCTCGACTCGATGAGCCCACGCCGACACTGTGTGCTTACAATCATCCGGCTCATTCAAAGGAGCATCCCCACATGAGACCTACTTCGATGGCGGTCCTGCTCATTCTGGCTCTCCTCGAAGCCGCGCCCGCAGCCCGCGCCGCCGACAAGGCCGAGTTGAAGGCGAACTACGAGGGGAAGCGCTTCACGCTTCAGCACAATCTCCACGTCGAAGACAACGAGGCCGAGTGGCAGAACTACATCGCAGGGGATTTCGTGCCCCTGGGCTCAAAGGTCACGGTGAAGAAGATCGACGACGAGAAGGCGATCCTCGTTTTCGAGGATCCGACCCGCACGGTCAAGCTGGACATCGAGAAGGCGAATCCCGACGCGACCTTCGTCCTCGATCACATCCTAGGATCCACCGCTCCTTCGTTGAAAGGGTTCGGCAAGAAGGATCTCGAAGGGATCAAGGACGCGAAGATCCTCGAGGGCATGACGAGGAAGGCCGTGTTCCTCGCCGTGGGTTACCCGCCGTACAGCTACACGCCGCCGTTTCGCCACGACTCGGCCACGAACCATGACCCCAAGGCACGCGAGCTGACCTACATGAAAGGAACGTACGACTTCTTCAAGGTCATCTTCTCAGGAGACAAGGTCTCCGCCATGGAAGATTGAAGTCTGTGCGGACCTAGAACGCTCCGTTTTCGTTGGGTGAGTCCTTGATCAGAAGTTGGCCGAGATCCCAGAGCTCGACCACCTTGTCGCCCTTGAATCTGAATATGAACGACGGCGACGTCCTGTCGCCTCGGAAATATTGGTTGTGATGGATGAAATCCGGCGCGATGAATCTCGCATAGGCGTCTTCGGTTTTGCCGGTGCCCGCCAGCTTCAAGAACATCGCGGCCGAATCTTTCCTGCTCATGGGACTCCTTTGAAGATCCTACCCGCGGTGGAGGCACAAGGCCAGGCCGCAGCCTTGTGATGGATCGTGGAAGGAGGGTACGATCCCCCAGCCGACTCCGCACAGAGGCCGTGATGCCGTTGCCCGAGCCCAACAATCCTCGAGGTTACCGCCCTCAATCGCCCGACACGGACGAGGCCACGGAGCGGTATCTTTTCGATCGGATCCGGGAGCTGCCGCCATGGCGCAAGGCCGAGATGCTTTCCGTGTCCACTCGTGCCGCATGCGAGTTGGCAATGGCCGGGCTGCGCCAGCGCCATCCCTTGGGGTCCGAGGCGGAACTACGGAAGCGCTTTGCCGCCCTCACGCTAGGCCGCGAAGCGTCCATCGAGCTGTTTGGCTGGGACCCGCACCGGGAAGGGTGGTGATGGCGCCCGATCCGGTCGAGCTCGCATTGATCCTCGCCCGGGTTCTCGAGCGCCTCGGCATTCGATACTGCGTGGGCGGGTCCGTGGCGTCCTCCGTGTACGGTGAGGTACGAACGACGCTCGATGTCGACTTGGTCGCGGAGTTGCGCCCGCAGCACGTGGACGACTTGATCGCCGCAACTCAGGGCGACTTCCACATTGTCGACGCGTCGGTCCGCCGTGCCGTGCGTGACAAGTCGAGTTTCAACCTGATCCACGAGGAAATGCTGGTGAAGGCCGACGTCTACGTTTCGCCCGACGATCCGGTCTACCGCGACCAGCTCGCGCGGAGTCGTCGCGTCGCGCTGCGCGGCGAGCCGGGATCCGAGGTCCAGTTGGCGTCCCCGGAGGATGTCGTGATTCACAAGCTCCGCTGGTTCCGGATGGGCGGGGGAGTGTCGGACCGGCAGTGGCGTGACGTCCTTGGCGTGCTGAAGGTCCAAGGGAGCAAGCTCGAGCGCGGGTATCTCGCCCGAGTCGCGGCCGATCTGGGCCTCGCGGACTTGCTGGCCCGTGCGCTATCGGAGGCGGGTTCGATGGGGATGTAGTGCCACCCGCCGCCTCCACTCAACCGGCCAACTCACCGCAGGCATGAGAGCCCGCCGAGTGGCGACTACTTTGGCGACGGCGACGGCGAAGGCCCCGGGCAAGACGATTTCGAATAAGGCGGACTCCCACGTTAGACTCCGCCCTAGACTTGCCTGATCTCGAACAGAGGGGACCGATGAGCTCGAAGCGATCTCAGAACTTCACCACATTCATCGCAGCGCTAGGCTTGCTTTACCCGGTTTCCGCCTTCGGCGCCGATCCAACGCCAGCGGCGAAGCAGGCGTTCTTGGAGCGCAAGACGATCTACCTGCTTTTCGAGATCACAGAAACAGGGACGAGGGAGTTCGGCGTTGCCATGCCGAAGCACGGAATCTCGGATGCAGCGCATCGCATCACACGAACCGCGAGGTTCGAAGTGCCGCTCGACAAGCCGATGCCGGGCATAAACCCTGTGAGCAGCATGCCCTTGACCCCGGCGGACATGGAGAAGGGGCGCTTCACCGGCTGGTCGACGGCGCCCCCCGACTTCGCGGTGGTCGAAAAACAGATGACGTCCGGCAAGATCGATCTGTCCGACACTTCGCTGTATCTGCCGGTCGAGTTCTCGATCGACGAGGTGGTTCGGTCTCGCTACCGCGACCATCCATCTCACGGCTGGGCGACAGACACCACCACATCGAAGGGACGTGGAGTCGCGTACGTCTCCAAGCATGGCAGTCTGGCCTGTGACCTCAAGAAGATGACCTGCGACCTCAATAGCGTCTCCACGACATTCCTGGACGGCACCGACCTCGTGACCGTCGCGACAACTTCCGACGTCCCCGGCTTCGAGGCGAAGCGGGAGACCGTCGGGCCGAAAAGGCTCCTCCCCGTGATGCCGCCAGACCTCGCGAAACGCTTGATCGGGTTCCCGATCACGCTCCCCGATCCGATCACGCTGGCGTTCTCGGGGCCCTCCGCCAACGCAGAATCGGGAACGACGGTGGCCGTCAAGGTGACCCTGTCGGCGAAGCCGGCTCCCAAAGCGGCCGGTGGGGCGCGATAGGCTGCTTCACTTGTCCAGGATCTTCTCGATTTCCTGAAACGCCCGCGGATCGTCCGACTGCCCGAGCCAGAACAGGGCACGCCGGATCGTCTCCGGGTCCCGCTTCGAGCGCAGGACCTTCAACAACCAGTCCGTGCCGTCCTTCAGTTGCGACAGCGCGAAGACCGCCTGCTCGCGCACGTGGTCGTCCTCCTCGGCGTCGAGCCGCTTCCGTTCCCGTCTGAGGTCGATCGCCGCGTTGATGGTGATCCGGTACAGCCACGTCGAAAGCTCGGCTTGCTCGTCGAAGCGGTCGAGGGCGCGCCAGGCGTGAAGAAACGCATCTTGGACCGCATCTTCGGCCGCCGCGGAGTCGTCCAGAACCCGGAACGCCGCCCGCCAGAGCGGCCCGGAATAGGCCTCCACGATTCCGCGAAACGCCTCGGCGTCGCCGTTTCGGGCGCGGCGCACCCGTTCGAGCTCGGCTGCTTCCATTCATAAAGATTAGACGGTGGTCGAGGGGCGAAGGTTATGGAATGGTGGGTAATTGCTTTCGGACGTGCCGCAATCCCCACAAGCGCGCCGAGGTCCGCAACATCGATCCCGAGACGGTTCCGAGCATTCGCGTGGGCCCGGGCCCGGCGCCAACAGTGGTGTCGTGGGACGCGGGTTCGATTCCCGCCGCCTGCACCAACAAGGGGACACTCTTCTCAGTCGGCGAGAAGAGCGGCCAATTCCGGGTCGCGCGTCACGATCGGCCTGAAGTTGAGGATCGTGACGTCACCATGGAACCCGCCGTCCAACTTGGCGTCGAGCTCGACGCGTGGCCGCCGCACCGGATGTGGCCTTGAGCGTCAACAACACACGCGCCCGCGCGTACCGCCGGCCGGGATCGCTTATCGGGAACGGCTCTTTGGGCTCGTAATAGCGCGCGATCGCGTGATCGCCGCGCGCGGCGAGCACCTCGCCGACCCCCGGCTTCCTCGCGAGCGCTTCGACGAGCAGGAGCGCGAGCGGGCGCCGCGGGAGTCGGAGGTCCACAGGAACTGAATCGGAGCGACGCGGACGCTTGGGTGGAAAGAACCATTCGGGTCGGGGGAGGACCACGCGAACGAAGCCGACGAGAGTTTGCCAGGGACCCACTGTGATCCGCGATGATCCATTTTTTCAGCGAACGGTTGAAGTAGCATCGTTCGCGTGAGAGATGGAGCCCTTCTGGACGTGTTCTCTTCTGCTAGCGGCAAGGGCCGATACACGCGAAGGGCGGGCTGAAGAGCATGACGCCGACCTCGAAGCCCGAGCTGTGCGAACCATCGAACTTGCCGCCGTACGTGAACGCGAGGTTGGCCCACGAGGTCGGCTCCCAACGCAATCCTGCCTCATGTTCGGGAGAGAGTCTCGCCGCTCCCTCAGCGCCGCAGGCCTCCGCGACCAACGCTAGTTTCGGGCTCTTGGGGTACCACGCCGGACGAGTCGAGTACGTGAACGCCCCGACCGTTAATTCATCGTCCCCGTAATTCCGGGTGACGCTCGCCTTGCCATGTGGCTTGGACAGCGCTAATTGTCGGAATTGAACTGCTGCGCCAGCGTCGGGCTGCAGGTCGCGGCGAAGATCCAGAGCACCGTAGCGACAACGCGCTTCGTGAAGATCGGTTTCATGACACACCCTCAGAGTCGGATGGGTATGCCAGGTGCGAGTTGTCTCAATGGACAGGAAATGGCGTGAATTCGCCGATCCGGCGGGCCAAAGTTAGGCGACTCGTCGTCGTGGTAGCGTGAGGTCTCAGGAGGTGGACGGCTGTCGCCGGGGGACATCGAAGCTCGCGGTGGTCCATCGCATCCATAACGAGAGTGCACGGCGAGTTCTCAGGCGGGGGCGGGCGTGGCGACCCAAGGTGGCGACAGCGGTTCGGGAAAGCATGAGTATCCGAGGACGATCGGATCCCGCGATCTGCTCTTCCTCTCCGCGGCCCTGCTCGTCTTCGGGCTGGCGAGGTGGTGGATCGCCGCCCACTATCCTTGGCGTCCAGCGTTCGATGACTACGATCACATTCCCGCCGGTTTGCGCTGGGCGGAGCATTGGCGGCTGAGCGACGATCGTTGGTTTCTGCGCGTACCGATCTGGCCGATGCTTTTGGGCACGTTTTTTCGGATCTTCAGCGTCAAGGTCGCCCTGTTTCTGGTTCAAGGCTTCGTCGTGCTCGGGGCACTGGTTCTCTACTTCCTGCATATGGCACCGGTGCGGAACCAGGTGCACCCGGCCGCGATCTATCTGCCCCCCGCCGTCTTCGTGCTCAGTCCGCAAGTGCTGCTTTACTCACGCCACGCAGTGAACGAACCCTTGGTCGGTTTGCTCGCCGTGGCGGTGATGTTCGTGGGGCGGAAGGCCTCGTTCGGACGAGGGTTCGGTCTGGGAGTCCTGTGCGGACTCGCCTCGATGACCAAGATCGCATCGGCGGGGATCGTCGTGCCCGCTCTTGCGATGCCTTTTCGTTCCAGGCCCGGCACGTTTCGTGCTCTGACCCTGGTGTATTTCACCTTGGGTCTGGTGCTGGTCGTCGCCCCCGTCGTGACGCTTCACGTTGCCCAGCGGGGGTGGGTGATGATCGACACGACCGCCGCCTTCAACCTCGGTCGTTACGACCCGACGGAGTGGTTGGCGCTCGGCGATCAGATGGAGCGCCACGAGGCTGGGATGGCCGACTTTCGAGACACATTCTCCAAAGACCCCACCGCCTATCTGGGTGGTTTCGTCCGGCGTTTGGGAAATTGGATCCTGAGCCCCTCCTCCGCCGACTTCGCGCTTTTCTACAAGGACTACCCGAACGGACTGCTCCGAATCTGGGACACGGTCGTCTTCGCGGCGTTGGGCCTGGCCGCGGTCCTGGGAACCGATCGTCGTGACGCCCCGATCTGGGTGTTCGTCCTCTCGATCGCCGTGGGATGCACGTTTCCCCGGCATACCCCGTTGACGCCAAAAGTGACGCTCATCTATCCCTTCTTGTTGCTCGCGCCGTACGGCCTCGCCCGCCTCGGCCAGCGTCTCTCCCGTGCCTTCCCATGAGGGTTCGTCGGGGGCTCTCCAGCCAATCGGTGTTCGACATGAAGAGATCGGTCGATGGCGCAGTACAGGTCTCGCGGGCCGGAACGCGGCTACGACCGTGGCGCGTACGCCTTGCCCGAAGTCCCGCCGAGCGCGAGGAGCGTGACCCCGTTCGGCCCCGGCAGTTCGGGCAACGGATCCGCGCGAAGCCGCCTGGCGCGGGGCGCCGCGCGCCCCCGTCGAGATCCAGTTGCTCGCGCATTCACTCAAACGCGCGCACCGCGCCTAGGATTGCGCGCCGAACAACAGTTGGTAGCGTCACCCACGCCTCCACGGCGACCGCCAGCTCGTCGTCCGGCCGATCGTGTCCGACGCACACGGCCGCCGGCTTCGACAGTAGACCGCGCCGAATGAGCGTCAGCGGTCTGCGGATTCGTTACAGGCCCTGTCGACGCGCTTCTTCCAACAGACGACTCAGCAGCGCCCTCAGTTCGGGAAGCCTGTCCTCAACGATGGCCCAGAGTACTTTGGGGTCGACGGCGTCGTAGCCGTGGATGATGATATTACGAAACGCGACGACCCTTGCAGCTTCCGGGATCGGACTGGAAGTACCAATCGCCTTGATACTCGTCAAAGGTCTTGCCTCTGGTTGCCTCGACGATCCGATCCGCCGCCTGGCTCATGTCGTAGAGCGCCGCGGCAGTCTCAGGCCGCATAGAGATCCTTCGCTGAGCGCTCGGCGTGCCGCATGAAGAAAGGGTTTCTTGCGGCGTTCCAGTCGACCACATCGACCTTCCGCCCAAGCAGTGCCTCGAGGTCGAGCAGGAGCCCCATGAATTGGTCGAAGGCGTTCATACCGACGGGGGAGCCGAACTCGGCGAGGAAGTCGAAATCGCTCGACTCAGGATCCCAGTCCTCGCGAAGTGCCGAGCCGAACAAGCGAAGCCGCCTCACGGCGTACTTGCGGCAAAGCTCCTCGATCTCGTTGCGCTTCGACCTCAGGTGCTCGACGGCGTGCATGTGGGTAGTGTAACGCAGCTGTCGCCGACACCTTCCCGCCGTTGTGCCCCCGTTGTGCTCGCACGGCGTCCGGCTTCCGACCCATTCTGTCCGGCCCCTGTCCTACCTTTGCGCATCGGGCAAGCGGCAGTCCCTTCTGGTTGTCCGACTTGCGAGACTCTGGGTCCCACCGCACCTACCCGTCCGACCTCTCCAGGTGGCGACAGACACCCCGTTGCGGGTTCGATTCCCGCCACCTCGACCACTCCGCCACGCCGCGCGAGGTGCCTATCCATCAACGATCGAGCCTCTGGCTAGTTGACGCGCTTCTCACGGCCGGTCCATTCCAGCACTGCGGGATGGCGACCGATAGCGTGCTCGATCTCGATCGTCGAGATGTTCTCGCCTCCCGAGATGGTGATGTCCTTCTGACGGTCGCGGAGCTCGATGTAGCCGTCCGGATATTTGACTCCGATGTCGCCGGAGTGGAACCACCCTCCCGGTACCTGCTCACCGGTTTCGAGATGGCGCTTCATGAAGCGAAGATACATCGCCCAGAAAAAAGATGACGTGCGGTAGTGATCGTTGGCCTCGGGCCAGCCCCGGTGGGCGAATCGCAGGCGCGAGCTCCCACGCAGGTGAATCATTTCACACGCAACCCCGTCGGCGCAGCGGGGGGAGTGGTGCCGGAGCTCGTAATTCGTGCGAGCGCGACCCAGTCCGAGCCGGGATTGTTCGGCGGGTTGCCCAATGATCTGACGGAGCCACCGGTGATCTCGGCAATGCTGCCGGTCTGCAGTGCGCCTCCGTTTCGTGGATCGAACCACCGGACTTCAAAGATCCCGCTAGCGCCCGTCAGATTCAGGCCGGCGACGCCGCCAGACGGCAGATAGACGAGGTAGGTCTGGCCGGGTGCCGCCAGGCCATATCCGGTCGCGCCTGAAATCAGGCTATCCGACGGCTCCATGCTGGAGAAGGGAACGTTGTCTTCGATGAATCTTCGCGCCCGAGCGACGGTCGTGTAGAACGCCTCCTTAGTACGAAAGTCGTCGAATTCGGCGTCACCCGTTTGGAAGAACTCGCATCCACCCGCACCGGCCATGTACGAGCCCCAAACATCCCAAACGCGGAATTCGTCGATCGTCGTCAGCGAAGTCCACGGTTCATCGAGGCTCACCACCCATCGGTGGCCGTTGGAATGTGATGCGTTCCTCCAGTAGAGAACCTTCCCATGCTCGTTGGCGGTTTGGCCCCATTGGATCTCCGGCCCGGTCAGGCTCTTGTGTCCGAGCAACGGGACATAGATCCCATCGTCAGTCGAAGGGCCGTTGTGCACCGTGATGTTGTCCTTGTAGTAGGCCAGCTGTCGAATGAAGTCGCTCGAATCTTTTCGTTGCTGGGTGGTGTTCCCCTTCGCGAAATCTGGGCGTACATACTCGGGGTTGTCCCATCCGTTTTCCTCGCCCAGGTTCCAGGTGATCGCCAGGTGATAACCGAACCGGGCGATCATCTCGCGATAGTAGATCTTTCGGCTCGGAGCGAA
>CAZYEX010000111.1:0-35377 GCA_964646605.1 uncultured Phycisphaera sp. | reverse complement strand
TCTCAATTTGCAACGGTTGCCCCGGAGGCAGCGTTTGCAGGGTGCTCTCGCGGAGGCGCAGGGACGCCGTGGAGCGCTGCAGTTGCGGTTCGACCTCGTAGGACATGGTGAGGCGCTTGGCGACGATCTCGACGTCCATGTGGACATCGGAGCCTATGAGTTTCAGGCGGAGTGCGAGGGGGATGATTTCGACGACGACGAAACGCCGGACGTATGCGACCGCGACATCGACGGCGACGGGATCACGAATGTCCCCGACCAGTGCGACTACACACCGTCGGGCGTAGCCGTGGACGGATCGGGCCGCCCCGTCGCCGACCTGAACCACGATTGCATCGTGGACTTGCGGGACTTTGCGATCCTGCAAGGGGATCTGTTTGGGCCGTAGTGATTGAGGACGGCGGACGACGAGGCGACCCCTTCAGGGTCGGATGGATCGTGGGGGGCCGGGTATCCGTGGGTGGCGCTGCGCTGGCCCACGGCTACTATAGTGCAGCCTTTCAGGCTGGGAGACGGCGAGGCGACCAGCGTTTCGAGCTAAACGGGACCGTTGTCCGTGGGCTGGACGATTCCCGAGGGGAACGGTCGGCCCAGGTCTTGGTAGGTTTCGATCACCGCGGACAGGGCGTCGCGGGCGTTGTTCAGGGCCTCGTCTGCGGTGTCGCCCTCGGTGAGCAGTTCCGGCAGCACGGGCGACGTGACCGTGAACCCACCTTCCGGCTGCGGGGTCAGAACCAGCGGGACTTTGTAGAGCATGGCGTTCCTATCCATCCACCGAGCCCAGCGACGACGGTCGCTACGACCGCCCACATTCTACTTGCCGGTCGTCACTTTGACCATCGGTGGCCATTACAATCACCACGACCCCGCCCATAACCACTTCGGGCCGACCCCTCGCCGACCTGAACCACGATTGCCTCGTAGACCTGCGCGACTTTGCGATTCTCCAGCGCGACCTCTTCGGCCCCTGACCCCGCGACAGGCCGCCCCCGCTTCGCCCACCTTCGCCCAACCCCGCCCCGTCCCTGGTAATTGGTAATTGGTCCTTGGTAATTCGTAACTCGTAACTTGTCCCTGGTAATTGGTCATTGGTCATTGGTAATTCGTATCCGGTAACTCGTCATGGGCAATGGGAAATCGGAAATTGGAAATACGTCGCCCCCTCGCCGCTCCGCCGATCACCTTGCGACGGCCTTCACCGTCGGGGCGTCGATGACGATTTGGTTTTTTCCCCGCGCTTTGGCGTTGTACAGGGCGTGATCGGCCAGGCGGATCAAGCTCTCCGAGTCCTTCGGCTCGTGCATTTGCAGGCTGGCGATGCCCATGCTCATGCTCATTTTGGCCAAGGGGAATCGCTCCGAAAGCTCCCGCGCGAAGCGTTCCATGACGCGGTCGCCGAGCACGCGCGCCCGATCCGCATCGGTCTGCGGCAGAAGAATCACGAACTCGTCCCCGCCGAATCGCGCCGCCACGTCCGGACTGCGCAGTTGCCCGACGATGGTCCCGGCCGTGAGCACCAGCAACTCATCGCCGACTTGGTGCCCGAAGGCGTCGTTGGCCGCCTTGAATTCGTCCAGGTCGATCATGACGCAGGAGAGGTCGGTTGCGTATCGCGAAGCCTCGGCGAAGCGTCGTTCGAGCATCTCGTTGAAGTACCGCCGGTTGTACAACCCGGTCAGCGGCTCGCGCGAGGCCAGGTCCCGAAGCTGCTGCGTTCGATACGCAACGCGTTCCTCGAGTTCGTTGTTAAGGCGAACGATGCGCTCGTGCGTCTGCTGATGCTGATCCGCCATGCGGTTGAAGGCCAATGCCAAGCGCCCGATTTCATCCCGCCGTTTCACCAGGCTGCGAACGTCCAGACGCCCATGAGAGAAGCGAACCATGACGTCGGCGAGCCCGTCGAGCGGTTGCACGATCTTGCGAACCAGCATGAACCCCAGCGGCACAACCGCCACCATCGCCAGAATCCCCACGCCGATCACCAAATCCAGCCGGCTGGCCATCGAACGCTGCCAGTCGCTTGCCACCATTCCTGTCCGCACGTAGCCCACCAGTTTCCCTGGGCGGCTGGGGTCGTCGGTGCGCAGCGTGATCGGATAGGTCACATCGAGGAACACCGGCGCCGCATCGCCGGCGCTGCGGAACACCGGCGTGCCCGGTACCGGCACGCGCTCGGTTTCATTTCGTTGGAGCCGTTGAAGGAGTTGGACCCTGCGATCCTCGGCGACGGCCAACTGCTTCCCATCGGCATCCGAAAAGATCACGTAGAGCAGGGGATGTCCGTTGGCCGCCTCGAGCGCCAGCGGCTTGAGTTCCGCCACGTCGCCGGTGGCGATGATGGAGGCCGCCGCTTTCGCCAGCAGCCCCGCGGCATGCACCATCTGCGCATCGTGCTGCTCTCGGGCCAGTTCCCCGCTGCTCCGCAGAATGTACCCCGCAACCGCAGCAGTGACGGCAAGTGTCAGTACGACGACCAGGGCGGTCGCTTTGAACTGCAAGCTCAGCAGCGAGTCGAGCGCGCGGCCTATCCACGTGGGTTGGCGCGTCGTCGCCTCGTTGCGTTCCAGTTCGTCGCTCATACGCTCTCCTGCCGCGGAATGTGCGCGGGCAGGCACTTGGAACTGCGTCCGCTAACCCCCTTGGGCACGCAGGTCCCCTGAACTTGCCTATCGGCGCGGGGAAGCGACGACTGAATCGGATCGCGGACTCACCTCGGCGCGGGTTGCGCCATTGCGTTAGCACGCCGCCCTCACCGGATGGTTCGGCGGTCGTCCGATAAAACGTGGAGCAATGAGAAAGGCGGAGTACCGGCGGCTACGTCCGTGGTGTGGCGGGCTGAGCGTCCGCCGCCTGCCGCGCGCGTTCGCGCAGGGCGTCGAGCGCCTCGCGGACCTCATTGGCCATTCGCGCATTGGGAAACTCGCGGATGAGCTCCAATCCCGTGGTCAGCGCGTCCTGCCAGCGGCGCTCGGTGACCGCGAACCGGAACTGGATGCCCAATTGCAAAAGCTTCTCCTTGAAGACGTTGCGGGCGGAGGCGTGCAGGGCGGCGGCTTCGGCGGGGGAAAGGTATAGGTCCAACCCTTTGAGGATGTCGATGGCATGGTCCGTGTCATGGCGGCGCACGGCGTCCTCCCACGAAGCCTTGAGTTCTTGCTTGTGCTCTTCCTTCAGGGCTCGCATGCGCTCCTGGAGACTGACCACGCGGGGATCGTCGGGAAGGGCGTTCACCAAACGGTCGATCTCCGACTGCGCTCGGGGCCATTCCCGCGTTTGGAAGTGGGCCTCGACGATCATCACCGCTTCGGCCAGCCGAGTCTGAATGCGGTCGTTGCGGGCGTCGTCCAATTCCTCGCGAACGCGGTCCGCTTCCTCCTTGTATCCGAAGCGCCGTTCCATCTCGTCGATCAGATTGAGCGCCGCCTCCCAGTTCTCCTTACGGATGTCGTCGCGGATCGCGGTCCGAAGGGCGTCCAATTCCTGGTCACGGCGGGCGAGCGACTTAGCGGCGTCGGAAATCCTCGTGTTCTCCGCGATGTCGGCAAGCGCCGCGAGTTGTTTGGACACCGTATCGTTCAGGTCGCGGAATTCGTTGAGCTGTCGAGCCAGGGTGGATTCGAGTTTCAGAAGGAGGGGGGTGACGGTCATCAACCAGATCGCGGCGAAGAGCACGACTCCGCCCGCCGCGACCATCCAGACTCCGCGCGAGTCTCCGAATCCGACCAAGCCCAGGCCAATGAGAATCACGGCCCCGACGATCGCGCTGACCGCGATCGCGTTCTGAAGCCAGCGAAGTTGTGAGAACCGTCCTGCTGGTGTCGGCAAGTTCGTCGATCCTCGATGGGGCGAATCCCGAATCAGCCGCCGCATCCCCACGCCGACCGCGCCCGCCCCGTTGCTTATCGGTTACCTCGCTACCCTTGCGGGAATCGTACGCCCGTTTCCGTGTCCGTCAACGGGAGTTGCGACCTATCATCGTCGATGCCGTCGCCGCGGATCGGCTAGGCGGCGAGGCCCACGGTTTCGGCATCGAGGAGGCCGAGGTTTCGGCGTCTTTCCCAGGCCTTCTGCTCGGCCTGCTCCAGGCGGCGTAATTCTTGCTCGATTCGGTCGATGTCCCGGGCGACGGCGCGGAGAAACACGAGCGCCCCTCCCGCGCAGGCCGCACCCCATCCCAATGTGTTCCATCCGATCATGCCGATTCGATCCTCGCTCGCACGAGGGATTATCGGCAGGACGAGGGCGGGTTTTTCGCTATCGAGTCAAGCGGGCGCCGATTGCCCGACTCGCCCGGTGCGCGTCGCAAAGCATTTCCACCGTCGGGTACGCGTATCACGTCCGACACGGTCCCTCGCCCGGGATGACGGATCAACCCGAGTTTCGATAGGCCACGAAATCCTCGGTCAACAGGTTGGTAATGGGGCCGGGTCGGCCGTCACCGATGGGGATCTTGTTGACCTCCGTGATGGGCGCGATTTCGGCGGCCGTACCCGTGACGAAGACTTCCTGGGCCACCAACAGATCGTGGCGGACCAGGGAGGTTTCACGAACCGGGATTCCCCGTCGTTTGGCGAGTTCCATGACCACCCCGCGGGTGATGCCCTGCAGGATTCCTTCCCACGTCCCGGGGGTGAGAAGTTCCCCGTCGCGGACCAGGAAGATGTTGTCGCCGGTGCATTCGCAAATGTGTCCATCGATGCCGAGCATGATCGCTTCGTCTGCGCCTGCGGCGTGGGCCTCGGCCTTGGCCAGGACGTTGTTCAAGTAGTTCAGTGACTTCACTCGCGGGTTGAGGGCGTTGGGATGGTTGCGGCTGATGCTCGAAACAATGCAATGCAACCCGCGTTCGTAGACCTCCGGGGGATAGAGCGAAATTTTGTCCACGATGATGATGATCGTCGGATTGGCCGTTCGACGAATGGAAATGCCCAGGGCCCCCACGCCGCGCGTAGCCACCAGACGGATGTAGCCGTCGGTGGTGAGGGCGTTGGCCCGCATGGTGTCATACATGGCGCGGCTGAGCTGCTCGCCCGACATGGGCAGTTCCAAGCGAATCGCTTTCGCGGATTCGAAGAACCGCTGAATGTGCTCCTCTTCCTTGAAGATGCGCCCGCGGTAGACGCGGATGCCCTCGAAGATGCCATCGCCGTAGAGGATAGCGTGATCGAAGACGCTGATCTTGGCCTCCTCGACGGGGACGATGTCGTCGCCCATCCACACCATCAGCCCCGACCGGGGTGCGAAGGGATTCTCGGGCATGGCGGCGATCTCCTCTCTGGTACACAACGTGGCTGGCGTCATTGAACGACCCTCGCTGCTTGGGACCGTGCGGGATCTTTCCCGCTTGTGGGACCTGGTTCGCGAACGATGCCCTCGGTGAGGTGAACCCGGCGATGCGCCTGAGCGGCCACCTTGGCGTCGTGCGTGACCATGACGATCGTCTGACCGGCCTGATTCAGCTCCACGAGGAGCTTGAGAATCTCCGCGCCGGTCGTCTCATCTAGGTTACCCGTCGGCTCGTCCGCGAGCAAGAGCGCCGGACGATGAACAAGGGCCCGTGCAATCGCCACCCGCTGCCGCTCTCCGCCGGATAGTTCACTGGGACGATGGCGGGCACGATCCGATAACCCCACGCGCTCGAGCAAACCCAGGGCGTCGGCTCGCGCTTCCCGGCGGGCACGCCCCCAACTCCAGATGGAATGGCGAACCATCCGCGGAATCAAGACGTTTTCCAGAACGTTCAGCTCCGGCATGAGGTGGTAGAACTGGAAAACGAAGCCCACGTCCAGATTTCGGTATCGTCCCCGCTGGGCGGCGGGCAGATCGAACAATGTTCGGCCGCGGAATTCCACCGTCCCGTGGTTGGGCGCGTCCAGGGCCCCGAGGATGTGCAGGAAAGTGCTTTTCCCGCAACCGCTCGCCCCCATGACGACGACGAATTCGCCTTCGTCGACCTCCAAGGAGGCGCCGCGCAGGACCTTGATCTCCGTGTGTCCGACGCCGTACGACCTGTGAATTACGCTGGCGCGCAAGATTGGCTTACTCATAGCGAAGCGCCTTGACCGGCCAGACCCGCGCCGCGATCCACGCAGGGATCAGTGACCCGACGATCGAAGAGAGTACCGCGATAATCGCCACGCCGATGGCGTCGGCGCGCTTCACGACCTCCGGGATGCGGTCGAACGAATAAACTTCGGGACTCCAGACGCGAAGTTGTGGGTTCAACCACGCCAGGTAATCCTGGATGTCGTTGATGTTCCACACGAACACGGACCCCAGCAACAGCCCCAGCGCTGACCCGACCACGCCGACGGCCCCGGCGTAGGTGACGAACAATCCTCCCACTCCGCTGCCGGAAGCGCCCAGGGCCTTGAGAATCCCGATGTCCTTCGTTTTCTTCTCGACGATCATGTAGAAGATGCACCCCACCAGGACGATCGCCACCATGCTGATCAGTCCGAAGAGAAAGGTAACCAGAACTTTCTCCTTTTCGACCGCTTGGATGAACTGGCGTTGCATGTCTTCCCAGGTGAAGACCGCGGGCGCGTCGAGCAGTCTGCGGTCGGATTCGGTGACCTCGGGTCCCAGGGAGAGGCGAAATCGGTCCCAAGCGACGTAGATTCGATCGCGTGCCGCGTTGATCTCCACGCCCGGTTGAAGAGCGATCAAGACCTGGCTGGTTCGTGACCTCGACATTCCTCCGTCCGCCAGAGGTTGGGCGTCCATGGCCATGCGCTGTTGGAGGGCGTCGAAGTCGACATAGACCGATCGACTGTCGATGTCGTAGATTCCAGTGTGGGAATCGTCGACGTAGCGGGCGGGAATGAGGATGGGTCCTTCGGTTGTCAAAGTCCCGGCCGGGCTTAAGGGCAAGACCGTCAGGGCGACGTCGGCGCCGCGGGCGATCTCGCGGTCGAACTTGCCGTCGGCTCGTCGCCAATGGAGCAGGTCGCAGCCGACGATGACTCCATGTCGCTGGGAGCCGACATAACCGGGCGGCTCGGAACGCACCGCGAAAACCCGTAGACCGGGGAGCAAGGCCTGGACGCTGGGGTAGAGCGATTTCTCAAAGGGAACCATTTCGAACTCCGCGACGGCGCGCGTGTCCGGCTCTGTGCGTCGCCAATGGGCGTTCGCGGATTCCAGGCGCTCGGGAAGGCGGAGTTCGCCGTCCGCCGCGATCCCCGCGACGGGCATGGGCTGAGGGGCCAGATCCGTCGTCCCCGGGAAGAACCGGTCGTAGTAAAGTCCTTTGTGAAAGTCATTGACCCGCACGTACTCGGTCAGGCGGATGCCGAGAACCTGCGCCGGGCGGGTGAAGGCGTTTTCCGGAACGCGGAAGATGCCGTAGGAGTTGATGACCGGCGTGGAGATGCGAACCACGTCGGGAAGCTCGCTCGCAAGATAGGCTTGAAACTCCGCGTAGTACGGGAATCCCTGGTAGGTGCGGGCATCGAGAATGATCTCGCTGTGCAATCCGCGCGATCGAGCGCGGATGGTGTCCAGAAAACCACCCATCACGCTGAGCACCACCAGCACCATGGCCACGCACAACATCACGCTGGCGATGCCGAATACGGCGATCAGCTTCGTGTTCAGATACCGCCAGGCTAGGAACCATTTGTACATGGGTCACGTTCCAGCGCACCCATGCAAACCGCATGGAGTGCGGACTCGCCACCGAGGGTCCCAACGTCCGTCCGGAGGACCCCTCGGCGCCGATGCGTTGCAGCGAGAACATTCGGCTCTCGCGCTCCGAAAATGTCGCCATTACCAGGCGGCTCGGGCCTTGCCCGAGTCTCACGCCCCTGTTGCCTCGTCGTCGATAACGACTATAATGATCCCATGGGAGATTCACCATGCCGAAGGAATTGACTATCATCTTTGAGAAGGGCGCTACGGGTTGGTGGATCGCCACCATTCCGGAGGTCCCCGGCGCCTTTTCACAGGGAAAAACCCGAGACGAGGCGCGTGAGAACGTCCTCGATGCCCTCGACGAGCTCATGACGGCTCGAAGGGACCTCGCCATCCGCGAACGATCTCCCAATGCTGAGTTCGAGAAGTTGCCCATCGCCCCTACCGCTGCGTAGGCGGGTTGATCCCCAGCTCTTTGCAAATCTTCAGCACCAGCAAGGGGTCGATCTCGCGGTGCCTGGGGACGGGAGCCGTCTGGCGATTGACCGCGTTCCGATAGATGGAATGCCGACCGCCTTCTCGAAGAAGCTCGCACCCCGACTCCGTGAGGTGACGGATGAGTTTATCTCGCCTCATGTCGGCCCTACATGAATCCATCACCGGATTTCCCGCCCAGCCATTCCGGGAAGGGTGGGGCGATCCGGCTACGTCGAGGGCCGCTGCAACGGAAACAGAATCACATCCCGAATGCTATGACTATCCGTGAGCAGCATCACCAGTCGGTCGATGCCCACGCCCAGACCCCCCGCGGGGGGCATGCCGTACTCGAGTGCGGTGAGGAAGTCCTCGTCCATGACGGCCATGGTCTCTTCGCCCTCGCCCGCCACCTTCCGCCGGAAGTTTTCCTCCTGCACCTGCGGGTCGTTCAGTTCCGTATAGGCATTGCCCAACTCCATGCCTGCGGCGAAGGCCTCGAAACGCAGGGCGATCGACGGATCGTTCGGATGGCGCCGCGTGAGCGGACAGATCGCCGCCGGATAGTCGTAGACGAATTGCGGTTGGACCAAGTGATGCTCGACCGTCGCTTCGAACAACTGATTCACCAGCACAGCCGGGTCCTTCCCCGCTTGGTCCATTCCAAGTTCACGGGCCTTGCGACGCACGGCCTCCGCGTCGTTCATGGCCACTCCGGCGTATTTCTCGAGAAGCGCGGCGTAGCGATGTCTCGGCCAGGGCGGAGTGAAGTCCAGCACGCGAGCGTGAAAGACGGCCGACATCCGCCCCCGGGCCAGACCGTCTCGCGCTTCGCGATAGGCGTTCAGATGAACCTGCTCGGCGTACTCCGTCGCGGCCGTTTCGCCCTGCTCGGAGGACAGACGTTGGCACTCCGCCTCCAGCGCCGCGGTTTTCCGCGGGATTCCCTGGCGAGCGGAGGCCTCGAACGCCGCCGCGACCATCTGCTCGGTCCGCTCCATCATCACTTCGTAGTCCGCGTAGGCCTCGTAAAGCTCGATCATGGTGAACTCGGGGTTGTGCTTGGTGCTGATGCCCTCGTTGCGGAAATTGCGGCTGATCTCGAAGACCCGCTCCAACCCGCCGACCAGCAATCTCTTGAGATACAACTCCGGGCTGATGCGAAGATACAGGGTCATGTCCAGCGTGTGGTGATGCGTGATGAACGGCCGCGCCGCCGCGCCGCCGTACATGGGTTGCAATACGGGGGTGTCAACCTCGATATACCCCAGGTCGACAAGGCATCCGCGGATCGCTTGGATGATCGCGCTGCGTTGTCGAAAAACGTCCCGCACGTCGGGGTTAGCGAACAAATCGACATAGCGCCTGCGGTAGCGCAGGTCCACATCGGTCAGGCCATGCCATTTTTCGGGCGGAGGTTGGAGCGACTTGGCCAGGAGCGTGAGTCGATCGCACCATAGGGTCAGTTCGCCCGTCTTTGTGCGTCCAAGGACCCCGTCGGCTCCGAGAATGTCGCCAAGGTCGAGTTCCTTGACCAAAGGCCACTGCTCGCCCACGTCGCCCTGGCTGATGCCAAGCTGCAGCGTCGCGTGCCCGTCTCGGATGGTCAGGAAGGCGAGCTTGCCCATCACCCGCAGCAACGCGATCCGTCCCGCAACACGGGCCCGCATTTCGCCGCGCTGACCCGGCTCCAGGTGCAGCGGCTCGGCGGCCTGGCGAACCTCGGACGTGGACTGAACGTCCGCAAAGCGACCCCCGTAAGGGTCGATGCCCATCGCCCGCACGGCGTCGCGCTTCTTGAGGCGTTGAGTTTTGAGTCGGTCGTCGTCGCTCATGTCGGGCACGAGTCTGCGTGATGTTTCGTGTGCGCAGCGTCCGCCCGCCGCGCGGGAGGATCGTAACCGCGCCATGGGATTCGAGCAATGAACGGTCGGACGCGTAGGCCTTGTGGGCGTGGAAATGAAACGCCCCCTCGCGGCGCTCGACCGCGAGGGGGCGGGGATTCACAACTTGTGCCGTCTCGCCCTCTACGGCAAGCAGGCGGCGTTGTTGAGTTCGTTGGGCGTTCCGTCCCACACCGCGTAGGCCCCGTAGCCCTTCAGAACGTCCACCGCCTCGACCACGTCCGCCCCGGTGATCTTGGAGCTTCCGTCCACGTCCCCGCTGAACAGGCCCCACATAAGCGCCTGCGTGCCGTTCAGAGCGTTGACCAGGTCCAGGACGTCGGGTCCCGAGACGGCATCCCCCGCGATGTTCCCCGGACTCGACACCAGCCGCAGCGTGATCAGCTCCGGCGGAACGTGCGAGTTGGCATAGATGATGTTGGTCTTCTCGCCCGGCGAGATGGGGCGAGCCAGCGTGATCGTGTATGTCCCCGGCGGGTTCTCCACCACGCTCTGGATCGAGTTCGGCGAACCGCTGTTGCCCGTCTCGCACAGCGAGAAGCAACTCGACAGGGCGCCCGAGGTGTGCTGAGCCGTAATCGTCTGGATTCCGAACAGGAGATTCGCATCGTCCCGGTTGTGCGGACGACGGGCGTCGACCACCTCGTCGGGAGGATCGACAAAAGTCAATGCCCCGGCCGGACAAGCTGCGGACACGCAAGCCACGGTGAGGTTGCCCGCCGGGAAGCTTTCCGCCGAATCGGCGAGTCGAATCTTATAACAGTTCCCCAGGATGACGTCGACGCCCTTGATCTCCGATGCGTTCCCACAGGCGCCTCCCGCGTCCGTACTACAACCCAATCGCACACCCGCGACCGACGGGCAAGAACACGTTTCGTAGACAACCAAGTTCGTGTCGGGGTCCGGGGCCTGGGGAGTGATGCCGCAAGTCTTCACTTGCAGTTCCCCGGTGCAAGTCGCCGTATAGTTGTACCACAGGTCTGTCGTCATGGTCGCGATACAGCTTTCGATGGGGGCCTCCATGCTCGACGTGCTCAGGTCGAACGGCGTAACGCCGTTGGTGATCGGTGTCGCAAACGTGCAGAAGTCGTTGACCGACAGCACGGGGGGCACGGGGTTGCAGCTCGTTGACAAGCGCAGCGTGTAGGCCGTCGGGTCGTTCGTTTCCCTTTCCTTGGCCGACACAAGCACATAATAAATCGCGCCGGGGGTGAGCGTCTTCAAACATATTCTGGAGTTCTTCCCCGAACTGCTGCAGCCAGTAGTATTGTCGTTGCATGCAATCGGGATCAGCGTGGCGCACTGCGTGATCGGGGTGGATGGATCCCCCACGGCATACACGGAGACCAGAGAGTCCGACGCCGGGGCGTTACTGAGGCACGTATCGACGCCGACTTCCCCGGTCGCCGGGGCGAAGAACTTGTACCATACCGTTTGCAGACCCTGGTCGCCGGGTTCGCCGGGAGCGGGGGCGGGGGGGGGGAGGGGAATGTAGCACCCGAAGCCCGGGTCCAACACGTTCTCCGTCGCCTTGACGGAGTCGGTCTCGGTGATGCTCGGTACCGCGACCAACAAAGCGCCCTCTTGCAGCCGGTCCAACGGTGGGCACTCGTCATTGGAAGGCGGAATGTTGCAGCCGCTTCGGGCGAACCCGGCGCAGATCGAGTCCCATTCGGTATGGCAGCAATAGGCCCCGTCCGGACCGAAACCACCATCGCGGCATACGATAGCGCAGCATTGCGAATCCTCGCACCCCGTCGGTGGGCAACTATCGCAGCACGTGGGGTTCACTTGGCAACTGGAGCCGGGACAATTGCACTGGGAATTAGAATTGCACGCAAGGCCGATGGTACCGGCCGTGCATCTATGAGTCGTGAGGTTGCAAACGCCGGCTTGGGTCAGACACCTCCCCCGGGTGCATTCCCCCACGCGCCCCAGACACGCGTTCGGGGGACATGTTTGCCCTTGCGAGCCGCAGAACTTCCCGCGTTGCCAGAGCCGCTCGGCGTCTTCCGGAGGTTGATCATTGCAGTCCGCCAAGGTGCGGTTATTGCAGTCGTCGTCCGGCTGACAGCAGGCGGATATCCCGCAGGTGAAGGAAAACGGCTCCGGGTTGCAGACGTCGCAGACGCCGTCCGGGCAGTCCACGTCCTCGGCGCACGACAACCCATTCCTCGATCCGCCGTCGCATTTCGGCGCGACCTCCACCCACTTCGGGCGTAACGCGGAAAACCGCGGCGGGAACGCGCAGTTCATCTGGGGCACTCGCCGACATGGGGCCTCACAGGTTCCCGGGGCCGTACACGCAGGGTACGTATCATGGAGCGTCGGATCGGCCAGACAATAGGGCGGCAGGTCCGTATCCTCCGGGCAACAGGGCTTGCCGTCGTCGGGCCCGCCTTCGCACTCAAAGGTCATCATATCGCAGCAGGCCCCGACCGGCGGCTTGCCCGCGCACGTGATGGTCAGGTTCAAACCCGCGTGAGAACGGTCAGGCCCCCGCACCGGGTTGCAAATGCCTCCCTGCGGAGCTACGTCGAAGGAGTCCAGCGTCGCGCCGATGCAGGCCTGTTGCCCAGTAACCACGTAGCTCGCCGTGGAGTTGTTCACCATTCCGGCAAAGAAGAAATCCCGCTGGAGCGTGATCGGTTGGGCGAATGCGAATCGAGCGGTTTGCACCACGGTGTCGTTGTTATTGCCAAAGAACTGCTGAGTGCCCGGGATCGGGGGCGATTCGCAGCCATTGCGCATTTCCATGGTGTAGAAGCCCTGGCCTAGAAGCGCTACCTCGTAGGCGATCATCTCGCAGGTTTCGCCTCCGAGCTGGATGTCGTCCACCAGGTACACATCGACGCCGGGGTTCTGGGGTGGCCCGTTCGGACGGTTGTTCTTGTAGCCCAGGAAGGCGTCGGTGCAGGTCCCCGCATCGGCCCACATCTGCAAGTTGAAACTGGCCATCGGGTGGTCTGGATATCCACCCAAGCCGCTGCTGCACGCGGTCGAGCTGACGTAGTCAAACTGGTCGCAGGACATGCCCGTCCCGGAGAGTGACCCGCCGACCACGCCGGCGTTGCCTCGATTGAACGATACGCCAAACCAGACGTTGCTGGGCATGGCGACGCCTGCGCCGCCGAGGCTTACGGTAATCGTTCGGGGGGCATCGTCCGGAAAGGAGAGTGTGCCGGTTGTGCCCGCGATCTTCAGCGCGTCTCGTTGGATCTCCGGAACGGCCTGTGGGCAATTCCGATAGAACGACCACTTCACCGTGTACGCCCCGCCGCCCTGGGTCGGGTCGACCTTTCCCAAGACCGGGAACTCGAATTTCCGCATCCGACAATTGTGGGTGAACACCGTGGCGATATCGTCAGTACCAAGAAATGGTCCCAGCGGAATGCCGTCGCCTCCCAGCGTGTTGCTGTACATGAGGACCAGCCCCCCGGGACCCGCCGTTGTACCGCCCGCCTCGCCCGGGCCGAGGACGATTTCCTCTCGTTGAAAGACGGTCCCCGGCGGAACCGGGAACGTTGGACCGATCGACGTCAGCGGCGGGGTTTCGGTGTATTTCGACGGCTCCTCCTCGGCGAGATCGCGGTCCGCCGGTTTGACGACCCTGTCGCGATCCTGGGCCCAAGCCAACCCGGCTGTCAAGGCGGCGATGCCTACCACCGTTCCGAATGCCCAAAGCGCTTTCCTTGGCATTGTCTTTACCCTTCCTACCCTAAGACCTTATCCACGAATCCACGGTGACCACAAAGAGCACGGCCCAAGAGGCTGCCGTGACCGTAACGGTAACGCCGAGACGGAAGCCGGTGGGCCGAAGTCCGCGCCGAATCAAAACGACGCTTCGCGGACCACGGTCGCCGACGAGTCTGTGTGGGCGCACGCTCTCAAGCGGATCGCCCCACGGCCGGTTCCCTATTTTATGTGCCGACGTCTGTCACTGACCAACAGACGCGCTACGCCGAGAACACCCCGTCCGGATCGCCGAAACCGCCACCCCGGCGGTCAAACCCGGCTCGGCATTGCACATGCTCGTTCCCATAACCTCCGCTGACCATTAGCATAGTCGCCCCCCACGCCGCTGTCAAGGCGGGCAGGGGCAACGTCTGGGTACTTCCCTGGCTACGCCCCATAAACCGCACCCGTAGGGGCGACTTTGACCCTACGCTGGTCCCAGCCGAGGGGCCGAACCCTGCCGGCGGAACCGGATTTTACCCGCCGAAAGCAGGCCCAGAGTCAGGACCAAGATCCCCCAATGGGACAACGTCGGAATATCCACGAACTCCGCGCGGCAAAGATCCGCGTCGCAATCGACCCCTGAGCTCCAGACGCAGTTGGGGCAGGTGCAGGCGCTCTGAAAAACGCCCTCCTCGCACTCGCCCAACCACGAATCGCAGCACGCCCCGCAAAGGACGTAGTCGTGGGTGCATCCCGAAGGCGTGCAAATATCGGTCGTGCAAGGGTCCCCGTCGTCGCAACGTTCGCTCCGCGGCTGCGGGTCACACGCTCCGATCGCGTCGTTGCAGCGATCCTCGGTACAGTCGGTCCCGTCGTCGCAATCCGGCGGCTCGGCCAGACACCCGACGCCGGTATCGCAGACCTCCGTGCCGTTGCAGAAGAGCCCGTCGTCTTCGTTGCAGACGGAAACCCGTAGCGGTCGCACCACCGGAAAAACGACCCTTGGAACGAGGCCCGCGTCACCCAGAAACGTGATGCCCGCGTCAGCTTCCGAAAGGATCGGCACCGTGAAATCGCCGCAGGCTGCGGCGGAGAGAGTCAGCAAGAGTGTCCCCGCGTATCGAGGTGTCCCAGGATCGGGCACCGCCACCCCGGTGTCCAAGAGTCCGAGGTAGCGATAGAACAACGAAGAGTTGTCCACGGCGGTGGCGACGAGAGATTTGATCTCGTCGATGAAGATGAAGTCGGCGCGGCCGGTCTCGAACCCCACGCCCAGGTCCGGGTCATGGGCCGGTCCTACGCAGCCGTATTGGAGGCTGCAAACGGGGAACAGCGCTGCGCAATCGGCCGCGGAGTTGCAGGGATCAAGGTCGAACGGCGAGTCCCAACCCACGGGCAGCAGCGTCCCAAAGGTCCCGCTTTCCGCGGCCATGTGCAGGTCGAGTTTGACTTGATAGAGACGCAGCAGCCCAAGCTGCCCACCCCACCCGGAAATGAAAAGCTCGGACTTGATCGTGTCGCCGGGACGCGCGGTTACACAACTCGTCGGGGAGACGGCCACGTTGTTGATGGCCACGGCCTTGAGCGCCACGCACGCGTCGGGGCCGCACTCCGGAATCGGGCATACGCCGTCACCGTACGCCGAGGGATTGATGACCGGCGAAAAAAGTAGAAGCCATGCGGCGATTCGCTTGCCTCGCGTGACGGACATCCTCAGCCCCTCCGAGCGGACATTGTATTGCGGCTACGGCCCCTCGAACAACGCAGAAAACCCACGGAAATCCAGGCCGTCCACGGCGCTGTCCGGGGTTGTGTCGAAAACGCCGCAGCAGGGCCGCAGCGTCGTTTTCCCCGGACCCGTGTAGCAGCGCAGGAAGGCCGCTAGATCGCGGAGGTCCGTGTCGCCGTCGAAGTCGATGTCCGCAGCGGGCGGCAAACTCTGGCATTCGTCAAGCGTGCCGTCGCCGTTGCAGTCCGGCGACGTGCCGGCGTGAAGGTCACACGGATCGGGAGTCCTGTTCCCGTTGCAGTCGATCGCCTCAAGCGGCCGAATCTCGGCGAACCCCACGATGGACTCTTGGGCCCGATCCCACTTCGGCGAGGCGATCAAAACTTCCGTCGGGCCGCCCGCGACCAAGAATAAGTCGTCCTGAGTGACCACCCGGGTTTTGTCGAACCAGCTGACCGTGTTCGTCCAGCTCCCGTCCACACGCTCGAAAAGGTAACCGATGGGTTGGTAGGTCTGGGGGTATGACGTCGGAACCGCAACGCGACCCCCTTTGATCGAGACCGGACCTCCAAAACTTCCGCTGGAATCGTCGTCGGCGACAGGCAACCTGCCTTCGTGCACCCAGGGACTCCCCGAGGGAGAGTCGGTTCGGCGGAAAACATTTACGTCCGTTCCGCAAGCGTATGTTTCCAGGCTCGCATTAGCGGCCCCCACCACGATGAGATCGCCCTCAATTGCGACGGCTCGTCCGAAACAATCCGAGCCCCAGGTGCTCGGCGCATGAAGCGTTGACTCCAGTCGCCAGAAGTCCCCGTCGCCTCGCCCAAAGACGTGTACGAGCGCCTCGTTGTATGGTCCGGAATCTCCCTGGACCAGCGATCCAATGACTAGGTGTTCGTCGTCCAAGGCCAATGCGCTCCCGAAAAGACCACACCATTGCGGCGCCGGGTCAGCGATCCGCGAGATCTCTCGCCAACCGTGACGGTTGCCGGTCAATACCGAGACATCCGCCCCCCGCTCACAGTAGGCCGGCGGCGGTGATGCGTGAATTGATCCCACCAGGGCATAGCTTCCACTTGCCGCGAGGGTGGAACCAAAGTGATGCCCCGCAATCGGCTCGGAGCTGGTGAGTCTGCCCGGCGCACCCCACGTTCCACCCTCGCGATGGAAAGCGTAGACGACACCGGCGTCCACCACCGTGCCGACGTCCTCGTACGGCGCGCTGGCGAGGACCCAGTCGCCGGTCACCGCAACGGATTGCCCGAATCCATCATCCGACACATCGGTGGGCGAGGTCCATGTCGTATCCTGCGTCCAAAACAGACCGTTACGACGAAAAACATGGACGGCCCCGCGCCGCCAATTTTGACCGAATTCCGTGTTCGGATCACCCACCACCGCCAAGTCGCCGTCGAGTGCGACCACCGACCCGAACGCCCCGTGTCTACCCTCCGGTTTGAGCTCGAACCGATCCGTAAGGCACTCATCCGGCAGGCCGTCCTCGTCGCAGTCCTCGCTGAACCCCGTGGTAACGTCGCAGTCGTCCGGAGCGTTGTTGCCGTTGCAGTCCGGGTCGCACTCGTCGGGAACGCCGTTCTTGTTGCAGTCCAGAGCGCGGCCCAGGGCGACCTCACAATCGTCAGGGAAGTCGTTGACGTTGCAGTCCGCTTCGCAGGCGTCGAGGATGCCGTCGGCGTCGCAGTCGTCGGTCCCGGCGGTGCAGGGCGAGAGAATCTCCAACTCGTGAACACCCTTATCCAGGACCGTCTTGCTGGCGACCATCACATAGTACGTCTGCCCGGGTACGAGATTTCTTACGCAGAATCGGGCGTGGTTGCTATTCACCGGACAGCCGCGAACATTGTCGCCGCAGGCGATCGACACGAGCGTCGAGCAGGCGGCCTGCTCGCTGCTGTTGTCCAAGGGGGTGAAGACCTGGACCAGCGAGTCGCCGGATGGGTCGCTATACGAGGTGCTGACCGTCGCGGACGTGTGCGAGGCCACGAACTTGAACCACACCGTCCCGTACCCGCGCGCCGCGGGGGCTTGGAAAACGCACGCGAACCAGGGGTCCGTGGCCTCTTCTGTCGCCCGCATGTTGCTGAAGTAGGTCCTGCTGCCGGGTTGCACCGGAAGAGCGTCAAACAGTGGCCCGCCCAACCAACAATAGTCGTGCTCCATAAAGGTATCGCATAGTTCGGCGGTCAGGTCCACGCAGGAACGGTCCCACTCCACCTGGCAACAGTACGAATCGACGTCGCAGACATATGAGCAGCAATATGAATCGTGGCAGCCGCCGTCGTTGTGCGGAAAGCTACAATCCCCCGCAGGGCCGAGGCAGGCGATCGCAGGACACCGTTGGCCGTCGAACCCGCAATAGCGTCCTCGTTGCCAAAGGCGGGGTTCCTCGACGGGCTCGACCGCGAGGCACTGGGTCGCGTTAAGGTTTTCGCAACCGTAGTCCGGGCGGCAACATGCCGCGACACCGCACGTGTGCAGGAAAGGTCCGGAGCCGCAGGTAGCCCCTTCCACCCACGTCGGCTGCAGCGCGCTGAACCTCGGCGGCCAGGGGCAGTTCATTTCCGGAAGTTCGCGGCAGACGGTCTCACAACTCCCCGGGCTTGCACAGGGCGGGTAGGAATCGTGCAGCGTCGGCTCGGCGAGGCAGTAGGGCCTCACCTCCATCCCCTCCGGACAACACGGCTTGCCGTCGTCCGGTCCGCCCTGGCATTGCAGGCCGATCATGTCGCAACACCCCCCCACCGGCGGTCGGCCGGCGCAGGTGATCGTCAGGTTCAGGCCTGCGTGAATACCCAGACCGGCCGGCACCGGATTGCAAATGCCCCCCGTTTGTACGTCAAAGTAGTCGAGCGTCGCGCCGACACAGGCCTGCTGCCCGGTGACGATGTAGCTCCCCGTCGAGTTGTTCACCGTGCCCGCAAAGAAGATGTCTCGCGGCAGCGTGATCGGTGGGTCGAATGCGAAGCGCGCGGTTTGCACGACGGTGTCGTTGTTGTTGCCAAAGAACTTCTGGGTGCCCGGGATCGGGGGCGTTTCGCAGCCATTGCGCATTTCCATGGTGTAGAAGCCCTGGCCTAGAAGCGCTACCTCGTAGGCGATCATCTCGCAGGTTTCGACGCCCAACTCGAGATCGTCGATCAAGTAGACGTCGTAGCCGGGATTCAGGATGGACCCCGAGGGTCGGTTGTTCTTGTACCCGACAAAGGCGTCCCGGCATGTGCCCGCGTCGGCCCACATTTGCAGGTTGAAACTGGCCATCGAGTAGTTGGGATATCCGCCTAAACCGCTGCCGCACCGAACGGAGCCTTGGTAGTCAAACTGGTCGCAGGACATCCCGGTGGTGGGAAGCGTACCCCCGACCACGCCCGCGTTAGCGCGATTGAAGGACACGCCAAACCAGACGTTGGTGGGCATGGCAACGCCTGCGCCGCCGAGGTTGACGGAGATCGTTCGGGGAGCGTCGTCCGGAAAGGAGAGGGAGCCCACCGTTCCGTTTATCTTCAGTGAGTTTCGTTCGTGCGACGGAACGGCCTGTGGGCAATTCCGATAGAACGACCAGCTCACCGTGTACGGTCCGCCGCCGAGGGCAGGGTCGACCCGTCCCAAGACCGGGAACTCGAATTTCCGCATTCGACAGTTGTGCGTAAAAACCGTGGCGATGTCGTCCGTGCCAAGGAAGGGTCCCAGCGGAATGCCGTCGGCCCCCAGCGTGTTGCTGTACATGAGGACGAGTCCGCCGGGACCCGCCGTCGTACCGCCCGGTGCGCCCTCGCCGAGAAATACCTCGTGCCGCTGAAAGACCGTTCCCGCGGGCACGGGAAAGACCGGAAGCTCCCCCGAACCCGCCCCAGGCCCATCCTGGCCGTAGGCGGGCACGAGCAGTACAAGGACCAGACCGATTCCACACGCCTTTGCGGACATGACGCCTGCCTCCCGGAAGCGCGCCTCGGGACCGCGTCCCCGCCCTACATGGCCACGGTTGCGCGGTAAAGGCCCCGCTCCCAGGGATCATAACACCCCAACTTGGCTTTCGGCGGAAGAAATCCCTTAACGACGGCGAACTTTTTTTGAGGATGCGTTGAAAGCGCGGCCCTCCGGTCCCGAGGCCGACGCGGAAGCGAGGGCATGCCCCATTCGTAGTTGAAGGTTGAAAAAGGAGGTGGCGGCTCGCTGCGCGGCGCATGGCATCTCCGTATCGTCCCGGCCACCCAACCTTCGCGACACATGGATCGAGTTCAGTCCCACACTCACCGATCGCAGGTGCGGGCCGGTTATCGGCCGGCGGCTAGGGACTGAACTTTCCCATCCCGCGAGCCATGATGCTATGATAACGCCGTTTCCCGCGACGTGGCCACGCCGCGTCGGGGTTGGGGTTTGCGTGCTTCGTCGGGGCGTGAGGGGAATCGAAGGGGCGTCCGTTTCCCATGGAAAGTTGAACGACGCACGTCGTCCCGCGGGATGACGATCGGAGGGTGCTGTCATGACGGCGAGGAACCGCCTTCGCGCGGATGTACGGACGTGGGTGTGGGCGACTGCGATGGGTGCGGCCAATGCCCTGGCTGCACCGTTGGACGGCGCCTTCGTCTATCAGGGTCAACTGAAGGAGAACGGCGTTCCATTTAGCGGAACCGCGGCCATGGCGTTTCAGGTCTACGACGCTCCCAGCGCGGGCACGGCGGTCAGTTCGGCGTTGAACTTCCCGTCCGTAGACGTGGTGAACGGATTGTTCAGCGTCGAGTTGGACTTTCCCGCGGCTGTTTTCGCAGGGGCGGAGCGCTATCTCTCCGTCGCGGTGAACAACGTGGCGCTCGCGTCGCGTCAACGGATCGCACCGGCCCCGTATGCCGTTCACGCCCTGAACGCCCCGGATGGACACTCCCTCAACGCCGCGGACGGATCGCCGGTCGATGCGCTGTTCGTGGACAACGGCGGCAACACGGGCATCGGCACAGTCACGCCGGACAACAAGCTGCACGTCCACAAAGCGTCGGCCGGAACCGTTACCGCCGACGCCAACTCCGTAGCCGTGTTCGAGAACAGCACCAACGGCTATGTGAGCATTCTGACCCCGGACGCCAACGAGCGCGGCTTGCTCTTCGGCGAACCGAGCAGCAACGTCGGCGGGGGAATCATCTACAACAGTGCGGGCACTCCCGACGGTTTCCAGTTTCGCACCAATGGCAACGTCGTGCGGATGGTGGTGGACGCGCAAGGCGAGGTCGGCATCGGCACCAGTGCTCCAGCGGCGCCGCTGGAGATGGCCTTGGGCGACAAGCGGTTTCAGATCCGCAACGACGGCGGTCTGGTTCCCGGAATCAACCTCACAGGCACAGGAGGAAACCTGGGCATTCTCCGCATTCACAACGCCATCGAGATGTGGCCCGACGACAGCGGAACGCGCCCCGGCAAGATCGCCCTCGCCAACGCCGCGGCCACCGCGTTCACGATTTCACTCGACGGAGGCAGCGGCAACGCGAGCTTCACGGGGAATCTTTCGTTCGGTTCAGCCACGCGGCAGATGCTCAACCTGTGGGGGAGCGTGTACGGAATTGGGGTGCAGGGTTTCACCGAATACTTCCGGAGCGACGGGGGATTCGCTTGGTTTAGGGGTGGTTCGCATAACGACGCCACAAACAACCCCGGAGCAGGCGGCAGCGTGCTCATGGTGCTGGACTCTTCGGGCAACCTGGGGATCGGCACCACGAGTCCGGTGGCCAAACTGGACGTGAACGGCCGGACACGCACCAACTCCCTCGAGATCGTCGGTGGCGCCGACCTCGCCGAACCCTTCGAGATCGTAGGTCTCGTCGAGCCCGGAACCGTCGTGGTGATCGATCCGGATCATCCTGGCCGACTGAAACCGGCCGTTGAAGCCTACGATCGCAAAGTGGCGGGCATTATCAGTGGGGCGAGAGGCTTGCCGCCGGGCGTCATTCTGCGACGGGAAGGCGATCCCGGCGCCGATGGACAGCACCTGGTGGCGATGAGCGGTCGGGTATGGTGCAAGTGTGACGCATCATACGGCGCCATTCGCCCGGGCGACCTGCTGACCACGAGTGCCAAGGCGGGGCACGCTATGCGTGTTGCCGAGGACGCCGAAGTCCCGCGGGGGGCGATTCTGGGAAAGGCCATGAGTGAGTTACCTGACGGTCAGGGCTGGGTCCTGGTCCTCGTGAACTTACAGTGAGAAACGCCCACAGGAACCCTCGCCACAAGAAGCGGGGTTCGGGTATGACAACGATGATGTACAACCTGAAATTAATCTG
Organism: uncultured Phycisphaera sp.; assembly: GCA_964646605.1. Classification (GTDB taxonomy): domain Bacteria; phylum Planctomycetota; class Phycisphaerae; order UBA1845; family UBA1845; genus SBAX01. The sequence goes on along the minus strand of CAZYEX010000111.1, from coordinate 13,670 downwards.
CGGCAAGTACTCCGCCTGTGCCATCGCAGTCGCATTAGCGCTTTGTGCTGACGACGGGCGCGCTCAACCGAACCCGTGCAACATCAATCCCTGCGGGTCCGGTTGTCCGGGCCGGGAGTGCAACCCTCTGTGTGGAGGAAATGCGTGCGCCGGGGGCTGCCCGCAGCGATGTAATGCGCTCGTCTGCCTGGAGACGGCCACTTGTGACCCCGACTGCGGCGGCGACCCGTGTGGAATCCAATGCCACTGCTGGTCGGCTTGCTCCAGCACCGTCTGTACGCCGGGATGTCCACAATTCGATCCCTGTTCGCCGAGCTGCGTCGATCCCGACTGCACGCCGGGTTGCCCGGGGGCAAGTCTGTGCAATGACGGTTGCGTCGACCAGTGCAACCCCGTCATTTGTCCTGGGAACTACTGCGATGCTGCGTGCAATCCAGCTCCGCAGTGCGATCCTTTCTGCGGCGGCAACCTCTGCAACGACGGCTGTTCCAATGAGTGCAATTTCTTTCTCTGTCCGCAGAACCTCTGCGATGTGGGCTGTCGGCCTCTGGCGGCCTGCGACCCGCTGTGCGGGGGAAACCCCTGCGCGTTGAACTGTCCGGTCGGATGCGGGTGCCCGGCGAGCCGTTGTTTTAACATTGAGATCGACTACATGGTGGACAATGACCACACTCATCGACCCAATCAAGCCGAACTCGACGCCGTGATCCAGATGTTCGCCTGCCAGGGCTGGACGGTGAACATCCAGGTCAGCGACGCGATTCCGCACTACGATATGCTCGAGGCCGATCCGATCAGATGCACTAATATCTTCACTTACATCGGCGAGGAGGCGACGTTCCCTCGGCTCAAACAGCAGTACGCCGATCACGCCTTCGAACCGGGTTGGCACTACGCGATCTTCGCTCACGATTATGAGTTCATGACAAACACCGGGTGTCAAAACTCCGGAAGTTCCGGTCTGGCCGAGACGCCGGGCAATGATCTGATCGTGACGCTCGGCTCGTTTACAAACCAGGTCGGCACGCCCTTCGACCGCGCGGCTACGTTGGCCCACGAGTTCGGGCACAACCTGGGACTGACCCATTGTGGGAACAATGACCCGGGTGACTTTGACACGGCTTCGTGCAGCAACGTGGGCTCGTTCCCGCCGAACGTCGGCAGCATCATGAGCTATGTCTATCAACTCAGCGGCATTCGTACGGGGCAGATATGCAATGGGCTTTCCTTTGAGGAAGGCGCCCTGTTCAAGGAGATCGATTATTCGCACGGCACAATGTGTACATTGAACGAGGCCGCCCTGGATGAGCCCTTCGGAACGGGAATGATCGGCGTCGATTGGAATTGCAGCGGACAGATCAACGGCGTTCGCGCCAAGGACCTAGACTGGCCGGTGGGGGCAGGCAACTGGTGCCCCAGCACGGGCGGGGTCCAGACGCTCAGTGATTTCGACGAATGGGCCTATATCGAGGCCGAGCACACGACCGCGGCGATCGGTCCCCGGCCGAGCCGTCCACCCACGCCGTGCATTACGGCCCGCGAGGTGGACGCCCTGGTCACGGCGGGCGGTTGCATTCAACCCAGCCTTGGCACAGAGGCCTGCGAAGGTCGTCGAATGGTCTATTTGCATCCCAATGGTTCGGGCGGCCCCAACGGCAACTGCGCCGCGCCGTACAACAGTGTTCAGTCCGCCCACGACGCCGCAAGCAACAACAGCGCGCTATTCTTTACCGCGGGCGCATATCCGCAGGGCGGACCCGTGCTTTTGACCAAGCCAATGAAATTGTTCAACTCACCCACCGTAGGACAGTCGACCGCAGTCATCACCGCGCCATAGTCGCGAGCTGATGCCGTATGGAGGTGAGTCAGCGCGACTTCACCAGGCTCTCGACCACGCTGGGATCGGCGAGCGTCGAGGTGTCGCCGATGTCCTCCGTCTTGTTCTCGGCGATCTTGCGGAGTATGCGCCGCATGATCTTGCCGGAGCGCGTCTTGGGCAGCCCCGGCGCCCAATGGATGACGTCCGGGGCGGCGAATGCGCCGATTTCCTTGCGAACCTGCGCGACAAGTTCCTTTTTGAGCGCGTCTGTGTATGCCTGTCCGGTTTTTAGCGTCACATAGGCATAGATGCCCTGTCCCTTGATTTCGTGCGGGTATCCGACCACCGCGGCCTCAGCCACGGAGGAGTGGGACACCAATGCGCTCTCCACCTCGGCTGTTCCCAGTCTGTGCCCGGACACATTGATGACATCATCAATACGACCGGTGATCCAATAGTAACCGTCCTCATCCCGCCGACATCCGTCGCCCGTAAAATACATGCCGGGGCAGCGCGAGAAATATGTTTCCTTGAAACGCTGATGTTGACCGTACACCGTGCGCATGATTCCCGGCCAGGGTTCCTCAATAAACAATGCGCCGGACCCGGGGCCTTCAATCCGCTTGTTCTGGTCATCGAGCAGCACGGGCTTTACGCCGAAGAACGGCAGTGTGGCCGAGCCCGGCTTTGTGGGAATCGCGCCGGGCAAGGGAGTAATGAGAATGCCGCCCGTTTCCGTCTGCCACCAGGTGTCCACGATCGGACAGCGCTCCTTGCCAACCACGCGGTGATACCACATCCATGCCTCGGGGTTGATCGGTTCCCCCACGGTTCCCAGCAATCGCAGACTGGTGAGTTTGCGTTTGTTCACCGGGTCATCGCCTTCGCGCATGATGGCGCGGATGGCCGTCGGCGCCGTGTAGAACTGCGTCACCTTGTATTTGTCCACGACGTCCCAGAACCGCCCGGCGTCCGGATACGTCGGTATCCCCTCGAACATGACCGATGTCGCGCCCGCACACAGCGGTCCATAGGCAATGTACGAATGCCCGGTCACCCAACCAATATCCGCGGTACACCAGAAGATATCCCCATCGTGGTAGTCGAAGATGTTCTGGAACGTGTACGTGGTATGGACCATGTATCCGCCAGTGGTGTGAAGAACGCCCTTGGGTTTGCCCGTCGAGCCGGAAGTATAGAGAATGAAGAGCGGGTCCTCGGCGTCCACCCATTCGCAGTCACAGTGGGCCGAGGCACTGTTCATGAGTTCGTCCCACCAGTGATCCCGCCCCGACTGCATCTTGACCGGCATTTTCTCCGCGCCCAACCGGCGAAATACAATGCAGGTCCGAACCCGCGTTCCCTGCGCAGCGGCGCGGTCCATGGCCTCGTCGGCGCAGACCTTGAGCCCCACGGCCTTTGCCCCGCGAAACACGCCGTCCGCGGTGATCAAGATCTCGCAGCCCGAATCCACGATCCGATCCGACAACGAGTCCGGGCTGAAGCCCCCGAAGACCACTGAATGCACGGCGCCAATTCGCGCGCATGCCAGCATGGCGATGGGCAGTTCCACGGTCATGGGCATATAGATCGAAACTCGATCGCCCTTTTTGACTCCGAAGGACTTGAGTACATTGGCGAATTTGCAGACCTCGGTGTGCAGTTCTCGATAGGTCAATCGGCCGTCCTCACCCGGCTCATTGCCCTCCCAAATCAACGCCGTCTGATTTGCACGCGCCGCCAAATGCCGGTCCAGGGCATTGTAGGTGATGTTCGTCTTGCCGCCAATGAAATACTTGATCGAAATGCGGTCGTGGAAGTCATACTCGCGTACCTTCGTCCACCGCTGCTGCCAGTGAAATTGCCCGGCGACCTCGCCCCAGAACCCTTCCGGGTCGCGGATCGAGCGATCATACATTTGTTTGTATTGTTCGAGCGACTTGATGTGCGCCCTCCGGCAGAACTCCTGCGAAGGCGGGAACAGTCGACTCGCGCCCGGCCCAGTCTCAGGTTTTCCCATCGCTGTCACAGCTTGGCACTCCCATTCATCCTCCCACCTCAGCCCGTCTACCGGTTATACAGAATGCGAAAAAGTCCCCGGCTTGTCAATGGTCTGGCCTGCAATCGGGCTTGTCGACCGCCGAGATGGACCTTTGTCGGTCGAAGCGGAGGTGCCCACACCCGTGAGCACGCGTGCGAGCTGCCGCGCGGTGCGCTGCGTCGCTCCCTGGTGCTGAAGAACGGTTTCTCTAGCCTTTTGCCCGAGCGCCTCGGCACGCGTCGCGTTTGCCAGAATCTCGCTGACCGCGTCGGCCAGAGCGCTCGCATCGTGGACCACGGTCAGGGCCTGGGCGTCACGCAAGGCGCGCACGGGGGCCTCGAAATTGTCCATGAACGAACCAGCCACCATCGGTTTGCCCAGCGCCGCGACCTCCATCGGATCGGACCCCCCCAGCCGCACCAACGACCGCCCCACGAAAACGACGTCGGCAAGCGAATAGAACTTGCGCAGCTCCCCTAACGAGTCGCCCAGGACCACCGCACCCGCCAACAGTGAAGCCCCGATCTCCCCGTCGGGTCGCCGGCTCCGTCGAACGCACGCAAACCCGCTTTGTTCGATCAGTCGCGACACCTCGTCAAACCGTTCCGGCTTGCGGGGGACGATGACAAGCATGGGCGTACGATCCGCTGAGGCCGATTGCATCGCAAGCACCTTGCGATACGCATCCAGAATGACGCCCTCTTCCCCCGGTCCCGTGCTGCCGCAAACCCAGACCGGGCGCGATCCGTCGAAGCCCAAAGCCTTCCCCAGCGCGTCCGCGCCGTCCATGGCATCGGCGATCTGGGCCGTGTCCCACTTCATCGACCCCGTCACTTCCAGCCGTTCGGGCGGCACACCTAGCGCACGAAACCGTGCCGCAATCGTGTCATCCTGCGCCCCCACCCACGATAGGCTGCGAAACATGGAACGCCCGACGGCGCCGAGCCATGCCAAGCGCCTGGCACTTCGCGCCGTCAATCGACCGTTCACCACCACCACGGGAATCCCCCGACGGGAGGCCGACACAACGAGGTTGTACCAGACCTCCAACTCCACAAGCACGATCATCGCGGGATTCACGCGGCGTAGGGTGCGGGAAACGACCCAGGAAAAGTCCAAAGGGAAGCGGAAGACGCGGTCCGCCCCGTAGAGTTCCAACCCCCGTCGGTACCCCGTGTCGGTCGTAGTGGAGAAAACGACCTCCAGATCGGGCGCGGCCTCAGCGATCGCCGCCGCCAGCCGCGGCGTGGCATTCATCTCCCCCAGCGAGACGGCGTGAATCCACACCCGGCGCCGCTCCGACGAGAAGCACGGCACGCCGCCGAAGCGCTCCACCCACCCTCGACGGTTCTTCCCCAGAAACAGCGCGTGGTAAATCGCAACCGGAGAGTACGCCAACCCGGCGAGAAGGTAGACAAGGTCCGCGATCCAGCGCATGCCCGGACGATCGTAAACCGTCCGCCGCCTTCAGGCAACGCCGACCGCACGCCGGACCGTCTACGCGCCGGTGGACGTGCCGATTCCGAGAATCAGCGCCAGGAGCGTGGAAAACAGGCTGCTCAACGCCCCGGACAGACTGCTCAGAAAAATGTTGATTACGAAGTCCATTTCGCTCACCTCACCGCGGCGGGATAAACCCCATCGCCGCAGCCGGCATGGTAGGACCACACCCCTGGAATGACAAGCGTGCGGCTTGGGGAACTCCTCGTCACGGCCCGACGCCGAAGTCACCCGCATCGACGTTGGCCCCGGCCACAGCGACGTTTCCCACGACCAGTCGTCCGCCGGGCAGCGCCGGATCATCGAAGACCACATCGTACCGTCCGTCGGCCAATGGCACGGTAAAGCCGCCATGACCCAACGTGGCCCCGCGTGTAGTGAACGTGGCCGTGCCCGCCAGGAACACCTCGAATTCGATCCCCGAAAGCCCTTCACGGAGTGAATCGCCCACCTCCCGCGGCGTCCACGCGCCGTCTCCGTCGCGGTCCGCATAGATCACCCCCAGAACGAAAGTTCGCGGGGTCGGCAGGGGTCGCCCAAAGCACTGCGTGGTGTACATGAGGTTGTCGAACGGAGCATTCAGCCCTCCACGCGGCGGAACGAACGTGCGGCTTTCGATATGGAAGCCGAAGGAAGTGAAGGTCGGGTACAGCATGTTGGACCGATGCCCGGAGCTCTCCCACCATCCGCGATGGCTGGCGTCGATCCGCGACTTGTTGACCGGCAGATCGAAGGTCGCGTAATTGGTCTGGATGTTCTCGCCATAGTTGCTCCAGGCGTACCCCGCGGCGGTGAGCCGGGCGCCGACGTTGACGCCCGTGTAGCTCCGCGTGCCGGTTGCGGGCGGGCCGCTCGATGTTCCGTCCAGGGTTTCCGAATGCGTGAAGGAGTCCGGCGTGCGTCCCGAGGCGATGCTGCCGAAGTTGTCGTGCATCCAATCGCAGTGATTCTTCGCCGCCTCCGAGGCCAGGACGGAATATTCCAGCGGGGGCACCGGGGCTCGCGTATCCGTCACCGTGGACCCGATCCGCGCCGCCTCCCCCGAAGGATCGCGCCGTGCGCGGTTCACCAGACGAAGCATGTACAGCTCCCAATCCGTGTCCCGCGACCGCGTCGGGTCCGGACACAAAGCGGGATTGGTCGTCGCGGGATCGTCGGGGCACCCGTCGATGCAATCCGGCGTGCCATCGCCGTCGCGGTCCGTTTCCGGAAGACCGCATCCGCAAAGACCGGCAGCGGATTTCGCCGGGTCGTTCGCACAACCGTCGACGCAGTTCGGAGTCCCGTCTCCGTCGCCGTCCGTGTCTGCCACACCGCAGCCGCACGAACCGGGCGAGGTCTTGGCCGGGTCGGCGGCACAAAGGTCGAAACAATCCATCACCGTATCCCCGTCCGTGTCAACATCTAGCACTCCACATCCGCATACGCCCGGCTCGAGCTTTGCGGGGTCATCCGGACAGTTGTCCGTCGACGGCGGCGGGGGCGGTGGAGGAGGTGGAGGTGGTGGGGCAGACGGTGCTTGCCCGCGTACAACGACGGCCACCTCGACCGACGAGGCGAGGTCGCCTTGGAGAACCGTAAGTTCGAACACCAGGACGGTATCGCTTCCGGCGGCCGCCGGGGCCACGAACGTGGCGAGTGGGGAATCCCCGCCGGATAACGCCGCGCTGGGACCGGACACCTGAGACCACTCGAACCGCAGCGTCGAACCCGGGTCGCCTTCGCTGCGCGATCCGTCCAGCGTCACGATCGCTCCGCTATCCACGGTTTGATCCTCGCCCGCGACCGCGGTCGGCCCGGCCGCGGCGACCTCGACGTTCGCAACCACGGTGACCTTCAAGGAATCCACCGCGCTCGTCCGGCTGTCGCTTACCGTCAAGGTCAATTCGAGAACGGTGTCCTCATCGACCGCCGGGGCCACGAAGGTCGCCGTGGCGGTGTTGGATCGGGTCAGCGAGACCTGCCGCCCGCCGCCGGTCACCGTCCACGCGAGCGTCACGGGATCGCCGTCGGGGTCGAAGCTCCCGGAACCGTCCAGATAGACAACATCGCCTTCCGGAACGCTTTGGTCGACGCCCGCATCGCTCACCGGCACGTTGTTCTCATCCGCAGGCGGGGTATCGTCGGGAGGAGCGTCGGGCTCGTCGATATCCACGGCGGCATCATCATCGGACGGCCGATCGTCAACCTCCGCCGACAGAACGTCGTCATCCGACCCATCGCCGAGAACGTCCGGTATCGGAGTGGTTCCGCAAGACGTGAACAAAATAGAAAAAACCGCAACGATGACCGACGGCAGGAACGGGCTCAGCGCCCGCGGCTTCGCGCACGACATGGCTTCCCCCCCTCGCTCCCGCGTGTGGGCACGCGCCCTGACGCCACGGTCGCGTCGGTTCGCGGAATCCCCACTTCCGCGGCGAGTGAAGAACACTCTAAGGTCAGTGTAAGATAGGTCGATCAGGGGAACGCGGGTGAGCCTGCGGCCTACGCCGTTTACGACGGCTGCAACCGGTCCGGTAAGCCCAGGTCCGTTAACGCGGTCCGCCCGCGAGGCTGGCTGCCTGGCCACCGCACCGCTTGACGCCCAAGTCCCCCGCCGCGAATCTGAGGGAAACAAACGCCCATGAACCTCGAAATCCAATCCTGTCCCTCCCACGGCCTTCACGAGTTGCGGGAACTGTTCCAAGAATACGCCGCCGCACTGGGAATCGACCTTTGCTTTCAGAACTTCGATCACGAGCTCGCGGAGCTTCCCGGAGAATACGCCCCCCCGGCGGGGCGGTTGCTCATCGCCGTGCATGAGGATCGCTTGGTTGGATGCGTCGCCTTGCGACCCATCGAGGCTGACATTTGCGAACTGAAGCGCCTCTACGTTCGCCCCGACTACCGCGGGAGCGGGCTCGGACGCCGACTGGCCACGTCCGTCATCGAAGCAGCATGGGAGATCGGCTACGCCCGGATTCGCCTGGACACGCTACCCGTCATGGAGCAAGCGATTGCCCTGTACCGCTCGCTTGGATTTCTCGCTATCGCTTCCTACCGCAACAACCCGATCTGCGGAGCGCTCTATTTCGAGCTCCGTCGACCTGCGAAGTGATCGAAAGCCGAATTCCCGATCCGAACAGCCCGTTGAAAAACTGTTGCGCCGTCCCGCATCGAGGGACGCCCCACCGGCGACGCACATGCCCGATCTTCCCGCGCACCGTTCCCTGCGGCGACTCGATCACCTTCGTCGGGCCTTGGCCATGCCGGAAATCCGCGTACAATGCCGGGTTGTCCCGGGCGGGATCATAGCGGCCGCCGGGGCGTACGTAGAGCAAGATCGCGTTTGCGGGCGTAGCTCAATGGTAGAGCATCAGCCTTCCAAGCTGAACGTTGACGGTTCGAGTCCGTTCGCCCGCTGTGTGACATGGTGTGGAACTGTTTCGCACGTCGTCGCCAAGCCTCGCAGACGCAACCACTTGCGCTTTCGGCGCTTCGAGATGGCGGCGCGTGTCGTTGTCGTGCCCTGTCGCACCCCGAAGCTGCGAAAAGCACTCTGACTGCTGGGGATTCTGCTGGGGGTGTCCCGGCCGCGCTATTTCGTGTGGATCGGCGTCGCACGTGCCCGTCGCCACGTTCCGTTCCCTCGTTGCGGGCAGGTCAATCCCTGGCAGTTGTCGAATCGCACTCGCCGTGTCCGTCAGCCCCAGAACGGTGTAGCGCTTCAACGTAGTCTTGTACTCGGCGTGTCGCATGATTCGCTGGGCAATTTGTGGGGCGATGCCCGAGCGGGAAACTTGGTACCGAGTGTCGTCCGCAGGGCGTGCCGGTCGATCACACGCCCCTCATCGTCCTCGAGCACGATTCGGGTCTTAGGCCGCTGTCCGTCGCCCTTGCCGACCAGTACAGGCTTGCCGTCCGCGTCCATCACGACCACACGACGTGCTAGCCCGGCTCGCAGCAAATCCTTCAGTCGAGTTTCGTTCGTGACTTCCGTTGGGAATACGCGGACTTTTGGATGAACCGTCGCAGGGCGGATGCGACGCAGTTCGTCGGCGAGTTGCGGGTGCATCGGGATCATGTCCTCACGCTTGGCCTTGCCGTCGCGGATCGTGATCGTCCCCAACTCGGAATCCACGTCCGCCCACGTCAGCTTGCGTAATTCCGACCGCCGAAGTCCGGCCAGCGCCGCGGTTAGATACCATTCCCTGCGGCCACGAGTGTCGGCAACGGCCCAAAGCCGCGACAACTCATCCTCGGTCAACGGCCGACGGATCTGCCGCCGGTCGCGGTCCTCGTCCAGCTTGGGAATGACGCCCAGCGGATTCGATTCGACGCGCCCGGTCCGTTTGCCCCAGCTCACAAAAGCGACGGTCGGGTGCCAAACCGGATTGGACCCGTTAATCTGTCCTGCTATGGCAAGTCTTACGTGGATCGGCAAGGAGGCTGTGGTCAACCATCGTCGGGAGGTCCCTTATCGACGGCTCAAGGGCGACCCCAAGCTGAGCGTGGGCGAGGATGGGGGCGTGGGCAGCGGCAACCTCTTGGTGCAGGGGGACAACCTCGAAGCCCGCTGCTTGCTGCCCGGTCTTCAATCTCCGACGTCACGGTGGCGACCGACGTCAAGGATCGCTTGATTGAACGTGGACAGAACCGTAATCAGTCAGATCAACGTCCGTATCCTCGTCCGCATCAAATGAGAATCGGCAGCCCGTATCCGGCTTGATGAACCCCCCGTCGCCGGCGGACCCGCTGAAGCAGTTCTGGAGTTCGGCGAAGTCCGAGAGGTTGCGGAGGCCGTCACCGTTCCCATCGCCGATCAGGCAGCCCTCGCGGCAGCAGTGTTCCTCCGGGAGGCAGGAGCAGGCGTCGAGCGGCGTGGTCAGCGGGCAACGGTCGCAGGCGTCGGCGAATCCGTCCACGTCGTAATCGAGGTGGTCGCTCCCCGTGGCGCACGTGCCGGCCGTGCCGTCGAAAAACCTCTCCGCGTAGTGGAACGCCTCGATGCCGACGTCGGAGCCGATCCGCCGCGACGGAAGATCGTCCTGCCCCGGATGGATCCCGCCCCAAATACGCGACAATGCCGATTGCACCGCCGCGTCGTAGAAACTCGCCCATTGCAGCGTGACGTCCACGCTGGGCCCGTCCTCGAAGACGAGGTATTGGTTGCGTGGACAGTGGAACTCCCCGAGCCCGCCGGGGAAGTACGGACTGCCCGTCAGCAAGGTCAGCACTTCCGCCGCCCCGCGGCTGTAGGCGCTGTGACCCGAGGTGTACCCCGGAAACGGCGGCGTCACGAACGTGGGGCGCTGGTACGGCCACCAATTCTCGGCCAGGATCCATCCCACCCCGGCCACGGTCGTCTGTGGATTGGTGACATAGTTGGGTCCGCGCCAGCAGAGAAGGGCGATCTTACCCTCATGGCCGACCAGATGGGCATGGTGCTGTCCGAGCAGGGTGGTTTGTGCCGTCACGAGCTCGATGTTGCCCGGGTACAGGCGAATCCCGTGCGGATCGTACGACGGCAGATTCGGATTCGAAGACTGTCCTTGATCCGCCATGTACCGGATGGCCGAGACCGGACGTATGTAGTCATACCAACCCTTGGTGCCCCAAACCGCAACCGAGACGTCATGCACGGCCCCGCCGAGCGCGAGGTAGCCTTTCACGTCCCACTCTAGATCGTCGAGCACCGGACCCGTTCCGCCCAGGCGCTTGGCCGCCAGATTGTCCGAGACGTAGTTGAGGATCGTGAACCAGTGACCGGGCGGTGTCTCCGAGGTCGGCCCATCGGCCCAAAACTCCGCCAAGGCCCGGGCGAAGTCCCCGCGGGGGACGACCTGCGGTTGATACGGTTGACCGGTGACCGGATTGAACGGATATCCCGTGCTCGTGTCGCCGCCGTTGAACAGATCGTAGTACGTTTCGTAGTCCGCCGGATCGGGCAGCGGTGCGTTTCCCTGCGAGGCGGGCGAGATGTCCCACTCAATGCCGTCCGCGGGGTCTAAGTGGCTGCTCCAGATCGCAACCTGCTCGAATCCCCATTTGAAGTATTCGTCCCCCACGCCCCCGATCAGCGGCGGAGGACCCGGGTCGTGATACACCCAGTAGTCGAAATCGCCGCGATGATAGATCGTTCGATCGTCCACGGACAAAGAAAACGGCGTGACCTGTCCCCATTCCGGGGTTATCGCCGCCGGATACCCGCCCACGATCACGTTGCCGCCCTGATCCACGAAGAAGTCCAGAGCCAGCGGTTGCCAGCGGTTGGGGTCCACCACGTTGGGGTTGCCGGGAAGCGGCGGAACCAACGGCGGGTTGATGGGAAGGTAGTGTCGATTCGCGTAAGCCCCCTGTTCGTTGGAGTTGTCATTCAACCCGAACAGCCGCACGGCGGCGGCGACTCGGTTGCCCAGGGCCGCGGGCGAGTCGCCGACGGTCGAGGTGAAGTTCTTGTCGTAACCAAGTGCCGTCATCTTGGCATCGAACGACGCCAGCGAGGTGGCCGCCCCGGGGGAGGACGCGAATCGCGCCCGCAGCACCCGGTAGGCGGCAAAACTGATGGACTCCGCCCGCGCTGCCTCGATGTCCGGGGCCTCGGCGTGTTCATCGACCAGGAACGTATCCGCCGTCGAGTCGTACGCAGCCCACGCGTCCCACATGGCCATCGAAACGTGAAACAGGTTCCGCGCGTGGATCGTCGGCCGGGCCAGGTCGCGGCGGATGGCGGAGAGCATCTGCTCGTTCCATTGACGCGCGACCGACGGTTCGCCCCCCGCCGCCGGTGACGCGAGGGCGGCGGTCAACAGCAGACCGCGTATCCCCCAAGTCCCGCGCCGAGAGGCGAGGCGCATGCCGCGCATTCGCGAACGCCAGGGTGCGGGCGAGCGGTAAGTGCCGTCATTCCCATTCCGTTCATCGTGCGCGCTGATCCACATCACGTCTGCCCCTCCTCGCGCCTGCAAGGTCGGCACCTTACCCCGTGTCGAACGCCGCTGGACTGCGTGCCACGCGCACGACCCTGGGAATGCAGGCGACGAACCCCCATGCGCGCCATGGCTTGCGAATCCCATCATCATAGCGGCATCGCTTGCGAAATGAAACGCGTACAGCCGCACTGTAGAACTGAGGCGAGGGCGATCCGAGACAGCCCTTCCACGCTTTCCTGAACCCGCGGAAGGATCGTTCATTGACCTCACCATGCGAATCCTCGGACCGCAGGGTTCTGGGACGTTCACCATGTCGCTTGCGGGCGCGTCGTTCCGGTGCCGTCCGCAACGTGTGCCGGAAACACGTGACCCGTCGTTGGAGTGTGTCCAAACGGTGGGCGGTCGCCATCGGTGCGGCGCGAGAACGCAGAAGGAGGGGTGACGATGCGGTTTCGGTGGCGGCGCGCGGCGTTCCTTCTGCCGGCGTGTGCCTGGATCGCCGCGGCGCCGGTCCACGCCGAACCGATCCTCGGCGATGCGGATCACGATACCGACCGCGATCTGGCCGACTTCGCGGGACTGGCGAACTGCCTATCGATCTCCGGCCCGTCGCTGGAATGCAGCTTGTTCGGTTTCTCGCCGGACGCGGACATCAATGCCCTCGATTATCGTTCGTTCCTGTGCGGCTTCGGCGGGCAGCGGTTACTGACCGCCATCCGCGACCGCAAGGCCGACGCGGTGGTCATGCTCAAGCTGGATCGGATGTTCCGCAACGCGGGCGACTGCCTGACGACCGTGGAGCGCTGGGGAAAGGCCGGGGTCGCGTTGCACGTCGCGGACCTGCGTGGCAACGCCATCGAACCGACCAGCGCCGCGGGGCGGTTCATGCTCGTGGTCTTGGCCACGCTGCGGAAGCGGAACGCAATCTAACCCGCGAGCAAACCCGCTTCGCAATGGCCGTGAAACGCACAAACGGCCAACGCATCGGCTCGGTCCCGTATGGTTTCGACCTTGCCGACGACGGCGTGACCCTCGTTCCCAACGACGCCGAACAGGCCGTCATCGCCGAAATGCGCGCCTGGCGCGCCGCGGGCCGGACCCTCGAACGCATCGCCGAAGCCCTCACGACCCGCGGCATCCCGACCCAAACCGGCAAGTCCGTGGGCTGGACCCACCAAGCGGTGGCGCGAATTCTCAAACGGGAGCACCGCACTCCCACGGACCTGTAGGGCACTTCGGCCTGACACGGCGGCGCGCCGTCGCGGGGCCGGTTGTCGATCACGGCGTACACCGTCCGCACCGGTCACGGCAGAAACCGGCGCCGCAGGTTCCGCCGGGGCAGTGCGTGTTGTTGATGCACGGCAATCCGTCGTAGTCGCCCGTGGCGCAGGTCTTGACG
>CAZYEX010000110.1:0-25930 GCA_964646605.1 uncultured Phycisphaera sp. | reverse complement strand
TCATGAGCGTCTATCGCACCCTCCGTCTCCGCGGACTCGATCCCACCAAGACCATCACCGCCGCCCTGCGAACCTGCTTCCAAACCGGAAACCTGCCCCCGTTACCCCACCAACCCCCTGCAGACGGCTGAAGAGTTACCCGTGCTTCAGGATGTGATCGACAACCGCCCGGGAGCGCTTTCCTTTGACCGCTTGCAAGCGTTTCAGAAAAGCCTTTGGTAGTCGTTTCGCCACTGCAATCTTATCCAAAGGCGAGTTGAAGTTGCTCGGCCGACTTCACATGCCTTGGAAGCCTTCGTTGCAGCGATGGGGATAGATAGAGCGACTCGTAAGTCACGCAACTTCGACCGAGAAGCGTTGCCTGGGTCGATCGTCCCACGCGGATTTCGAGATGCCGTAGTCCCAGGTCTGCGGGAAGCGGCTCGCCATATTGCTTTTCACCCGTGCGGCCATCGTAACTAACGACGTACATGAGGCCGCGACGGTTGAGGCACTCGAGCTCGCAGCAGAACTGATCGTGCATCATCTTCGGGGCGTAGCGCTGGTCACGATTACCGCAAACCCCTTGATATGGCGGGTCCATGTAGATGAAGTCGCCGTCTTCGCAATCAGCGAGCACGCGCTTATAGTCGTGTGCGGTCAGGCGCGTCCGGCGTGCGAGAAGTTCCGCGGCACCGAGGATTCGGCGGCGCATTTCGTTGGGCCGCGCGCCCAGCCGCCGGTTGTCCGGTGTATTGTTGAACTCGCCGGCGGAGTTGTATCGGATCGCAGCCTTCACGCAGCGGGCAAGCAGATAGAGAAAATCAGCCGGGTCGTGCTTCCGATTGAAGCGTGCGCGAATCTGATCAAAGAACTCACGCTCGCGGCCTTGCTGGGATTCCCAAAGGCTTGCGTATGCGTGAGCCAGCGCGGCGGGGCGCTGTAGAATCTCGCGCCATAGTTTGATAAGGGGCACGTGAGCATCGTTGAGCCAGAAAGAGTCGGCACGCCGGCGGAACGCTGCTGCCAGAGAAACCGCTGCAGACCCCGCGAACGGTTCCACGAGTCGGGCGACACTCCGTGGCGAATAGGCAAGGATCGTCGGCGCGATGAGCCGTTTGCTTCCCTGGTAGGGAATCGGATGAGGTACGTAGTGAGGTCCGTTCATGGCTCGTTCCAGGATCGATTCGAACAACCACGGCATTGTAACGGAGAAGGCATGTCCTGGGGCGAGCGAACCGCCTGGGTGCTGGCGTGGCGGTTGACGAAGGGAGCGAACAACCCGCTCGCTTGCGCTCGGGGCTCTGACAGCTTGCGAAGTAGGTCGAGGCAGTCGCCGCAATAGATGATGCGGGTGTCGCGCAGCGACGAGGGGCGTCCGGCGGCCGTAGCAACCCCCCTGAATCCCCCCTTGCGAAGGGGGGAGGTGGGCGCGGGGGCATCGGGGCGGGAGCTTCGCTTGGCGGCCATTGAGGGGAAGGGTACCGCGCGAGGACGGCAACTCAAAGGCGGTGTCGTAATTCGGAAGGCGACTGGCGCCCATGCCGTTGACGCTCCATGTAGAGGGCTTCGGGCTTCCTTATCGGTCGCCATCAGGATCGCGGTTCTGAATGTCCGGTCGCTTGCGCTCGCGGTTCGGATTGGTCGTGTCGCTTGCGCTCCACGCTCGGATGTGCGCCACCCACGGCCCGGCGCGTCGCCGCGTGGCGACGCTCTGGGGACGACGTTCCCTCCTCGGTCATGTCGTCGGTTGCCTCGTCGGCCCGGCGCTACAGAAGGTTCACTAGTTCGGCGCAGATGTGGTCCAGGTCGGGCTCGGTGAGTTCGTGGTGGAAGGGGAGGGCGAGGGTGCGCGAGGCTACCGACTCACAGATCGGAAAGTCGCCGGGGCGGTGGCCGAACTGGGCGACGTAGAACGGTTGCAGGTGAATCGGGGCGAAGTAGTTGCTGCACCCGATTCCGCGGGCGGTAAGGGTCTTGAGGATTCGGTCGCGGTCGGCCTGGGTGTAGCGGTCCGCCAGGCGGACGACGAACACGAACCAACTGACCTCCGTGCCGCCGGCCACCTTCTGCAAACTGATCCGCCGTTCCGAAGCCAAGCGCTGTTTGTACCCATGATAGACCCGGGCCCGGGCGCTGATGATCTCGTCGAGGCGCGAAAGCTGCACCAATCCCATGGCGCACTGAAAGTCGGTCAATCGAAAGTTATAGCCTAGTCGCGGATGGGCGAGCCAACCGCCGGAGGCATCGCGGCCCTGGTTGCGGATCGAGCGACACAACTCGGCCAGCTCCGCGTCGTCGGTGACGATCATGCCGCCTTCGCCGGTGGTGATCTGCTTGTTGGGATAAAAGCCGAACACGCCGGCGTCGCCCAAGGACCCGGCCGGGCGACCGCGATAGCGGCTTCCGAGCGCTTCGCACGAATCCTCGATCACGCGGAGGCGGTGACGCACGGCGATCTCGCGGACCGCGTCCATGTCGGCGACTTGCCCGAAGACATCGACGGGCAGCAGGGCCTTGGTTCGCGGCGTGATCGCGGCTTCGATGCGCGAGGCGTCGATGTTCCAGGTCTGCGGGTCGATGTCCACGAAGACCGGACGAGCGCCCTCCATCATGATGCTGTTCGCGGAGGCGATGAAGGAGAACGGCGTGGTGATGACCTCGTCGCCCGGTCCCATGCCCATGGCGCGCACGACCATGTGCAATGCGGCCGTTCCGCTGGAACAGGCGACGGCGAATTGCGTGTGGCAGCACCGCGCGAAGGCGGCCTCGAATTCGGCGATCTTCGGTCCGAGACTGAGCGTCGGCGTACGCAGCACCTCGACGACGGCGTCGATCTCGGCCTGGGTGAGGTTGGGGCGGGCTAGGGGAATGGAACGCGGGGTCACGATGCACTCCGGGTCGAGCACGGAGCCGTTTGGCGTCCGGCGCTGAGCGGCATTATAGTGGTTTGTTGTCGACACCGATACTCCTTCGGCCGGCTGTGCGGGAAAGTGTCGCAGGTGCTCAGATGGGTTCGGCGGATGGCCCACGACGGCGTCGGCTTCGACCGTCGCGATCAACGCCCAAACGCGAGAAACGACCATTCATGCGAAAGAGTTCCAAGACCGGCAAAGTCCACGGCGAGCGAACCGCCGCCGTCCCGAAGCGTACTCATCGCCCGCTGCTGTCCGATAAGGCGTGGTCGGAGGCGATTGCCCATCGCACCGCCCGCGTGGGCATTATCGGCATGGGATACGTCGGGCTTCCGTTGATGCGTACCTTTTGCGCCGCGGGCTTCTCGTGCCTGGGTTTTGACATTGACGAGTACAAGGTCGAGAAGCTCAACGCGGGGCGGAGCTACATCAAGCACATCCCGTCCTCGCTGATCAAACGTGTGATCGACGAAGGCCGTTTTCGGGCCAGCAGCGACCCGCGTTGCCTGCGGGAATGCGACGCCATCCTGATCTGCGTCCCGACTCCGCTCACCAAGATGCGCGATCCGGACATGAGCTACGTGGAGACGACGGCGCACCTTATTGCCGACCACTTGCAGCGCGGGCAGTTGATCGTGCTGGAGAGCACGACCTATCCCGGCACGACACGCGAGCTGGTCAAGCCCATCCTGGAAAGCAGCGGTCTGAAGGCCGGTGCGGATTTCTTTCTGGCGTTCTCGCCGGAACGCGAAGACCCGGGTCGAACGGATCACACGACGGAGACGATCCCCAAGGTCGTCGGCGGATACGACGCCCGCAGCCTGAAAATCTCCGTGGCACTCTACGGGGCGGCCGTGCGGCAGGTCGTGCCCGTGTCGAGCTGTGAGGTGGCTGAGGCCGCCAAAATCCTCGAGAACGTCTACCGCTCGGTCAACATCGCACTCATCAACGAATTGAAGATGCTCTTCGATCGCATGGGCATCGACGTGTGGGAGGTGGTCAAGGCCGCCGGGACCAAGCCGTTCGGGTTCCAGCCGTTCTATCCGGGTCCGGGTCTGGGCGGGCACTGCATCCCCATCGACCCGTTCTATCTGACTTGGAAGGCCCGGCAATACGGGATGAGCACGCGGTTCATCGAGCTGGCCGGGGAGATCAATACGGGGATGCCCGAGTACGTGATCCGCCGACTCTCCGAAGCTCTCAACGCGAAGCGCAAGTCGATCAAGGGTTCGCGGATTCTCGTGCTCGGACTGGCCTATAAGAAGGACGTCGATGACATCCGCGAGTCACCGTCCATCGAGTTGATCGAGATGCTCAAGAGCCGCGGGGCGGACGTCGATTACAACGACCCCCACGTTCCGCGGACGTTGAAGCAACGCGAGCACGACCTGCGCATGACGAGCAAGAAACTCACGGCTGCGATGCTGAAATCGTACGACTGCGTGCTGATCGCGACTGATCACACCGCCTACGACTACGATTGGATCACGCGCCACGCCCGGCTCATCGTCGACACCCGCAATGCGACGGCGAAGGTCAAGGTTCGCGGCAAGAACATCGTCAAAGCGTAGGGGTCGGCTCACCAAACGTAGGGGGGCCCAGGAAAAACCCGCCCGCTTGGCTCGTCTAGGCGGGTACAGTGGTAAGCCGCCGTGAACTGTTGCCAGAAAACGATCCTAAGTGACCACTCCCAATTTCAGGGATGCACCGCAACTCAAGGATGTCCGCCTCCGGAAGTCCGCTCCAGCCGAGGTCACGGAGCGTCGGTCGCGGACGTTTCCACCCGGTGATGCCCATGTAGCGTATTAGCTTAATACTGCTATTTTGTGCTATACGCTTCAACCAAGATCCGTTTAATCCACTAATAGTCAGTTTTGTACTTGACAACACAAGATGTTGTAGTGAGAATGATCAGATTGGATGGCATCTCACGTGGCGGAATGCGTCTATCGCTGGGGCGAACCCGGCGCGGAGGCATTCGGGAATCGTAGAAAAATATGGGGAGGAGTCTGGACGGATAATGGCCGAACAGCGACAATCGCTGGTTTCCGCCGAAACGTTGGCGGGAGAGGGTCGAGGACGGGAACGAGGCATTGACGGGGAGGTGTCCAATGGTGGCGCAGCAAACCCCAGTTACGGTGAGTTTTGACGAAGACACGTACGTTCAGTTGATCGGCGAATCGTGGGAGAGTGCGGAAAGAGAGCTCGACGAGTCCCTGAAAGGCGACGAGATGTGGGCGAAATATCAGGAAGCGGTGAAAAAGTGCCAGGAATTCTCGCTTGACAAACTGGTCGTGACGCATTAGCCGTTACGACGTGCGGTTCAGACGACGTTCAACTGTTGAAAGCGGCGGCCAAACCCGGTCGCCGCTTTTTCTTGGGATTGTCGATAGCTGAGACTGCGCTCGGAGAGCCTGAGTGGATTCCTACCAAGCCACGCTGCAACAGGCGAGTATCTCACTGCTTCGTTGGGACGAAGACCTCTGCGCGAGTCTATCTGGCGTGATTCTGCCATTCCTGGGCGGCAAGAAAATCATGCCGGTATCGCCGCGAAGCGATGTCATTGAGGTTGTCCTGAACGTTGTCAAAAGTCGAAGGGCCGAAACAATCGTCGTGGAGCACCAGTACATCGACGCAGATTACCTTGAGACTTTCGCGAGGCATTACTCAAAAAGTTTTCGGCAACGCGAGTCAAAGTGCCTTCGTTTGCATTTCTTCCGCAAACAGCTGAGTGCGTCGGATCTGCTTACCATGCCGGAGCCAACGCGCAACGCATACCTTGGATACTGCATTCTTCGCCCAACGGGTAATCAGTACGTTAGCCGAACGGTGTTGTGCCCCCCGCACGAACCGGATCATGACGCACGCTTCATTCCGGCCGCCGCTCGGTTCCCTGTCCATCTTTTGGGGCATGAACTGAGCGTCAATGGAGCGCCCTTCATACAACAGGATGCCAACACCTTCGTGTGCGCCGGCGCTGCGATCTGGACCGTGTCTTTCTTCATGCATGCGGAACACCATACGCCGCGTTACTTTCCCGCCGAAATCACAGAACTCGCGCGGGCGAGCTTTTCACACGGTCAAGTTCGAAAGGGACTGACCGCAGCGCAGATCACTATGACCCTTCAGCGGATGAATCTGAATCCCTATGTCGAGGCATTTCAGGGTCTTCAGGAACTGCGGGCCGCTGATCACGATGCGCATTCCACGCTTTTGGCGCGGTTGAGGGATATCATTCATATTTTCGTTGATTCCGGGATTCCGCCTATTCTCGCGTACTGGCAAAAAGGCCGGGGCGGACACGCCGTGGCAGTCGTCGGGCACGACATCGCAAAGCGCGATCTGTCGCAAGTGCAGCAGCTACCAACCGGCGTTGTTTACAACTCCGAGTTCGTCGACACCTTCTATGTAATGGACGACGCCCGCGGTCCTTACGTCCCGTTCCATGTCAAAGACGGGCATGGAACGCCATCCCTGGCTGAATGCGATCAGGTTTCCATCATTGCGCCGACCCCGCCGGAGGTGACGCTTGACTACGAAGATGTCCGGAGGGACGTGTTGGGGTTCGTCGGATTTTGGAACGCTGTTATACCGGGGCCCGTGGGTCAATTGCTGAAAGGCGTGCCCAGGTTTGACGCTGCCAAGTATCTCCTACGTCGGTCTCCAGAGAATCCCGTTGTTCTGAGAACAGCACTGCTGGACTCGCGTTCCTGGAAGCTACAAGTGATCAAGAGCGACTTGCCGGAGTGGCTGAAACACCGATACCAGGCGCTTCTTCTACCGAAATTCGTCTGGGTGATTGAGATCAGCGATTTTGCGAACATCAATCATGATGGAAGGTCGGATCGCCGCATCTTCGGCGAGGCCGTTCTCGACGCCACCGCGAACCCACATTGGCCTTGTGACGGGTTGATCTGCTTCCACACGAAAGGGCTTTTACTGGACGCGTCCCGCCCGGGCGTGGCTCCACAACTTCAGTTTTGCGCGCAGCCGGACCTGCTCTATCCGCCCGTCCGCCGATCGATATGACTCCGTCGGGCACCATCGGGTTCATACAGGTGGGGGCGAGGGACAGTCGCCAATTTTCTTCGCCTGATTGCTGCGACCGTTAGAGAACGGGAAGCGGTATGCCATCTCGAACCGAACCGGCCCCCTCGTCCCAAACCGCGGCGCTTACGGACGCCGCGAGCGGGTCGAAGTCGGATGGGCGCATCATGGATCGCAGGTAAACCGGAAGGCGTCGTCGAGGTCGAGGGGCAGGACCAGCGTGCGGAGGCCCAGGGCGAGGGACGACGAGCATAGCGCGGCGCGGGCGGCGGCGTCGGTGACGAACCGATTCTCGTATTCCGCGTTGAACACCGGCTTGCCCGCGGCGATGAACGGTTGCAGGGCGTCGCACTCGTCGAACTCATGGCACTGCTCGTTGACCGCGAAGTCGAAGTACTCGACCAGTTCGGCGATCTGATCGAGATCGTTCTTCAATCCGACGGCCAGGCCCCGGGCGTGCGACTGGTTGGCGATGAAGCGGTTGAAGGCGAGTTGATCCGCGGCGGTCAAGGGGAACCCGGGATCGTTGAGGAACCCGTCGACGTTGTCGGGCTCGACGCCGTCGCATCCCCGGGCGGCGGCGAGGTCCAGCCGTTCGAGCATGATCCCCTGCACGTTGGCGGAGCGAATGTCCAGCCAGCGTTCATCGGAAAAGCCCTCGAGCGGCTCGCCGAGATCGGACGGTAGAAACGCCTCCGCGTCTTCGCGGAAGTCCTCGAACGAACCCGCGGAAAAATAACACACCACTTTTCGTCCGGCCGCGTGCAACTCCTCGATCACCGAATCCGGCACGTCGAAAAGGTCGAGATCGTAGACCTCGACCGAGTATCCGGTGTTGAGTTCCCCGCTCGAATCCGGCTGTAACTGCCACTGCCAGGTCGTCTCGACCGTGGGCCGATACCATTCGCCGGTTGTGATCGGCGGGGCGCTGGGGTCCAGCGATCCCGTCGTCCCGTCGCCCGCCGCCCCTCGGGCCTGTATGACGAACTCGTCGATCACCTTGCCCTCGACGGTGATGAACTCGCCGACCATGCGGTCGTCGAAAACGTCGACGCGGAGCGCGCCGTAATCACCCGCGAAACGGCGCTGACTCCCGGTCACGGGCGTGCTCACGAAGCCGTGGATGTCCACGCCCCCCAAACCGTCGACGACGTAGGTCAACCCGTCGCGAACGATGCGCTCATACACGTGGTCGTCGCCGGAGAGGACGAGATCAAAGCCCCACTCATCCCACGGCCAGCGCATGTGGACGCCCTCGCCCACGTGTCGGTCGCCTGAGGAGTACGGAGGGTTATGGAAATAGGCGATCTTGAAGGTCGCATCGGAGGCCAGCGCGGTTTGACGAACCCATTGTGCCTGGGCGGAGTCCGCGGTCACGCCGCCCGGCTCGCAGCCATCCAGACTGTGAACGGAAAAGAAATGTACGGAAGCGCGGCGGAAGTCATAGTAACGTTCGTTGCCGGAGTTTTCGCCGGGCAACGTGAAGTAGAGGAGGTAATCATCGAGGCCGTCGGGATCGTCACACGTGTCTCCCCAGTCGTGGTCGCCGGGTGTGGGAAAGAAACGATTCTCATCCGAGCCCGGACCCTCGTCGCCCTGGTAGTTGCCGATGAATTCGTGGAAATACTGCCCGACGGCCAGTTCCAGACCCTCGAACGTGCCGCGGTAGGCCCCGTCGCTGTAGTCGTTGTCACCCACGGTGAGGATCGAGTCGGGCGCCCAGCTGGCGATCAGCTCGGAGACCGCCCGCGTATTGTCGTCGTCGTCGCCGTAGTCGCCGATGACGGCAAACCGGAAGTTGGCTGGGCCCGCGTTTCCGCCGCCATTTCCGTTGTCGATTGAATCGCCGCCGTCATCATCGTCGCCGACGTCCACGACGCCGTCGCACCCGCCGACCGACAAGGGGAGGGTTACGAAAATGGGCGCAGAAACGATCGCCCACAAACCGGGGCCAACCGCGATGCGGAGGGCTAGTCCTCCGAGACGAACCGCCGGGTTCATTCCTCCACTCCCTTTCTGCCGCGCGGTCGCAACTACCCGCGCTACAACAAGCCTCTACCTCGGTTGGATCGCTCCGAACGCCCGCATCTTATCCGGGTTGGGCGATCCCGTCAGCCGGTCCAGGCTCACGCGTCTACCTGGCGATCAACATGCTGGATACGCCGAGGCGCTGGTCGCGAGTTATCGCCCGCTGCAACGCAGGGAACTCGCCGGAGCCGGCGTTTCGCTTGACCTACGTTCGCGGCTTTGGATATACTCGCGGTCGGCCCTCCGGTCGTGCCCAGGGGGATGACGCCACACCGAGGACGGAACGACAACCATGGACATGATCGTGGTGATGAAGGCGGGGGTAGCGGCGGACGACGTGCAGCGCGTCGTGGACCGCGTGGCGGAGTTGGGGCTGACGCCGCACCTTTCCAAGGGCGAGTTCCGCACCATCGTCGGAGCGATCGGAAAGCGCAGCCCGGAGATTCAGCAGCAGCTCGAGCAGCTCCCCGGCGTCGACGAGGTGATGGCCATCAGCCAGCCGTACAAGCTGGCCTCGCGCGAGTTCCACGAAGCGGACACCATCCTGGACATCAAGGGCATCCGCGTGGGCGGTCCGCACGTGAACATCATCGCCGGCCCCTGCGCCATCGAGAGCCGTGAGGTGCTCTTCACCGTGGGGCAGGCCGTGAAGGACGCGGGCGCCGCCATCCTGCGCGGCGGGGCGTTCAAGCCGCGATCCTCGCCCTACTCGTTCAGCGGAATGGGCAAAGAGGGTCTGGAACTTCTCAAGGAGGCGGGCGACGAGCTGGGCATGCCCACGATCACGGAAGTCGTGGATCCGCGCGACGTGCCCATCGTCTATCAATACGCCGACATGTTTCAGATCGGCGCTCGGAACATGCAGAACTTCAACCTGCTGCTCGAAGTCGGCAAGACCGACAAACCGGTGTTCATCAAGCGCGGGCTGGCCGCCTCCATCACCGAGCTACTCATGTCCGCGGAGTACGTCCTAAGCCAAGGCAACCACCGCGTGATCCTCTGCGAGCGCGGCATTCGCACCTTCGCCGACGAAGTACGTTTTACGCTGGACGTGTCGGCCGTCCCCGTCATTCAGGAGCGTTCGCACCTGCCCGTGTTCATCGATCCCTCGCACGCCGCGGGGAAGCGTGACCTCGTGCCGGCGCTGGCTCTGGCGGGAATCGCCGCGGGGGCCCAGGGCGCGATCGTGGAGGTCCACAGTTGTCCGGATCGGGCTCTGTGTGACGGTCCCCAGGCCGTCCTGCCCCACAATTTCGCCAAGCTCATGGAGCAAATCCGCCAAATCGCCGAAATCGTCGGCCACCGCGTCACCCTCTGGGGCCGCGAGGACGCCACGCCCAGACGCGCCGTGGCAGGCGGATGGGCGACATAACCCGATTCCCCAGGGCGCCAAGCAACCCGCGCTCCACCCACGGTCCGCCGGGAAGCCCACGACTGCAAACGAGTAGATCGAGCCTTCTTTGAAAACTATTCGGACCATCCTTCACCCTGGCCCGCCGACGCAACCCGTGATTTCTGCTTCGGGACAACCGTCCGTTCCTAGCCCGAAAAACGCTGGGAAAATAAGGCTTGCAGTACGTGCCAGGTTGGATTACCATACGGCTTCTGGTCGGCTTGTCGTCGGGTGTCCCGCTTTCCCGCGGGCAACGGGCCTGGTTGTTGTATCGGACTCAATTGGAGTGACAAGATGTTAGCCTGCCTCGCGCGCTTGCCGGTTGTGCTGTGTCTGTTGAGTTGCGGCTGCATTCAGATCGCGTCGAGTTCAGATCAGCCGACAGACGACGGCCCGAGCGGGTCTGAACCCACCGGTGGGCGGCCAGTGCAAGCAGACGAGATCGACGTTGCGATCGAGGGTGACGGAATTGTCGCGCAAAGCGTCGACGGCCCCACCGTCACGTTGACGGCAGTGCCGACGGAAGGGTGGATGTTCGACGGCTGGTTTGGGACCACGGTCTCGCAGCGCAATCCGTTGACCATTCAACCCTTCGCATCGACCGCGATCGGAGCACGGTTCGTTCTTGAGGACACATTGGAACCGGCTGCAGGACTGCTGGACGCCGACAATGACGGAGTGCGGGACGACATCGACGAGTGTCCCGAAACCCCTCCCGGTGCGACCGTCGACGTAGAGGGTTGCACGCGAGGGGAGCTTGATTCAGACGACGATGGAATAGGCGACGAGCGCGATCTTTGCCCGAATACGGCTGTCGGACAAACGCCCGATGCCGTGGGGTGCGGCCCCAACCAGCGTGACTCCGACGGCGACGACATCCGCGACAACCGTGATCGATGCCCAAACACGCCCGCTGGACAGAGCGTCAATGCCGACGGTTGTGCGACAAGCGAGAGAGACAGCGACGGCGACCGTGTCATGGACGACACGGACCGGTGTGCAAGTACGCCCGCGGGGCAGGCCGTCGATGTCAACGGTTGCGCCGCGAGCCAAAGGGATGGCGACGGCGACCGCGTCTTTGACGACACGGACAAGTGTGCAAGTACGCCCGCAGGACAGACCGTCGATGTCAACGGTTGCGCCGCAAGCCAACGGGATAGCGACGGCGACCGCGTCATGGACGACACGGACAAATGTGCAAGTACCCCCGCGGGACAGACCGTCGATGTCGCCGGCTGCGCCGCGAGCCAGAAGGATAGCGACGGCGACCGCGTGATGGACGACACGGACCGGTGTGCCAGTACGCCCGCAGGACAAACCGTCGATGTCAACGGTTGCGCCGCGAGCCAAAGGGATGGCGACGGCGACCGCGTGACGGACGACCGTGACCAATGCCCTGGTACGCCAACCGGGTCGTCCGTCAACCAGGTTGGTTGTATCGCCCCGGACTTGATCTCGCCGGCGAACGGGGCCGTTCTGGACAACGGCTGCGTCGATTTTTCGAATGGGACGATCTGGGATTTCGATTGGACGGATGTCGCGGGCGCCGCGCGTTATCATCTCCAGGTAAAGGGCCCGAGGCCTCCTGATCCTTTCATCGACTTAGAGGATATGGTTACCTCGTCCCTCCGCTGGAATCCGAGCGGGTGGGTTTACCAACCTCAGCCGTTCGGCATCTGGACCTGGCAGGTGCGGGCATTCGTCAACGAACAGTGGACTTCGTGGTCGGAGGTGCGCACGTTTACGGTCGAGCAGGTCGGCACCGACTGCCCGACCCATGACTCGGATTTCGACGGCATCAAGGATGGCGCCGACAATTGCCTGTACTATTACAACCCGAGTCAGGAGGATGCCGACGGGGACTTTGTGGGCGATGTTTGTGACGACTGTCCGACCGTTGCCAACGCCCAACAGCTTGACTTAGACGGTGACGGCGTCGGCGACGTGTGCGACAACTGTCAGATGGATTTCAACCCCGCGCAACTCGACGATGACGACGACGGGATCGGCAACGTATGCGACGGCTGTGAGGTGGACGACGATTGCAGCGACGGGGACCTGTGCATAGTTTACTCTTGCCTCGACGAACAATGTCAGCTCGCCCCGTTACCTGATTGCGATGACGACGACCCCTGTACCAACGACTATTGCAGCGGCGGGGAGTGTGTTTCCTCTCCTTGGTGTAACGACCTCGATCCGTGCACGGATGACCACTGCGACCCGGAAACGGGACATTGCATCATCACGGACGTGTCCTGCCCTGGCGGGCAGACCTGCGACGCCAACACCGGCGAGTGCGTCGCTCCGTGAGCCCGGGGGGCGCGTCGTCAGACTCGCGGTTTTGATCCCTTCGTCCCTCAGTCCCTGAGTCCCTTTTGCCCGCGGGAAAGGGCCCTTGGCGCATGCACCCGCGGATGCCATAATGACACTCTCATGTGAGACGACGGGCCGTCGCCGCCGTCTTGGCCAATCGAAACGCAGAGGAGAAGGAGATCGCATCATGACGTCCATTCGACCCCCAGGAATCGGCAAGTTTCTTTTGTGTGCGGTGTCGCTGTTGCTCGGCGCATCGTCGGCGTTGGCGGAGGAAGGGCTGACGTTCGACGAACTCCGCCAACACATTGTCTCCCAGCCGCGAACGTTCGAGAACGAGGTGTTGTTTCGGATGGAGGGCGGGGACGTGGTCCGCTCTATGCGATTTACGGCCGCCAGCGGTTTGTTTGGCGACTTCGACGGCGACAAGGACCTCGACCTGCTGGACTACAATGCTTTCCAAATCTGTCTGGGCTTCTCCGGCCCGGGCCGACCCACGCCGACGGCGTGCCGCCCCTTCGATTCCGACGGTGACACGGATGTTGACTTGTTCGACTTCTTCACGTTCCAAACGGTCTGGACGGGTACGCTCCACGGCATTCGCGTCGAGGCCGGGGAAATGCTCCCGGCGCTGGCGTGTCCGTTTGGATATCCGGGTGCGTGCCCGATCGGCTTGATCCCCAACCCCGACGGCGGCGAAGGATGGTCGCAGAATCTCCTGCAAGGGATCGCGCGGCAGGGCGGGTATACGCAGGACAGCTTGTGGTACGAATGGTCGGTCGCTAGCAAGCCCGAGGGCGGCGGCGACATCGTGATTCTGAATCGCTCGATGCCGATCACCGAGTTTTTCATCCTGCCCGCGTTTCCCAAGGGTCCGTACGTATTCCAACTCGAAGTTACGAACCTCATGACTTTGGAAGTGGGTTCCGACGTCACGATCCTCCAGGCTCTGGGGTGCCCTGAGGTTCTCGAATGCGAAGACGATTTCGCGTGCAACGGCGTAGAAACCTGCGAGCCCGTCACGGGATTCTGCCTGCCCGGAAGCCGCCTATGCGCCGAGAACGAATCCTGTCGGGAGGAGACCGACACCTGCCATCCGAAGTGTTTGAGCGACTACGAGTGCGACGACGGAATCTTCTGCAACGGATACGAGTATTGCGATTACCTGTCCGACGGACGGGGGTGCGTGAGCGCCCCACGGTGCGCACCGGGCGAACTCTGCGACGAAGTCACCCGACAGTGTTATTCTCCGTGCCAGGACGACGCCGACTGTGACGACGATGATCCATGCACTGACGACGCCTGTGTGAACGGTGACTGCGAATACGCCCTGGTCGGGTGCGCGGCCGGTCAGACTTGCGACTCGAACACCGGCGAATGTGTAGCAGCCTGCGACAGCGCCGAGGATTGCAATGACCTCGACGACTGCACCGACGACGCCTGTGTGAACACTGCTTGCTCCAACACGGACCTGGATTGCGACGACGACGTGGCCTGCACGGATGACACGTGCGATGCCGGCGTCTGCACGAACACCGACAACTGTACGGCCCCACAGACCTGCAACACCACGACGGGGCTTTGCGAAGAGGGTCCGCATTGCCAGACCGACGCGGATTGCGACGACGGCCTGTTCTGCAACGGGGCGGAGACTTGTGATACGCCAAGCGGCGAGTGCGTTGACGGCGCTCGTCCTTGTGACGACAACAACGGCGACTTTTGCCCGCCGGACGGCGCGGCGACGCAGACCTGCGCCGAGGGTGACAGTGCCGCCGTCTGCACGGCCTGTCTTCCGTCAAAGTTGACCTTCACTCTCAACACGGACAACCTGATCGGAACCGTGGGCAACGACACTTTCAACGCCCCGCTCATCTTCAATCCCGCCAGCGGGACCCAGGTTGCGTCGCTTCAGACCGGCGACAGCGCGAACGGGCTGGCGGGGGCCGACGTCTTGAACGCAACGTTCAGTTCTCCGTCCACGATCGTTCCCCTCGCGCTGACCGGGATCGAAACCATCAACCTCACCAGTTTTGCATCCGGTGTCGTCATGCTCAACGCCGGGAACATCAGCGGGGTCGATCTATTCAACTCCATCAATAGCATCGACGACTTGGCCATCAGTAACCTTCAAGAGCACGCCAACTTTGCCATGACCTCGATCAACAGTTCGGTGGCCGACCTCGCGCTGGCTTTCGCGCTCCCTTCGACGACCTCCGGGTTCGCGGACACCATCGAAGGCACCCTCACCGCCGCGATCGCCCGGTCGGTGGACATCCAATCCGCAACGACCAATGGGTTCGAGACGCTTGCTCTCCATAGCCTGGGCGGCAGCGAAAACCGCCTGAACGCCGTCGTCCAAACGAACGGGATTACATTGGCCGCATGCACCATCTCGGGGGATCAGAATCTGACGCTCCACACCATGCCCAACACGGTTCTATCCTACGACGCCCCTTCCATGAGCGGCGGATTGCAACTGGGCAGCGGTTCGTGCGCCGACCAATCCGGCGCGGTCGGTTGTGACTACGCGCCGTTCGCCACGGCGAATCTGAACAGAATCGTCGGGGGAGTTGGAGACGACGTGTTCGTGTTCGGGAACACGTTGGACTCGAACGACTTTGACGGCGGAGGAGAGCTAATAGACGGCAATGTGGGGAACGACGTTTTTCAGGCAACGTTCGGAGCAACCTTGGGGACGCCTGTACGACTGTCCCGCGTCGAGGAACTCCGGTGGAACGCCGTCGCCAACAATGTGAGCGTCAACCTGAACGGTGTGGCCGGTTTGATCCAGGCGACCATCGAATGCGATGGGGTGCAGAACAGCGGGTTCACGCTGCTCAACATTTCCGGATCGCCTCTGCCGACCGTCGGCTTCCGCGGCAACGGTCTACAATCGGCACAGATCTGCGACGGGGTCACGTACCAGGCCGTCGGCGTCACCGGCTCGTCCGACAGCCTGGCCATCCAGGTGGGCAACCGCGCAAATGCGCTCAATACATCCGGTACGGTCAACACCTTCAACATCGGAAGCCTTTTCGTTCCGGGGGTAGAGAACCTGACGCTCAGCGTGACCGACGGTCCCGCGACGATCAACTCTATCACGGCCAGTACGTTGACGTCGATTACGGCGTCGGCCGCCAGCAACCTCACTCTGGGGACCATCCATGACGGCGTGGTCGGCGTGACCAGCACCATCATCTCCGTGAACTTCAGCAACGTGAGTGGGAATCTATCCGCCACCATCAGCGACTTGGGCAGCGGGGCGTCGGTGACTCTCGGCGCCGGCAACGATACGTTCGCCAGCACGGGCAGCGCCGGAACGAGTTTGTTTGTCTCCCTCGGCGACGGCAACGACACGTATACCGGTGACTCGAGCACCGACGTGGCCGACACGGTCAGCGCGGGCAACGGGACGGACACGATCCAGGCCGCCGACGGGAATGACACCATCACCACCGGCTCCGGCAGCGACACCGTGATCTACGATCAGACCACCGCCAATGATCGCGAGGATGTCACCGACTTTACCGCCGGCGCGGGCGGTGATGTGATGCGATTCGATCAGAGCGCCCTGAGCCTCAACGGCGTGACGGAGGGCGTAGGCCCCATACCCGCACTCGGCGCCACGTTCATCAACATCGCTACGGGGACGGCGTTCGCTACGGATGCCGCCGCGGAGGCCGCCTTCAACGCCCTCAGCGCCCACGGCGACGGAGTGGAGTACGTCTTGGCGTACTTCAACGCGACGGACGTCTCCACGCACGTCATCTATGACGCGGACGCGGACACGGACGGCGGAGCGGTGTTGCTGGGTAGGTTGACGAACATCACTACGCAGGCGGCCCACGACCAACTGACCGCGGCGAACATCGACAGCCAGCCGTAAGAGTGGTCGCATAGGTTGGGTGGAAAATCTGAACGGGCAGCGCGCCCCGGCTGCGACCCGGGGTTATTGCCTCAATCCCGCGAAGGGGCTCGGATCTTTCGCACGCCCGCAGTCTCACCGTAACGCAAACTTAACACGTTATTTGCGCAAATCTCATCCTCCCCTCAAACGGGTCTAACACTCGTCGTCGATCGTATCCCCGTGTTGCGACTTGGCGGTTGCGTGGACCGCAACGCCCACACCGGATTTGAGGCCTGACTTGGCGGAGTGAACGGGATATGAGCGATCGACGGCGTGGTAAAGGCTTTACGTTGATAGAACTAATGGTCGTGATCGCCATCATTGCGTTGCTGGTGGCGATTCTTCTTCCCAGTCTTCAGGCGGCGCGGCAGCACGCGAAGACGGTGCAATGTGGGGCGAACCTGCACCACGTGGGGCTGGCCATGGCGAACTATCTGTTCATGTCCCGCGCCACGTATCCGGCTTCATACGTCTACCCCGACACGGCCGAGGGGGCGTGGCAAGTCAACCAATCCGAGGCCAAGCCGTTCGGATACATGCACTGGTCGTACTTCATGTACGACAGCGGACAGGTCAACGACAAGGCTTTTCAATGCCCGATCTCGGAGAACGGGGGCGCGCCGCGCACCAACCCCGGGCTCAAGACGGAAGATTGGGAGTCGGGGCAGACGGACCAGAACGGGGTCGCGGCCGCCACCGAGCTGGTCGACAAGCAGGCCCCGCGGATGAGTTACACGGCCAATGCGGCGATCGTTCCCCGCAACAAGTTCACGTCCCAGCTCTCCGGCGGGGCGAGGGTGAACCAGTTCGTGCGCGAGCAGCACATCCGGTACCCAGGGGCCACGATCCTGATCGCCGAGTTCCTCAACAACTGGAAGGCGCTGGGGATCCAGACGCCGGGGGGCATCGAGAGTAAATCGCACCGTCCGATCAATCCCTTCTTTCACGTGGGTTCCGGCTGGAATGAATACCAGTCTCCGCCGCAGGCGCCGGGCTTCATTTACGGAACCCCCGGCGACCAGGATACCTATGGGCTGTTGCCCGAGCGCGAGGTTCGCGACAAGTCGAACATTCTCGATTACACCTCGGGGCTCGCGCAGATCAATGCCATCGGCCGTCATCATCCCAATGCGGATACCGTCTACTCGAAGAAATTCGGGGGCACGGCCAACTTTTTATATTGCGACGGTCACGTGGAGGCCATGACCGCTTTGGACTCGGTTCGTAAACGACAATGGGGAACGAGCTACGCATCGATCACCGGGGCCAACCAGGTGATGAACATGAGCAAGGTGAATTCCGATTAACGATCAGGCATGGGCAAGCAGTCTCGAGGGAATCAGGCGCCGCGGGTGACCGCGGGAAAACGAGAGGAGAGAGGAATGAGACACACAAAATGGGCCTGGGGGTTGAGTGCGAGTTTGCTGGTGGCGACGGCAAGGGGCGGAGTCAACAACGACTGCGCAGGCAACGGAGCCGGCGTGTTTCCCAACCCGGATGGGGTCCACACGTTCACGATCACCGGTGGACAGGTCGCGGGCGCCGGGGCAACCCTGTTCGCGGACTTTTTCCTATCGCCGTCCTCGACCAACGACTGGATCGACGCGGATAACGACGGAGACGCGGGCTTTTTCAATGTGTTCCCGTTCGTCGATCAGTTGGCTACGTTGTTCACCCCGGCCGCCAATCTCACCACGCACTGGATCTTCCAGTATCGGTCCGTGGGTTCGGTCAACGGGTACAACGAGTTCGTTGAGAACCAAACGTGTCACGCGCTGCGGACCACCATCCCGGCCGATGCGTGCCAGTTCAACGGGTTCGTCTACGGATCGGGCGGAACCCAGGCTTGGGGTGGACCCTTTGCCAATCCCAGCGGAACGCCGCTCGAGCCCTGCGAGATCGAGTTCGCTTTCCTCGATGTCCCCTCGGTTTGGGGGACGCAGGTTCCGGGGACGCCGGAATGGGATCGCGACCCGGCTAGCCCGGGTTACGGCCTGAACCCTGTTCCGTCTTCCACCGGGTATATCAGCAACCTCCAGACCCTCAGCCGTGACTGCGGCACGTGCAGCGGCGACGGTCGACCCTGCACGAGCAACGTGAACTGCAACGGCACCTGCAACAACCTCGGCGTTCGCTGGTGTCTGACGGATGCCGAGTGTCCGCCGGGACAGACCTGCGAAGGCGATTCGGCCTGCGTGCCGACCGCGACGAGCGCCGTTCAGAGCCTCAACCAGACTTTTGGCAGTCCCGACGCGGACACGATTTATGACAAGTTCGCGGCCTGGGTCCCCGTTGTGTACGTCGCCAACCGCGGAACGGGGCTACAGAACATCACCTACACCGATGCCCAATACGCGTTCCTGGCAGGCCGAATGCCCAACGGTGAAAACCTCGTCGTCGGCACCCGCTCGGTGGGTTCGGGTACGCGAAACGCGATTATGAACTCCACGGGCATGGATACGAGCTGGACCCGCGGCGACAACACCGGAAACGAGAACGCCACGACGGCCAACTTCAACCTCGGCCCGGGTACACAGCGCAGCAACGCTGAGGGTTCCAGTCAGGTCGAACAGGGCGCGCAAATGAGCCGCCTCGCGCTCGCCTACACCGGACTCGGCGGCAGCAGCCGCGCCATCGGCGACTTCAACGCCGGCCGCTTCGAAATCCTCAACCTTTGCAAAGACATCGACGGCGGCGACCCCGACGCTCTGCCGGACTGCGATTGCAGCAGTCCGCCGACCAACTACGTCCGCCCGGGCATCAACCCCGTTCTGGACAATTGCAATTCCTGCACGGGTTACACGATCGGCGGGCAGGGCTCGTTCGTTCTCCGCGGCAACCCCGACGCGAACCGCCACCCCATGGATCCGTTCTACAATCCCACCGACCCGCCGCTGGACAACCAGGAAGTCGCCAACTACATCAACAACATCTTCGACAGCATCGTGTCCTTTGATGGAAGTGCGTTCGCGGGGCAGTGCTTCGCCGGGGAAACGTGCGAATTCAAGAAGTGCAGCGGCGCGCCGGACGCGACCTGCACAGGCACCGGCCAGGGGACCTGCCCATCCGGTCAGACCTGTAACTTTGTCAACTGCGTCCAGGACGCGGATTGCGCCGCGATCCTCCCGGGCTTGGGAGCGTGCAACGTTCCCAGGAACTGCAACAACGACACGCCCTGCACCACCAAGACGTGCAGCGAGACGGGCGTCGTATGCACCGGCCAGCCCGACCCCATCAATTGCCCGAACGTGGCCCAGACGTGCGACGGCGGGCTGTGCAGCATCGACAACCAGCCCTGCATTGACAACCTGGATTGCGCGGTGATCGTTCAGACTTGCATCCCAGACTTCTGCAAGTCTAAGCTGAACATGCCCGGTCAGTTCCTGGCCAACACCTTTTTCCTGCCCAACTCCATCGACTGTGCCCAGGCCTTGACGGACGGGGTGGCATTTGGCCCCAACCCCGTCTTCAGCCAGGCCGTGCAAAACTTCGTCCGCGCGAACAACGGACTCGGCGTGGGGGGGGATACGGGGGCGTTCGGCTCCAAGAACATCGCCGGACTTGTTCCGGTGCGAAACGCCCTTTCCGGGGGGGCCAAGTACTCCGACGGGTCGACGACCGGTTCCTACACGTATTGGAACGGTGCGTCGTACGTGACCAGCTTCACCTCCAATCTGAGACTCTCGAAGCGCAACCAGCTCACCGGCGATTTCAACGAGGACGGCCAGCGGACGGTGGCCGATGCGGCGGAAATGGTCAAGGCCTCATACGCCCCCCGTGCCTGGCAGCAATCCGCCCGCGGTATCGGCAACGGCGTGAGCGCCTTCGACCTTGGACAGCAGACCCTGGACAACGGCATCCCCGAAGTGATGGGCGATTTCGACGGGGATGGGAACTTCGACAAGGAGGACCTGCGTTACTTTGCCGACGGGCTGGCCTTGGACAGCTTTCCGCTGGCCGGGGTCGGCAACCAGTTGGATCGAAAGCAGGGGGCAATCGCGGTCGACACGGCCATCAACGCCGAGGGACGCCCCTATCCGTGGGCCGATCAGCGTCAGACCCTGACCGTCCCGCCGGCTACGCAGCCCAATGCGCCGATGTTCCTCGAGCCTCACAGCGTCAATGATTGCTCGACGCCGTTCCTGGCCACCCGCAAGCCGTACGCGGTGGGCGATTTCCGCGGCGACGTTGCCGGTGGACGACCGCAGACGTGCGTGAACAACCGCTGCAGCGCTACCGGTTACTCGTGCTCCAGCGATCTCGACTGTCCGCCGCCTCCCCCGACGGCCGGCGCCCCGCCCATCGGTTGGGACGGCGTCGTGGCCGTGGACGACATCGACTATTGCTGTGCGATGGCTCAGACCGGCGACTGGTCCAACATCGACCAGGCGGTGTTCACGGATCTCTCCTGCGACATGGACGGCGACCTGGACGTCGATCAAGCCGACATCGCCGAACTGGTGCAAGTCATTCTGGGAACCCATTTCGGCGACGTCGATCTGGACGGAGACCGTGACGCGGACGATCAGGCGATCGTCGACGCCTCGGTGAGCGGTCCGAACCCGTGCATCGCCTCGGCGACCTGCGGATGGGCCGATGGCGACACGAATTGCGACGGCGTCGTGGATGCAACGGACCAGGCGACCTTCGCCGTGCTGGAAGCCGGCACGTTTGTGGCCATTGAGTGTCCGGTCTTCCCGGTGGAGGGTGAGAAGATCCGGGCTCTTTCCATCGATTTCTCGGGCCCGTCGGCTGTCGCCGCAGGAACCGGGTTTGCGATCCGCGTCCGACCGATGGACCTTCAGAACCCGGTTCCGCCCAACGCGCCTCCATTCCCGGCGCCGAACTTTGGGGCGTTCGAAGTCGGGAGCTGCACGGCGGTGGGCGAGGCCAACGGTTGTGCCCGATGGGTCGGTCGGCCTCTGACCTTCCTGGAGTCGCAGGATAGCCCCGGGATCGGTAACTATCGCGCCGCTCGTCTGCAATGTACGCCGTACTACCACGACTGGACGGGCGAGGCGGTGGTTCACCTGTTCGCCGCGGAGATCATGCCCAGTTCGTCGTATCAGCTCGATCTGTACCCGTCGGATTGCAAGGGCCTCGAGGCCACGTGCCAGACCGCGATTCCCTCGGTGGGCACGCTGGCCACGCGGCGGCATGGGGATATCGCGGCGCCGTTCAATCCGCCGTCGATCAGCACACAGCCGGATAGTTTGGACGTCGGCGCGGCGGTCGCCAAGTTCAAGAACCTGCCCGGCGCTTTGCCGAAAGCGGCGGTTCAGGGTCAACCGAACCTTCCGGAGTTGAACACGGACGTCGACGCGCTCGACATCATTTCGGTCGTCGACGCCTTCAAGGGATTCGCCTACCCGTACACCGGCCCCTGCGTTTGTCCATCGACCGTGACCTGCGGCGCGACGCCCTGCACCAGCGCAGGGCAATGCAGCGGCGGGACCTGCGTGAGGACCTGTAGCAGCGGCGACCACGACGGAGAACCGTGCGTCAATAACACTCACTGCCCGAACGGGACCTGCGGCAGCGGAGCCTGCCGCGACCGATGCGGGCGGTGCAGCCCGTAGTCCGGCGTGGGGGGGAGCGACGAGGGGCGCCATTCCACCAAGTGGCACCTCCACCGGTCCGGGCCACTCGGAGGGGGAGGCCCGGACCGGTCTTTTGGTTGAGGATGGCGTTATCATGTTCGACCGGCTGATTGCGGAACAGTATTGCCGCAGGTGCGGCAGCCCGCTGGAGGGCTCCGAATCCCGGCAAAGCTCATTGGCGCTTTGGTCGTGCCCGCGTTGCCGTCGAGCGGCCTTGCGGGAACAACGCATCGAGGCGGTCGGCGAAGACGAAATCCTCGCCTGGCTCGACGAGCCGCAAGAACACGATTAGCCCACGACGCGCGGTCCGGCTGAGGAGGGAGTCGAGGAGGGCCCGCCGACTTTGGCGTAGTTCTCGGTGAACAACTGTGCCACCTGTTTGGCCTTCTCGTCATAGGCCGCCGGATTCGACCACGTCGAGCGAGGCCAGAGGACTTCCGACGGGACATTGGGGCAAGACTGGGGAATCGACAAACCAAAGATCGGTTCCTCGCGGAATCCACCCTGCAGCTCGCCGCCCAGCGCCGCGGCGACCATGGCCCGCGTGTGATGCAGGTTCATCCGCTGCCCCGAACCGACTCCTCCACCCGTCCAACCGGTGTTCACCAGCCAACAATCGACTCGATGCCTCGCCAGTTTTTCGCCCAGCATGGCCGCGTACCGTTGAGGAGGCAGGGGAAGGAACGGCGATCCGAAACAGGCGCTGAACGTCGCCTGCGGTTCTGTGACCCCGGCTTCGGTGCCCGCGATCTTGGCGGTGTATCCGGACAGAAAATGGTACATCGCCTGCTCGGTGGACAGCTTGGCGATCGGCGGCAACACGCCGAACGCGTCGCACGTAAGGAAGACGATGCTTCGCGGGTGCGGGCCGACGCTGGGAATCACGGCGTTGGGAATGTACTCCAACGGATACGCCGCCCGCGTGTTCTCGGTGATGGCCTCCGAGGCGAAGTCGATGGCCCGCGTGACGGGGTCGATGACCACGTTTTCCAACACCGTTCCGGAGCGGATCGCGGAATAGATTTGCGGCTCAAACTCCTTCGACAAGCGAATGCACTTGGCGTAGCAACCGCCCTCGATGTTGAACACGCCGGAATCGCTCCAGCCGTGCTCGTCGTCGCCGATCAAGCGCCGCTCCGGATCCGCGGAAAGGGTCGTTTTTCCCGTGCCCGACAAACCGAAGAACAGAGCGACGTCCCCGCCGGGTCCGATGTTCGCGGAGCAGTGCATGCTCAACACGCCGGACATCGGAAGCAGATAGTTCATGATGGTGAAGATGCTCTTCTTGATCTCGCCCGCGTAGGCCGTTCCGCCGATCAGCACCATCCGCTTGGCGAGATGCACCACGACGAACGTTTCGGACCTGGTGCCGTGGCGACTCGGGTCGGCCTTGCACGACGGGACCTGGATCACCGTGAACTGCGAGTCGAGGTCCCCCGTCGAACCCGCCGCCGGGCGGATGAACAACTGGGCCGCGAAAAGATTGTGCCACGCGGTCTCGGTGATGATGCGAATGGGAACGCGACTGGCCTCATCGGCGCCGGCGTACATGTCCCGCACGTACAACCGCCGTCCGCGACAATGCGCGGTCACGTGCCGAAAGAGGCGTTCCCAATTCTCAGCGCTGATGGCGACGTTGGTCTTCCCCCATCCGATCGCCTCCTTGGAGGAAGGTTCTTCGACGAAGAACTTGTCTTTCGGGCAGCGCCCGGTGTGAGCACCAGTGGAGCAGACCATGGCCCCGTTGTCGGCAAGCTGACCCTCCCCGCCCCGCAAGGCGTGCTCGGACAGCTCACCCGCCGACAGGTTCCAATACACGTCGCCGCAATCGACCAGACCTTGGCGGTCCAATCCGATGCGGCTGGGGTTATTTCCGTACACGCCCAAGTTCGCGTATTCGATCCCCCGTCGAACCATCGGTGGGAAACCCCGCGTCCGAGCCTCGACGGAAAAGGGGCTAGTCTACCTTCCCAGCATGGTTTCACAACCGCCCGTGGGACGCCGCCGCCCGGGCTCTACCCCCCCGACCACAAGGCCTCGGGCATGAGTCGGAGGCGACCGTCTCGTCCCACGCAGGCCAGGGTCGTCGAGGCCTCGCACATCGCCTGCCCCTCACGCTGCACCAGATACGCGTGGTCGACTCGCGTTCGGGTGGTCCGGAGAACCGTCGCGGTCACGGCCACGAGATCGTCATAATGGACCGGCAGGAGGTACTTGCAGGCGGCTTTGTACACCACGAAAAGGACACCCTGCTCCTCCAAGTCGCGGTAGCAGAACCCGTTCTTACGGAGGAGTT
Source organism: uncultured Phycisphaera sp. (assembly GCA_964646605.1). Classification (GTDB taxonomy): domain Bacteria; phylum Planctomycetota; class Phycisphaerae; order UBA1845; family UBA1845; genus SBAX01. Next base: position 1,452 of record CAZYEX010000110.1, on the reverse strand, counting down.
CCGTGCGGACGTGCTCGAAGTACTCCCAGTATTTAGCGTGATGGAGGTATCCCATGGGGTCGCATTCCGCGTACCGGACGCGGAACTCGACGCGGCACGACTGCCCCGGCTTCCCCACGGATGCGGCGCCCATAGGCCCCATGATACGCCACGGACTGCCGCCTGTCCGCGCCGCCCCCGTGGCGACGCCGACCTGGGTGTCGTAAGATGTGCCAGGCCCGTGGAACGACCGGAGACCGCGTTTCCATCGGCCCTCGGAGCATGACCCCTACGCGGACGATTCGCCCGATGGAGCCAGCCGAAAACGCGGACCGTTTCCTCGTCGAGCAAATCCGCGCCGGCGACCCGTCCGCGTGGCGGCAGCTCATCGACCGCTTCACGGGGCGGCTTCTGGCCTTCGCCCGGGCCAGAGTCGGAGACATGACCGACGCCGAGGACCTCGTCCAGGACGCCTTCGTCGGGTTCCTTCAATCCCTCACCCACTACGACGCCTCGCGCTCGCTGGAGACGTATCTCTTTACCATCCTCCGCCACAAACTCTACGACTTGCTTCGACAGCGCAAGGTCGCCCGGGTCAGCGAACCCGCCGACAGCGAGGACTGGTGGGACCGGATCACCCCAGGCTGCGAGGAGACCCCGAGCGGCATCGCCCTGCGCCTGGAAACCCTGCGACATCAGGAGCAACTTCTCACCGACATCCTTCGTCGTTTGATACACGAGTTTCGGGACAAGGACGCTTTCGACGATTTGCAAGTCATCGAGCTGGTCTTCTTCGCGGGCAAGCGCAATCTCGATGTGGCCGAGCTTCTGGATATGGACCAAAAGGCGGTCGCGGGAGTCAAGTTCCGCGCCATCCAAAAACTCCAAGGCTATCTCGCGGAACTCGACGACCCCGGTGCGACCGTCCTGGCGGACGAGAACGCCGACCTCACCGTGGCCCGCGTCTGGCGGCAGCATCGCCTGACTTGCCTCAAACGCAGCACGCTGGGCTCGTTTCTGGTGGGCGTGCTCGAGGAACCGTGGAAGAGCTACACCCAGTTCCACCTCGACGTGGTGGGCTGTTCGATGTGCGTGGCCAACCTCGCCGACCTGCAAAGCGAGGAGGAACCGGGCGCGGGCGTCGATCACGAACGGCTGTTCCAGTCCAGCGTGGGGTTTTTGACGAGGACGGCGTGAAGGCACGGAGAAGACTGAAGACTGAAGGGAGAAGACTGAAGACTGAAGTGAGAAGACTGAAGACTGAAGGATAAGGAGGGAGAGCGTTTCTTTTTTCAGTCTTCATTCTTCTCACTTCAGTCTTGTGGAAATCTGGTAACTCTTCAGCCGTCTGCAGGGGGTTGGTGGGGTAACGGGGGCAGGTTTCCGGTTTGGAAGCAGGTTCGCAGGGCGGCGGTGATGGTCTTGGTGGGATCGAGTCCGCGGAGACGGAGGGTGCGATAGACGCTCATGAGG
>CAZYEX010000109.1:0-3475 GCA_964646605.1 uncultured Phycisphaera sp. | reverse complement strand
TGTCGATGACCGATTCCCGTTCGACGACCAGCGGTTTGTGAGTGAGCGAGTGAGGGTTGAGGGGTGTCAGAATGATGGCATCGACGGCCGCGTCCATGATCGGCCCGCCCGCGGAGAGGTTGTGCGCCGTCGAGCCGCTGGGCGTGCAGACGATGATCCCGTCGCCGCCAAGCTCGGTCAGGTGCTCGCCGTTGATCGCAACGCCCAGACGAATGATGCGAAAGGGTGGGCCGGCCTGGATCACGCAGTCGTTGATCGCCAGCCCGACCTCGCTGGTCTTGCCGGCGCGAAGAACCGTGACTTGCAACACCGTCCTGCGGCTGACCAGGGCATCATCCGCCAGGGCGAGGTCGAAGTGCTGTTTGAGCTCCTGCGGCGAGAACTCGGCCAGGAACCCGAGCTTGCCGACGTTGACGCCGATGAGCGGAACGGGTTGCTCGGCGACCGCACGGGCGACGCCGATCAGCGTCCCATCCCCGCCGATGACCACGACGCGATCGGGCTTCGCCTTCAGGACTTCCCCATAATCAACCGTGAGCGCCGCTCCCGCCACGACGCACCGCGAGTGCGCGAAGGTTCTCAGCTCCTCGAGCACGCTCGAGGCGTTTTTCTTCTCCGGGTTGGCGAGTAGATAAACGCGACGAGTTGAGTTGGGCATGTCGGACTCGCCGAACGAACCCTGCAAGCGCTGTAACGCCGCCCCTCGTGGGCGGCGCGGATTCCAAACCCGAAGGGGCACGCGAAAAGGCGTCACCCACGAGGGGTGACGCTACGACGCCCTCCTACCGCGCGAGCATGGCCGACTGCCGTACGGGAATGGACTCGACCCGCGACGGCTGCTCGAGCTCGACCAATCGCTGGACGGCGGCGGCGATGCCGGTGGCGTCGATGCCGCATTCGGCGAGCTGCCCGGCCCGCGACCCGTGGGAAACGAACCGATCCGGCGGGAGTCCCAATCGGGCCATGCGCGGAGTGGGCAGCCCCAACTCCTGCGCCGTTTCCAGGACCGCCGCCCCAAAGCCGCCGGTGACGGAGTGATCCTCGACGGTTACCACCGGTGTCCCGTCACGGAAGGCCGACTCGACCATTTCCGCGTCGACCGGCTTGGCGAAGCGGGCGTTCACCACGGCGGCCTCGATTCCCGCTGCGGATAACATTTCCGCTGCCGCCAAGGCATGACTGACCATGGCCCCATACGAAAGAATCGTCGCGTCGTCGCCCTCGCGCAACACGCGACTTCGACCCAGCTCGAACGGCGGGCAGTCCTCGACCGCGGGTGGAACCGTGTCGCGCGGATATCGGATGGCGCAGGGTTGATTCAGCGTCAGTCCGAAACGAAGCGCCTCGCCGAGTTCGGCCTCGTCCATTGGGGCCATCAGGACCATGCCCGGAAATCCACGAAGATAGGCAATATCCAGGAATCCGTGGTGAACCGGCCCGTCGCCGCCGACCAACCCGGCGCGGTCCAGGCAGAACATCACGGGCAACCCTTGCAGTACGACCTCCTGAAACACTTGATCGAAGGCGCGTTGCAGGAAGGTGGAGTAGATCGCGGCAACGGGCCTTAGACCGGCCTTGGCCATCCCCGCGGCGATGTCCACGGTGCAGCTCTCCGCGATGCCGACGTCACGGCACCGATCGGGAAAGCGATCCATGAACTTGTTCAAACCCGTCCCGTCGGGCATCCCGGCGGTCATGGCGAAGATGCGCGAATCCTTCTCCGCCAGGGTGAGAAGGGCGTCCACGAAGGCGGTCGTCCAACTTTTTCCGCCGCTGCTCTTGACCGTGACCTTGCCGTCTTCGACGACGAAAGGTTTGGGGCTGTGGTACTTGCCGGGCTCGGCGCTGGCCCACGCACACCCCTTGCCCTTGACCGTGTGTACGTGCAACAGGACCGGGTGATGGGCCCGCTTGAGCATTTCCAGAAGCTCGATGAGGTGCTTGATGTCGTGGCCATCGACGGGGCCGACGTACTGCAATCCCATCGCCTCAAAGACCTGCCCGGGCGAGAACGTCGCTTTGATCCCCTCTTTCAGATGGGCGATCATCTCGAAAACGGGTTTGCCCAAAAGGGGCAGCTTGGGCAGCGTTTTCTTGGTTCGGGCTTTGACGTCCTCGTAGAAGTTGCTGGCGCGGAATCGCGCCAGGTACTCGGCCATCGCCCCTTGCGTGGGCGAGATGCCCCATTCGTTGTCGTTGAGCACGACGAGAAACTGCCGCTTGAGCGTCCCGGCCTGATTCAGCCCCTCGACCGCCACTCCGTTGACGATGCTGGCGTCGCCGACCAAGGCCACGACGGAAGTCTCACGCCCCAGGATCTGGTCGGCGCGAGCCATGCCCACCGCGGTAGCGATCGCCGTTCCCGCGTGACCGACGTTGAAAAGGTCGTATTCGCTCTCCTCGCGATCGGGAAATCCGCTGATTCCTCCGGCCTTGCGCAACGTATCGAATCGCGCGTTGCGGCCGGTCAGCAGTTTGTGCGGATAGCATTGATGACCCACATCCCATAAGAGCCGATCATTCGAGAAATCGAAGACGCGGTGCAAAGCGATGGTCAGGTCGGTGACGCCCAGGTTGCTGGTCAGGTGGCCGCCGCTTCGTCCCACGACGGCGAGGATCCGCTCGCGGATTTCCTGGGCGAGTTTGGGGAGGTCCTCCAACGGCAGAGCCCGCAGATCGACGGGCGAACGGATTCCTTGCAAAAGGCTCATGGTTCGTTTCCGGGCGTCTATTCTATCGTTCGCCCGGGCTTGCGGGCAGCATCAGAGGTTTCAAAAACTTCGCACAACGACGAAACGGGCGAGTTCCCGCAAAACGTCGGCCTGGGTCCCAAACGACGAAAGGCACCCCACCGCGTCCTCCGCCGCGGCCTGAGCCGCATCGCGGCTCCGTTCCACTCCTACGCAGCGGGGGTAGGTTTGTTTCCCCGAACGGGAATCTTTTCCCGCAGATTTCCCGAGCGCCTGCGTCGTGCCCGTCACGTCCAATAAGTCATCGGCAATCTGGAAGGCCAGCCCAAAGTGCCGCCCGAATCGCCCGAGGTCGTCGACGGCTTGAACTCCCCCTTGCCCGACGATCGCCCCCATCTTGCAGGCGGCCTCGAACAATCGCGCCGTCTTTTTCTCGTGAATGGCATAGGTTCGCGCCAGATCGACCGGCGCTTGCTCGCCGCCGAGGTCCGCGGACTGACCGCCGATCATGCCTTCCCACCCCGTCGCCGTCGAGAGTTCGAGAACCAGCCGTGCCGCCGTGCCGCCGTCGTTCACAAACCGCGCGACCAGCTCAAAGGCCAGCACGGCCAGCGCATCACCCGCCAGAATGGCCGTCGCCTCGCCGAATTGCTTGTGGGTCGTCGGGCGACCCCGGCGAAGGTCATCGTTATCCATCGCCGGCAGGTCGTCGTGAATCAGGCTGAAGGCGTGAACGCATTCGACCGCCGCCGCCGCGGGCCAAGCGTCCTCACGCTCGCCGCCGA
>CAZYEX010000108.1:0-74045 GCA_964646605.1 uncultured Phycisphaera sp. | reverse complement strand
CATGTAGTCCACCGCATGATCGTCCTGAACGTAGACGTCGAGGGTACGATCGGCCAAGGCGCCCAAGATGCCAACACCCGGCGTGTAGCCGATGCCGGTGGGAATCAGACTCCCTAAGTCCGACGCGTAACGTAGGAGCGCAGGAATGCCGCAATACGAAATCCCGGAAAGGCTTGAAATGGGTGAGCCCCAGGCGAACTGTGGCGGACCGCCGGTCGACGTACAGGGACATTCCTTCAGATCAAAGTTAAGGCTATCGTTGCCGCCTCCGACGGACTGCATACCGATCTGGAATTCGGCGCGAACGATTCCCTTGGGGAGGTTGTTGAAGGTCTGACCGACCCCTCGGTCGATGGTAAAGTCGTCGAAGTCCTTCCACAAAAAGGGAGCGGTGGTGCGCAGGGCGGTCACCCCCGGACAACGCGAGGAAGGATCGGTGGGCGGAGCGAGGCAGTCGCGTACGCCCGCTCGATGAGTGCGGGGTAGGGTGGAACACGGGCAGACCGTCATGGTCAGTTGCGCGAAATCCACCGCCGTGTCATCCTGAATCAGCATGTCAAAACTGCAGCGGGAATTCAGACAGGGCAGGATGTTGGTCGTTCCGCCGCCGACATTCGGCAGAGCGGACAGGTCCAACGTGAAGCACTGACACGGGTCGCCGTTATTCCATGTGCCGCCGTTTGCTGGAAGGTCGGCGATGAACGAACTCCACGCCCACGCAGGAGGGCTGCATCCGTTCAAGCAAAGGCCAATAGTGTCGTTGCTGGGAATGTCGCTGTGCGGTTTCATGCAGATTTCCAGCGTTGCACCGATAATCCCCTTGGGAAGATTGTCGAACGTGTGCCCGAAGAAGTAATTGGGGGTCATGTCATCGAAGTCTCTCCAACCGAGACCAGGTGTCGGATACGCTTTGTTGAGGCACTTACTGCGCTTCGCGGGATCGTTCGGCGCGGTCATGGCGCAGCCTTCGTCGCGACCGCCGTCGTAGACGATGTCAACGAAGTCCAGCGCCGGATTCGCGCACTTGCACTTGCCGCCGCTGCCCGCCTGATAGAGGCGCAGAATCTCCGTTGCGTCCAGTTCACGGTTAAAGAGTTCCACTTCGTCGATGTCGCCGATGAACAGGCCGGTGACCGACGAGGAACGGCTGCCGATACGCAACGGGTTTGGGTTGCTGACCGTGCCCAGGTGACAGTCCGGATTGAATACCGCACCCGCCGGTACGCCGTTGACGTAGAAGGTGCCGCCGTTCGTCGCTCTAGACACCGTGACCGCGACGTGCGTCCACTGATTGAGCGGCACGGCGACGCCCGAAGTGTAGTTGGTACAGGACGCAGCCGTCGGACAACTAGCACAAACAGCGCTCCCGCCGCCGTCCGCGATCTGGAACCCCAGTACGCCGTTGGAAAGAAAAAGTGAATAGCCGGTTACCCCGCCGGCCAACTCCTCGCGCTTGTCCACGATGATCGTGACCCCCGGTGTTTGCGTGGGGCGAACCCAGGCGTCGATGGAGAAGTCGCCGACACCGAAGTTCGACGGCGCGGTGCTGGGCACGTTGACGTAGTTACTCCCGCTGAAGCTCAGGGAGTTGGCCACATACTGCCCGATCAACGGGGTCGGTCCGCCGATGTGTGTGCCGTCGCTACTACCCGCCGAATCAAAGGCCGTCGGCGGCGCCGTCTCATCCAACGTCCACCAGCCGACCATCCCGGAGGGAGGGGGTGTGCATGGGGGGACGCAGGCTTGTATCGCCAGGCTGTGATTGAGGCCCCCGGCGACGGCGGCGAACGTTCCGGCGGGGACATTGGTCTGCCCGCTGCTGTTGAGTCCCCACCCAGCCAGCGTGCCGTCGCTGCGAATGGCCAAGGCGTGATGCCCGGCATTTTGGGCGATGGCGGTGAACGTCCCGGCGGGGACGTTGGTTTGCCCTTCCAGATTGGAACCCCAGGCGGCCAGCGTGCCATCGCTTCGGATAGCCAGACCGTAACGGTTGCCCGAGGCAACGGAAGTGAACGTCCCCGCAGGGACGTTGGTCTGACCCTCATTGTTCATCCCCCATCCGGCCAGGGTGCCATTGCTGCGGAGCGCCAGGCTGTGAGCACCCCCCGCGGCGACGGCTATGAACGTCCCCGCGGGGACGGTGGTCTGGCCCTCGATGTTGCGGCCCCAACCGACCAGCGTACCGTCGCTGCGGATCGCCAGACTGTGACCGCCCGCGGCGATGGCGATGAAGGTGCCCGCGGGGACGTTGGTCTGGCCATCTGTATTGCGCCCCCAGCCCGCGAGCGTCCCGTCGCTGCGGATTCCCAAACCGTGAAACTGACCCGCGGCCACGGCGGTGAACGTGCCGAGGGGGACGTTGATCTGCCCATCTGCGTTGCGCCCCCAGCCGGCTAGGGTGCCGTCGCCGCGGATCGCCAGGCTATGAAACAGACCCGCGGAAACAGCGGTGAACGGCCCGGAGGGGACGTTAATCTGCCCATCCGAGTTGGAACCCCAACCGTTCAGCGAGCAAGCGGCGATCTGCAGCGCGGAGCTGCCTCTCTCCAGATGCCCCTGGTACGTGAATGCCGTGCCAATGTCGGCGGCGAAGGCGACCGGCACGCTTACCGCAAGGGCGAACGCGACCAACCCGTTGGAACAAACCGTGTGTCTCATGGCTAATCTCCTTGTCGTTTTTGTCTACTGCGGCCGCTTGCGAGCAGGAGTTTCCGCCTCCCGCTTCGGGAACGGCACAAGGACAAGGGCGACGAATGCCCGGGCACGGTCACGCGGTTGACGCCCCTATCCCACCCGGATTAGACTCACGGGGTCTCGTGCCTGGGCAATTTGGCTGAGTGGGCTGGAACGTGATCACATCCGACGACGAGCTTGTGGCGAAGGCAACGCACGGCGATGCGGAAGCCCTGCGTGCGCTGCTCGAGCATCACGGGCTGTCGATCCGCAACGAATTGAAAATCAGCCCCAAGTGGAACGGCGTGGTCGATGCCGACGACGTGATGCAGGTAACCTATCTTGAGGCGTTCATGCGCATCCTGGACTTCCAGGCCGCCGGTACGGATGCATTCAGATCCTGGCTGCGTCGAATTGCGGAGAACAATCTGCGCGATGCGATCAAGGGACTGGAACGCCAGAAGCGCCCGCAGAACCGGGTCAACGGCCCGCCCGGCGCCGAGTCGTATGTCGCCCTCGTGGACCAACTCGCGGGAACCACGACCACACCCAGCCGACACGCGGCGGCGCATGAGTTCCAAGAGATCGTCGAAGCGGCGCTCAAGGATTTGCCGCAGGACTACGAAAAAGTCTTGCGCCTGTACGAACTGGAAGGTCGCCCGGGGCGGGAGGTCGCCGCGGCCATGGGGCGCTCGCCGGGTGCGGTGAAGATGTTGCTGGCCCGTGCCCGGGACCGGCTTCGGGAGGCTCTTGGGTCGCGATCCAGATTTTTCAGCGATTCGGCGTGACCGGCCCTCGTCCGGCATCGCTTGATACCTGGACCGCCCTGCGTTCTTCCCCGAACCGGAAGGGTTCCCATGCCACGCACCAGCTTGCCCCCGTGAAGCGGAGCGGACCGGGCGCGGCTAGGAGTTGGATCAATGACCGGCGGCATCCTTGAACCAGATGCGGAGGTGCAGGCCCGGCAGAATCGCCTGATCCAGGACGCCTGCGCCCAGGCGGTACACGCCCGGCTTGCACATGTCAGCAGTGCGAGGCGGATGTCAGACGGCGTTTCGCCGGGACCTCCTGCGCTTTCCGGCGATCTGCAATCCGACGGACCGCCGCCCGATTCATTCACAGGTTACCAACTCATCCGCGAGATTCACCGCGGCGGGCAGGGCGTCGTGTACCAGGCTATTCAGAAGTCGACCAAACGCAAGGTCGCGATCAAGGTCATGAAGGAGGGCCCTTTCGCCAGCACCGCGGATAGGGGGCGCTTCGAGCGAGAGGTCCAGGTCCTCGCCCAGTTGCAGCATCCGAACATTGTCGCGATTCACGACACGGGGGTGGCGGCCGGTCACCAATACTTCGTGATGGATTACATCAGCGGCCAGCCGCTCGACGTCCATATGGCCGGCGGGCAACGCGGCGTCGAGGAGACGTTGCGCTTGTTCGCGGCGATCTGCGACGCAGTCAACGCCGCCCATGTACGCGGAGTCATTCACCGCGATCTGAAACCTGGGAACATTCGAATCGACGGGAACAGCGAACCCCACATTCTCGACTTCGGGCTGGCGAAGTTGCCCGCGGGATCAGCGGATGCGTCGATGATGACCATGACGGGGGCCTTCGTGGGATCGCCCCCCTGGGCGTCGCCGGAGCAGGCCGAGGGCATCCTCTCCAACATCGACACGCGCACCGACGTCTACTCGCTCGGGGTGATTCTCTTCCAGATGCTCACCGGAAAGTTGCCCTACGACGTCACCGGAAGCATGCGCGAGGTTCTCGCCAGAATCCAAATAGCAGAGCCCAACCGTCCCAGCGCGATCCGAAGAGGTCTCAATGACGAAGTGGACACGATCATACTGAAGTGCCTGGCCAAGGAGCGCGAACGCCGGTACCAGATGGCGGGCGAACTCGCCCGCGACGTCCGGCACTACCTGGCAGGCGACCCGATCGAAGCCAAACGCGATTCCATTCGCTACGTTCTCTTCAAGCAACTCCGTAGATTCAGGCTTGCGGCCACGATTGCCGCCGGATTTGTCCTGGTTGTGACCGTCGGTTTCATTACTTCCCTGACCTTGTGGCGTCAGGCCGAATATGCGCAGTTGAATGAAGGCCGGCAACGCAAAGTTGCCGAAGCGGTGAATACGTTTCTTCAGGAAATGCTTTCCTCGGCCAACCCGGACAAGCTGCTCGGTCCAGACGTCACCGTCCGGACGGCACTAGACGCGGCAGCGAATCGGGTCGACCAGGGATCTCTACGGAACGAGCCCGAAACCGAGGCTGCGGTGCGCTCCACAATTGGCAGTACGTATTGCGCGTTGGGACTTTATGAACCGGCAGAAGCGCAACTTCGCAATGCTTTGGAAATCCGTGAGCGCCTCTTTGGAAAAGAAGAAGTCGAAGTGGCGCGGGCGTTAGAGGACCTCGCTTGGCTGATGGTGCAGAAGCGCGACTTTGCGACCGCCGAGTCGCTCTTACGGCGGGCGCTGCTGATACGCGAGCGGATGCTGGGCGAGGACCACCCGGACGTCGCCGCAACGCTTGCCTCCGTAGCGTGGACGTTGCAGTGGCAGGGCGACTTCAGGACCGCGGAATCACTACTCCGCCAGGCCCTGACAAGCCTTCGGCGGCATCTCGGTAACGATCACGTGAACGTGGCCAGGTCCTTGAACTATCTTGGGACGGTGCTCCTCAACAGAGACGAGTACGACGAAGCGGAAAGGCTGTTTCGCGAGGCCCTGGCGATTCGGCGGAGGCTTCTGGGCGACGAACACCCCGACGTAAATATATCGCGCAGCAACTTGGCGATGGTGCTCCAGAAAAAGGGGAGCTACGACGAGGCGGAAAGCGGACTTCGCGAGGCTCTGAGCCAGAATGTGACCATCTTGCCCCGAGAGCACCGCAACATAGCCACTTCACATAACCGCCTGGCGATGAGTCTGCAGGAAAAAGGTAACGACGACGAGGCCGAGCGACTTTACCTCGAAGCGTTGGCCATCGCCCGGAAGTCGCCTGGAGGCCAAGGCACGGAGGCTGAGATCCTCAATAACCTGGCGGACTTATATTTGAGGAAAAAGGGCGACGTTGCCTCTGCCGAGCCGCTGGTCCGCGAGGCCGTAAGTATACATCGAAAGCTCCGAGTGCCGCAGCCCGTGTCTCTCATGTACATACTCGTTCTCTTGGGGGACGTGCTCGCCGCGAAGGGCGATCCGGAGGGCGCGCAGGCCGCCTTGCGCGAAGCCCTTGCGATCCAACTGAAAACTCTACCCGAGAAGCATTGGCGTATCGCCTACACCGAAAGTCTCCTCGGTCGATGCTTGGCCGATCTGCGCCAGTATGACGAGGCTGAGCCGCTTCTCACGAACAGTTACCCGGTCCTCCAAGCCGCCCACGGTGAACAGGACGAAGACTCGATCAGAGCCCTCCAGAGGATCGTCGATCTCTATGATGCCTGGGGCAAGCCGGACTTGGCCGCCGAATATCGCGCGAAGCTCGAGGCATCGCCCCCGCCGGAACGTTGACGAAGCGATTGTCCCCCGGATGCACGCCGTCGGAGCGCAGAAAACCGCAGATACGGTGAATAGGTCCGGCGGTGGGTCCAGAGGGCGGCGCCGATGAATTCATCCACCGGTGACGAAGACGGAAGGCTCTGGAGTCATTTTCTCCCGGCGCGGGTCGGCCGCCACGTCGACCCGTCGCAGCCCGCCCTTTACGCGCAGCGTCAAGGGTCATGCGGCGCGCACCCATCCGAGCCCCGACCGCTAGCGCGGAGCGGATCCGAGCGTGAAGCGGAAGCGACACGATTGATTGCCGATTGCCGAGTTCCAATTGCCGATTGATCAGGACCGACATAAGCGGCACCAAACCCAAGTCTGACCTTGCTAGAGGGGTTTCCCTGTGCAGCGACACTTTTGAATGGCTTCGTTTGGTATCTTTTTTTTGCGCGCGGCGCCGATCCGAGCCGCGACCGTGAGGGAGCGGTGTTGGACGCCGAACCACGATGGGAAAATAGCGATGGTGGGACTCTCGATTGCCAATTGCCGATTGAAGGACGGAGACTGAAGACGGAAGTTTGAAGACTGAAGGGGACAGACGGGTTCGGGCGGGAGATGGGGCGGAATGAGCGAGGGCTGTTCATCCAACCTAGATAACGCGCGGGGTGATCGGTGGAATTCGCCTCGGCCACCGAGCGCCCCGTCCGAACCCCAAGCGGCTCCCCTTTACGCGAAGCCTCAAGGGCAAGCCCGCGGACATGCCGTCTCCACAGTCTCCCCCTCAAGGGAAGCGCCGGGGGTGAGGGTCGAACCGCGGCATCACCGAGATGGTGTGCGCTCATACCGCTTGAACCGAATCTTCGCCCCGGTCAAGGTTCATCCGCAACAGGTTCGCCAGCACGCGCTGGTCGGTCTCCTTGCGCAGATCGGTGAGTTCGTGGTCGGCGGGGAGCGGCTGCCCGGCCCCGGTATCGACCCACACCCGCGCCCAGTCCTCGGACCACTCGCCCTCGGGGTCGGTCGCGGCGTAAGCGGCCAGCACGGCCCGGTCGAGCTGTTCGTGCAGCAGCCGCAGCCACGTCGGGCGTTCGTTGTACAGGTTGGTCAGCGTGCGTTTCTTGAGCTTGGGGTCTTTCGCGGCGCGAAAATCAGAATGTCGCCCCGTTTGACAATGAATTGCCCAAAGCAGGTCTTTTACCTGTTTTCACGGCCCCGCCTTGGGTACGACGCGAGGGGGTGATCGCCCAAACGGGCAACTTGGAGCGATCGGGGTGCAAGTTATCTATTGTGGGACGTGATTCGGCTTATCAGACCCAAACCGTAGGCGGTTGAATGCGGCAGGGGCTAGGCATTCGCGGGGTCGGCCGATACAATTAGTAGGGTATACGTTGATGGACCGCGACCTTTCCTAAGCGCTTGTGTGGCCATGGTAGCCCGAAAAGAGCCGGTTCTCAGGCAGCGGATCTTCGAAGCCCGCTACGAGCGAGGGTACCGCTACCTCGACCGTTGCGGCGACGCGATGGTTATTCTTGAGGACTTGCTGACCGCAGGAACGAGATGCATCTGGCTTCCCACGGAGGCCACGCCAACTGCGGCGAGGATGATTTGTCCAGAACTTGATGCGACACTCGTTTTTAACGCGCAGAACCTCATTCTGGACCAAAACCCTGTCGGCGCGGTGACGTTCGACTTTGCTGCGACCGCAGCTGATGCTCTCGGGTTGATTACGGGGAGATTCGGGCTGGAGAGGATGCGGCGCTTCGGATGGCGTCAGATCAAGCTTCTCCCTACGCTGGACTTGGACGAGGCCGAGAAACTGTCCGTAAAGTATTCGCGCGCAAGTGACTGGCGGCAGAAACCATCGGTAGGACTTGTCGCACGCGAGTACGAGGAAGCGTATCGGTTTGAATCCGAGGATAGAGATAGGGGAATTCGCATCGCCGTCAAACCCTTTGCGCGGGTCGGCGTCGAGTTGCATGTCGATGAACGTCTGCGCCTTCCACCTCATCATCTGCCGAAGGGACAGCGCGAAGCCCTGCTCGAACAGATGAGGCGCCGAACGAAAGAACGCGAAGACCCTGAAGTGGGTCTCAGCATCGACATCGATTTCTATCGCATGTGGCCGACGACGGAACATTCGGTTGTTGAGTTTGCGCGAGTGGCGAAGGAAGAGGCCGAACTTCTTGAGAAGGATTTTCTCGAACGTCCAAGGTGAGAACCATGAACGAAGGTACACCGTCGGTTTCAGAGCTGGCCAGTCGGTGGGCGAGCCAGGAGAAGTCAGCTTTCGGAGCACTGTCAGGTGTCACCGGGGTTGCAGGCGGCGGTTCAGAACCTGGAGCCGAAACTCGGCCAGCGGTTCGCGCAGATCGGGGAACCGTCAATTCGGGCAAGGAATTCGCGTTACTAAGCGAACACAGGTCCGATACACGGACAGTACGGCACGGACACGCGAACCGCTATCCCAGCGCAGCTCGGACCCAAGGGCAGCCGATCGATGCGGCGCTTCTCAGGCGCGCCGAAGAAACGCTCAACAGTCTCGACGACGCGGACGAGATCGACATGCAACTGCTTCTTGCCGGGCTCGTTGGGATCGTTTCCGATTTGTGGGAGAGCGCCGCGGAGGCGTCGGACATCCACCAGGAGATCCTGGCTACGCTCGAGAACGGGGTTCGGGTTGCGGCAGGGCGGGGGCGAAGCCTATCCACAGACGAATCGCTTGCCATTCGTGGGGCGGTTCACTTCCTGAAGCAGCCGCGCCTGGTTCGTTCGAACGCCGAGTCCATTCGTTCGGAGTTCGTCGAGGCGGGCTTTCAACCGCTAGGGTTCTTGGAGGAGTAGACTGCGGTGCGCCTGGCAGAGCCCGATGGCATGGAAGCCGTGGCGACCCCAACCGCGACAGTCGAGCTGCGTGAAACGGTTTTGCTTGACACATCACTGTTGATCGAGCTGCAGAAGCGTGACAAGTACGCGCTGCCGGTGCGCCAAGCAATATCGGGCTTCAGGTTCAAAGGCGCCTCGTCGTACTCGAAGCTCGAATTCAAACGGGCTTGGGTGAAGGAGATTGCGTACATCCACGAACGATGCCGTGAACCGGACATGCGTTCGTTCGCGGATGTGGTGGATCGCGTCCAACGAAGGCTTTCAAATCCGCACCAGCAGCGAGGGGTGCAGACGTGCCTGCAGGCGATCGCGGCGTTTCTCGAAGTCACAAAGGGCGCTCTCTCAGATCGAGCACAACTCGCTCGTCTGCGAGCGTTCTGCAAAACGCGGGTGCTTGAGGCCGCGATAGCGTTGCGAGAGGCGATAACGGGTGAATTCAAGGGTACGGGGTGTGTGCGGGCTGAGGAACCTCCTACAGAACACTCCGACGGTTCGCTCAACGTGACGATCCGGCGCTGTTCCCCTGACAAAATCCAATGCCGAGTGCACATCTTCTTTTCGGAAAACCAGGAACATTTCGCTCAACTCGCCAATGAGATCGATTCCAACGCGGATGCGTCGCACGAACTTAAGACTATGCGTGAGCATATTCGTCTGGCCCAGCGAGAAGCGATTCATCTATGTGATGACAAACACTGCTCCAAGCTCGCAGATTCGATCATTGCTGTTGACGGAAAGAATATGGATGTTTTCGCCGCGAACAACGACAAGGAGTGGATCACAATTGCAAAGACCATGAGCAAGCCCTTGGTGAACCCGGTCCGCGGCGTTTGCCGTCGACCGGAGTGACCCGGTGTAGCTTTGGGAACGCACGGAACCCACCCCGGGCCTCTCGATGGAAGGGAGAGGCTCAATGAGGACATTCTACTGTTTGATGCGAAACTCGGCGTTTTCGCCAATCGAAAAGCGAAAACCTGTCCTTGACGCGGAGTGTCAAGGATCGCCAATTCCCCGCCCCCCGCGGCCCGCTTCGTCGCTTGTCGCTTCGCCGCTCAATCTCCAATCGAAAATCGACAATCGAGAATCGCCAATCCTCTCCGGTACGTTCAGTATCAAGGCCATGGCCCTCGACGCGCGCCTACGCACGGGAGGGTGTGTGGTTCGGAACGAGCGCCCGCCGCAGTCGGGGTCTCGGGGTCTACCAGTGAAGGAGTCGCAGACGTGCCACGGCTTGCGCGATCCGCTTTTCCTCGACGGTCAAGGCGAATCGCACGTAGCCTTCTCCGCCCGCACCAAACCCCACCCCCGGAATGGCCACTACGTCCGCGTCGCGGAGAAGACGTGCGGCTGCGCCCATCGAGTCGGTTCCTTTTGGACATCGGGCCCAGACGTAGAACGTCGCCTCGGGTTGCGCCACCGACCATCCGGCCTCGCGCAGCCCGCCGACCAGTACGTCCCGCCGGCGACGGTACACGCCATTGGGCCCGATGTGGGCTTGGACCTCGGGTCGCTGCAAGCCGCGAAGGGCCTCGATCGCCGCCTCTTGCACGGCCCCGAAGACACCCGAGTCAATGTTGTTCTTGACGCGGGCCAACGCCGCTAAGGCCTCGGGATTGCCCACCGCGAATCCCACCCGCCAGCCGGTCATGTTGAACATTTTGGAAAGCGAATGAAACTCGACGGCCACGTCCTTGGCCCCATCGACCTGCAAGATGCTCGGCGGCGGGCGGTCGGCGTGGAAGTACACCTCGCTGTAGGCCGCGTCCTGGGCGACGAGGATGCGATGCTCGCGGGCGAAGGCTACCGCTTGCTCGAAAAACGAGAGAGTCGCGCACGCCGCCGTCGGGTTGTTGGGGTAATTGAGGTACATAAGCCGCGCCGCTCGCCGGACGTCCGCGGGGATGTCCTCCAACGCGGGCAGCCAGCCGCGATCCTCCGTAAGTGCCATATAATGACACTTTCCACCGGCGAAAATCGTCCCCCCGGTGTAGACCGGGTACCCCGGATCGGGGATCAGCACCACTTGCCCGGGGTTGACCACCGCGGTGGGAAAATGTCCCAACCCCTCCTTGGATCCGATTAACGCGAGGACCTCGCTTTGCGGATCGAGTCCCACGCCGAAGCGCCGCTCGAAGAATTGCGCCGCCGCCTTGCGGAATTCGAGCGTCCCTAGTCCCAACGGATAGCGATGATTCGCCGGCTGGCGAACGGCGTCCGCCATCCGTTCGACAATGAACCCGTGCGTGGGCAAGTCCGGATCGCCGACGCCGAAGTCGATGACGTCCCGCCCCGCGGCGATCGCCTCGCGCTTCCGGCGATCGATCTCCACGAACAGATACGGCGGAAGCTCGCTCAGTCGATCCGCCCACCACGTCGTCACTTTCGGTCTCTCGCCTCGTTTCCAGTTCGATGCCGCGCGATTGCTTCTCTTATCACCTCGAACCACGATTTGGAATCCCCGGGGTGCGACAACGATCGTTCGGAGCGTCTTTTCTTGTAGAAACCTCGGCGGCAGGCCCAATTGGCGTGCTTGACCGGTCATTTGGGTAACCGATAGTTAAGGGTGCGCGGCGAGGACGCGCGGATCGGTATAGGAATGGCCTCTAACCACCAGCTGAAGGGGGTTTTAACCATGAAACGTACTTGGACGCAACGCAGTTTGTTCCTGGTTTTGGCTGCGGTAGGCGGTTGCAACGTCGTATATGAGCTTTTCCCAGGCCTGGCGCCGACCGTGGGAAGCGGGTCGCCGGAATTGAAGGCCTTCACATCCCAGGAGGAAATGGAGGCATACTTCAAGCAGCAGCTCGGACAGCGCAACGCGGACTACACTGAGTTCAATCGCGATGTGCTGGAAACCACCCCCTCGCTGCCGGGCGGCGAGGCGGTTGGCGACGGATCGGCGATGGACGATGCCAGTGGGCTCGCCGAGGCGCCGCCGAGTTCCGCCCCCACCGATGGTGACCATTCCGGAACCACCATCCAGGAAGCCGGAGTCGACGAAGCCGACGTCGTGAAGACCGACGGCACGTACCTGTACATGATAGACACCATCAACGACGGCAGCGTTCTGCGGATCGTGCGCGCCAACCCAACCGATTCGCTCGGCGTGGTCAGCGAAACCGACCTGGAGGGTTATGGCCGTGATCTGTACCTCCGCGGGGACAAGGTCGTGGCCGTCACCACGGGCGGCGGCTTCTACTACTACCCGTTGATCGATGCCATCGCGGCGCAGGACGTAGCCGCCCCCGATGAACCCACCGGGGTGGAGATCATCGGCTCCGAACCCGTGGACGGCGACGCGATTTCCATTGCACCACCGTTCGGCGGCGACGAGTACCAGTATGAGAGACCACACACCATCGTCACCGTTGTCGACGCGTCCGACACCGCCAACCCGCGAGTGCTTTCGCAGACCAAGTTTGACGGCACGCAATCCGCGACGCGCATGATCGACGGCGTGCTGCACATGGTCATCAGCAATTACCAGGAGTATTACTTCGACGTGCTGCCCATGCTGGGCCGGCCGGAGTTGAACGTGGACGAGGTCCAGGTCGAGGTGATTCTGCCCGAATTCACCCGCCTCGACGCCGACGAAAGTGAGTCCGCGGGTCCCGTGGTGACCTGGCGGGAGATGTACTACCCGGTCGATCCCGACGGGTTCGGCACGGTGACTTTGGTCAGCCTGGACGTGGACAACGACGGCCAGTTTACGGCCGTCGGCGTGGTCGCCGAGCCGGGACTGATCTACTCCTCATTGGAAGCCATGTATTTGACCAACACGAGCTACGATTACCTGGGCAACGCCCGCACCACGACCAACGTCTACAAGTTCGACTACGAGAATCGCGGAGCGCGGCCCGTCGCCACCGGAGCCGTCCCCGGACGAATCCTCAATCAGTACTCGATGAGCGAATACCAGGGCAACCTTCGCGCCGCCACGACTCTCGACGCCCAGTTCACGTGCAATTTCTTCGAGTGCGCCCAGACCGAAGAGGCGCACAACAACGTCTACGTCCTGTCGCAGGTGAACGACACATTGTCGGAGGTGGGGAGCGTGCGTGACATTGCCCCGCGGGAGACGATTCAGGCCGCTCGTTTCATCGGCGACCGCGGCTATGTCGTCACCTTCCTGCAGACCGACCCGTTGTTCACCCTCGACCTTTCCGACCCGACCAACCCTCGTGTCGTCGGTGAGCTCGAGGTTCCGGGGTTCTCCACCTACCTGACGCCGATGGACGCGAATCACCTGTTGGCCGTGGGACAATACGTTCCCCCGCCGGGCGCCGGGGGCACGTGGGGCGTGCAAGTTTCGATCTTCGACGTGACCGATTTCGCGAACCCCACGAGGACGTCGAACGTGATCATCGGCGGCGACTCGGGGGCCTATTCCGAGGCGATCTACGACCCGAAGGCGTTCACGTACTTTGCGTCTCAGGGTCTGGTGGCCCTGCCCGTGTCGGTGTACGCGACGTACATCTACGATGACGGCGGAGGCACGGGTGGAGTCGTGGTGGGCGACGGCGGCGTGAGCGTCGAAGATTCGCCCATTCCGGTGGACGACGGGTTTGATGGCGTGGTCGTGTTCCGAGCTACTCCCGAGGCGGGCTTGTCGGAGCTTGGCCGCATCAGCACGCGCTTCGAGGAATCGCCCTATTGGGGGACCTCCTTCACCCGCGGCGTGTTCATCGAGGACAAGTTCTATGCCGTGACGAACCTGGGCGTGCGCGAAGCGCCGTCCAGCAGTCCGTCCTCGGTCGAGCACGAACTCTTTTACGGACCCGTCTTCGTCGAGGAGCCCCCGGTCATCGTCGAACCCGAGCCGGTTCCCATCGAGGTCATTGATCCGATCGACGGCGGTACGGTTTCCACCGACGGCAGCGGTGCGAGCAGCGGCAGCGCCGGTCGGCCCACGGATGTGTCAAATAACCCGTAGGGGTCACATTCCTCTACGACAAGGGGGAGTCACGCGCCAAAACAGTCCCGCCGCTTGCCGAGTTTCGCAGGCGGCGGGGCTGTGTGTTTGCGCGGCGATCAGTTCGACGGTTTGCGGGCGGAAATGTCGACGCTGGTGATGAACTCGTCGAGGGTTGCGCTTGCGGGAAGCTTCGCAGCAACGGTGCGGTAGATCGGGTCTTTCAGCTCACCCAGGGTCTTGATGTAGTTGGGCTTGGGGTCGAGGCGAATTTCGGTCAGTCCGGCATCGCTCATCATGGTCCGAATGTCCGCGAGGAGCGCCGCCCCGCCGACGCAGCCGATAAGGGCTTCGACCATGCGGGTGACTTCCTCGGGCAACGGTTGCAACAGCGCCAGGTCGGACACCGCCACCCGCCCGCCGGGACGTAGGACGCGGGAAATCTCACGCCAGACCTGCGGCTTGTCGCCCGAGAGATTCAGGACGCAGTTCGAAATCACCACGTCCACGCTGGCATTGCCCGCGGGCAGGTGTTCGATCTCCCCGAGCCGAAACTCGACGTTGTCCAGGCCCGTGCGACGCCGGTAGTCCGCGCAGCCCCGCCGTGCGAGCGAAAGCATGTCCGCGGTCATGTCCACGCCGATGACCCGCCCGTTCGCGCCGACCTTGGGTCCGGCGATGAAACAATCCAACCCGCCGCCGCTTCCGAGATCGAGCACGATTTCGCTGTCCCGAAGCGAGGCCAGTGCCGTCGGGTTTCCACACGACAGCCCCATATCCGCCCCTTCGGGAAGGCATCGCAGATCGCCCGGGTCATACCCGATCCGTTCTGTGACCTGTGCGCTTCCACAACACCCCGACTGCGGTCCACACGAGGCCCGTTCCCCGCGCGCGATTTTTCCGTATGCTTGGCGTACCGTGTCCTGCAACGCAGATGGATCGTTTGAGGGAGTCATCACTCTAGCCTCCGTCGAGTGTAAGAGTCGGCCAACGATTCATTGGAACCTACGCCTCGCAAAACTCGCGCCGCGAGGTGCGAACGTTGCCGGCCAGTGCCGATTCGGGCTCCGCGGGAAGGTTCTTTCCTTTCGCGGCACGTTTGGCATGCACGGTAATCAATACGACGGCCGTGACGATAATCACCGCCGCGATCATCGTCCGAGCCGACAGCGGTTCGCCGCCGAAGAAATAGCCCAACAATACCGCCACCACGGGGTTCACGAAGGCGTAGGTTCCCACCATCGCCGGAGTCGAGACCTGCAGCAGCCAAACGTAGGCGCTGAATGCCACCAGAGACCCGAAGACGGTCAGGTATCCCACCGAGAGCGCCGAGCGCAAGGAGATCTGCTCCCATGCGAACCTCGAACCCTCGCCCCAGAGCAGTCCCGTCATCAGCAACATGACCCCGCCGCACAGCATCTGCATGGCCGTGGAACAGAGCGGCGACGCCGGCAACGGCGCGTGACGTGAATAAATGGATCCCCACGCCCACGAGAGCGACGCCACCATCAGGACCAAAGCGCCGACCAGGTTTACGGGTTCGCCGCCCACCAATCCTGCGCCCCCCATGAGCACGCCGACCCCCAGCAGGCCCATGGTTACGCCCGCGACTTCGACCCAACCCGGCCGGGCCCCGTCGCGGCGCAGCCAATTCAGCATCACCAGCCAAACGGGAACGGTGGTCACAAAGAGTGCCGTAAGGCCGGAGGGGACGGTTTGTTCCGCCCAACAGACGCCCCCGTTGCCGACCAGCAGGAGCATCGTGCCGATCACCAGCGCCGAACGCCACTGGACCATCGATGGACGCGGGCATCCCGTGCAACGAACCAACGTGTAGAGGATCGTCCCCGCGAGCAGGTGACGCATCCCCGCCATGAGCAACGGCGGGATCGTCTCCAGCGCGAAGCGGATCGCCAGGTAGGTCGATCCCCAGATCACGTAGACGGCTGCGAAGGCAGCCATCACCCCTAGCCGCGAAGGCGCGGCGCTCGGTCGAGCGCTCATGCCAGAACCTCTTCCGCGACCGGCAGGGCCACGGCGATGTCCAGCGTTTCCTTCACGGTTTCCAAAACAATGGTCGTTCGAGTGTTGCGAACGTTGGGCAGCGAACCGACCCGCTCGCGGAGGAGCTCGCCCAGGCTGGCCGTATCTTTGGTCCGCACCTTGACCAAAAAGCAGTCCTCCCCCGCGATATGATGGACCTCCTGCACCTCGGGCAGATTCGAAAGCTGTACGGCAGTGTCTGCCTGCCAAGCGCCGCCGTCCGAGCGAACCAGGACGTAGGCAAGCAACCCCTGTCCCAGGAGTCTGGGATCAAGACGCGCGTAGTATCCAAGAATCAGGCCGCGATCTTCCAGCTTGCGAATTCGCTCCAAGACCGCGGAAGGGGCCATCTCCACCCGACGGGCGATTTCGGCATTTGCCACCCGCCCGTCGGCCTGTAACATCTTCAATATTTCACGGTCAATCCTGTCCATCGTTCTCATCTCCTCACTTATTTCAGAACTAATACTACATGAATCGCAGCTTGTCAAGAATTATGTTCTGTACAATATGTCTAAATGTGTATTGCAGTGTGGCGGCAATTAGTGTTTTGTGGTCGATTCCGCTGCGCGGAACATGGCTGGGTTTCTATGTCAACCCCGACCCCGCTAAGCTTCGGATGACTTTCGGTGAACTGCCGCGGACCTGTGGGAATGTGACCTTGAGCCTCGGGGACTTGCCAAGAACGATCGAATGGATCGGCGGGTTGGATGGGCACGTCGCCCTGGTCGACCAGACGCTGCTGCCGGGGGAGCTGCGCATCGTCGAATGCCGCAAAGTTGAGGCCATGTGGGAGGCTATCCGTCAGTTGCGGGTCCGGGGGGCGCCGGCGATCGGCATCGCCGCGGCGATGGGGGCGGTGCTCGGCATCCGCGACCACGCCGGGACGGATCGGGGGGGTTTGCTCGATAGGCTGAGCGCAGTGTGTCAGTATCTTGGCACTTCTCGTCCGACGGCGGTCAACCTCCAGTGGGCGCTAGATCGAATGCACGCCTACGCCCGCTCGACGCCCTTGACCGATGCGGCGGCGATCAAACAAGTCTTGCTCGATGAAGCGAAGCGCATCCGCGACGAGGACGAGGCCATGTGCCGGTCCATCGGTCGCCACGGGGAAGCCCTCGTCAAGCCGGGGATGGGGATTCTGACCCACTGCAACGCGGGGAGTCTGGCGACCGCATACTACGGAACCGCCTTGGCCCCGCTCTACGCGGCTCACGAGCAGGGTCGCCATTTCCACGTTTTTGCTGGAGAAACCAGGCCTTTGCTGCAAGGCTCGCGGCTGACGGCGTGGGAGCTGGGTCGCGCCGGGATCGACGTCACGCTTCTTTGCGACAGCATGGCCGCGTCGTTGATGAAATCGGGGCGGGTCGATCTGGTCATCACCGGGGCCGATCGCATCGCGGCCAACGGGGACACGGCCAACAAGATCGGCACCTATGGGCTGGCCGTCCTGGCGCGGGCTCACGGCGTCCCCTTCTACGTCGCCGCCCCGAGCAGCACGTTCGACCTTTCCCTCCCTGACGGTTCCCGGATCCCCATCGAAGAACGAAGCCCCGAGGAGGTCCGTCGCGGGTTCGGCACGCCGACGGCCCCCGCCGACGTAGCCTGCTATTGCCCGGCCTTCGACGTGACCCCCGCGGAACTCATCCAGGGACTCATCACCGAACGAGGGATTATCCAGCCCGTAAGCGCCGCCCGCATCTGTGAAGCTCTGGGCGTCCCGTGACCTCGATCGCGTCCCCGGCCACGCGGGTGGGGCACGGCTCCATGGGAATCCCCGGAAAATCGACGCCTGCCCGACTTGTCTGGACACGTCGGTTCCGAGAAAATCGTGAGGCGTCGGTGGTTTGCGGCGACTTGCGAACCGCCGCCGCAGCCCCTATGCTCCGAGTGGTTCGGTGGAGCGTCGGTGGCGGTGCGGCCAATGTCGGCGTCGGTTGACCTCGGTTGGCGGCTGGAAGGACCTCGACAATGCATAAACGCGGGCGGAAGGTGATCTCGGCGTTGACGCTTCTCGGCTCTGCCGGGTACTTGATGGCCGGTCCCGGCACAAGCTGCAGTAGTTTCGCGGGGCAAAGCGCCCTGGTCACCGCCGATCTCTGCTTTATCTTCGACTGCCAGAACGGCATTCTGGGCGGAACGATCGACCCCTGCAGTGGTATCGGCAGTGGAAACCAGACCGTCGAGGGGGATTCACAACTGCCGCTGTTTACCGATTGCCCCAGTGGCCCGTGACCGCCGATGCACTGCGCGTTCCGGTGTGACCGACCGCGTACTGTGGTTTCATTGAGGATGAGCTAGAATGAGCCTTCGACCTAGGAACGTCAAGCGTCGATGTTTCCGATTCCTGGCCCTTCTTTCCAGCGGCGCGGCCGTTCCGGGATTCATCGGGTCCTGCGATGATCGGCTGATCGCCGTGACGCGGTATTTCGATCCCTGCGGGACCGTCCTCGCCAATTGCGCCCCCGGCGACTTCGAAGTGAACAACGCGGAGGTCGGCGACTTCTGTGTGGATCCGGCCTGTACCGTCCCTGGGGCTTGTGACGATCTCCAGCCACTGGGCACAATCACCGACGTTTGCCCGTAGACGGCGCAACGCGCATCAAACAGCTACCCGCCAAACGGATCGGCGTCCGCGGCGCTGACGGTTACGCTCACGTTGAGAAGTTCATGGAGCCTCGCCCTCAGCGGGGTCAGCGCGGGCCGTTCGCTCGCCCAGTGGCCGAGGGCGAGCGCGGCGCATCCGATCCGGCGGATGGTGAGGGCGTCGTGGTGACGGATTTCGCCGGTGACGATGACGTGCCGCGGGCCCAGGGGCACGCGGAACGGAAGATCGCCCGCCGCCCCGGCGACGACTACGGCCTGTTCGATCCTCTGTCCAGCATCGCCCACGACCTGCACGCGGTCCACCTTCACCGCGGTGCGGAGCGCGCGAGCCAGCGCCGACAATGTCTTTGGCTTCTCGAACCGTCCGATCCGACCGATCCCTCGGACCGGGGCACCGCGTAGCGAATAGATGTCGAAGGCCGGTTCCTCGTAGGGATGGGCACCGCCCATCGCCGCCACGACGGCCGGAAGGTCCCGCACGAATACCACGGCCTCGACGCGAATCTCCTTGACCGCCGCCACGCGTCCACGCTGTCCGACGCGCGGGTTCGTCGTTTTTCCGCCCAGGAACGTCCCTTCGCCGGGGATGCGAAAGCTGCAACGGCTGTAGTCGCCGATGTGCCCGGCCCCGGCGGTGAAGATCGCGTCGGATACTTTTTCCACGTGCTCCGCCGGCACGAAGACCACGAACTTGCACTGTGCTCCACGGGGATCGTCCACGAATTCGATCGGCTCGGTTCGGGTCAGCCCGCACAACCGTGCCAACACGTCGTTGGTCCCGCCCTCGGCCGCATCGAGGGCGGTGTGCGGCGAATACACAGATAGGCCGGCGCGAATGCATCGAAACACCAACGCCTCCATGCCCGAACTCGACGCCCGCAAGGAGCGAATCGGCTTGAAGATCGGCGGATGGTAAGCGATGACCATTTCGCAACGACGTTCGACGGCCTCCTGCACGACCGGCCCCGAGAGGTCGATGGTCAGCAAGAGTCGTCGGACGGGGCTCTGCGCGTCGCCCGCGATCAGCCCCACGTTGTCCCACTCCTGGGCCAGCTTGAGCGGCGCGATCCGCTCCATGGCTTTGCAGACGTCACAAACGGTCCGGGTCCGCCGACCGCCTCGGGAGGGTCGATCTTGGTTCATGGCGTTCCACACTCCTCATTCACCAAATCCAGATACGCCTCGCGGAAGCGGCGGGTGATCACTCCGACCTTGGCGTCGGCGATGTCGTGGCGCTCGACGCGGATCACGGGCATGACCTGCATGACCGCGTTGGTCAGAAACACTTCGTCGGCATCGAGCAGGTCGTGGACGCCGAGCAACGTTTGCTCGACGGGCTCGTCCGCGGCCTCCGCCAACTCCAGGACCACGCCGCGGGTGATCCCCGGAAGCACCGGCGTGTCCAGGGGTGGGGTCTTCAGGCATCCGTCTCGTACAACAAACACGTTGGAAATCGACCCCTCGGCGAGGCGGTTCTGGGTGGTGAACCAGATGGCCTCCACGCATCGCTTGGCGTGTGCGGTTCGCAGACCGAGAAGGCGGGGAAGGTAGGACGTGGTCTTATGCCCCGCCACGGGGTCGCTGCTCGATTGCCGAAAATCGCACACCGCCACCTGCACCCCCCGTTCATAGTGCCCCGCCGGGTAAGGCGACAGTTCCGTGGCGGTCACACAGACGGTCAGATGGCCTTCTTCGTTCTCGGTCTCGTCGCGCATGGAACCGGCGGTGACGGTCAGACGTACGCGGGCCTGCGGCAGCCCGTTTCGTTCCAGGAGTTCATGAAAAACGTCGGCCGAAGGAAGGTCGTCGCGCTTCAGAGGCACGAGGAGTCGCGCCGCCGAACGCCGCAGGCGCTCCAGATGGGATTCGAGGCGAAAGATGCGCCCCGCCTGCGCACGGAGCGTTTCAAACAAACCCGCCCCGTGAAGGAAGCCGCCGTCGGAGACATTCACGGCCGCCTCTTGCGGTGCGACGAAAGCGCCGTTGAAGTAGATGGTGGGTGTCACGATACTGTCACTGTACGGCGTCGGGCCACATGGGACTTACGAGGCTCACCGGCGTTCAGCGCCAGAAGCATTCCCTTGAGTTTCGCCAGAACCTCTTCGTATTCCTCCTCCGGATCGCTGTCCGCGACGATCCCCCCGCCCGCGTACAGATGCACGCGGTCGCGGCGCTGGACCAGCGTGCGGATGGCGATGTTGAAGGAGGCGTCGCCGCCAAGGCCGATCCATCCGATCGACCCACAGTAGACCCCGCGGGCGGTCGGCTCCAATTCGTCGATGATCTGCATGGCCCGGATTTTCGGGGCCCCGGTGATCGACCCGCCGGGGAACGTGGCTTGCAGAAGGTCCGCCCAACCCAGTTCGGGTTTCAACTCGCCCTCGATGGTGGCGACCTGGTGATAGACGGTCGAATAGGCCTCGATCTGCGACGGCTGCGGCACGCGAATGCTGCCCATCGAACAAACCCGACCCAGATCATTGCGGAGCACATCCACGATCATGATCAACTCGGCGCGATCCTTTTCGCTGGCTGCCAACTCGGCGCGAAGCCGTCGATCCCGCAGCGGATCGGACGACCGCGGGCGAGTCCCTTTGATGGGACGCGTCACCACTCGCCGACCGCGAAGATCCCAAAACAGCTCCGGCGAGGAAGAAATCACGGCTGCGCCCGGCCAAACCAAAATCGCTCCGTGCGAGGCGGGGCTTGTCTTCCGCAACCGCTGGTAGAGCTGGAACGGTGAGGCCGTGGTCCGCGCCGCGAACCGCTGGGTGAGGTTCACCTGGTACACGTCACCGGCCTCGATGTAGCGTTTGATTCGTCCGATGTTGGCGAGGTACGAAGCATGCGACATGTCGGGAACCGGCGTCGTCGTCAGGGGGCGCGGCGAATCGACGACCGGGTCTTCCGTGGCCCGGATCAGTCGCCCTCTAAGGGTTGCAAGCCGCCGGGACGCCGATGGGCAGTGAAGGAATGTCCCTTCCGCCCATTCGACCGCCACCGTATACCACTGCCGGCATTCATGGTCGTACACCGCGGCCGTGTCGAACAACCCCAGGCGAGCCGACGGCATCCGGTGGGCGTCGGGTTTCGCACTCCCCGCCCCCTCGGAGACGGCACCCAGCTCATAACCGAAAAATCCGATCCATCCCCCGGCGAAGGGCACCGGGGTCGATCGAATCATGGGCGCCTTAATACCGTCCAAACGGTCCCTCAGGTACCGCCACGGACAGCCCCTCGGCGGCGCGGCGAGTTCCACGGTCATCACCGGATCGGCGGCCAAAATGGTGAACCCTCCGTACGCCCCGCCGGATAGGGAGCTTTCCAGGGCCACCCATTGCTCACAGGTCGAAAAGGCCGACAAGGCCTCCTCGACCGTGACGGGCACGTCCAACGGTTGAAAAATCACATCCACCGCGGTGAGTGGGGAAGCCATCATCGACCGGGCAGTATACCCGGTCCGCAGGGCGGTCTTGAATGGGTCCGTTCCGCAAAAAATGATTGACATCCTTCGACGCGGAGGGTAGCGTACCGCACGTTGTATTCGGGAGGGAAAACCGAACCACAAGGACGAAGGATCGCCAACCATGCACATCAACCGAAAAAGAATCGAAAGAAACGCGATGGTATTCATCGCAGCGGCTTTGCCGGCGTTCTTGCCGGCGCTGGCGATGGGTCAATCCGCGGGCGAGACGCGGGGCGTCGTCGGCGTGGGTTCCATCAACGCCAACGATGTCTACGTCCGCAGCGGCGACAGTCTCAACCATTACACCATCTGCAAACTCCAAGCCGGCGACCAGGTGTCGGTCGTCGGCGAGCGCGGCGAGTGGTACGAAATCGTCCCGCCGCCCGGGACCTTCAGCCTGGTCTCCGGCGATTTCGTGGACACCGCCGACAATCAATCGGGGGTGATCAACGGGGATAACGTCCGCGTCCGCGCCGGCTCCCTGCTCAACGAGAACAAGTACACCGTGCAAACCCTCGTCGCCAAGGGAACCGAGGTGACCATCTTTGGCCGCAACCCGGACGGGTTCGTGAGGATCAAACCTCCCGCGGGGGCCACCCTTTGGATCCACAAGAACTTTGTGGGGATGCGTGGAGGATCGACCATCGAGTCCAGCGCCGAATCCCCCACACCGCCCACATCTCAGCCGTTGGAGGGCGTTGTGGGAGTCCCGCCCGCGGTCAGCTCCTCGGCGGCGGAATCGGCAAGGAAACTCTCCTCCCCCATGGTCGGGGCGGCGACAACCACGTGGCGTCGGCAATTGGAAGAGATCGACGTGGCCGCTCGCGCGGAGCTTTCCAAACCGGTCCTCGAACGGCGCTTCGCCCCCATGGCTGCCCGCTATGAACCCATTGCCGGGCAAACCGAAGACGACTTCGCCCGCGAGTATGCCAAGGCCCGGCTGGTGCAGGTCGGCGACTTGGCCTCCCTGACCGAAGCGATCGACCGCGTCCGCGGGCTCGATGAGAAGGGGCTCAGCAAGCGTCGAGACTTCCTCGCCGCCCGGAACCTCATCCCCGAGCCGATCCCGTTTACACCGCCCACCGGCGTGGAGATTCAGGGCGAGCTGCGCATCAGCGCCCTTTATCCGCCCGATTCCCCCACGCCGCGATACCGGCTCGTGGACCCCTCGGACAAGAACGACCGCACCATCGGCTACGTGGAAATCGCACAGGACTCGGGGCTCGACGTCGGTCCGTTCCTCGGTCAATGGGTGGGGGTCCGAGCCTCCGCCCAACGAATCCAGACCGGCGGGGTCAACCCGATCCCCATCTATATCGCGCGGGAACTGGTCCCGCTCACCGCCCCGCAGGAG
This sequence comes from uncultured Phycisphaera sp., assembly GCA_964646605.1. GTDB lineage: Bacteria > Planctomycetota > Phycisphaerae > UBA1845 > UBA1845 > SBAX01. The sequence continues at coordinate 50,625 of CAZYEX010000108.1, read as the reverse complement.
AAAACCGCCGAAACGGGGCCGAACTAGCGCGGCCAGGGCGTCGCGCGGATTTCACGAGGAGAACGTCTCTCATGACGAATCGCTTCTATTCGCTGCTTCGACGTACGGTTCCGCTGCTGGGCGCGGGGATGCTTTTTCAGGCCAACGGTTGCGGTCTGGACACCAACGCCTTGGCCGGCGGACTGGTCACGTACATCGCCAACAGTTTGATCAGCAGCTTCGTCTTCGGGGCCTTTAACCTCGTAGGTCCCTGATTCGTCGCGACGACCGCCTGTGCCAAAGGGTCCAAGACGAAGCGACCCGCCTGGGTCCTCTACGGTGATCCGCTTTCGGGCTGCCTGGCAACCTCCGGTCGTTTGTCGGGAAGAAGCTTGTTCAGCGGCCGAACGAGGACGCCCTCAAAAAGGCGTTTTTCAAGTTTCTCATAGTACTGGATCTTGCGCTGATCGTTTTCGTTCTTCGCTTCGCGCACCCGCGCGGCATGATGTCGCCTACGGGCATCACGCATGGACTTCGCTTGATCGAGGATCTCGCGAGCTTTTGCGATCGCGGGCTCGGGCAGTTTGTGCTCGGCCAGGAACTTCTCAACGTAAACGTCCCAGTCGTCCTTTTCCTTCTTCCTCTTCTTCTCCACTTCCAACCACGGGCGCTCCCCGTGGTTCTTCGCGTAGACCTCGCGGAAGAGATCCCTCTGTCTTCCCTGAAGCTGAACGTACTCGTCGACGCTCATGCCGAGCCTCTTGGCGGCATCCTCCAGGAGGCAGGAATCGGGCAGAATGCCATACACACCGTCCATATTCGCGTATTCGTCCTGATCGACGAGGTCGACGCCGGTCCACACCATCGCCCCGGTCGGCGTAGTAAACATGGTCCCGCGCAGCGCCCCAATGTCACTCGGGGTGATCTCCTGCAGATGACTGGGTTCGTCAAAGGTGGCCCGCTGGACAGCCACGATCTTATACGGAGTTTTGTCGTCGCCGCGATAGAATCGCACGCTCGTGGGAATCCACCGTCCGTTTACGGACCCGTATTCCGACTCGGAGTAGTATTGCAAGGCATCGTTACGATAGAGCTGCGCTCGCACCGGTTGTCCGCCCTGCGCATCGTCAAAGTCCCAAGCCAGACGGTACTCCCCGAAAGTCGCTTCAACGACGGAACGTACCCCCTCCGTTCGAGTCGCAAAAACGGCGGAATCGAATGCGTCGGCGGCGACGTAGGGAAGCGCGATGGGGGTCCGCCCGGCAAGCGCGCCGTCGAAAGCGGGCATGAGCCCCATCCCCTTGACGTCGACGGGTGTGTACGCTCGCCGCTCCGTGTCGGGGGTGAGTAATCCGGTGTGGGGTTTTTCCGCGTATTCCAGGCGCCACAACTGACCCTCGGCGCGCAATGTGTTCTGCGTCCCCGCCAGTTCGTCCCTGGGGATCGCGTAGGCGCGCTTATTTTCGTCGTATTCGCCGGGCGGGGCATTTCGAAAACGCGCCGGGTGGAACCCGTTTTCGTCCCCTTGGTTGCTCTCCCACACCGTGTCCCCGGCCGTACGGGTCACATATCGCTCGACGAGTCCCTCGTCGTTCCCGCCGACCCAGGTGACGGTCCACTCCAACTGGGACGTGCGCCACGGCGCTTGGGCGACCACCGCCTCAAGTTGGCGCGGGTAGGCACTCTCCGTCTGCATCCACAGGACACACAGCGAGGTCAGCGCGCCGGCCAGCGACATGAAAATCTCCGCTAACTAATTTGCCATTAGACAACCGCCATGAGCGGTCGCGGTCGGTACCTGCGTGTAGGATTGATCACCGACCGGACTGCAAGTGCCTTCGGAACACAACGTGGCGCCTCCGCAATCCTGGACGAGGCACTCGTTCGTGTTTGGCCCGTCGAAAATGACACAGATTCCAGTGACACCGGCAGGCGGGGTCTTGTATTTGGGGACCGGAACCGGAGAATGCAGGACCCCGGGGCAGTAGGTCACGTCCCCTCCACAGCACTCGACCGCAAGGCACCCGCCGTTCTGCCCGACGATCTTCTTACAGCTTCCAACCAAACAGATGCCCCCGCCTCCTCCAGGGTCCCCCATCGCGCGCTCGATGCCCCGCTGCCGCGATCCCGGAAACCAGAGCAACGCTGTGCTCAAAGTCATAAGGAGGAAACCGACCAACCCAACAGAACCCATTTTCGTTCTCATTCTACACCTCCGATAGTCATTCCGGGGCGCTACGGAGACACACCGACACTCTTGAGATCACTCCGATTGGCACGGTAACCGAAGCCCAAATGCTCAGAGTACGTCTTGTCGTGCGAATCGTGTTTGGTTGGATATCTTCAGATGGAAATCGAGGCGACATCTTGTTCTCAACGTACCTCATTATCGACCCGCGCCAAGTCCCATTCTCGATAATTCCGACAGTTGCAGCACGTCTTTGAGTGCCGGACTGCTCCGCTAGGCCACACGGACGTGACTCTTCCCGAACTCGGGGTGGTGCCAACGCATGCCACGCAAGACAGACGGCGCGATCTCACGCAGTCGCACTTTACGGGCTTAAGGTCGGGACCAGCGCCTTCCGGGCGATGTCCCGTCGATAGTAGGCGTTGTCGAAATGGATGCGTTCCACGGCCCGGTAGGCGCGGGCCTGGGCGTCGGCGATGTCGGTGCCCAAGGCTGTCACCGCCAGGACACGACCGCCCGTGGACACGGTCAAGTGCTCGATTTGTCTCGTGCCCGCGTGAAAGACGTGTACGTCGGGCATCTGCCCTGCGAGGTCCAGGCCTTCGATCACCTTGCCCGTCTCATACGAACCCGGATATCCACGCGAGGTCATCACCACGCAGACACTCGCCAGCGGTTTCCACCGAATGTCAACGTCCGACAGTCGCCCCTCGACCACCGCTTCGAGCACGTCCAGCAAATCGCAGTCCAATCGCGTGAGCAGCACCTGGGCCTCGGGGTCGCCGAACCGGCAGTTGAACTCCAACACCTTCGGCCCCCCCGCGGTGAGCATCAGACCCACGTACAATGCGCCGCGATAGGGGGCCCCGTCGCCGCGAAGAGCATCCACGATGGGAACCAGGACGTCGCGCTCCACGACGCGATAAACCTCGGGCGTGGCGATGAGGGCCGGGCTGTAGGCCCCCATCCCGCCCGTGTTGGGACCGGTATCGCCGTCTCCGACGGCCTTGTGATCCTGCGCCGATTCCAGAACGTACACCGTACGATCGTCCACCAGCGCATGGATCGAAAGCTCCTGTCCCTTGAGCAGTTCCTCCACGACCACGGTGTCTCCGGCGGCCCCGAACTCGCGCTTGACCATCATGCGCTCGATGGCCGGCAACGCATCCGCCGGATCGGGACAGACCGTGACCCCTTTTCCCGCCGCAAGCCCGGCGGCCTTGACCACCATTCCCGTTTCCCGCGTGGCCACATAGGCCTGGGCGTCGGCGAAGCGGGTGAAAATCCGCGCCTCCGCCGTGGGCACATGGGCGTGTATCATGAGCCGCTTGGCATAGGCCTTGTCCCCCTCGATCCGCGCCGCCGCCGCCGTCGGACCGAAGATGCGAAGCCCCTCGGCCGCAAACCGGTCCACGATCCCCGCGCAGAGCGGCGCCTCGGGCCCTACCACCGTAAGCCCGACGGAATGTTGGCGGGCGAGACGGATCAACCCGTCGATGTCCGTAGCCTCGACGGCCACGTTCTCAGCCACCTCCGCCGTGCCCGCGTTGCCCGGAGCACAAAACACACGCGACACCCGCCGCGACTGCGCCAACAAGTGAGCGATGACATGCTCGCGCCCCCCGCCGCCGATGACCAGGACGTTCATACGGACATCGTCGGGCGGAAACGCGGCAACGTCAAAAGGAGCGCACCCCACAGAGCCGCGGACGGCTCCCCTTTCCGCGAGGCGTCAAGGGCAAGCCCGCGGACCCGTTGCAGGCGCTCCCCAAGACCGTGCTGTTGCACTCCACGTCCCAGGCACGGTACCATGTGGACCGTCAAAGGAGTGACGACATGGAAACGGCCAACGAGACCAGTCCGGCGTTTGCCGGCCCCCGACCCACCCAACCCGGTGCATCCGGTCCGCAGCCCACGCCGCCCGAGACGGACCTTTGGGTCGGACGAACCAGTTGGAAACACTACATCGGCCGCGTGACGCTCTGGGCGGCGATGAACGTCACCGCCACCGTGGCGATCTCTTGGATTGCTTCTTCCTCGCCGTGGCTCACGGCCGCGCGGGCGTTTTGGATCGTCCTGACGATTCTTCTGATTACCGGCGGTTTGCTGCTCACGCGAGTTTTCTTGCACATCCTCGGTCGGCGCTATCGCCTCACCACGCAGCGACTGTTCATCGAGACCGGCATCCTCAGCAGGACCATCGACCAGACGGAACTAATCCGCATTGACGACGTCCGCGTGCAAAAGACGCTCTTCGATCGCGTCTTCGGTCTGGGCACCATTTCGTTGCTGTCCACCGACTTGACCGATCGGCAGGTGACCATCGACGGGGTGGCCGGGGCCGAACAGGTCGGTGAACAGGTCCGATCCCACATGCGTGCCCTTCGCGGCAAAGCCGTTTTCGTCGAAACCCTCTGATTTCCAACCCGCCGCCCGCCCGATAACACGATCTCTCGACGCCATGACCGGCCCTGCCCGGCGGCGATTCGGGGCGTACAATGCATATCGAGGCGAAAGGAGTGCGCACACCATGAGGGCGAAGAGAGTTATCGTAAGCGCGTGGAGCTACGTTCTGCTGACCGTCGTCGCGGCCGTGGGGGGATCGGGCGTCGGGACGGGGTTCACGTATCAAGGGCAGCTCAAACGCGGCGGAGTGCCGGAAAACGCCGACTGCGAGATGCAGTTTGCCTTGTTCGACAGCGCCGTCGATGGGACGCAGATCGGTTCGACCCTCGTGTTGCCCGGCATCACCGTGGTGGACGGCTTGTTCCTGGTGGAGCTGGATTTCGGCGCCGCCGCATTTCCGGGCGAAGCGCGATGGCTGCAAGTCGGCGTGCGCTGCGGCGGGGATGTAAATGTCACGATCTTGACACCGCGTCAACGACTTAGCGCCGCTCCCCATGCCGTAAGCGCCGACGTGCTGGACGGGCTGGACAGCTCGGCCTTCTTGCAAGCCGTACCCAACCCTCTGACGCTGACGGGGAACGCGGCCGGCAGTCCCATCATCCAAGGCTCGAACTCCTCGGCGACCGCCGGCGCGCAGGGCGTCCTGGGTGAGGCGACGGCTGCCACCGGGGCCACCTTCGGCGTGTGGGGCGTGGCTGCCAGCAGCGGCGGGATCGGGGTCCTCGGCCAACATGCCGCGACCTCGGGCAGCGGAGCGGGCGTTACCGGAGAGTCATCCTCGAACTCCGGATCGGCCGCGGGCGTGCATGGTCGAGTCAACGGAACCGCCGCCGTCAACTACGGCGTATTCGGCGAGAGTCCCAGCACCGCCGGCCGCGGGCTGTACGGAAAAGCGACAGCCGCCACGGGCACTGCCTACGGGGTCTACGGCGAGAGCGCCAGTACCTCCGGCGTCGGCGTCTTCGGCTATGCTCCGCAGGGAGACGGCGTGAGCGGTCAGACCGACGCCGACAGCAAAGCCGCCGTCCGCGCCCTCTGTTCCAACTCCAACGGTTGGGCCCTCTTCGCCCGACATTCCTCCCCAGCGGGAACGCGGGCGGCGATCCTGGCCGAGACCGCCTCGGGGATCACCGGGGCGAAGGCCATTCAGGGGTTAGCCACCAACTCCGCGGGCGCCACCATCGGGCTGTATGGGGAGAGCGCCGGCAACGGCGGTCAGGGCGTCTTCGGAATCGCCACCGCATCCACGGGCCTTTCCTACGGCGTGCAGGGAGAAACCAACTCCACGACCCTTGGGGCCTCCGGCGTTCTGGGACACGCTACGGGCAACGTCGGAAAAACCTACGGCGTGCAGGGCCTTTGCGACAGCGACGCGGGATACGCGGTCTTCGGCAACCACGCGGGTGCGGGCCGCGGGGTGTACGGGGCGAGCAGTGCCGGGCCGGGAGTCTACGCCACAACCGCCACGGGCGCCCAAGCCCTCTACGCCGAACGGACCCAAAACAGCAACCGGGCCTGGCTCGGGGGACTCAACGAAGGGGCTTGGGCGGAGAGCCTCAACGGCACGGGGCTGGTCGCCAAAACCACCAACGGAACCAACGCCATTTACGGACAGAACCTCGCCGCCGGCAACCAAGGTTGGCTCGGAGGAATCACCGAAGGCGCTCAAGGACAAGCCGCCGTCGGAAACGGCGTCGTCGGCATCACCGCCGACCTCCTCGCCGCGGGCGGGTATTTCCGCAACGACGGCGGCGGGGACGCCCTTTTCGCCGACGGACACGCCAAAGTCCGAACCCTCGAAATCCTCGACGGCGGCGACCTGGCCGAGCCCTTCGAAATCACCGACCGCTCGTCCATCCGAGCCCCGATCGCAAGCGAGGGGCCAATCCGAACCCGGAGCGCAAGCGACGGGTCCGACGACTGGCCGCAGGCGGTCGCGGGTATGGTCGTGGTGATTGATCGGCAAAACCCCGGCGCCATGACGCTTTCCAGCGACCCCTACGATCGAAAAGTCGCGGGGGTCATCAGCGGGGCGAATGGGCTCTCTCCGGGCATGGTGATGAAGGCCAACCGGCAAGCGGTCGGCGATGGTGCCGAGCTTGTGGCACTTACCGGGCGGGTCTGGTGTTGGTGCGACGCCACGTCGGACGCGGGCTCGGGTCCCATCGAACCCGGCGATCTGCTTACCACGTCGCCGACCTTGGGTCACGCCATGAAAGCCGCCGACGGGTCCCGGGCCCACGGCGCTGTCATCGGCAAGGCCATGACCGGCCTTGCGGACGGTCGCGGACTGGTTCTGGTCCTGGTGAATCTGCAGTAGAAGGCGCGGCACGTCGATTGGCGGGGCGGCGCTACGAAAACCGCTGTTTCCACTCCGTGAGCTTCTGCAACGCCTCCAACGGCGTCACTCGGCTGGGGTCCATCCCGCGCAAAGCGTCCAGCAGTTCGTCGCTGGAATCGCGGAACAGTGGAAGTTGGCCGTCGTCGCGGGTCTTTTTCCTCGCCAGTTGCGGGGAGTGGGATTCCTTGGCGAATCCGCGTTGCAGTTCCTCGAGCACCTCGCGGCTGCGCTGCACCACGGCGGGCGGCAGACCGGCCAGCCGGGCGACGTGAATACCGTAGCTCTGGCTCGCCCCGCCCTCCACGATCTTATGCAGAAAGATGATCCCCCCGTCGCGGTCGCCGCTGGGGGGGTACTCGCGGATGGCTACGTTGTAGTTGCGTACGTTCCGCAGCAGATCGGCCAGCTCCGTCATCTCGTGATAATGCGTAGCGACAAACGTGCGGCACTGCGTGACGTTGGCGAGGTGCTCGGTGATGGCCCAGGCCAGCGACAGGCCGTCGAAGGTGCTCGTGCCCCGCCCCAATTCGTCGAGGACCACCAAGGAGCTGCGCGTGGCGTGGTGCAGGATGTTGGCGGCCTCGGTCATCTCGACCATGAAGGTGGACTGCCCGCGCATGATCTCGTCGGAGGAGCCCACGCGGGCGAAGATGCGATCGACGATGGAGAACGACATGGCCCTGGCCGGTACGAAGGAGCCGACCTGGGCCAGCAGGGTGAGCAGGGCGACCTGGCGGATGTACGTGCTTTTCCCGGCCATGTTGGGCCCGGTGATCACAAAGACCCGGGCGTCGTCGCCGATCATCAGCGTGTCATTGGGGACAAACGAATCCGCGAGCACCTGATCCAAGACCGGATGGCGTCCGTCGCGGATTTCGAGCCTCCCGTCTTCCACGATCTGCGGGCGCACGTAACGCCGCTGGACGGCCAGTTCCGCGAGTGCGGAAAGGCAATCGAATCGCCCGACGGCGTCGGCCACGCGAAGCAGCGCGGACATCCAACCCGCGACCTGCTCGCGCAGGCGCTCGAAGAGCGTGTACTCCAACTCGTTGGCCCGCTCCTGGGCGGTGAGCACTTCCGTCTCGTAGTTCTTGAGTTGCTCGGTGATGTAGCGCTCGGCGTTCTTGACGGTCTGTTTGCGGATGTATTCGGGCGGGACCTTGTCGCGGCCGCTGTTGGGAATTTCGAGGTAATACCCGAAGACGCGGTTGAACCCGGCTTTAAGGTTGGCGATGCCGGTCCGTTGAATCTGCTGACGCTGGTATTCGGCCAGCCATTGCTGCCCGTCCTGACCGATGGCCCGGAGGCGATCCAGCTCCGCGTCGTAACCCCCTGCGATGAACCCGCCCTCGCGGACGCTCATCGGCGGGTCGTCGCCAAGGGCCCGCCCCAGAAGTTCGGCGAGTTCGCCCATTCCGGAAAAGTCTTCGCCGATTGTGGTCAACAACTCCGCACGAGCCTCGGGAAGCAGGCCGACCAAGTCCGGAAGGGCGGCAAGCGTTTTTCCCAGGGCGCTCAGGTCTCTCGGCGAGGCTCGGGCCAGCGCCGCCCGACCGGCGATGCGCTCGACGTCGGCCAGCGTGCGTAGTCGTTGGCGAATCTTGGTTCGTGAGAGAGTGTCATCAACGAGGCACGCGACGGCTTCCTGCCGCCCCAGGATCTCCGCTCGGTCCAAGAGCGGCGCCCGCAACCAGTGCCGCAGTTTGCGTCCCCCGATGGGGTGGACGGTCCGATCGATGGCGTGGAGAAGACTCCCCTCGTAGGCGCCGCCGCGCAGCGTCCGCTCGATCTCCAGGGAGCGCCAACTGCTGTGATCGATGTGTACATGATCGGCGGCCTCGCGGCGGCGAAGCGTGGCCAGATGGACCAGCGCCGTTTTCTGGGTTTCCTTGAGGTACGCCAAGGCGCACCCCGCGGCGCACAGCGACGCGTCCATTTCCTCGAATCCGAACCCGGCCAGGGTGGCGACCTGGAAGTGGTCGAGCAGCGCTCGCTGGGCCGCATACGTGGCAAACTCCTGGAGCGAGCGGCGGGTGACGGTCGTGGCGCACAGATCGTGGAGTTGTTGGGCGACGGACTCCACGTCCGCACCGCGCCCGTCGTCGATCAGCAGTTCCGCCGGTCGGGCGCGGACCAACCAATCCAGGGCCTCGCCCGACGACGTTTCCTGCACCTCGAAGCGTCCGCCGGCCAGATCCACCAGGGCCAACCCCGCGCGACCGCCGCGAAGACAGAGAGATGCCAGTGTGCTGTCATCCCGGTCGTCGAGCAAAGACTCCTCGGTGAGCGTCCCGGGGGTGACGATGCGGACCACGTCGCGGCGGATCACCCCCTTGGCCGCCTTGGGGTCCTCGAGCTGCTCGGAAATCGCGACCTTGTATCCCGCCGCAACGAGCTTGCCGAGGTAGCTGTCCAAGGCGTGATAGGGGATGCCCGCCAGCGGAATCGGCTTGTCGTTCTGCTTGCTGCGCGAGGTCAGGGCAATGCCCAGAACCTTGGAGCACAAGACGGCGTCGTCGTAAAAGGTCTCATAGAAGTCGCCCATCCGGAAGAGGAGGACGGCCTCGCCGACCCGTTTTTTCTGCTCGGTATACTGCCGCATGGCCGGGGTAAGGGCATCGGTCCCCGTGGGCGCCGAAGGGGGAGAGGAAAGCGGTGTCTTCAAGGTCGTCATCGTGCTTGCGTCCCTCCGTCGGCGGCTGACAGCGGCGAGAGGTTGCGATACTGTAGCCTCCCCGCACCGCGCCGCAACGGACGGGTGTGCCTGGAGGACGAATGACGTTTCGCGTCGAGGGAATCGACCACGTAGAGCTGTTCGTGCGCGACATCCCCGCAGCCATCCGCTGGTACGGCGAGGTCCTGGGGCTGGTCGAAGTTTGTCGTTGGAATCCCGAGCCGATCATGATCGGCGCGGGGGGGACAACGCTGGCGCTGTTCCAAAGCACGGGGGACACGGCAAAGCGGACAGACGGCACGCCCGGCTGGCATCGAGTGGCTTGGCGGACCGATCGGGCCGGGTTTGAGGCCGCACAACGCCATCTGGCGGGCCGCGGCATCAATTTCCGCGGGCCCATCGACCACGGCGTCGCCCTGTCCATCTATTTTCAGGACCCGGAAGCGAACCTTCTGGAAGTCACTTGTCCCCAATAACGCAGACCCGGCCAGGGCTCGAGAATGCGACGGATGGGGTGTTTCCAAACGCTCGCCAATCGGATATACTTATGGGTCGCCGACCTGCCGTGGGGGGCATAGGGGTGCCGGGGACGTGGGGTGGCAGATTCCAGGAGGGTGAACCGATGGGCGGATCCGCTCGGACGGGCCTTTTTGTTGGCGTGATGCTGTTGGGGTTCGCGGTTACGGCCCAGCGCGCCGTGTCGATCCCACCATGGCTCACCGAGGAGGACCTGGAACGCCAAGCCATGTCCGATGACGTCGCGGTCGCCGGCGGTTCGACCGCAGCGGTCTTCGATTCTCAGGACGTGGCCCTCCTCAGTCAAGTTCTCCCTCAACAGTTCTCCACCAACACCACCTGTAACCCTTCCTCCACCAACGTCTGCGCCAACGATGTGTGGGGGTTCGTCTCCAAGTTGGGCCGCGAGTACGCCGTTCTCGGCCTGCGCGTGGGAACGGGCTTCGTCGATGTAACCGACCCCTACAACCCGTTCGTCGTGGGGGCGATCAGCGACTCGAATTCCATCTGGAGCGACATGAAGGTCCTTTGGCCCTACGCCTACAACGTCAACGAGTCCGGCGGGGGCATGCAGATCATCAACCTTTCGGAGATCGATCCGCCGACTCGACGGGTAACGCTGGCGGGGGTCTTCAACCAGAGCGGACTCCAGACCTCGCACACCTTGTATCTCAATACCCAGAGTCGCTTCGCGTATCTCTCCGGGTCCAACCTGGGCGGCGGACGACTGGTCGCCATCAATCTCGCCAACCCGGCCTCGCCGCAGATCGCCGGGCAGATGATCCAAGCCACGTACGTACACGCCGCCCAAATCGTGACCTACAACGAAGGCCCCTACGCGGGGCGCGAAATCGCCTTCTGTTATTGCGGCGGACAGGGTTTGAAAATCGTGGACGTAACCACAAAATCCAATATGTTCACGATGGCCACTTTGACCTACCCCACGCTCGCCTATTGCCACCAGGGGGAGCTCACCGCCGACCGGCAACACGTGGTGATCGACGACGAATTGGATGAGTCGCAAGGGTTGGTTCCCACGACGACGACTTATGTGGTCAACGTGTCGAACCTTAGCGCCCCGTTCTTGGTGACCAGCTTCACCAACGGCCAAATCTCCATCGACCACAACCAGTACGTCCGCGGCAACTTCACGCACCAGGCCAACTACACCACGGGATACCGCGTCCAGGACATCGCCAATGTCAACGCCGCCCACGAAGTCGGATATTTCGACACCTACCCCTTTAACAACGGACGCAGCTTCAACGGGGCCTGGGGTTGTTACGGCGGGCTGCCCAGCGGGTCTATCCTCATCTCCGACATGCAGGCCGGTTTGTTCGTTCTGGATCCCTCCGAGGCCGTCGGACCAACCTGCACCCCGCCGGAGGCGCCGCAAGCGCGGGTCCCTTTCGTCGCCAAAAACCGTTACCTGAGCGTCATCCCGGGCAGCGCTGGTGAGTACACCGCGCTGCGGCTTCGGATTCTGGATATGCCCCCGCCGTTTGAATCCTTGGAGGGATCGACGTTCTGGCTCGATCGACCGGCGTCGTTCATCGACGGAACGAACCCGCCGACCAGCCTCATGCGCTCGCGGCTACGCTGCACTCCTGCCTTCATGGATTGGGGGTCGGTAGGGGCCATGGAGATCGCCGACCCGGCGATCGTGCCCGGCGGGTCGTACGAGATTCAGGCCATCCGCACGTTATGTGCGCGATCCGTGGAGGCCAACTTCTCCACCGCCACGCCGGTATCCACCTCCGCCCTATGGGGCGACATCATCGGATCCGGGGGGGGCCTGGAGCCCGACGGCATTGTCGACGCCTTCGACATCGTCGGACAAATCGACAAGTTCAAGCAGGTCCCCGGGGCTCCGACCGTGCCCCAGGCCGACCTCTACCCTTCCGCACCCGACCAAGTGATCGACGCCTTGGATGTGACCTTGACCGTCGATGCCTTCAAGGGCCTGCCCTATCCCCTGTCCGGCGCCACGGCCTGCCCGTAGCGCGCTGGGACCTTCGTGCCGCTACTCTGTCACTCGATGCCCGATGAAGGTGAACTCGTCGTCCGTGTTGCCTTCGGGGATGGAGGCCAGGGTGACCCGGCTGGTGAAGGTGAAGGTGCCCACCACCGTGTCGGGATCATCGGCGTCGAACGTCGCCGCCGCCGTCGCCGTGGCCGTTGCCGCCTCGATCCCCGCGGCAAAGGCCGCCAATCGACCCTCGAAGGTGAAGCCCGTGGCATCCGACGTCTCCGCCCCAAAGGTCGCCGCCGAGTAGGTCAACCCCTTTTGGGTCGTGGTGTGCCGCTCCCCATCAAAGACGACGCTGTCCCCGAAAATCGGCGTCGCGAAGGTGTTGTCGTCGAAGCGTTCCAGAGTCCCGCCCTCGCCGAAGGTGATGGTGACGAAGGGCAGCGACTGCGCCGAGCCCGCGGTGCGATAGAATTGCCAGGTGGTATTCTCCAGCGACGGCGCGCCTGCCCCCTGATCGACCTCGACCGTCGTACCGTCGGGTAGTTCGAGGGTCACCGCGTCCGGCAAGGCGCCGCCGCCCGCGCCTCCGCACCCGGCCGACAACACAAGGCCCACCGCCGCCAAAACGCCCGCAATTTGCATCGTTCGTCCCGTCATGGTTTGACACTCCGTAAATGAACTTAGCCTGACTCACCAGAAACGTCCATCGTTCATCGGATGCCGCAGGGGGGTTCTGTGGTCCAAGGGATCGCCGACTCATGGATAGGTTACGGCGTGGCCGGTGGGACCGATATTCTCAAAGGAAGCGCCCTCGAAACAACACCACCTTCGGGCGGAGCGAAGGATGTGCTTCGCACCCCCGAACTCCGATCGCTACACTGTCGTGGGATAGGCCCCATAGTACCGGTGCGGCTCGGCTGGGGGTGGCGGAGATCCATGGACGAAGCTCAGGCCGGCGTGCCAGGAACCGCCGACCGTTGAAGGTGCTGGAATGTCGGACCCTGCTTGCCTTCGCATTCTCGACGCCAACTTCAACCGGGCCCGCGAGGCGTTGCGGGTCATGGAGGAATATGCGCGGTTTGCGCTAGATGACGCGGGTCTGGCAGCGCCCATCAAGGAACTTCGCCACGCTCTTGCCGACGCCCAGCGACGGTTCTACTCCCCGACGGACGACAGGGGTTCGGGGGTCGAGTGTCGCGACGTGGGTGGCGATGTCGGGCGCGAAATCGCCGTGGATACGGAGTATCGGCGCGGGGACGCATCCGAAGTCGCCGTCGCCGCGGCCAAGCGCCTCAGCGAAGCCCTTCGCGTATTGGAGGAATTCGGCAAGACCATCAATATCGACTTCGCCCGCGCCGTCGAACGCCTTCGATACCAAGGATACGACCTCGAACGCCGCCTCGTCTTGACGACGCAAGCTCGCCAACGCTTCGCGCGCGTTCGCCTCTATGTGCTCCTGACGGAGTCGCTTTGCCGCGGTGATTGGTTCGAGACGGCCCGCGCCGCGATCGACGGCGGGGCGGACTGCATTCAACTGCGCGAGAAGGACCTTTCCGACCGTGGGCTCTTGGAGCGCGCCAAAAAGCTCGCCAGGCTCTGCCGGGACCATGCCGTCCTATCCGTGGTCAACGACCGTCCCGACATCGCTCTAGCGGCGAGCGCGGACGGCGTACACTTGGGACAGGACGACTTGCCCGTCGCGGCGGCGCGTCGCATTCTTCCCCCCACCATGCTGGTGGGCGTCAGCACGCACACCATCGACCAGGTCCGAGCGGCCGCCGCCGTCGCGCCCGACTACATCGCCGTCGGCCCCATGTTCGACTCGCCGACCAAGCCCCAGGCGCATATCGCCGGCCCTGCCTTGCTCGCCGCCGCGAGGAAAGTGACCTCGATTCCTGTGGTAGCCATCGGCGGGATCACTGAGTCGAACGCGGGCGACGTGCTCCGCCAAACGCCTTGCGGCCTGTGTGTCTGCCAGGCGGTCATCGCCCATGCGGATGTTCCCTCGGCTACGCGCCGCCTGCGGAAAATTGTCGATTCCGCAATGGGATTTGCGGACCCGCGCAACACCGCCCCAAGCCAACCCACCTGAGAGAATATCGGTCGCCGCAATTGACTTGTAGGTCCCGGCAGGGCTCGTCCATGCACGCCAAGCCCACCCATTCACGGCCCAACTGAAACTCTTTCAACAGAGGACAACGCCCGCGGTCGATATCGACTACTGGTCACCGCGCCCGGCAGGCGGCGGAGCGCGGGAGTACGTTCGGAACGGTCGCGTTGCAGGACACTTTGGTGCCGTGGTTCGTTGACTCCGGCGTGGCAGGGTCCTAAAGTTGAGTGACTATTGGGAAGCGGCCTGGAAGGCGACGGTCGACCGAAACGTTCCGACGGATCGGCGAACGGATGCACGCGCCGGAGCCCATCGCACGTACAACCCCTCCCCGATTCCGTGCGACGACCGCAACCGAACCCGGCGCGAAGGACGACGTCGGAAGGGAGATCGGCGTGTATGACAACGGCCCAGGACCTTTTTAGCGTCGTAGAGCAGCACCTCAACCCCGATCGCTTTCGCGAGCAGCATTGGGAAGGTTCCTTTCAGGAATACCTCGGCCTGGTGACCAGCAATCCGCGCATCGCCCGCAACGCCTTCCAACGAATGTACGACATGGTGATGCACTTCGGGCAGCGGCGCTATTCGATGCTCCGCCAGGAACTCGTCCGCTACAAGTTTTTCGATGATCCCATCGACAGCGGCGCCGACGCCATTTACGGCCTGGACCGGCCGCTGATGAACCTGGTCGATTTCTTCAAGTCCGCCGCCCATCAGTACGGCACGGAGCGTCGGATTCTCTTGCTTCACGGCCCGGTCGGTTCCTCGAAGAGCACCATCGCCCGCCTTCTGAAGAAGGGATTGGAGTACTACTCCAAGCTCGATGAGGGAGCGGTCTATACCTTCTCGTGGCACATACCCGACGAAAACGGCAAGATGTGCATCCATCCCTGCCCCATGCACGAAGAGCCCCTCAAGCTGATCCCGCCCGAGGGACGCAAGGCGGTCTTGACGCACATCAATCAGGACCTCGGGGAAGGGGCCCAGATCCGCATCGACGGCTCGCTCGATCCCTTCTGCCGCCGGATGTTCGATGATCTGCTGCTGCGCTACGGCGGCGACTGGCGGAAGGTCATGGATCACATCCACGTCCGCAGATTGGTCCTCAGTGAAAAGGACCGCGTGGGCATCGGCACCTTCCAGCCCAAGGACGAAAAGAACCAGGATTCCACGGAACTCACCGGGGACATCAACTACCGCAAGATCGCCGAGTACGGCACGGACAGCGATCCCCGCGCTTTCAACTTCGACGGAGAACTCAACATCGCCAATCGCGGCATGATCGAGTTCATCGAAGTGCTCAAACTTGACGTGGCGTTTCTCTACGACCTGCTCGGGGCGTCGCAGGAGCACGTCATCAAGCCCAAGAAGTTCGCTCAGACGCACATCGACGAAGTCATCATCGGGCATACCAATGAGCCCGAGTACAAGAAGCTCCAGTCGAACGAACTCATGGAAGCGTTCCGCGATCGTACCATCAAGATTGATATACCCTACAACATTCGCCTGGACGACGAGATCGCCATTTACAACAAGGACTTCAACAAAGAACGCATTCGCGGCATCCATATTGCGCCGCATACCATCGAAATGGCGGCCATGTGGGCGGTGCTCACGCGCTTGGAGGAACCCAAGAAGGCCGGACTCACCCTCATGCAAAAGGTGAAGTTGTACAATGGTAAGAGCATCCCCAACTTCACCGAGGACTCCGTGCGCGAGTTGCGCGACGAAGCCCCGCGCGAAGGTATGCAGGGCATCAGCCCGCGATATATCCAGGACAAACTCTCCAATGCACTGGTCAGCGACCAAGCGATTCAGGAAAAGTGCATCAACCCCTTCATGGTGATGAACGAGCTCGAATCGGGTTTGTCTCATCACAGTTTGATCACCGATGAAGAGATCCGCAACCGCTACCGCGAACTCTTGGTGATGATCCGCGAGGAATACGAAGATATTCTCAAATCGGAGGTGCAACGGGCCATCAGCGCCGATGAGGACGCCATCGCCCGCCTGTGCTCGAACTATATTGAAAACGTCCGCGCCTATACCCAGCACGAGCGGGTGCGCAACCGTTACACCGGCAAGGACGAGCCTCCCGACGAGCGGCTCATGCGCTCCATCGAGGAGAAAATAGATATTCCCGAAAGCCGCAAGGATGATTTCCGCCAGGAGATCATGAACTACATTGGCGCTCTTTCGCTCGACGGAAAAAAGTTCGATTATCATACCAACGCCCGACTGCACAAAGCGTTGGAACTGAAGCTGTTCGAGGACCAGCGCGACACGATCAAACTGAAAAACGTCGTGTCCGGCGTGGTGGACGATGAGACCCAGGCGAAAATCGACGTCGTGAAGCAACGGCTCATCAAGTACTTCGGATACAATGAGACCAGTGCCACGGACGTGCTCAACTACGTCGCCAGCATTTTCGCCCGAGGGGACGCCAAGGAGGAAAAGAAGAAGTAGGGTAGGGAATGGCCGTGATGCGGCACGCCGGTTTTGCAGCGCCCGGGGATGGGCGAATGGGCGGCCTTGCGGTCCCCTCCGCGGAGGGTGTTCGGGAACATGGCGTTTCAGATCGACAAGGATCATCAGAGATTCAGGCGCATCGTCAAGGGAAAAATCCGTGATGATCTGCGCAAGTTTCTGACCCGCGGCGAGCTTCTGGGCCGCGAGGGAAGAAAATACATCAGCATCCCCGTCCACGGTATTGACATTCCTCATTTTCGTTACGGCGACAATGACGATTCCGGCGTCGGGCGCGGCGACGGCAAGGTCGGCGACGGGGTCGGCGGCGAAGGCGGAATGGGTCCCGGCGGCACCGGAGAGGGCAACCATATCCTGGAAGTCGATGTCGGCCTCGATGAACTGGCCGAGATTCTCGGCGAGGAATTGAAACTTCCTCGCATTCGCCCCAAGGGAAAGCACCGTCTCACGGCGGAGCGCGATCGCTACAGCGGCATGCGCCAATCCGGTCCCGAGTCGCTTCGACACTTCAAGCGGACGTTCCGTAGGGCGCTGCGCCGCCAGATCATGTCTGGATTATACAACCCCGACTCCCCACGAATCATCTTCGAGCGCCGCGACAAAGTCTACCGCAGTTGGAAGACGGTCCTGAATCCGCAGTCCAACGCGGTCATCATCTACATGATGGACGTATCCGGTTCGATGGGGGATGAGCAGAAGGAGCTGGTCCGCCTGGAGGCCTTCTGGATCGACGCCTGGCTTCGCAGGAACTATCAAGGGATCGAGAGTCGATACATCGTTCATGACGTACGCGCCGGCGAGGTCGACCGAGAGACCTTTTTTCGCATACGCGAGGACGGCGGAACGCGCATCAGCAGTGCATTCCGTTTGGCTCGAGAACTGATCACCTCCCACTACGCCCCCTCGGAGTGGAATGTATATCTTTTTCATTTTTCCGACGGCGACAACAGCAGCGAATCCGACAGCCGGGAATGTTGCACGATCATGCGCGAGCACCTGATGCCGTCGCTCAACCTGTTCGGATACTGCCAAGTCGCCAGCGCCTATGGCAGCGGGAACTTTATCAACGTCCTTCTGGAGCATTTCGCCAAGGAGGCCGGCATCGTGACCAGTCGCGTGAACTCCAAGGACGATATCTACGACAGTCTACGGACCTTTTTTTCACCGGGGAGATGAGCGCTCGGCTCGCGGCCGACGCGGTGTAAACATCCCATGAACCCAACGCTACCCAAGGAACTGGCCAGACATGCGCAAGTGATCGCCGAATTCGCTCGGCGGGAGGGGCTCGACTTTTTCCCTACCGTCTTCGAGGTGTTGACCTCCGAGCAGATGGCCCAGGTCGCGGCCTACGGCGGATTTCCCCAGCGCTATCCTCACTGGCGGTTTGGAATGGAGTATGAGCGCCTGCGCAAACAAAACCAATACGGCCTGAGTCGCATTTACGAAATGGTCATCAACAACAATCCCTGCTATGCCTACCTCCTGCTCGACAACATGCTTGTCGATCATAAGACCGTCATGGCCCACGTATACGCACACTGCGACTTCTTCAAGAACAACGTCTCGTTCAGCCGCACCAACCGCAGGATGATCGACGACATGGCCAACCATGCCACGCGCATCCGGCGGTACACTGAGCGGTTCGGACTCGATGAGGTCGAGCAACGCATCGACACATTCCTTTCACTGGAAAACCTCATTGATCCCCATTCCATGTTCATGCGTCGTCAGGAGGAGGCCATTCCCACCGAAGAACGTCAGAAGCGCGCCCGCGAGTCCGTGGTGCGCTTTCCGGCGAAAACATACATGGATCGATACATCAACCCGCCCTCACGGATGGCCAGTGACCGTGCCGCCAAACAGGCGGAGGCCGAGAAAGACAAAGACCGATTCCCTCTGAGCCCCACGCGCGACCTTCTTCTGTTTCTTCTCGAAAACGCCCCGCTGGAAGACTGGGAGGCCGATGTCCTTTCCTTGATTCGCGAGGAGGCGTATTACTTCGCTCCCCAGGGGCAGACCAAAATCCTCAACGAAGGCTGGGCGAGCTATTGGCATTCCACGATCATGACCAACTATGTACTGCGCGATGACGAAGTCATTGATTATTGCGAGCATCACGCGGGTACATTGGCCACCTCACCGGGACGTCTGAATCCTTACAAGATCGGCATCGAACTGCTTCGCGACATTGAACGCCGTTGGAACACCGGTCGCTATGGTCCCCGCTACGACGCCTGCGACGACATGTCCGTCCGCCGCGAATGGGGAAAGGACAAAGCCCCCAAGGGACGCGTGGTCGGGCAGGGATCACCGGGGCGCGAGAAAATCTACCAAGTCCGCGCACTCTACAACGACGTGACCTTCCTGGACGAGTACCTCACTCCCGAATTCGTCGAGGACCAGAAGCTGTATCAATACCGACAAGACCCCGCCACGGGAAAAATGGTAGTGGTCAATCATGACTTCGACAAGGTCAAACAGCAATTACTGTTCATGCTCACCAACCACGCGCAACCCTACATCTTCGTGACCGACGGGAATTATCGCAATCGCGGTGAACTGCATTTGACGCATCGTCACAACGGCGCTGATTTGGACATCAAATACGCGACGGAAACACTCAAACGCATTCACAAGGTGTGGAAGCGTCCCGCGCACCTCAGCGCCCGCATTGACGACGAACCCATCCTCTTCAGTTTTGACGGCGAACAGTCCACCCAACAGCACATCGACGACGGCATGGACCGGCCGGCGCATGAGTTCTGACCGCCTTGTCCGTCGAATTCCGCGAGTGGTTTGCGCTAACGAATCCAGCGCATCCGCCCCACGTCGGGCACCGGTCCCCAATCGCCGAAGATGGGCAGCCACTTGAAGCGGTACCCGTTGGGCCAATAGACGAAAAACGCCTTCCCGATGAGCTGATCGCGGGGCACGGTCCCGAGCTGAAAGGCTTCTCCGCGCTCCTTGAGGTGCCCCCCAACGTCATCCCAGAGGCGGGAATCTTTGCTCGCCGCGGTGTTGTCGCCGAGCATAAAAAACTCGCCCTCGCGAAGCAGGATGGGACTGTTGGGGCTTCCCCATCCGCCGCGCGGGGCCCAGGGAAGTTTCGCCAACGCCGCTTGTTTGGAATCGTGGTAGTAATATTCGTCGCGCTCCACGACGAGATGGCTAAGCTCGAAGTTCCCGGCCTCGGCCACGAGGCGCGGGGTCACGGACGGCGCTTCGCGGCGCATCTGTCGAAGGACCTTGACGTTGGGTCCATAGTAGGCCGGCGAAGCGCGGTCCGACGAACTGACCAGCACCTCCTCGCCCGCAACGTGCAGAGCCAGCCGATAGTCCACGTTCTCAAAGCCGATCTCCAGCGCCCGGCCGGGGAGGAACCGCGGCAGTTCCTTCGAGACCATCCGCGGAGTGACGACCGTTGGCACTTCATTCGATTCGTACAGACTGACCCGCCCGCCCATCTCCACTTCCGCCCAGAGGTTCCGCCCCGACTTCGCCAACCGGATCAGCACTCGACCCTCCAACCCTTCGGGGGTCAGCACGAATCGGACGCGCTGATCGGAAACCGGCGGCGCGGGCGCCGCGTGAATGTTGTAGGCGCAGGTGGCGCGGATCTCCTTTTGCGTCAGGTCGATGTAGTCGCCGGGCTTGTCGCGGTCCTTGAACAGCACGCGCCGCCGACCTGCGTCCCATCCGGAGTTGGTCCCGAACCCCGGCGTCCAACGCGGCTGGTGGGCGTCCAGTTTTCGCGGCGGGTAGTCGTGATCGTACACCACGAACCACAGCGGTGCCTGCGCCGAGGGCATCTTGCGGGCGATGACCAGCTTTTCGTCCAGCTCCTCGAACACTGCGGCGGAGAGCGGCTCCAGCCGCCCGTTTCGCTTCCCCACCGTGAGTTCGTGTTTTTCATGCCGTTGACGCTCGAGTTCCTCCAGAGCGCTCGCCGAGAGTTCCCCCGTGGGTGCGGAATAGACGTCTCCGTCGAGGATCATCAGCACTTCGTTGGGCAGTCCCGCAAGCCGCTTGATGAAATTGGTGGTGCCGTCCGCGGGGTCCTTGAAGACGATCACGTCCCAGCGCCTGGGGTCCAGCCACTTGCCGGCCAAGTCGAACGGCCATTTCAGAACCAGAATGCGGTCGCCCTTTTCCGCGTTGCGTTGCTCATCGCTGATGGGCAGGTCCGAGTTGTCGTGGTTGCAGTTCGGGCAGATGGCGTGGGCGCTGGCGCCGACCGGGGTCGCTTGCCGCTGGTCATCCAGATCGCGGACCCCATAGGCGAACTCCGTCCCGCAATCCTCGCACAAAATGGTCCCGTGGGCCCCGTACAAGGTCGGAGCCATCGACCCGGTCGGGATCACAAACGCCTCGACCACGAACGCCCGGAAAACAAAGGCCAGAATCAGCGCAATGACGATTGACTCGATGGTCTCCTTGATCCCCTCGCGATGGGGAGCCTGCCTACCATGCGCTGCCTGTTGCGTGTTATCGCTCATTTCGCATCCGCCGACCCCGTACGGGGTTCTTAGGGATTCTCACTTCCACCGGCAGGATTTGCAACTCGCCTTATCGGGCGCACAGGATCGGACACGCCCACGCCGTCGCCTACGCTTCTTTCGCCGGGGACGGCGCTTGCAACGCCGCCGCGCCGTTCACCGCCCCCTCCCGTTCGGGTATACTTCGCCCACGATGCACCGATGGTCCGGGAACCGTTTTGATGACCGGAGAATTGAATGACCACAACCCTCTTTATCGAATTGCTCGCCCTCGCCTCGACGCTGATCGGCGTCGGCGGGCTTCAAACCGCCCCCGCTCCGGCGTCAGACCGCCCCTCGTCGAGCGAGGCGTACGAGCAGGGGCGCAAACTCATGCGGGCTTACACGCCCGCCGACATCGCCAAGGCCGCCGAGCTATTCAAGCAAGTCATCGAAACCGACCCTCGTCAGGCCCGGGCACACGCCGCGCTCTCCATCGCCTACAGCGAGCTTGCCTACCTCGGCCACGCGACCCCGTACCAACTTGTCCCCCAAGCCAAGACCGCCGCGGCCAAGGCCCTCGAACTCGACGACCGACTCGCCGACGCCCACCTCGCCCTCGCCCTCCTCAAGCTCTACTACGAATGGAGCTTCAAAACCGCAGAGCCGGAGTTCCAACGGGCCATTGAGCTGGATCCAAAGTCCATCGAAGCCCACCTCAGCTACTCGGCCTGCCTTCTGGCGATGAATCGTAACGAGGACGCCCTTCGCGAAAGCCGCCGCGCTCTCGAACTCGATCCGCAGGGTATCGCCGCCAACCTGCGACTCGGCTTGACCCTCCTGGCGATGGCACACCACGGCGAGGCCGAGGCCCAACTTGTCAAGCTCACCAAGCTCGCCCCAAACTACTACCCCGCCTACCTCCAACTCGCCCGCGCATACGTCGCCCAGTCCAAGCTCGACGACGCCACCGCCGCGGCGCAAAAGGCCCGCTCGCTTTGCGGGGACGACCCCTCGCCCATCGCCTACCTCGGCGCCGTCCACGCCGCGGCCGGACGCAGCCTCGCCGCCGCCGAAACCAATCAGGAGTTGAACCCCATTTCACGGGAACGTTTCGTTTCCCCCATCGACCTGGCCCGCCCCTACGCCGCCGCCGCGGACATCGAGCCCGCCTTCAGTTGGCTGGACAAGGCCTTTACCGACCGCTCCCCGCAGCTACTCGAACTGCCGTTCGATCCGATGTTCAAGAGCCTGCACAAGGACCCGCGCTGGACCAAACTGTTGGAACGAATAGGTCTACCCGTGCGGACTGAACCGTAACCCATGACTTTCCTCGACCCGTTTACGATCGGTGTCGCCGCGGCCCTTACCCTTCCGCCGCTCATCGCCCTGTACTTTCTCAAACTCCGCCGCCAGGTTCGACTCGTCCCTTCCACTTTGCTCTGGAAACGCGCCGTCGAAGACCTCCACGTCAACGCCCCTTTTCAGCGACTGCGAAGGAACCTCTTGCTGCTCTTGCAACTTCTCGTACTCATCCTCGCCGCGATCGCTCTCGGCAGACCCATCTGGCAACGAGCCGAAACCGCCGAGGACACCGTCATCCTGCTGATCGACAACTCCGCCTCGATGTCCGTCCTCGAGGAGGGCGCTCGTACGCGCCTCGACCTCGCCAAGGAAAGCGCCAAGCGTTGCATCGACAACCTCGGCGGCGACGCCCGGGCCATGGTCATCGCCTTCTCCGACCGTGCCAACGTCGCCTCCTCCTTCAACAACGACAAGAGTGCCTTGAAACGCCAGATCGACTCCATCGAACAGACGCAAAGCACCTCCTCGCTGGGTGAGGCGATCGCCCTGGCCGAGGCTTACGCGCAGAACCTCATCATCGGCGGCGAGCGTCCCGGCAGCGACATCGCTCCCGAATCCACCGCCCCGGACGCCTCCGTTTTTCTCTTCACCGACGGCCGCATCGAGGACGCCAAGAAAGTGAATCCTGAAAAGCTCGACATGTCTCGGATGCAGGTCACCCGCATCGGCAAACGCGACGACAACGTCGGCATTGTGACCATGGACGCCCGCCGCGACTACGACCGCCCCGTACTCCTCGAAGTCGTCGCCTCCGTCCAGAACTTCTCGCCCCAGCCGCGCACCGTGGACGTGACCCTCTACATCGACGGCGAGAACGTCGATGTCCAAACCCTCCAGCTCGGCCCGGGCGCACGCGACGCCGATGACAACGCCGCGGCATCCATCGCGGTCGACTCCGCCAAGCTCGCCGTCTTCGATCGCATTGAGTTCGCGGGCGGCGGCGCCGTCGAGGTCGTCCTCAACCTCGACGACGCCCTTTCCATCGACAACCGCGCCTGGACCGTCCTTCCGCCCCCCAAACGCTTGAAGGTCCTGCTGGTCGGCGAGGGCAACCTGTTTCTCGAAAACGTCCTGCGAACTCTACCCCTGGAATTGACCTTGCTCACTCCCGCGGCCTACGAGAGCGCCCCCGACGCCCGCCTCGTGGACGGCGAGCGCAGCCCCTTCGACGTGGTCATGTTCGATCGCGTTTCCTCGGCCCGACTCCCGCGCGGAAACTACTTCTTCTGGGGCGCCGTCCCGACGCTCACCGGCCTCTCGATCGGACCTCTCATCGACGATCAGATCATCTTCGATTGGGATGAAACCCACCCCGTCCTGCGCTACGTCGCCGTGGAAACCATCGAAGTTTCCCAGTGGTTCACCCTTGCCCTGCCGCGCGACGCGGTCTCCATCATCGACGGTCAAACCTCTTCCCTCCTCGCCCATCTGACTCGCGACGCCGGGCAGTTCCTCATCAGCGCCTTCGGCCTCATCGTAAACGATGAGCTGGGTGGGCCGCGCATGAACACCGACTGGGTGGCCAGCGTCGACTTCGTCGTCTTCATCCAGAACGCCATCGACTTCCTCGCCTCGAACGTCGTGGCCGTTGGAAGACGAGGCCTCGCCCCCGGCGAACCGGTGACCCTCTCCGTGCCCGCGGGAACCACCGAGATCCGAATCCAGACCCCGAGCGGAACGACCGATTCCGTCCCCACCGCCGGCAGCGACACCATCCACTACCCCCGAACGCGCTCCGTCGGCCTGTATAAGGTCGAGCCGGCCGTCCCTGGCGACGAGCTCTTCGCCGTCAACCTCTTCAACGCCACGGAGAGCAACATCGCCCCCGCCCCCGTGGTCGAACTGGGCGGCGACGGCCTGCAGCCCCGCGTGGCCGGCATCACCGTGACCGAGCCCGCTTGGCCCTATTTGCTCCTGGCGATCCTCGTCATCCTCTTGTTGGAGTGGATCATCTACAATCGCCGCGTGTTCGCCTGACGAAACCGGGCCCGTTCACGCGAAACCGCATCCGGACCATGCAAAGCGATCCCGACGCCATCCTTCTCCCCGTCTCACGAACTCGCGCCCTGACCCGCGCACTGGTATGGGGCGTCCCGACCGTCCTGCTTTCCGCCACGACCGCGCTCATCTACCGCGACTTGCACTTCGTCCCCTCCAGCGTATCCAACCGCCTCGTGGAATACAGCGTGGCGATCATCGCCTTGCCCATGCCCCTCGCCGCCCTCTGGACGGCGTGCAAAGCTCTGCGCTGGTTGCTGTTCGCTGGTTGGCCCGGCAGCCTCGGCATCGTCGCATCGTCGAGCCAACTCCGTTTTTCGCTAGGCTCGTTCGGCCGCATGACCTTCGACGCCGACCGCCTCGAACTCCGCTACCCCTTCGAGCTCGCCGACGACGAGGACGACGCCTCCTTCGAGTCCTTCCTCCCCGAGGAGCAGCAACGCGCGACCCTCTTGCCGCGAATCTCACACCCCGACCTTCGCGCCCCGCTCAACCGGACCATCCTCCGCTTCGCCCTCGCGGACGAATTCGACGCCGTCCGAATTCTCCGACCCATGATCGACCGCTGGCGCGCCGCACAGTCGCGCACTCCCTCGTTGTAGCTTGCAGCGATGCACTCCCGCCGCGACACTACAGAGAAGGACCGTTGGCGGGTGCCGATGGCGGGTGCCACTGGCAGCTTGCTGCCAGTGCCGTTCCGCATGAGTCAGATGTCGGTGTAAGGGATAGACCGCTTGCCCACCACACGCCGCGACTGGATATATTTCATCCTCGGGGGGTTCTTTCTGACCAACGCCATTC
Source organism: uncultured Phycisphaera sp. (assembly GCA_964646605.1). Lineage (GTDB taxonomy): Bacteria > Planctomycetota > Phycisphaerae > UBA1845 > UBA1845 > SBAX01. The sequence continues at coordinate 25,313 of CAZYEX010000108.1, read as the reverse complement.
TCGGCGAACTGACCGGCGGAAAGCTTTTCTCCATGCCCGCTTACGGACTCGGCTGGACCGGGCTAACGGAGGTCGTGCTCTCCATCGGTGTCATCCCCTGGCCCGTGGTCTTCATCACCACCGACCTCATCAACGAATACTTCGGCCAGGCAGGCGTCCGTCGACTCACGTTCCTCGCCGTGGGCATGATCTGTTACGCGTTCATCGTGCTTTTCGCCGCGATTCAGGTTCCGGCGTGGGAGAGTTCGCCCGTTCCGCACGACACGTTCGCCAAAGTCTTCGGCCAATCCATGTGGATCATTGTCGGATCGCTCGCCGCGTTTCTCATCGCCCAACTTCTCGACGTCACTCTCTTCCAGGCCCTCAAACGTTACACCGCAGGACGCATGTTGTGGCTCCGCGCCACGGGAAGCACCGTGATCAGTCAGCTCGTCGATACGTTCGTCGTGCTCTTCGTCGGATTCCGCCTCCCGGCGATGCTCGGTGTCCCGGGTTACGAACTCACCTGGTCCAAGTTCGCCCAGGTCGCGATCGGAAACTACTCCTACAAGCTGCTGATCGCCGTACTCATCACCCCGCTGATTTACCTGATCCACGGCCTGATCGACCGCTTCCTCGGCCACGAGGAGCGCTTGCATGGTTGATCTGATCGCCCGTTTCTTCGACGTCCTCCTCCACCTCGACCACCACCTCGCCGGGCTGATCGAAGCCTACGGACTGTGGACCTATCTCGTGCTCTTCCTCATCGTCTTCGCCGAAACCGGACTCGTCGTCACCCCCATCCTCCCCGGCGACTCCTTGCTCTTCGCCGCTGGGGCCTTCGCCGGACGCGGCTCGTTGGACGGACTTATTTTGTTCCTCGTCCTTTCCGCCGCTGCCATTCTCGGCGACACGGTCAATTACTGGATCGGCCAATACCTCGGCGAACACATCCTCCGCCGCCACACCGGCCGATGGATCAAGCAGGACCACCTCGACCGCACCCACGCCTTCTTCGAAAAATACGGCGGGAAAACCATCATCATCGCCCGCTTCATCCCCATCGTGCGCACCTTCGCACCCTTCGTCGCGGGAATCGGAACCATGACCTACCGGCGGTTCCTGGCCTACAACGTCATCGGCGGTTTGCTCTGGGTCGGCGCCTGCGTGGGCGCTGGGTACTTCTTCGGCGGACTGACCGTCGTGCAGGAAAACTTCTCCCTGGTCGTCCTGGTCATCGTCGCCATTTCACTCTTGCCCCTCGCCGTCGAGTATCTTCGCCATCGCTCGCAAGCTTCCACCGACCCATGACATCCTTGCTTGGAGCCCTGCATGAACCGCCGAAAGTTCCTCGAAGTCCTCGCCGCCGCGATGAACGCCGCCGTCGGTCTGCTGGTGGCCGTTCCCGCCTTTCGTTTCCTGACCGAGCCTCTCCGCCGAAAGCGCCGCGAAGAGCGCTTCCTGCGCCTCGCGCCGCTGGATTCGCTCACCCCAGGCCGGCCGCTTCGCGCCTTGGTACACGCCGATCGGCAGGATGCCTACATGCACCATCCGGCGGCCCCCGTCGGGGCGGTCTGGCTGACCCGCGCGACGCCGGACGCCGATGTCCGATGTTTACAAGTGATTTGCCCGCACCTGGGATGCGGCATCGACTACGCCGCCGATCGCAGCGCGTTCTCTTGCCCCTGCCACGCCAGCGACTTCGACGCCTCCGGCCGCCGCCGCTCCGGACCCTCCCCCCGCGACATGGACCAACTGCCATGCCGTGTCACCGAGCCCGACGAATCCGGCCTCCGCTGGATCGAGGTCCAGTACACCGAGTTCCAAACCGGCCTCGCCGAGAAACGCCCCCTCACCTGACCCCCTCTCCCTCCAAGGGCGAGGGCAGGGTGAGGGTCGCACCGCCGCCCGCCGCTTCCCATGTAGCGTCACCCCTCGTGGGTGACGAGAACGCGCCGCCTCCCCAGAGCCGCGGGCGTTCAGCAAAACGAGCCGCGGACTTTCAGAGCTGGATGCGCAAGCGACCGGATGATCCCAGCCGCCGCGGAACGGAACAGTCCCGCGCGCGATACCGAACCGCGACAGAAACGGTACGGTCGCCCTCGCGCCGAGCACGCGGAGCATACCGCTCCTTCGAGACGTCGCCCTCTAATCCCTCAACCGAATGCTCGCTCGATTCGCCTTGATGAATTCCAGCAGCGGCCCCGACAGGTCCCCCGCCTCCGCGAAGTATCGCTTGTCGCACGCCTGGAGTTTTTTGGTTCGTTCTTCACTTTCTTCTTGCATCGCCCGATCGATGGCATCCACGGTAAGAGGCCCTCGGATCCCAAGGGCATCGATTGCCTGCTGGCTGATGACCGCTGTCCCGGGAAGTCCGATGCGGTTCAGGGCGTCAACGAGGACCGGAGCATATTCCCCAGAGGTGTTGCCGAAAAACTGCTCGTATCCGCCGTTATTGACCTCGCTCTCCAGGGCCTCAATGATAAGGATGATCCTCTCCTCCTGCGTTAGGTTTTCTTCCCCGACGCGCGTAGCCTTTTGCCCCACGGCTTGGTCGAACGCCACAACCAGCGAGTCCGTCCGGTACTTCCCCTCCAGCGTGAGCATCTCCTCTGTCGACTGGCCCGAGTAGTCAAACCACTTCAGTTCGCCCATGTTTTTCTTCTCCTGCGGTACCACATCTGGAACGAAATCCCTCGCGACCCATCCGATAGCCACGCCGCCAATCGCCAGAATGATGGACCACCAAGCCGGAATGCGGTCGAGCCACTCCTTGCGCCTCAGTCTCCTCGCCTCCCGCCGTTTGCGATCCCAGTCTCGTGTCCTCGTCCGAACTGTTGCGGTAATCCTCTGCGTCGCCTCAGCGCACGTCATGTTCCACATGGAATTCATGGACCCAGTGAACGTAGAACTCGCCAGTCCGCGGTCTCTCAACCCCTTTTCTTGCTCTTGACTATAGCTCTGCATGGCCTGGTTGCATGGCGGCACGACTGCCTCGATGATGGCGGTCTCGTCGTTCCCAGTGAGTCGCCGATCGACTGCCTCTACCAATTGGAACACCTGATCGATTACGATCTCTGCCAACTTCACTTGGTGGTCCAGCTTTTCCCGCCACTGGTCAGCAAAACACATGGAAGAAGAGGACAGACCGCGACTCACGTAATCGCTAGAGATTGCCCCCGATCGTTGCCCATGACGGCTTCGCTCGTCCCGTTGCGCAAGTTCAATCCGCTGGACCAGTTCTCGGTTCTCGACGTCGTTGAAGAACGGTAGAGCCAAGTATCGGACCTCAGGGGTGGGAACTACTTGCTCCGAGAAAACCGGAAGCCCTCAGGCACCCGAGCGGCGCGGCGGTAAGCACAATCAAATTCACTCCGCCCACGTTCACGCCTGTCGGAGCGATTTGAAAGCTGTCGCCATCCGCCCAACCGTCAATCCAATCGTTCCAAAAGCTCCCCATCGGAAAGTGAGCCGGCTCTATCGGACCGCGAAAGCCCGCCGAATCGGGCATCAGATGAATGACACTGACAAGGCAGTTGCCGCGCAGCGGCGGCGTCTGCAGGTCCACGGACTTCATCTCGGCGGCGTAGCGCGCGAACTCACGCTCCCGACGCTTAGGATCATTGATTTCGGGGACCCGCACCTTCTGCTCGAGTGCGCCGACTTGCTGCTCCAGCAATCCAACGCTGAACGCACTGACCAGCCATAACTGCAATCCACCTTTGAAACTAGCCAGTTCCCAACCGCAATCCTCATGTAGACGTTGCCCACCTGCGCCAAAATAAGTGAAATGCGTCCTCCCGTTCGCGAGCTCGAGCGTTGCATGATGGATTGGGAACGCCTGCCCATCTTCAGACTCGCCGGGCTCACTGGCGTCCCAGGCTGGCCACAGAATAAGCCGGTCACCGGGCGTTTTCGCGACCGCCGCAAATGGCAATCGTTTGCCGTCACCCAAATCGTAGAAAAGGACCGTGACCGGATCGATCGGCTTGCCTTCTTCGAGAAGACAGCGTAGCGGTTTCCAGAAAACCGACACGTGCGGCGAGACATCGGGCAGTTCAGCGCGCGCTTGCTCGAATGTCTCTGATTGGTCGATGTCAGCCATTTCTTCCACTCATCGCACCTCTTCTTGCCTACTCCGACGAAGCAGTCTCTGACCTCCTGTTTGGCCATTGTAAGCCTCCTCCGGTTCCCAACAACCCCCCCGCTTTGCGTCGATTTGCCCCTTGGACATGCCACCGCGGGCCCGGTGCCACGTCGTACTCCGACTCGGCGACTCCACCCGTCGGCGACTCCTTCTTCGAACTTCGACCTTCGAACTTCGGACTTCCCCCGCAATCCCGCCCCGTCCCAACGACATTCCCATCCGATGCCCTCGCGGTACAGTAGCGCCATGCCGGGCCTTCGTAAGACCATCGTCGCCCTGTTCGCCGTGCAAGTCGCGACGGGCATTGTCCTCATGACCGTCTACAGCCCCTCGACGACCACCGCCTGGGGAAGCACCTGGTACATCCAAACCCAGGTTCCGTCGGGATGGCTGATTCGCGGAGTCCACCACTTCGCCTCCGACGCTCTGATCGTGCTCCTCGCGCTTTTCGCCGGCCGGATCGTATTCCAACGCGCCTACCGCGGGCCGGGATGGCGCTTGTGGACGGTCACTCTTGGGTGCCTCTGGCTGACACTCGCCCTCTCCCTCACCGGCCACCTGCTCCCCTGGGACCAAGAGGGCTTCTGGGGAACCAAGGTCCGAACCAACATCCTCGCCAAGGCCCCGCTGCTCGGCGAGCCTCTCGCCAAACTTCTCCTCGGAGGCCCCGACCTCGGCAACCTCACCCTCACCCGCTTCTACACCCTCCACGTCCTGGTCTTGCCGCTCGCCTTCGCGTGGTTGATCCGCCGACGTGTAGCGCCACCCCGACGAGGCGACCGAGAATGGAGCGTCGTCCCCGGCGCGTCGCCTCCGGCGACGCGAAGGGCTGTGGGTGGCGCGGGGTTGGCATCGCTTCCCGACGCAGCCGCCGTTCTGGACCGCGACCGCGAACGGGCGGGCCTCGTCGCGATTTCCCCCCTCATCGTGATCCTGGCCGTGTTCGGAGCGACCTGGTGCGCGCACATCCTCCTCGATTCCTCTCTCCTCGACGCCCCCGCCGACCCGACCGCGACCGACTACCCCGCCCGCCCCGAGTGGCACACCTTGTTCCTCTTCCAATGGCTCAAGGGGTTCGAAGGACCCACGGCCGAGGTCGCCGGTGCGATCCTTATCCCCGGTGCGGTGACCATGCTCTTATTCTGCCTTCCCTGGTTGCAGCGTCTTATGCCCGTGGCCTTCGCAGACCGCATAGCGCGCGGATTCTGTGCCGCCCTGGCCGCCGGCATCCTGATCCTCACCGCCGCCGCGCTACTCGACGATCGAAACCCAATCACGAAAACCGTGGACGCCATCCGCGCCAAACAGCAGCAAGGCGAACCGCTGACGCTCGCGGACCAACATGCCCTGCAAGCCCGACAATTCCACGAACAACGCGCCCTGGCTCGCCGGACCGCGACCCGCGCCCACGAACTCGCCGCGGCGCATGGCATCCCCCCGACAGGTCCGTGGGAACTGCTCGCTGCCGACCCCATGACACAGGGCCCCAGACTCTTCGCCGCTCACTGTGCGACTTGCCATCGCTTCGACGGCCACGACGCCCTGGGCCGCACCCCCGCAGAACCCGCGACCTCATCCGACCTTGGCGGCTTCGCCTCTCGCGATTGGATTCGAGGACTCCTCACCGATCCCATGAGCCCCCGCTACTTCGGCCTCATGCGAACCCCCGAAGGAGATCCCGCCCATACCCGCATGGCCCGCTTCATCCGTGAGCGCACCGAAAGCGCCGATGAGGAAATGCTCCGCCAAATCTCCGCCGACTTCGACGCCGTCGCCGCCTTTCTCGCCAATCAGAGCGGGGAGCGGAAGCGACCCGACCTTCAGAGCCGCGAGCGCCAGCCCGCGGACACGCCCTCCGCCGCCGCGAACGAATCTCTGATCCATCGCGGCCGCGAAGTCTTCATGTCCGTTTGCAACGAGTGCCACTCCTATGACGGCAACCGAACCGGAACCACTCGCGCCCCGGAAATGAAAAACTACGGCGCCCCCGCCTGGATCGAACGCATGATCGCCGAACCCGACCACGAAACCCGCTACCGCAGCACTGGCCGCGAGAGGGCCCGAATGCCCAGTTTCAGAGACCGCCTCACACCCGCCGAGCGTCGCCAGATCGCCGAATGGCTATCCAACGACCGATAACCAACCACGGAGCCTGCAATACCAGATTTGACATAAGATAAAATGACTAAACTAACGTCACGCTTTCTGACATCTTCCGACGGTGAAGACTATCCAACCGGTGATGTAGGATGTCTATGAGAGCAACGGGGCCTAAGGCCCCTGGGTCTAAACAGGAGAATCAGCCATGTTCGGCAAAACGAAAGTTGCGGGGTTGGTCGCGGTCGCGGGAGTTCTGGGTCTGGGGAGCGCTTCGGCGAACGCGGACCATTACCGCCGGTCCTGCGGAACGTACGTGAGTTACGTCCCGAGTTACTACTACAACGCTCCGGTCTATTCGGCGCCGGTCGTGTACTCGTCGCCGGTGGTGTATGCCCAGCCGGTCGTATACTCCCAGCCGTATGCCTACCCGGCCCCGGTGCGGACGGTGACTTACGGGCACCGCCCGGCATACTATCCGCCGGTCGTGTACCAGCGGCCATACGCCCCGGTGCATTACGGTCACGGTTACTACCGACCCTCCGGCATAAGCGTGGGCTTCGGTTACGGCAGCCGTCACCACCGCGGTGGGTTCTCCTTCCACAGTCGGTGACTAGGCGCGGCACCCGCGAGCCGAACACGGATTTGCGACTGCGGCCCGGATTGAGGACCGACCCATAAGTCGGTTCGGAATCCGGGCCGCGTTCTAAGTTGACCGGACCCGCCTCGCAAACCGCATATCGTGATTCAGGCTGTGCGGCCCGTTAGAACGTGTAATAGGCCTGATAGTGATCGCGGATGGCGACCTCGACGTTCAGGATCGACGCCATGAGCGCCGCACGCATCCACATGCCGTTTCGGACCTGGGCCCAATACTTCGCCTGAGGAAGCGAATCCAAACGCTGGTCAAGCTCGTGCCGGCGGGGCAAGGGGTGCAGGATCGCCAACGTCGGCTTGAACTGCGACGCCATTTCGTAGGTCAAGCTATACGCATCGTAGTCGATTTTCTTCGACTCCCCGGCCACGTCGTGCTCATCCTGCAAGCGCGTCATGTACACCGCGTCGCACTCGCCGATCTGTTTTCGCACGTCGTCACCGATCTCGAACTCCACTCCGTGCCGACCGACGTACTCGAGAATGTCGTCGCCGATGCGCAGCTCCGGCGGCGAGACAAACATCAGCCGCACGCCCGGATAGCGGCATAGCAGATAGGTCAGCGAGCGCACCGTCCGCCCGCGCTTCAGATCGCCGACGAACGCGATGGTCTTACCCGCGAAGACGTTGCGGCTGTAGCGCGGCTCGCTCCGCGCCGCCCGCGGATCGGCGAACGAGCGATACAACGTGTAGATGTCCAGCAGGGCCTGCGTGGGATGCTGGTCCTTGCCCGATCCCGCGTTGACCACCGGAATGGTCCGCGGCATCTCGTTAAGCATGGTGGCCACGTGCTCCGCGAACCCTTCCATCGGATGCCGCATGATGATCAAGTCGAAGTATTGGCTGAAGGTGCGGATGGTGTCGTCTTCCGACTCGCCTTTGACTTCCGAGGAGGTCGAACGATCCCGCACCTCGCTGTAGCGCATCCCCACGATCTGGCAAGCCGAGGTAAAAGACAAGAACGTCCGAGTCGACGGCTGGATGAAATAGAGCATCGCCCGCCGATGACTCAGCAGCGTGGCTAGGAATTGGCTCCCCTGCCGCGAACCGCCGATGGACCGGATCATGTCGGAAAGCTGACACAACTGATCCAGAACCGTCCGGTCGAACTGCTGCGCCAGCACGGCGTGAAAGGGCTTGTCGTTGCGATTGAGCGCCGCCACGCGATGCGCGGAGTCGAGCTGCGGCGACGTATGCGGTTCGTTGGTCATGGTCGTCGTCATGGTTCACCCCATCGTGGGTGCGTCTCGTCCACCCGGACGCGGCCTCCGATTCGCAGGACCACCGAGCGCGGATTCGGAACCCCCACAAGTAGACACGCAGGCGCTCCGTTTGTCAAGCGTTCCAGCGGTGCCACTGCTCTTGAGCAGTGGCTCGCGCCCCAACGTCAGCATCCGTTCGCCCCGAAGGGGCGCCGGAGTGTAGCCACCGGTGGAGTCCGGCGGCGCCGGACGGAACCCGTGGCGCTGGGAGACAAGAATGAACCCGCTCCGACGGGGCGGCGGAACCGCGACGGCGCGAGCTTCCGCCGCGCCCTCCGGCGCGGGCGCGCCGGTGCGGACGTGACGAAGATCGCCGGAACCACCCTCGCCTCTGCGCAGAGAGGGCCCGATCGGATCTGTGGAACGTCGTCTCGCGTCCTGGCGCGGGCCTTTCTGGGCGGGCGCGGCGTGGTCCATGCCCATCTCCGCTGACAGGCCGTAGAGCTCGGGGTGCTGGTAGGTGCCCTTCTCACGGCCCTGCTTCTCGACCTCGACGGGCATGCCGCGCTTCTGGACCCACAGGTCGTTGCGCAAGGCCTCGACGCGCCAGGATACCTTCGCACCGGGCGCGCCGCCCGGAATGCGAAACGTACACGCGGGCGCGGCCACACCCGCCCCGCCCGTTGCCCCGGCGCTCAGGGCGGCCTCGTCGATCTTCCCGGCCACGTGTAGCATGGGCATGGGCGCCCACGGCGGTGAGCCAATGGCTCGGCGTCTTGTTGATCTTGGCGAAATAGTGCGGCAGCTCGATCACGGCCTCACCCGCGCCATCGAGCACCACGGTACCGCGATAAATTCAATTCTCTGAATTTTCATCTTCCATTGCTCCTTTCGTCCGCAGTTGTTCTCTAGTAGATGTAAATGAAAAACTGGGTCGTGTTACCGTTTCCGTTGAGAACATAAACGGTGTTTGCGTTTGGAAAATTATAGACGCTGGCGGTGCCGGCTCCATCGCTGGCTGTCAGCGAAATAAAACGATTTTCGACTTGAAAGCCGAAGTTGATCTCAACACCGTAGCTGTAAACATTGGGGAAAGAGAACCCGCAATTTCCGCTTGTCGCGTTGTTGGTGGAGTTGTAGCAACGTACAATGCTCGGCACTAGTTCTGAGCAAACTCCACCAATACAATCGCGGTAGACCCGAACATACGCCATTGCCTTGACTAAACCGTTGTTGGCGAGCGGTTGCGTAATGTTGCCGGTATCGGTGATGATCATATCGTAGTTAGCCGGAGCACTGTTGTTTCCAAAAACGCTGGGTGTGCGGAAAAAAGTCAATCCACCGGTAGTGTGGCCAATGCCGTATAGCTGTCCTGAGGCATTTGCCTCCCAACCGATGGCTGAGGCATTTTGTAAATTCATCGAGGCGGTCCAGAAGTTGGAAGTCCACGAGGGTCCGCCGCTCAAACTTAACCGGGTATTCGGCGTAGTCGTGCCGATGCCCACGTTGCCCGATGCGTTTATAGCTATCCCGTTTGCCGGCGGCGTGCCTGCCGGACCGTTGAATATTCTGAGCGTTGAGCCGTCGAATCTAAGATCGGCTCTTCCGTTGGCCCCCGCGATTGTCATTCCTGTTTCCCCGTTTGGCGAGCCGAATGCGACCGCGTTACCCTGTGCCCCTACCGCCAGTTGAACGCCGTTTGGCAACTTAACGGCAGTGGAAGTGATAGCAATTCCATTCGAAGGCGGTGTGCCCGGCGGACCAACATTCAGTCTAAGTGTTGTGCCATCAAATCTGACGTCAGCCCTGCCGCTGGCCCCTGCGATGGACAGTCCTGTTTCCCCGTTGGGTGAGCCGAAGGACATCTGGTTCCCCTGTGCCCCTACCGCCAATTGAACGCCGTTTGGCAGTTGAACGCCGTTGGCGTTTTGCGTGATTACAGAATCGCTTAATGTCGTGGCGCCGCTCCAATATGGAATGCTGCCAATGTTGCCGCTGCCGCCGACACCGCCGGCGCCGATCAGATTAACGTAGGCACCGTTGTTTTCGGAGATTTTCACTTTGTTGGACGCCGAGTCGAAATAGACTCGTCCTTGCCCGGCGGGCGCCGCCGCCGGTGGCGCGATGCCGCCCAACGAAACTGCGCCGTTGGCGTTCAGACTGCTAACCGTGCCATTGCCGGAAATATTGAAATTCGCGGTCGGCTGTTGGACTGTGTCGTTTTCAATAAATGTGTTTCCAGCGTTTGCAGTCGTAACATATTCAATGGCGTCGATGCCGCCCAACTGCTCGGCGTTCAGGGCGTTCAGGGCGAGTAGGGCGTGAGGCGTCGCCGTCAGCGCCTGACGCGGCGCGAGCGTGGTGAAGACGCCGCCGCCCGCCGGACTGCGCACCGCGATCTGAAGCCAGCGGGCGTTTCCGATGAAGGCATCGCCCCCGAACTCGCCGCCGTCGTTGAGCGTAACGCTGAACAGGCCCGCGGTGACGGGCAGGGCGTTGATCGCCTGCACGCCGCCAACTTGCAAACCACCCACGGGTGGATTGCCGTTGCCCTCGTCGTCCCACAGCGTGAACTCGAAGTCGGCCGTGTCCTCGAGCGGCACGCCGCCCTCTTTGAGTTGTCCGTGAAAAGTAAAGGCCGTGCCTAAGGGTATCTCACCCCGCGAGGGTGCGACGGCCACGAGTGCGATCAAGGAACCAATGACCAATTGAATGCGCATGTTCTTCTCTCCGTTTCCAGTCCTGTTAAAAGTGCCCATGTTCTTCTCTCCGCTTCCAGCCCGGTCGGAAGTGTCGTCGAATATAACGCCGGAGGCGGAAAACTCCCAGCTTCATTCCCGATCGCTCGCCATTAGTCGCCCGATAACCGGAACGCCCTACATACAGGCCTCGGCGTGCGGGCGATCGGCGTGCGAGGGCTCGAAAAGTTGGGGCCGGTGGCCTGAACCACGGTCGTTTCGGGGACGCGAGCTTCCGGATAGGATGGTCCGGCGGGCGGACGGGCATGAACGGGCCACTGTCCGTGCGACCAAGGAACTGACGATCGGGGCGTTCGAGAATCTGATGTCTTATCGCGTACTAGCTCGGGCCTATCGCAGCGCGACCTTCGAGGAGGTCGTGGGGCAGGAGGTCATCGCCACGACGTTGACCAACGCGATCCGCTCCGGTCGGATTCATCACGGGTATCTCTTCACGGGCACACGCGGGGTGGGCAAGACGTCGATGGCCCGCATTCTGGCCAAAGCCTTGAATTGTCTATCCGCCCCCGCGGCGACCCCCACGCCTTGCGGGACGTGCGAGTCGTGCCGGGCCGTTGCCGAGGGTCAGGACATTGACGTGGTGGAGATCGACGCGGCCAGCAACACCGGCGTGGACAACATCCGCGAGCTGCGCAGCAACGCCACCTTGCGCCCGGCCCGGGCGCGCTTCAAGGTGTACATCATCGACGAAGTTCACATGCTCAGCACCCAGGCCTTCAACGCCTTGCTCAAGACCTTGGAGGAGCCGCCCTCGCACGTGAAGTTCATCCTGGCCACGACCGAGGCCCACAAGGTTCCCGCGACGATCGTCAGCCGCTGCCAGCGATTCGATTTCAAGTCCATCGAGGTCGTGGCCATGTCGGCGCATCTGGCGCGGATCGCCAAGGTCGAGGGAGTCGAGGCCGAGGAGGCGGCGCTGCGACGGGTGGCGCGGTTGGCGAACGGCTCGATGCGCGATGCGCTATCGCTGCTGGATCAACTGCTCTCCTTCGACGCCCATCGCCTGACGCTGGCTTCGGTGGACGAAATCGTGCCGCCGCCGCATGACGAACTTTCCCTGGCCCTGGTGGATTGTCTGGGGTCGCGGGATGCCGCGGGGGCGTTGCGGATCTTCGATCAAGCGCTGCAAACCGGTCGAACCATCGAGCGATTCTGCGACCATCTCATCGACCATGTTCGATCGCTGATGCTGCTGCGTGTCTGCGGAGCGGAGACGGACCTCGTCGACGCGGCCTCTACCGTGCGCGGGCGACTGGTCGAACAGTCCGCCAAGTTCGACGCCGCGACGTATGTCTACATGATTACGTTGCTGGAGGAGTTGCGTCGCAACGTGAAATACAGCGGGGCGGCGCGAGCGCTGGCGGACGCGGCGATCACGCGGCTGGCCATGGCCCATCAATTCAGCGATCTGACGCAGCTTCTCGAGCGCTTGGCGGAAGGGGGCAGCGTCGCGGGCGCGCCGACGGGCGGCGGGGACGTAAAAAAAAACGTTGACGTGATTCGGCCCGCCGGCAACGCGGCGGCGAAGGTCGGGGCCGCGCCTGCATCGAGGTCGGGGTCCGTGGGGGCGGAACTCCGCACGGCAACGGCAGCGCCGCCTCCACGTCGAGCCGAGTGGGAGCGCGCCGCCCGCGATCCGTTGGTGGAGCGGGTAAAGGCGGCCGTGGACGGAACGCTGCTCGACGTTCGCCCGACGAAGATCGTCGGCGCCGACGGAGAGAAAGGGACAACGACGCCGGACGGCGCTGGCGGGTCTGACGCGTCGGAATCCGAAGAGGGCGAAGCGTCGCTTTTGGGAACGGAGTAATCGATCATGCTGGGTGGTCTTGGAAATCTCGCCGGGCTGATGAAATCGGCCAAGGATCTGCAATCCAACCTCGCCAAACTCCAGGAAGATCTGGCGGCGCGGCGCTTTGAGGGTGCGGCGGGCGGCGGGCTGGTACTGGCCACGGTCGATGGTCGCGGGTCGCTGGTGGCCATCAAGATCGACCCCCAGGCGACCGGCGACGTGGAACTCCTCGAAGACTTGGTCAAAGCGGCGGTCGCAGCCGGTGTGGCCAAGTCGCAGGAGGCCATGAAACAGGAACTCGGCGCTCTCACCGGCGGCCTCAACATCCCCGGCCTCTCGCAAATGCTCGGCGGCGGAGCGTGAGCAGGCGCCGGGCGGACGAACCCCTCTCCCTTGCAGGGAGAGGGCCGGGGTGAGGGTCCAAACGCCCGCCTCACCCCTTGGTGCCACGCCGTCTTCCAGCCTGAAAGGCTGCACTATAGTAGCCGTGGGCAGAGCGCAGCGCCGCCCACGGATCCCCGACCCCCCACGATCCATCCGACCCTGAAGGGGTCGCCTCGTCGTCCGCCGTCCTCAATCACTACGGCCCAAACAGATCGCCTTGCAGGATCGTGTAGCGTCGGGGCTTGTCCCCGGCGCGGGGCGGTCCGTGGTCACGGACCGAAGATGTCCTGTTGCAGGATCGCAAAGTCCCGCAGGTCCAGCTCGCAATGGAGGCTAAGCTCGGGTGCAGTTTGGCGCCTCCCCAGGGCCAAGCCGAGCTCATAGTACGTCCGCCTCATCGGCAATAGAGAGCACTCGGGTCTTGCGGCGAGCCCGGTGCAAATCTCACAGGCGAGCCAGGGGCTTGCAAGAATTCTCTTGACGTTTCCTAACAAAAGCCGTATGATCGCGTCCAGGTCGGATCCGGATAGGATTAGTCCATGAAATCTATCGAGCTATTCGCGGGCGCTGGCGGATTGACGTTGGCGACAGCAAACGCCGGGTTCGATCATGTGGCCGTTCTTGAATGGGATCGCAATGCCTGTAACACCATTCGACGGAACCTCGCTGCGGGGGTCGCGCGCGTCCGTGACTGTAGGATAGTTGAAGGCGATGTCGCCGCGTACGATTTCCGACGGCACGCCGGTGAGGCCGAATTCGTTTCGGGCGGCCCCCCTTGCCAGCCGTTTTCGATCGGCGGAAGGCACCGGGGCATGGATGACGGGCGGAACATGTTTCCGCACGCGGTACGAGCCATCCGGGAGATCGCACCGAAGGCGTTCTTGTTCGAGAATGTCAAGGGGCTTCTCCGCAAGAGCTTTGCCAATTACTACAGTTACATCATCCAGCAGCTTACGTACCCCGGGATCGTTCCCAAGGGCGACGAGGAATGGACCGATCACCACGCCCGCCTTGAGAAGGCAGTCACCAGCGGCAAGCGGAACGCGCTCAAGGACAACGTCGTCTACAAGCTCCTCAACGCGGCGAACTATGGTGTTCTACGGAGGCGGGGCGACGCTTTAGCAGGCTGAGGCTTCCTCGCTCTCGTCTTCTCCCTCTTCGTCCAAGGACGTACCGGCAAAGTCTACCCAAAGCCAGGCTTGGACATAGGCACCGTTGTCCCCTCCATAGGAAACAACTGCGTTGTCGTCGATCTCCAACTCCCCTTCATGGACCTTCGGGTCTTTCCGTGCTAGATCGAGCACCGCCTTGCTGTCGATTTCTCCATGTGACATCGTTGCGTCGTCGATGGATTCAGCTGTCATTTTTTCGAACTCCTTTGAAAGGAATCATTGGAACTGCATCCCGATACGCCGGACGATTAGCGCGAGTGAATAACCATCGACCAGCACGATCGGGGCTTTGCCCACACTCGACGCCTCGGTGATCGCCGCCTTGCTGTAGTGGCTCGTGGTGACGACGGCTCCCCGCGCGAACGGTTGTAGGCTGCCGCGCAACTCAGCCACTTCCTTGCGCCCGACCGTGTGCAACCATCTCTTCGCCTGAATCTGCACGAGCATGTTCTCGACGGGCCACATGACCGCGCTGGCGTAGGCGTTCACGTCCACACCCCCATCCTGGCTAAACTTCGTGACGCTGACGTTGACGAAGCCGGTGCAGAGCAGCAGATCCTTGACGAAGTGCTCGAACCCCTCGGCGGGCTTGGCGAGCAACTGGGCCCGGATGCCTTCGATCTCCACGGGATCGAATTCCCTGCTCGACGCGGGCACGACCAGCGGCGTTTCACCGATTTCGCGATCCTCGCATGTTTGCTTGTACTCCTTCCGCGATTCCGTTAGCAAGCGCTCGGACAGTTCCAAATCCTCTGCCACGACAACTGCTTCCGGGCTGGCGTGAATCCGCATTTCAAACAACCACACTTTGCGAACTTGGCCGCCGGTATCGGCTTGCGTGTCCGGATAGTGCCGGACGTATTCCAGCAACCCAAGGAACCGCCAGCGTTTCGGTCCGATCGCGGGGTCGCGCCGGCTGCCGACAAGAACGAACCCGTAGGCGGGAAAGTTCGCGCCAAGCTGCTGCGGCAGCCGTTTGTTCACCCCGCCGAGCGTCTGGTCGCCCTCGCGGCCTGCACCGGTATAGACGAGGATGTCGTTCTCGACGCGATCGTGGTAGGGGTTCTCGGTCGCCTGCCGCGCCGTAGCGACGGACGTGAGAATCACGGCCCGCCGCACCGTGCCCCCGTCGCCGATCGACATGCGCACGCCGCCCGCGTTCCCGACCTTAAGCGCCGATTGTATGTCGTCGCTTGAATACAACTGCCCGACCTGGAATACTGGAATCATCTGATCGCTCAGGACATCATCCACGACCCGCGATAGCATACCGGCAGATGATGCGGATGTGGAGGGATTGAGGAACGCCCCAGACGGGGCGTCGGAATGTCGCCACGGGTGGAGCGACCCCGACCCGAGCGTCGCGGAACCCGTGGTACGAGATGGGCCTTTGTAATTTCTTCGCGCCCCGGAGGGGCGCAGGAATCTTTCGCGCCAACGAAGGGAAGCCTATGCCCGGCACGTACTCCCAGATTCTCCTTCACATCGTGTTCTCGACCAAGCATCGGGAGCCGTGGATCGCGCCCGACCTCGCGCAACGCATGTATTCCTACATGGGCGGGCTAGTCCGGGCGGAGAAGGGCGTGCTCCTCGACATGGGTGGCATGGATGATCACGTCCACATGTACATTCGCTGGCGGCCAGATGCCGCCATCTCGGGCTTGATGCGGACTGTCAAAGCCCGCTCGTCGTTGTGGGTGCATCAGTCCTTCCCAAGACTTGGTGCGTTCGCATGGCAGGAGGGATACAGCGCCTTCTCTGTCAGCAAGTCGCAGGAAGAAGGCGTGAAGAAGTACATCGCTGGTCAGGCGGAGCATCACAAGAAAGAAGACTTCAAGTCCGAGCTGTTGCGGTTTCTGGCTGCGCATGAGATCGAGTTCGATGAGCGATACTTGTTTGACTGAGCAAACGCGGATACGTGCGATTCCTCCGCCCCTGCGGGGCGGGTCTGTGCAAACACGACTTCTTCCACGGGTTCCGCTCCGTCGCCTTCGGCGGCTGCGCTCTACCCGTGGCTACATTCCACTGCCCCGATCGGGGCACAACACAAGCGCGCGACCTCCCTGGACGCCCGGACATCGCTTTGTCGCGGCAGCGCGTTGTGATTTTCGTTCACGGGTGCTTTTGGCACCGCCACGCGTGCTTCAACGGTCGCAGGTTGCCAAAGTCCCGAGTCGCGTTCTGGCGGAGCAAACTCGAATCCAACAAGCGACGAGACGTTCGCATCAAGCGTCACCTTCGGACCCACGGCTGGTCGGTTTTCGTCATTTGGGAGTGCCAGATTCGCCAGCCAACCAGTCTTGAACGTCGGATTCACCGCTTTCTCGCCACGTTCTCGCCGGGCACTGCAACCACCACGGCGAAAGCGGGCTTAGCCCGTTGGAATGAATCGAACCGGTCGCGCCGCGAGTCGCGAGGGAAGGGCTTCCCACCGCTGCCCAAACCGGACGTCCAAGGCAACGTTCCGGCCCTCGAGTTCGTCCGGGCGACGATTGCCCGCGACATCATCCGCGAGCGAAAGGCCCTGGGACTTACGCAGCAGCAACTGGCCAAGCTCGCCGGGGTTCGACAGGAGACGGTCTGTCGCCTGGAAACCGGCCGGCATTCACCGACCGTCCGCACGGTCGAAAAGATCGAGAAGGCCGTGCAACGTGCCGCGGACCGAAAACGACGTTTAGCGGTCCGTTGAAACCTCGTCCCTGCGTCGCTCCGTCGCCTCTCCGACAACGGATAACTGACAACTCGCCCGAGCGTGCTTATCCGCCGGCGTGGGCCGGGGTCCTGACGGTGGGGCGGTCGGAGGAGGCGGGAGGGCGGAGTTTGCCTTCGGCCAGGGTCACGACGGCCACGGTGCGGCCGGTCATGTCGAAGAACTCCACGCTGTAACCGTCCTCGCGCCCGGTCACGCGATGGCGCTCCACCACCGTCCCGACGTCGCCGGCGCGCAGGTCATGGTCGGGCACGTCGGCCGTAAGGATCACGTCGGTGAATAGGTCGAATGCCATAGCTTCACTCCGGGACCATTGTAATCAACCGGGGGCTGTCCGTTCCATCGTCGATCTGCCAAATACTTCGAAACCGCACCACCCGCCCATTGGGTCCCAGGAGCGGAGCGACGATTTCGTATCTTCGCCCGTATTCGGTGTCGGTTGTCCTCTCCGGCTCCGCGGAAAGGAAGCCGATCGTTCGGTAATTGCATGGGGCGTTCGTTGGTGAACACGGATCGCCGCCGCGAGTTTGGGCCGCCCGCCCGCACCGGCCCAACCGGCCCCGATGACCGAACTGGCCCCAGTGGCCCAACCGGCCAACCTGTGTTCCACGTGAAACACGGTTGCGCCGCCAAGTCCTCGACTCGTTCCACGTGAAACACGCCAGGCCACGCGGTCCAACCGAGAGCGAGCCAACGCTCGTCTCCCACCCTTTGTATCATCCCCGCCCTCGGCGTGCCGAGTCGAGTGCTGGACGCTATGATCTCTCGAACGGCGTACGTCGTGGTTCCTGCGGAGTCAGGGGCCGCGCGACGGGACGGACAGGTTTCGATCATGAGCAGTGAACCGGTTGAGTCGCTGACGCGGTTGCGGGAGCAGTTCCAGAAGCTGCCAGGGATCGGTCCGCGCAGCGCGGAGCGCTTGGCGTTCCACGTTTTGCGCGAGCCTAGGGAATTCGCCGCGGCGCTTGCGAGTGCGATTCTCGACGTGAAGGACAAGGTGATCCACTGCCGGACTTGCTTCAACCTGACGGAATCCGATCCGTGCTCGATCTGCTTGGACGGCAAGCGAGACCTATCCGAGATCTGGGTCGTCGAGCAGCCCAAGGACTTGCTGGCCTTGGAGGCGACGGGTCTGGTTCACGGAGCTTACCATGTGTTGATGGGGCATATCGCCCCGCTGGAAGGGGTGGAGCCGGAGCACCTGACACTCGACGCGTTGATCGCGCGGGTCCGCAAAGGGGGCGTGCGTGAAGTGGTCTTGGCGCTCAACCCGACCCTCGACGGCGACGCGACGGCCCTCCACATTCAGAGTCTCCTGAGCGATTCCGGGGTGCTGGTGACTCGGCCCGCGAGAGGGTTGCCGGTGGGTTCGCAGTTGGAATACGCCACACGCGGGATTCTCGAGTCCGCCATTCGCGGGCGAACCCAGCTTTAGCAGACGTTGCACGCTTTTCCCTCGGCGGTTGACGACAGCCGCCCCATCGTTCGGGTATAATCCGTCGAGTTTCGTGCGCTGACGTGAGGGTCGGCGGCGCGACGGTGCGCGGAGGCTCCCGCCGGTCGCGTACGGTCCTCGCCTCGGTCCTCTCCCCATGAGGGAGAGGGGAAAGATCGATGTCGCAGTACTTATCACAAACGCTCAGCCACCAGTTGCGGATGGAGCAGCGCCTCACCCCGCAACTGATTCAGTCCATGGCGGTGCTGCAAAAGCCCGTGTCCGAGCTGGAGGCGTACATCGCGGACGCGCTGGAATCCAACGCGGCGCTGGAGCTGGCCGAGCCCGAAGCGACGCCGGTCGGCGACGCGGAGGGCGGTCCGGGTTCGGGTCCGCAGAAGCAGGAGGATCAGGGCGATCGCGGCTTTGCGAGGCTGAGCCGCTTCGCACGGGGCATGGACTGGGAGGGGAACGATCGAGGGCCCGGACCGGCGCGGCGTGCGTCGTGGGACGGAGAGCAGGACCCCAAGTTGGCGGCCATGGCCAACACCGCGGGGCGTGAGGTCGGACTGCAAGAGCATCTGCTCAATCAATGGTCGCTTGTGGAGGTCGATCGGGAAACGCAACGGCTCGGCGAGGCTGTCATCAACCGTCTGGACCCGGACGGATACTTGCGCGTGCCGCTCGAGGAGATGGGGGCGAGTGTCAATCCTCCGGCATCGACCGCGGCGCTTTGCGACGCCCTTGGCAAGGTTCAGAAGCTGGAGCCCGCGGGCGTCGCGGCGCGGGACGCCGTCGAGTGCCTCCTTTTGCAGCTTGACGCATCGCCCGGCGATAACACGATCGAGCGGACGTTGATCCAAGAGCACCTGGCGGACATGACGCACAACCGGCTTCCCGCGATCGCCAAGGCCACGGGGTATTCCCTGGGGGAGATCGGTGCGGCGATCGCTGCCATGCGCTCGTCACTCTGCCTGCATCCGGGGTATTTGGTGGGGGATCGGTCGGAGCCGCCGATCCGGCCGGACGTGATCATCGACTACGCGGACGAGGGGGGGGGGCTCACCGTTCGTCTGGCCCGCGGCAATTCGCCGCACCTTCGGATTCGTGAGGACACGGCGGCGCTGGCGCGCTCCAAGGAGAACGGGAAGGAGACCCGCGAATTTGCCAGGAAGCACGTGGACGAGGCCGTGGCGTTGATCGACGCCGTGCGGTTTCGCGGCGAGCGGTTGTTGGGAGTGGCCCGCGCGATTTGCGAGCGGCAGCGCGATTTTTTCGACGTGGGACCGTCGGGACTGAAAGTGCTGCGCATGAGTGATCTGGCGGCGGACCTGGGCTGTGACCCCTCGACCATCAGCCGAACCGTCGCCGAGAAGTACGTGCAGACCCCGCGAGGGATTTTTCCGCTGCGCTACTTTTTCACGGGGGGAACGGAGACCCTCGATGGGGAAACCGTGGGATGGGATCGGGTCAAAACGCGGGTGCGGGAGTTGGTCGAGGCGGAGGATCCCAAGTCGCCGCTCAACGACGATCAAATCGCGGAGCTCCTCCGCCGAGAGGAACTGGAGATTTCTCGGCGAACGGTGGCGAAGTATCGCGCCCAGCTCGACATACCCACGGCGCGGCAGCGGCGGAAATACTAGCAGAACTCATGGTGCCATCATGACGTCACTCCCTGTCGGCTCTGGAAAATATCGGATCGTGGTTCCATGCATCTAGGGCCCGAGGAGTTCTCCCAGGTGGTGCGCGAGGCCCTGGCCGATCTTCCGTCCGCCTTGGAGACGTACATGGAGAACGTCTGCGTGGACGTGGAGGACCTGCCCGACGCCGAGGCCTGCGCCGCGGGTGAGAGCGACGATCCGCGGGACCTCTTGGGACTTTACATCGGGGTGCCCCTCACGGAGCGCAGCGTGGAGGACGGTCCGCACCTGCCCGACCGCATTGTCCTTTATCAACGCAACCTGGAGAGCCTCTGCCGTTCGCGGAAACAGCTCATCCGGGAAATCCGCAAGACGGTCTTTCACGAGGTCGGGCACCACTTCGGATTGGACGAGGACGAACTGGCCGACCTCGGTTTCGAGTGACCCGACCTACGACGGGTTGTACACACTTGTACGCCTCCCATGGGCGGGTTGACACCGATTCCACGCCTCCGTTACCGTCGCTCCGACGATTGTAGGAGAACGAGCGTGAAGATGAGAAACGTGTGCGGATGGTTGGTGATCGGGTGGTCGTGCGGCTTGACGGCCTGCGCGCAGGACGAAGCGGCGCGGAAGGGAATCGGCGCAGCCGTGAACGTCCGGCAAGGCGAACCGCCGGCAATGGTCGAGGGTCGGCACCGGCCCCATGCGGGCATGTTGCGCTACCCCGACGTCAGCGCCGAGCACATCGCGTTCATCTATGCCAACGACATCTGGATCGTCCCCCGCGCGGGCGGGGCGGCTACCCCCCTGGCCAGTCCCCCCGGGCTGGAGACCTTCCCGCGTTTCAGTCCCGACGGACGAAGCCTGGCTTTTGTGGGCAATTACGACGGCAACCGCGACCTCTACACCATTTCCATCGACGGCGGAGTGCCTGTGCGCGTCACTCACCATCCGGCGTCGGAGACTTTGTGCGACTGGACGCAGGACGGGCGCCTCCTGTACTTCACCAACGGTTTCGCCGGATTGCAGCGGCAAATGCAGCTCTACACTTCGCCGGTAAGCGGAGGCCTGCCGCAGCGGCTTCCCGTGCCCTATGGGGCCAACGGCTCGATCAGCGCCGACGGGCGGAAGCTCGCCTACACACCGCACACCACCGACCACCGCACCTGGAAGCGTTACCGCGGAGGCATGGCCACCGACGTTTGGACCTTCGACCTGGAAAACAAGACTTCCAAGAAAATCACGGACTGGGAGGGAACCGATTCGCAGCCCATGTGGCACGGGTCCAAGGTGTATTACATGTGCGACGCCGGAGCGGAGCATCGCCTCAACATCTGGTCCTACGACACGGGCAGCGGAAAGCGCGAGCAGATCACGAATCTGAAGGACTACGACGTGAAATGGCCGTCCGTCGGTCCTGGACCGGACGGCGGCGGCGAGATTGTATTCCAGTACGGCCCCGAGCTTCGACTGCTTTCGCTCACTTCGGAACAATCCAAGGCGATTGAGGTGACGATTCCCGGCGATCGCCCCTTGATTCGGCCGAGGGATTACGACGGCAGCAAGTTTGTGCAAGCGTGGAACCTCTCCCCGTCCGGTCAGCGGGCGGTCATGCAGGTCCGCGGCGATGTGTGGACGATCCCGGCCAAGAAGGGATCGCCGCGCAACCTCACCCGAACCCACGCCGTCGCCGAGCGCGACCCCTCGTGGAGTCCGGATGGGCAGTGGATCGCCTATTTCTCCGACGAAACCGGCGAATACGAACTTCACATCACCCAATCCGACGGGCGCGGGGAGACGAAGAAGGTGACCGCCGACGGAGCGACGTTCCGCTTCCAACCCAACTGGTCGCCGGACTCCAAACGCATCGCCTTCACCGACATGCTCGGCAACATCTACGTCCACACCCTCGACCCCGCGGAGACGAAATTGGTGGACACCGACCCCTGGGGGAACGTCAACCGCCTCAGTTGGTCGCACGACTCGAATTGGCTCGCCTATTCCAAGGGCAACGATCAGCAGACCACGTCGTCGATCTGGATCTACAAGGTTGATTCCGCGGAGAAGACCCGGCTAACCGCGGGGGCGTTCAACGACAGTTGGCCCACCTTCGACCGCAAGGGCGACTACCTCTTCTTCGCCAGCAACCGAAACTTCAACTCGCCGCTCTATGAGGACGTGGGCACGACCTTCGTCTACGCCGACACGGACACGCTTTTCGTCGTTCCGTTGCGGGCCGAGGTCGGCTCGCCTTGGGCGCCCAAGAGCGATGAGGAAAAGTTCGGCGAGGAGAAGAAGAAGGAGGAAGAGGAAGCGAAAAAGAAAGAGGAGGAAAAGAAGAAAGGGGGCGAGAAGAAGGACGAATCCAAGAAGGACGACAAGCCCGCCGATGAGAAAAAAGAGGGCGTGGCCGGCGGGGAGGAGAACAACCCCGAGGCGGCGGAGGGCGAGAAACCGGCCGAGGAAAAGAAGGACGAAAAGAAGGAGGAGGAAAAAAAGCCGCTGGCCATCGAGCTAGACGGCTTCGAGCGCCGGGCCGTGGCCCTGCCCGTGGATCGCGGCAATTTCACTTCTCTCGCGGTCAACCATGAACACAAACTGATCTACGTCCGCAACCCGGCTCGCGGGGCAACCACCAAGCCCTCCCTCAAGATTTTTGACCTCACCGACGAGGAGAAGAAAGAGAAGACGATCCTCGAAGAGGTCAACAACGCGATCATCTCCTTCGACGGTAAGAAGCTCCTGGTCCGCAAGGAGGAGATCATGGCCATCGTCGACGCGGCGGCCGAGCAGAAGCTCGACAAGCCTCTCGCCCTGTCGGCCATCACCGGGCGAGTCGATCCCCGTGAGGAATGGCGGCAGATGTTCCACGAGGCTTGGCGCGTGCAGCGCGAGTACTTCTACGATCCCAACATGCACGGGGTGGATTGGAAGGCGATCCGCGGGCAGTACGCCAAAATGCTCGAGGATTGCGTCTCCCGCGAGGACGTCGACTTCGTGCTCGGCGAGATGATCTCGGAGCTGAACGTCGGCCACGCCTATGTGTTCGGCAACGCGGATTATGAGAAAACGCCGGAAACCTCGGGGGGTCTTTTGGGGGCGGACTTCGAGTTGCACGACGGCGTCTACCGCATCACCAAGGTTTACGAGGGCGCCCCCTGGGATTACGACGCCCGCGGTCCGCTCAGCCAACCGGGCGTGAAGGTGAAGGCGGGCGACTATCTGCTGGCCGTCAATGGAGTGCCTCTCGATGTCACCAAGGACCCCTGGGCGGCGTTCCACGGCATGGGCGGCAGGGTGGTCACCATCACCGTTCACGAGAAACCGGCCATCGACGCCGACGCCCGGCACGTGATCGTCGAGCTCCTGCGCAACGAAAACGACCTCCGCTACCGCGATTGGATCGAACACAACCGCAAGTACGTCGAGGAGAAAACCGGCGGGCGGGTCGGCTACGTCTACGTGCCCAATACGGGGATCAACGGGCAAAACGACCTTTTCCGCCAGTTCTACGGACAGGTGGATAGGCAGGCGATGATCGTCGACGAACGGTGGAACGGCGGGGGACAGATCCCCACGCGGTTCATCGAGCTGCTCAACCGCCCCATCACCAACTACTGGGCGACGCGTTCGCAGAATGATTGGGCCTGGCCGCCCGACGCGCAGAACGGTCCCAAGTGCATGCTCATCAACGGACTGGCGGGTTCGGGCGGCGACTGCTTCCCCTATTACTTCCGCCAGAGCAAGCTTGGCAAGCTCATCGGGATGCGCACGTGGGGCGGCTTGGTGGGCATCTCCGGCAACCCCGGCCTCATCGACGGTGGATACACCTCGGCCCCCACCTTCGCCTTCTACGAAACCGACGGCACCTGGGGCGTGGAAGGGCACGGCGTGGATCCGGACATTGAGGTGATCGACGACCCAGCGAAAATGACCGACGGAGGCGACCCGCAGCTCGACGCCGCCATCGCCCACATGCTCGCCGAGTTGGAGAAAAACCCGCCGAAGCGCCCGAAACGCCCCGCGTACCCCAACCGCAAAGGCATGGGCATCAAACCGGAGGACAAATGAATTGTCGCTTGCCGAGTTGAAATCAGAGCCGCTGGCGCAAGCCCGCGGACAAGGGCCTCGACGAGGACAGTGCATAACCCGCGGAATCGTTCACACGTTCACGGCTCCACTCGACGACCTCACGCTACTTTCGTATCACGCGCCGTTCTTTGAGTTCGACGATACGCGGCAGTTCACGGTCTCCGATCGTCTGCCGGGCACTGATCGGCGTTGGGTGGTCGCCAGAGTCACACAGCGACTCTTTACGTCTCCTGGTACGGAAATGTCTCTGCCGTTAGGATCACCCCTGCGGCGGGCAACTCCTACAAGTGACGGTTGTGGACGGGTAGTTCGAGTGACGCCGCCATAAATTTGAGCAAGTAGGCTTGAAGGTGCTTGGTCAGAGAATGGGGCACGGCGAAACCGGGTCGTGGAGCGAGACGGCCACCGCGACGACCGGGACATAGCGCCGGGGCCCCAGGAGCAGCACGCATGGATCACGCTCTCAACGGCAACCTGCTCCTCGCGATGCCCCAATCGACTCAGGCGGGGGTAGTCTGGCTTTACGCCGGGTTCATCGTCCTAGTGCTCATCTTCCTCGCCCTGGACCTGGGGGTCTTCCACCGCAGCGCGCACGCCGTCTCGATCAAGGAAGCCGCCGTCTGGTCAGCGGTCTGGGTGGTCTGCGCCTTGGTTTTCAATGTCTTCGTCTACTTCGCCTACGAGGCGCACTGGCTGGGCGTCGGACTGAGTGTCCCCATAGTGGGGCAACCGGGCAAGACGATGATGGTCGGCGGCGCGATCGCCGCGGAGCAGTTCCTCACCGGCTATATCATCGAGAAGTCGTTGTCGGTGGACAACCTCTTTGTGATCGCCGTGATCTTCTCGTACTTCGCGGTCCCGGCGAAGTACCAGCACCGCGTGCTCTTCTGGGGCATCCTGGGCGCGCTCGTTATGCGCGGTGTGATGATCGCGCTCGGCGCGGCGCTCATCCAGCGATTCGGCTGGATCACCTACGTCTTCGGCGGGTTCCTGATCCTGACGGCCGTCAAGATGGCCTTTGCCGGGGGCGACGGCGTCCACCCCGACAAGAACATTCTCGTGCGCGCCGTGCGGTCTATCTGGCCGATCTCCTCCCATTACGACGGTCAGCGGTTCTTTACGCGTGTTACAGGGGCGGATGGGATCGCCCACCGCGCCGCGACGCCGCTGCTGCTGGTTCTCGTCATGGTCGAGTTCACCGACGTGATCTTCGCTGTCGATTCAATACCGGCAATTTTCGCGATCACCGG
>CAZYEX010000107.1:0-81806 GCA_964646605.1 uncultured Phycisphaera sp. | reverse complement strand
CCGACGATCCGCGACTTGGTATCCTTGCTTCATGGTGGTGGCTCCTTAAAGAATTCACAACCCTACCCGCCTACACAACGGATAGGATCGAGCCGCCACCATCTTTTTCAACCTTCAACTACGAACGGGACATGCTCGTCGATTCTTCGCGCGCTTTGGGAACTCTGCGTCGTTAATTCAATCCCGCTGAGTCAACTTCGGATCCACGCGAGCATCGGACACGTCGCCGAAAGTGCGCTTCGCCTTCTTGCCGAGGCCCACTCAGTGCGCCGCGATACACTGGTGCCAACGGTGCATGGTTTTACCGTCGCGTCGCGCCTTTGCACGCAGGTCAAGACTGTTGCTGTCGATTTCATTCCCTGTCTGCACAGCGTAGCTCTGATCGGCATCCAAGACGTGCGTGTCAATACGGTCGATCTCTTGCTTCGGTCGGAGGTCATCACCAAGTTCTCCTTTTTGCGCGCCCGGCGGGAAAGGAGCTTGTTCGGAGCACCGAAGTCCCACCATGAAGCGCCGACAGTCCGCTTGGATCCCGTTCGGCGGGAAGACCGTCCAACGCTCGAGGATGAGACCGTTACGCTCGAGGATCGTTTGCGTTGGATACTGACGCCGCCGATCCACGAACAATTGTCCGATGCGAGCCTAGGACTCCCGGAGACACCACATGCGTACCAGGTCATTGGCATCGATTGGCTCCGAAGGAACGAAACCGCTTTGCTGGCAGACGAGATGGGACTTGGAAAGTCCATGCAAGCGATTATCGCAGCGCGCCTATTGTGGCGGGAGCACCGGATCGAACGTCTCTTGGTTGTATGTCCCAAAGCCCTCTTTAGCACTTGGCGCGAGGAGATCGATAAGTGGTGGCCGAACGCGTTGCCCAACCTTCTCGAAGCAACCCACGACACACAACAGTTCCTGAAGTGGGCCATGCCGAACGTGGCCGTGAAGATCATCAGCTATGAAAAACTGGCGCGCGAAGCCGAATGGCTTACGAAGGGCGAGCGCTGCGGCTCGCACGACCTCATTATCATCGATGAGGCGCAGCGAATAAAGAGTCCGGGATCCGAGACAGCTAAGGCAGTCAAGGCTCTCGTCGGGGTTCGCAGATGGGCCCTAACCGGAACTCCCCTGGAGACAAAGACCGACGATGTCGTTTCGATCTTCGGGTTTCTTCGACCCGGTCTGTTGCGATCCAACGACGTGAGTCATGTGCGCGATCGTATCGCCCCCTACCTGAAACGCCGACGCGTTGAGGAAGTTCTGCCGGAGCTGCCGGAGAAAGATGAGAAGGACGTCGAGGTCGAATTCGACGACCGCCAGCGAGCGGTCTACGACCGAGCGGAGGAAGAGGGTGTTATCGAACTGAACGAGAAGGGCGACTCGATTTCCGTGCAACACGTATTCGTGTTAATTCAGAAGCTCATGCAAATATGTAACTTCGAACCGGCCAGCGGAGAAAGCTGCAAAATGGAGCGGCTTTCCGAGGACCTCAAAGAGATTATTGAAAGCGGGCGTAAACTTCTCATTTTCTCCCAGTTCGTTTCGGAGCCTTTCGGGCTTAAGCATCTCAAAAGGAGACTTCCGGCATGTTGCAACGTGGTCGAGATGCACGGAGAAGTGCGGAATAGAGATGCCGGGAAGAAGGCATTCTCAGAGGACCCCGCCGTAAACACAATGTTGTTGCAATACAAGGTGGGCGGCTTGGGACTCAATCTACAAGCCGCGAATTATGTCTTCCTCTTTGACCGGTGGTGGAACCCGGCGGTAGAGGACCAGGCTGTAAAGCGCGCACATCGGATCGGCCAGAAAAACAAGGTGTTTGCCCGCCGCTTCTATTGCAGAGACACGATCGAAGAACGGATACTGCAGAAGTTGGCGGAACGGCGACGACTTTTCACGCACGTGATCGACGGGAACAAACCTGACGAAGCGATGGGGCTTTCCGAAGAGGAGTTCTTCTCGCTCTTCGAAAAACTCAAGGCTCGACCCAAGCGAAGAGCCACTAGTCAGAGCGTACCGAAGAAGGTGTTGGCCAACATGGACGATCGGGAATTCGAAGAATTAGTCGCTGAGGTCTATAAGTCCGCCGGATATCACGTCAAGCTCGTCGGCGGTAGCCACGATCGCGGCATTGATATTTTTGCGGAAAAAACTAACGGGCCTGTGCGGGATCGCGTCGCGGTACAATGTAAACACACTGCCGCGCGCGTTGGACGGCCCGAGCTACAGAAACTGTTCGGCGAGATTACTCACAACCAAACGATTACTCGCGGCGATCTCGTGACGAGCGCGGATTTCACTGCGGAGGCACGCGAATTTGCTACCGGCAAGCGACTCGAACTCATCAACCGGATCAAGCTCATCGCGTGGGCGAAGGAGCTGAAAGTCGCGGAATTCACCGACGCGTAGATCCCGGAAACCGCCCCGGGTGGGGCGAGGTTTTCTTTCTTCTTCCTATCCACGGGTTTCATCGCTGCGCGATTTCACCCGTGGCTACAATCCTGCGCCCCGGCTGGGGCGAAAACCGCTAAGCACAAACCCATGAGGATCTTTGCGTTCCCCGGCATCAACAATCTTTGCCCTCTCCGGCGAAGAGCGTCGTTGGGTTGCCCCTGCAAAGAGAATCTTTGCCCTCCCCGACGACGAGGGTGCTCGCACTCGTGGGCTGTTTTCGCCAGGCCGTGCGACCCGCGCCGCGCCGCCGCGGGCATCCCCGCGGGTCGGTTTGACACTTCGCCGAACCCTCCATACCGTAGCGCGCGGTGACGAGACGCGGCCGAGCCGCGAACGTCAGAGCTTGTGCGTGAGGGACGATGACCGACGGTCTTCTGAAAACGCCGCTGTACGACATCCACGTGGAGCGCGGGGCGCGCATGGTGGAGTTCGCGGGTTGGGAGATGCCCGTGCAGTATGCGGGCATCGTCGAGGAGCACAACCACACGCGCACCGCGTGCAGCGTCTTCGACGTTTCGCACATGGGCCGCCTGAGGTTCATCGGCGACGGCGCCGAGTCGTTGCTCAACCGCGTCTGCACTCGCAACCTGGCCGGGGCCGAGCCGGGACGGTCGTTCTACTCCCACGTGTGTCGTGAAGACGGCGGGATCCTCGACGACGTGATCGTCTCGCGGTTCACCGGCCACTGGGGGATGGTCTGCAACGCCTCCAATCGCACGAAGATCGTCGCCTGGCTCCATCGCCATGCCGAGGGCACGGGCGTGCAAATCGTGGACGAGACCCTGGCCACGGGCATGATCGCCTGTCAAGGGCCAAAGACTTTGGAACTGGCCAAGGACATCGCCGGGAGCGATCTTTCTTCCCTCAAACGGTACCACTTTACAGTCCGCGACCTGGGGCCTTTGCAGGTCGTCACCTATCGAAGCGGTTACACCGGCGAGGACGGACTGGAGATCGTCCTGCCTGCGGTGCTGGTCAAACCGCTCATCCCGCGGTTGCTCGGCACCGTGGAAAACCCGCACAGAGTGATCAAGCCGGCGGGCTTGGGGGCTCGGGACACCTTGCGGATCGAAGCCGCTATGCCACTTTACGGCCATGAACTCAGCGAGGACGTGGATTCCCTCACCGCGGGACAGGCTTGGTGCGTCGACCTCACCAAGGATTTCATCGGCGGCGACGCCCTGCGGCGTGTGAACGAGCGGGGCTTGACTCGCCGTCTGGTGGGCCTTGAAGTGGAGGGGCGGCGGATTGCCCGGCAGCACTTTGCGGTTTATCGTGGCCCTACCGCCGTCGGTGAGGTGACCAGCGGGACGCTCAGCCCGACGTTGGGCAAGAGCATCGCCATGGCTTCCGTCCTCGCCGAGGCGTCGGCGGAAGGCACGAAGCTAGAGGTTGAGGTGGGCGGAAAGCGGGTTGCGGCGCGGGTCGTGAAGTTGCCGTTCTACAAACGACCGCGCTAAGTCCGCCGGGGAGCGCGGCGCGGCCGCTCGAATCGGCGAAGTACGATGAAGCGAAACATGACCATGAAGGCTCCAATCGATCGCAAGTACAGTGAAACGCACGAGTGGTTTCTGTCGGATGACAACATGGTGACCGTGGGGATTACCCAGCACGCCGCCGACGAGTTGACCGACATCACTTACGTGGAGCTGCCCGAGGTGGGGGCCAAGGTCACGGTCGGCGACGTCCTCGGCGAAGTGGAGTCGGTGAAAGCCACGGCCGAGATTTTCACCGCCATCAGCGGCACGATCGTCTCGGTCAACACGGCCCTTACCGATCATCCCGAACTGGTCAACGACGACGCCTTCGAGGAAGGGTGGATGGTCAAGATCAAGGCCGACTCCGTAGAACCGATCAAGTCCCTCATGGCCGCCAAGGAATACGCCGCCTTCGTCCGCAACTCGGGGTGACACGAACGTGCGCGCCGCGACGGCTCGGATGGGGATTCGGTGAATTCAACGCGAACGACGGCGAGGGAGGCGGTGGTGCGGCAGGGTGCGTCCACGATGGTCTCGATCGGCGACTACGTCGAGCTGCTTCGCCCTTCGCAGTGGGTGAAGAACGTGGTGGTGCTCGCCGGACCGGCGGCGGGGCTGAAGCTGGCGTCGTTGGGCTCGCTACGAAATGTCGGGTTGACCGTTGTTGCGTTCTGCATGGCGGCGAGCGCCACCTACGCGCTGAACGACGTGGTAGATCGCGTCGCCGACGCCAAGCATCCGACAAAACGAAATCGTCCCGTGGCCCGCGGGGCGATCCATCCGAAGTCGGCTTTGGCGATGAGCGCCGGGCTGGCGCTGGGGGCGATCGGTCTCAGCGCTCTGTTGGTGTCGACGCGGGTCGCCGGCGTGGTCATCGCATACCTGCTTCTGACTCTCGCCTATTCCTTGGCCCTGAAACGCCGGGTGATCCTCGATGTCATCATCGTGTCCGTGGGGTTTGTGCTGCGGGCGTTCGCCGGTTCCGTCGCGGTCGGAGTGCCGACGTCGGAATGGTTGATTGCCTGTGTATTCACGCTCTGTCTGTTCATGGGGTTCGGCAAGCGACGCTGCGAAATCGCCATGATCGGCAATGCCGAGGAAATCGGGAAGCATCGTCGCACGCTCATCCGCTACACGCCGGATTTGTTGACCCATTTGCTGTCTGTTTCCGCGGGGATCGCGGTGATCACATTCCTGCTGTATACCCTCGACGTGGGCGCGCACCCGTCGCCGTTCCCGAAACAACATTTGTTCTATACATTGCCGCTGGTGGTGTACGGCGTTTTTCGATTCGCCATGTTGACGGAGCTTGGCGTCTACAGCGGCCCCACTGAAATTGTCCTCAAGGACCGGGCCATGCTCCTGGCGATCCTGCTCTGGGCCGCAGCGGCGCTGGGC
The DNA here is from genome assembly GCA_964646605.1 of uncultured Phycisphaera sp. Taxonomy (GTDB): domain Bacteria; phylum Planctomycetota; class Phycisphaerae; order UBA1845; family UBA1845; genus SBAX01. The sequence continues at coordinate 76,476 of CAZYEX010000107.1, read as the reverse complement.
ATTGCGTATCAAAGCGTACTCTTTGGGACGGGTGGTAGTGCGCCGGTTGCGACAATGCCTTGACTTGGGACCTTGGAGGAAATCGAAAATGGCCAATTACCAATTACCAATTACCAATTACCAATTACCAATGACTGATAACGCCAATGCATCGACGATGCGCTTGGTAATTGGAGGTTGGTCATTGGTCATTGGTCATTGGTAATTGGTAATTGTCCTATGTTTCGTTCCCGCGTCGCGATCGTCCGCACCTCGCCGCAGACCGTGCTGGAGGACTATCATCGCCTGATGAACCTCGCAGGGTATCAGGAGATTGTGGCTAAGGACGCTCCCACGTCGCTGAAGGTCAACATCAGTTGGCATTTCTTCTACCCGGCGACGTCGACCACGCCCTGGCAGTTGGAAGGCGTGATCCGGGCCATGAAACGCGACGGATATGACGCAACGCGCATTCACGCCTGCCACAATCGGACCGTGGTGATCGACGCGCGCCTGGGTGAGCGCGAGAACAAGCAACTGAATGTCATTGAAGCGCACAAGCTGGCCAATGTCCATTTGTACGAACCCGACATCGAATGGATTCACATCCGTGACGCCGTCGGGGAGCTCGCGGATCGGTTTCTTTGCCTCAATGATGTATATCCGAAGGGGTTTTGTATTCCCAAACGATTCCTGGGCGCCAATATCATCCATTTGCCGACAGTGAAGACGCATGTTTTCACGACGATGACCGGAGCGATGAAGAACGCCTTCGGAGGGTTGCTCAATGAACATCGACATTGGACGCACCCCGTCATACACGAAACCTTGGTCGATCTGCTGATGATCCAACTGAAGATTCACCGAGGGGTTTTCGCGGTGATGGATGGGACTTTCGCGGGGGACGGTCCGGGTCCGCGATGTATGATCCCCTATGTGAAGAATGTACTGTTGGCGTCGGCGGACCAGGTGGCCATTGATGCGCTGGCGGCGAAACTGATGGGCTTCGATCCGTTGCGCGACGTGAAGTTCATTCGTCTGGCCCACGAACGCGGGTTGGGGTGCGGCGACACGCGAGAAATGGAGGTTGTAGGCGATGTGGAGGTTGCGGAGGAGAATTGGGGTTTCGTCGGCCCGTTCAAGCGGATGACTTTTGCGGCCAATATGCAGCACGCCATTTATTGGGGGCGACTCAAGCGTGTCCTGGAGTGGTCGTTGAAAACATGGCTGGCGCCGTGGGCGTACATTGCCAGCGTCCTGTACCACGACTGGTTTTGGTATCCCATCTTTGGTCGCACGCGGGTGCGCGAGGCACTGCACAGCCCTTGGGGACGACTGTTTCATAACTGGGAACGGCTCACGCCCGGCGCGGAGGGATTTGCGGACGTCGGCGAAGCGCGTGGACGACTGGTGCGGAGTTTTGGCCGCGTGATGCAACAAGCGTGGGGCATCCTGGCGACCTGTATCCGGGAGGCGCCGGAACTCGCCCTGCGGAAGCGCCGGACGGTCGGATCGTCGACCGGTTCTAGACCGTGAGGCATCACGTCACGGCGCACGTCGAGCCGCTCGGCGTTGATAGGCTTCGCGGAGGACGGGGTCGCGGATCTCCAGCCGGGCGTCACGAAGCAATTGCTCGTAGCGTGCGCGCATGTTCACGTCCGCAAGCCGATCACGAAGCGAACGGGTCAATTCCTCGCGGGCCGAGTCGAGGTCCTTCTCCTCACGGGGGATTCGGCGTTCCAGCTTGATGAGATGGTGCCATTCTCCGGCACGAACGACGCCGGAAACCTGTCCGGGGGCGAGCGCGAACGCCGCGCGGCGAAAGGCCTCGGGCACATCCTCATCGGCACTGGAGAAGGGATCGAGCAGTCCGCCCTGGGCGACGCCGGCCGAATTGGCGCTGTAGCGCCGAGCGAGGTCGGCGAAGTCCTCGCCCGAGGCCAGCCGATCCTGCACGCGCGCTGCCTCCGCGGCGCTGCCCAATTGAATGTGGCGCACTTGGACTCGTTCGCCGAACCGTCGGTCGAACTCGGCGCGGACCTGTTCCTCGGTCACACGAAGCTCGCCGTCGACGATTTTTCGGAGGTAGGCGTTGCGGCGAAGGGTGGTAAGGAACTCCTCGCGGGAAATGTTCCGCTCGCTGAGGACGGCGTCGAGCGTACGTTCGGCCGCGGAGCGGTCCAAGGGACCGGACGCAACGGACGGCAGCGGATTCGACAATCTTCGGAGAGCGAGTTCATATTCACGATCGACGTCGGATTCCTTGACCTCCAATCCCTTCGAGGCGGCGAGGCTCTGCGCCGCGCGCAAGGCGATCAATTGTTCCAAGACCGCGGCCCCATGCCCGCGCAGAAGAAGGTCGACGAGTTGCCCGCGGGAAATTGCGGCGTCTCCGACGACGGCAATCGTCTCGGGCGGGGCGGGGGAGTGATCCGTGCGGCGATGCTCGGTGGCGTTTGCAGCGGCGGGCGGAAGGGGCGCGTGGCGCTGGGCCCATGCGGAGGAGACGGACTTCGCGGAGGGCTGGGTGGCCGATTGACAGCCGCCGGTCCACAGCGCCGCCGTCATTCCACAAAACCACAACGGCTTCATTGGTGGATCGACCATTCCACGCCAACCAAAGGGGGTGCGCCATTGCGCAATCGTTCGCGCAACGTAGCGACGGATGCGTTGTCCGTCAACGACCGGGACCGTGTTTCGATTGGTAGGCGGCCGGGGGAGTGCATACCATGCGCCATCGCGAAAAGACGGGATGCGGGCGTGAGCCGAGACCTTGATGTCGAAGTCGTCGTACTGGGGACCGGGACCTCGCACGGGGTGCCGATGATCGGATGCCGCTGCGCCGTGTGCCGATCGGAGGACCCGCGCGATCGGCGGACCCGTCCGGGCATTTTCGTTCGCATGGGCGGCGTGCGGATGCTGGTGGACGCGACTCCGGAGCTGCGCATCCAATGCCTCGCGCACGGCATCGACGCGGTGGACGCGGTGCTCTTCACTCATCATCACGCGGACCACGTGATGGGCCTGGACGACGTGCGGCGCTTCAACTGGTTGATGAAAAAGACGATGCCATGCTACGGCACTACGCGGACGTTGGAGGCCCTGCGGCGCATGTATGCCTACGCCTTCGATCCCGCGGCGGACTCGCCGCACAGCCGTCCGGCCCTCGAATTGCGGACCATCGACGCCGAGCCGTTCTCGGTGGGCGAGGCGACGGTCGTGCCCATTCCGCTCCTGCACGGCCCCATGCCGGTACTGGGTTTTCGCTTCGGCCGGTTCGCCTATTGCACGGATTGCAGCGAGATCCCGCCGGATTCCTTGGCGCTGCTGGCGGGCGTGCGGGTTCTGATCCTCGACGCCCTGCGACCCAAACCCCACCCCACGCACCTGAGCGTGGACCAGGCCGTGGCGATCGCCCGTCAGGTGGGCGCGGAGCGCACCTACTTCACGCACATGACCCACGAACTCGCCCACGCGGAAACGAACCGCACGTTGCCCCACGGAATGGAACTGGCGTACGACGGGCTACGCTTCACGGCCTGAAGCGTCCAACCCCAAAAGCATCCTGGGGCGTAAAGTGAGGCACGCCAATGGGTTCGTTTGGTATCTTCTTTATTGCGGTTCCTCCTTGGGGGCGTGATCGAGCGGTTGGGGTTTGCGGCGGCGCTGAAGTTGGGCGAGGGCGCGGTGGAGCTGGCGGTCGAGCATGTTTTCGTAGCGGACGAGCTTGAGAACTTCGTCGGGAGCGGGGAGGGCGGCGGTGAGGGCGCGGCGTTCGAGGCGGAGGCGGCGGTACTTTCGGGCCTCGACGAGGCGGCGCTGGAGGGCGGGAATCTCCTGTTCGTCGTACTCGCGGATCCACTTGGGGAGTTCGCGGAGGAGGACTTCGCGCATCTGCGGGGCGGGCAGTTTCCAGACGGCGCCGGAATAGCGGGTCTCGAGCTGGTCGAGCATGGGCCGGGCGTCGGCGAGCACGCGGGGATCGTCGAGGTTCAGGGTCTGGACGAACTGCAAGTCGTCGGCGCGCTGCCGGCGCAGGTCTCGGGCGTGGTTGAGCTCTCCCTGCACGCGGGCGAGCTCGTCGTGTTCGGGACTGTCGTCGTCTTGACATTCATCGAGGGATTGGCGGAGAGCGCCGACCTCGAAGCGTTGGGCGCGGCGGAGGCGCCAGAAACAGGCGGCGACGCGTTGGACGAGGGCCTGCTCGATCACGTCGCGGGGGTCGAACTGTTCGAGGAGGACGTCGAGGAGGGCCTGGAACTCTTCGGGGCGTTCGGCGCCGTCGCCGACGGCGACGACGACCTGGGCGGAGAGGAGGCCGTGGCGGAGGGAATTGCGGGCGGAGCGGGCCTTGCCGCCTTGGGTCTTGGGGCCGGTGGATTGGCGGGCGTTGCGGCGGTTGGCGGTGCGTTGGCGAGGGGAGACGATTTTGGGCATCGGCGATTCCTCCTATTCGGCGCTTTGCGGCGCTCTATCCCTATAACTTGGAGGGCGCTCGGTGGAAGGCGCGTGATCGGGCGATCACGCGGCGGGGGAATTACGAATTACCAGTTACGAATTACCAATTGTCGAATGGCGAATGAAGGCGGGAGATCGAGCTTCGAAGTTCAAAGTGCGAAGTTCAAAGTTCAAAGAGGGGCAAGGGCAAGGGCGAGCTAGTGGCCGGGGAGGGCAGGAGGAGGGTTGGTGGATGGCGAAGGCGGAGTGCTGGGGACGCGGGGGCGGCAGATTGAAGTTCAAAGTTCGAAGTGCGAGGTTGAAGACCATCGGCTGGGAAGAGGCGGGAAGGGGCTGGGGCGGGGGGCGACGGGGATCGCGGCGGGTCGGGGGGCATTTCAACCCGGCGCGAGGCATCCGAACCGCGAAAGGGACTGAGGCGTCCAATCGCGAAGCCCGCCCACCGCCGCTAGGCACACAAGGTGGAACTTGTAAATGGAAGCCCGAAACCGTAGGTTGGCCGAAACAAGTGGAGAACGAAGCCCATGACGATCATCAACGGACATCATGACGGGAAGCGCGTGGTCTTGGATCAGGCGGTGCCCGCGGACATCCCGCCCGATACTCCGGTGAGGGTGTCCTTCGGGGACGGACTGGCCCACGACATACTCGCTGAACTCGGGAAGCTTGCCCGCCCCGGCGGTCTGCCGCGTGATTTTTCGGAGCAGCACGAACACTAAATCAAGGGCGCTGTAAGCCGGATCTGACGGGCGCGCCATGAAGTCAATCCGGTGGGCGGACCACGCCGTGAAGAACCTGGCCGAGCGGGAGATCGACCGCTCGGAGGCTGAGTTGACTTTGGCGAATCCGGAACTCGTCGTCCCCGATCCACCTGCGCGGGAGGTCTACTGCGTCGATACCATGGTCACGTTCTCCAGCAGGAGATGCTGATTCGTGTGCTCGTCGAACACACGGAAGACGAAACGGTCGTGATCACAGTCTACAAGACGTCTCAAATTTCCCGTTACCTGAAGGGGGCTCAGCGATGAAGGTCCATTACGACCCGGAAACGGACACGCTCACCATTCGCCTGCGCGAGGCGCGCATCAAGGAAAGCGACGAGGTCCGCGAAGGCGTGGTGGTGGATTACGGCTACGACGGCGGGGTCGTGCGCTTCGAAGTCCTCCGGGCGTCCAAGGTCGTCGAGAAGGCCAACGAGATGCACTTCGCGGTGGGGGCGTAGAGGGTCCGTTGCTCGCGCCCTGTTGCGGCGCGATCCGCCTTCTTGAACTGACCGGCCCGGCATGGTCCGTCCGAGTCCCCGCCCCCCAAGCCATCGCCGCCGAACGAATCCGACTCGTCCCCCTCGCCCTATGAGGGAGACGGCCGGGGTGAGGGTCGGCGCTCTATCCCCAGCCTCGGGCTTCCTCATTCGCTGTCCCGGCCCCGTCGTCTGCGCCGCCGAGTCCGCCGGCGCGGCGGATGCGGCCCAACCGTTACGGACACGTTAACGTCGCGGGTACGCACCCGCACGCGGCGGTCCTCCCATGCCCACTCTGATCGTCTCCAACGTCGCAAGAACGCCCGCGCCTGGCCGATCGCCCATGCGATCACCCGCATGGCCATGCCCACGGCCTTCACCGTCAACAACTCACTCATCGTTACGCCCTTTCACGGTCGGACCGCACAATTGCCAGCCCTCAGAATCAGGCGCGAACGATCAACATTTTGACCCTGTGCGCGGACACGTTGATCGTGGAAACCGCATTCCCGTCGGGGCAGAACGCGGCCTTTCAGTGCGCGGATTTTTTCTGGAACGTTGATTTCGGATGTTGAAAAATGTTGATCCCGGCGCTACTCGTCGTCGACCCGGTCAGACTTGGGACGGGTGTTGGAGTGGAGGGGTTTGGCGGCGCTCAGGTTGACCGACCGCCGTTTCTTGTAGCCGGGGTTCCTCTTCGCCCTAGCGTAGAGCTGATAGACTGCTTGATGCGTGCATCCGCGCGTCTTGGCAATATCGGGAACGCTCAGTTTGTGGTCTTCGATGGCAGCTACCATCGCTTCCTGCGGCGCCGTAAGTCTTCTTTCCGGGCCTCGACTCTTTTTCGTCTTTCGTCCGATTCCATTTCGTCGCCGTCCGTTGACTCCGACTGCCGCCGCAGCTCTCACATCGGCCTCCCGAACTTTGGGCAGAAAGTCCGCAAGCTTCGCGAGGTCAGGGTAGTTCTGCTGGAACCTGTAGATCACATCCGTTCCTTGCCCGCTTTCCCACCACTGGTGCAACTCGCGCTGGGTATACGTGTCATCGTCGTTCGGCTCGCCTTCGTCAGTGCAACCCACCATGAAACGCTCGACTGCTTTGGCGGAAATCCCCGTGCGAGAGGAAAGGTGGTTTCTAATCGCAGTCCACGGGTCGTCTTTGTCCTTAAAGGGCCACAGCGAACTAACCAGACAAAAACGAGGATTATTACGAAAACCGTTCCAGTACTCCCACCTTTCGGAGCGACGCCAAGCTCCAAGCCAGCGGACGAACAGCCAGATCGGTGGGATGACCGGTTTCGCTTGCACCTCCGACAGGGTACGCCGCAAAACACCTCAATTCAACGCCTTGCGGGTTGAGGCACAAGTTTGGTACGATAGAGCGTCGTATCGTTTCGACGGTCATCGGTCTTTTGGAGGCTTAACCATGTCGCGGTCCATACTTGGGTTGGTGCTCCTGCATGCGGCTTCCGCGTTTGCAACCGCAGCCGAGTGTACGTTGTGGACGCTCCGCGACACGGGCGGTCCATCGGGTCGAGCCTATATGTCTAACGCGATGGTGTACGACTCGACACGGCACGTCGTTGTACTGTTCGGTGGCGTATCACAGTCCGGAACCATTCTTGGCGACACATGGGAATGGGATGGGACGGTTTGGTCGCTCCGGTCCGTCACAGGCCCGTCGCTCCGAAACAACCACGCGATGGCGTACGACGCCGCGCGCGGAGTGACCGTGCTGTTCGGCGGGGTCTCGCAGGCTGGCGGGAATCTTGGCGACACGTGGGAATGGAACGGCAGCGTGTGGACGCAACGCGCAATTGCGGCTCCTTCGCCCCGCAACAACCATGCAATGACCTACGACTCCGCTCGCGCCAGGACAGTTCTTTTTGGTGGAGACACTCCGCTTTCAAGCTATGATCGTCAAACGTGGGAGTACGACGGCAACGCATGGGCGCTTGAGGGCTCCACCGGCCCGGAGGGCCGATACGGGCACGCGATGACTTTCGACGTGGCGCGTGGTGTGGCGGTTCTATCTGGGGGCAATGTTGACGGACCCGACACGCCAGACACATGGGAGTGGGACGGCAACCAATGGATGTTGCGCGCTACTGAAGGTCCCTCGCCGCGCACCCAGTGCGGGCTGGCATATCACTCAGCTTCCGGCGTCACCTTTCTCTACGGTGGTTCCAGTGACGACTCGCTCGGGGATTTATGGACTTGGGACGGAAACGCTTGGACGCTCGCTCGCGTCGTTGGCGACGCTCCATCGCCTGCCACAAACGGTATGACTTACGACGCTATGCGGAACGTATTGGTTCTCTTCGGCGGTTGGCCCTACTTTGGAGGGGATACCTGGGAAGCGAAGGTCATTTCGTGCGAGGTTCCGACCATCAGCGGATTCGGAATGGTCGTGCTCGCAGCCGTCTTGCTCGGCGTCGGCGTTCTCATCATCACGCACCGTCGCCGATCGTCACCATCGTAGCGGCCCTCGCGCACGCACGCGCGGGATTTTCGGAAAATGCTCGCATCCGCCGCCGAGGGGGCCTCCGCAGGATGATAGCGGGCCTTGACTTTCGTGGCCGTATGGGCGATACTTGTACGGAACGTACGCTTTGTACGAAACGTACAAGAGCTGGGGACGGGTACGGCGCCGCGGATGAACCGCGACGCTACGGGAAACCCCTCGCCCTGCCCTCTCCCCAAGCGGGGAGAGGGGTGTGGCGGCAACCGCTCAGCGGAGAAGGGTGTCGTGGCGGGCCGTCGGCGAGAGAACGCAGGCGGGCCGTGTGTCCATGTAGCGCCACCCCTTGTGGGTGGCGCGGAGCGTCGTCGCCCACAAGGGGCGACCCTACAGCAAGCCCCCTCACCTTGCCCTCTCCCCAAATGGGGAGAGGGGCGCGGAGGACGATCGTTATGGTTCGTGTGGCGGCCAGCCAGGCGCGGAAGGATTTCGCGGAGACGATCAATCAGGTCGTGTACCGCGGGGAGCGGATCGTCCTGCACCGCCGGGGCAAAAACCTTGCGGCCATCGTCCCCATCGCGGACCTCGAATTGGTGGAAGCGATCGAGGATCGGATGGACGTAGACGCGGCCCGCAAAGCCCTCAAGCAGCGCGGGGCGAACATTCCCCTCAAGCGGATCAAGAAGGAACTCGGGTTGTAGACTACTTGCCTGAAAAACCCTCACCCGACCCTCTCCCTTGAGAAGGGCGAGGGCAGTAGGCTCAACGCTGTGATCTACACCGTCGAGTTACGTCCCTCGGCCCGGCGCGAACTTCTCAAGCTGCGGCGACACGATCAGCTCCGTCTCGTTCGGGCGATGGACGCCTTGGCCGCGAATCCTCGGCCCAGAGGCGTCAAGAAGCTCTCCGGTCCGGACGACCTGTATCGAGTCCGAGTGGGCGACTATCGCATCGTGTACCAGATCCACGACGACCGACTCATCGTGCTTGTCGTTCGAATCGGTCACCGCAGGGACGTGTACCGTTAGGCGGCGTTCAACGAACTCAGCGTGATCCGCGGTGTCGTCGCCCGGATCGGCGACCGTTTCGACCGTTGACCGGCTCGATGGCGACGACGTGGAGGAGATCGCACTTCACGACGCGATCGGTGGGCTTGCCGGACTTGGTCAATTCCACGACGTGAAGACGGTGGCGGGCAAGCAGGGCCATCTCCGGATGACGCACCTCGTAGACCATGCCGTTGGTCAGGTGGATTCGGAACGGCTCAAAGGGGTGTTCGCGAAGCGATTCTCGCAACTCGTCTTGTCGCATCGCCAACGACTCCTCATGGAGAGTATACGTCACGATCGCGCTGCGTCAACAAAAACCCCGTCATTGGTAACCGGTCATTGGTAACTCGTAACTCGTCGATAAGACTTCAACCCAGGCCAGGCGTCGACGATCGCAGCCTGACTTGCATCCCCCGCTTTTCACCCGTCGCAAACGCTCGCCGGGCCAGGGATTCGTCCAGGGCCGACGAAGCGTCGGGCGGCAGGGCTTCGATGAGTTTGCGGAGGGATTTGATGTCGGCGTTGCGAATGGGCTGACCGCGGACGACGGCGTCGGCGATGGCGGCGAGTTCGGCTGGGTCGTCGCCGATGCGGGCGTCGATGCGCACGTCGGGATGCTGATTGTCGGGCGGTCGATCGGACAGGGGTCGTCTCCACGATCCATGGGCGACGGGCCCATTGGGGTTGGGGGGATCGTAGGGTCAGGACGCTGGGCGGACAAGCGTGGGGGGCGGAGGCGGGTGTCGCTCATCCGGGGGTCGCGTCCGCCGTGGGCGGACTTGACCCCCGTCTACTTTCGCGGACCCCGTCGGGGTCCCCCAACTTTCTGCTTTCTCGGTTTCTGCTTTTCTCGCCCCCTGGACTCCCCCCGGGCCGTCTCGGGGACTTGCGGTCGTTGCGGTCGCCCAAATGGGTGATGACGCCATCGACTGGACCCGCGGTCGGGGACACGCCGTCGTCGGAGGCGGCCGGTGCGAGGGGCGCGGTCTGACCGGCTGAAAACCGGTCCCCGAGCGTGCGCCACCCACGAGGGGCGGCGCTACAGCGATGAACGGTCGACCGGCGCCTTGCCCCAGTAGAGCGCAATGGCGGCGACGATCATCCCCACCGACATCACCATGAGCACCATTCGCGTCTTCGGTTCGCAAAAGAGTGCGTCGTAGTTGAACGTCGGAAGGTACGCGCTGGCGCGGGCGAGCGAAGGCGGCGGGTCGATGGGCGTGGGCGCGAAGGGCTGCTCGGACGGGGGAAGCGGAGGCAAGTCAACGGCTACGGTCCTGTCGCCCGGGCGGTAGAAACGAAGATCGCGTTGGGCGATGCGGGCGATGACCGCGGGGTCGCTTTGCATGGCTTCGAGCAAGGCTCGCTCCCGATCGACGTAACGGCGCATTTCGTCAAGGCGATGCCGCTCGGCCTGTTCTGCGCCTCGCAGGGTCTGGTACTCGCGCCATTCGGGAAGCAGGACGCAGGGGGTGAAGGTTCCCAGCCCCATCAGAATGAGCATCCAAAAGACGAAACCGCCACGCGGCGAATTACCAATGACCAATGACGAATGACCCGGGGGCGGAACGGGCGGCACCAACGTTGGTAATTGGTAATTGGTCATTGGTAATTCTCGGCGTTGTCCTCGGCGCTCATCGCTCTATCCCAATCCCGCCCCATAGGTCGCGGCTGATCCCAAGTAATTCTCGATCCATAGCAGCCGATTGTACTTGGCGATTCGATCGCTGCGGCAGGCGCTGCCGGTCTTGATTTGGCCCGCGTTCACAGCGACGGCGATGTCGGCGATCGTGGTGTCCTCGGTTTCGCCGCTGCGGTGGGAGATGACCGCGTTCCAGCCGTTTCGCATGGCCAATTCGATGGCCGCCAACGTCTCCGTCAACGTGCCGATCTGATTGACTTTGATGAGGATGGCATTGCCGGCGCCGAGTTCCAGACCCTTGCGCAAACGCTCGGTGTTGGTAACGAAAAGGTCGTCGCCCACAAGTTGCACGCGGCCGCCGAGGCGGTCGGTGAGGCGCTTCCAGCCGTCCCAATCATCCTCGGCCAGTCCGTCCTCGATGCTGCGGATGGGATACTTTTCGCACCAACCCTCCCAGAAGGCGATCAACTCGTCCGAACTCTTGGACTTGTCCGGGTCGGACTTGAAGAAGCGGTAGCGCTGGGTCTTGGCGTCGAACATCTCGGAGGTGGCCGGGTCCAGGGCGATGGCGACGTCCTCACCCAAATGGTATCCGGCGGAGGTCACCGCTTCGGCGATCACCTCCAACGCTTCGTCGTTGGTTTTCAGACTGGGGGCGAATCCGCCTTCATCGCCCACGTTGGTGGTATAGCCGCGCTGATGCAGAACCTTCTTGAGGGCGTGGAAACACTCCGCGCCCATGCGCAGGGCCTCGCGGAAGGACGGGGACCCGACGGGCTGGATCATGAACTCCTGAAAGTCCACGTTGTTGTCGGCGTGCTTTCCGCCGTTGAGGATGTTCATCATCGGTGCGGGCAACACATGGGCGTTGGGTCCGCCGAGGTAGCGAAAAAGCGGCAGCCCGCACGCGGCAGCGACGGCCTTGGCTGTGGCGAGCGAAACCGCCAGGATGCTATTGGCCCCCAGACGCGATTTGTCGGGCGTGCCGTCCAACTCGATCATGGTCTGATCGACGTGTTCCTGGTCGGCGGCGTCCAGACCGATCACGGCTTCGGCGATCGCGGTGTTGACGTTCTCGATGGCCGTCAGCACGCCCTTGCCGCCGTACCGCTTGGGATCGCCGTCGCGCAGCTCCACGGCTTCGTGCTCGCCGGTCGAAGCCCCGGAGGGGACCGCGGCCTCACCGCGACTGCCGTCTTCCAACACGACCTCGGCGGCGACCGTGGGAAACCCCCGCGAATCGAGAATCTCCCGCGCTTCAACCTGAACGATGCTTCTGGACATGACTCTCCTTCCCACGGACCCCCTCTCCGTCCCAGGGAGAGGGTCGGGCTGAGGGTACAGCGGCGCCCCTCTCGACGACCCCGCAACCTCCACTATCGGCCGACGGGCAAAACTTACTCAACCTTCGTGGTGTTTTGCGTCCCGCGCAAGGTTGGGCGTGATCCGCCATCATAACTCCGACGCGAACGGCGACAAGGCTTCCGGAAGACAAGACGAGCGCATCATTCCGCGACGCGCGGTACAGCTACGGTGAAGGTCGTCCCGCGTTGCAGCTCGGAGGCGACCGAGATCGACGCTCCGATCACTTGGGCGATTCCGTGAGCGATGGCCAATCCGAGGCCGCTTACTCCGCCGCTTGCGTCCGGGCGCTTCGTGGTCCAGAAGGGTTCGAAGAGGCGCTGCCGAGCTTCCTCGTCTAAACCGCGACCGGTATCGGCGACGGCGATGATCGCAAACGCCTCGGTCACCGAAGCGTCGATCCGCAGCGTTCCGCCTTCGGGCATGGCCTCGACCGCATTCTGAACCATGTTCCGCAGAATGGTCGTCAGTTGCGCGCGAGGCACGGGAACGACGGGGAGTTTGGGCAGGTCGAGTGCAAACTCGATCGCCCGCCCCTGGACAGCTCGCTCCGTCTCTTCGGCTAGATCGTTGAGTACTTCGGTCAGGTCGCTCAGGTCGTCGCTGTGCGGGTCGCCGCGAGCAAACGTGAGCATACCGTTGACCAGGGCCGAGGCACGCATCAGGGCCCGACTGGTCTGGGTGAGCACCCGCCGCGTTACCGCCGACTCCGGGTTGGCGCTGGCGTAGTCGATGCCCGTCACGATTCCCCCGAGAATGTTGTTGAAGTGATGAGCGATGGCCCCGGCCATTTCACCGAGGGCGACCATCTTGCGGCTCTCGTGGACCTCCGCGGCGAGGTGGATTCGCCGGGTGACATCGCGAATGCAAATGGACGCCCCGATGGCGGCCCCCGTGTCGTTGAGCACGGGGGTGATGGATGCGGACAATTCACGGGTCTGCGCCTGGGCGTCGTGATGTTGAAACTCCAGCTCGCCCGATTCTCGAACCTCGATCGCCCGACGAAGCATCCGTTCGGCGGCGATGCGGCGGTCCTGGGGAAGCACGGAGAGCACGGGGGCCCCGATCATCGCCTCCGCGCCCGCGCCGAACATTCGTCCCGCAGCCGCGTTCCAAGTGCGGATGTGCAACGCCGCGTCCGTAGCCATCAGGGCCATGCCCATCTGCTCGCAGAGCTGCCGGTAGTAAGCCTCGCCGCCGCTCTCGTTCATCCGTCTCGATCCAGAATGTCACGCCGCCCGGAGCGTTGTAGCGTCGGGGCTTGTCCCCGGCGCTTCCCTCCCAACCGCCACAGCGCGACCATTCAAAGTCCCTTCTTCGCCTCTTCGGTCTGAAACGGCATCGGCGTCAGGAACAGCAGGGTCTCGACTCGTCCGCCGGTCGAACCGCCCGACAGAAACCGACTGCCCACCAAGTAAGCGTTGTCGGCCTGTTCACTGGGACCGATCACCAGGAACTCGCCGCTCTTGACCGTCACGGCGACCTTCAAGTCGTCGAACGTGTGACGATCGATGGCCGGGACCTGGCGGATGATCCCCTCCCCGGCGCGCTCCCAGGTCATTTCGCCGCGGTCGTGACGAATCTCAAAACCCACTTGCAGATCCGTCACTCCGCCGAGCTGCGCATGAAAAGCATAGTCCAGTTGCAGAATCTTCGTCCCCGCCGCGAACGTTCGACCCGACAGCCGACGGTCCCGATCGTAGCTGAAAATCGATTCACTATCGTGAATGGCCCCCAGTTCGATGAGCAAGGGAACGCCCGCTTGGGTGAGTAGTTGATCTTTGCTCACTCGCGCCTTGCCCGCTTCGAGGATGGCGCGGATGGCGGGCCACGACGCCGTCGAGCCCACGCCGACCCGCAGACCGTTGCGGACCCAACGCCCCGTCGCCGCCCGCTCCACGCGAAGCTCGTCCACATGATTCCATACCTTCCGCGAATTACGTCCCTCCTCGGTGGACATCTCCGCGCGCATGACTTCGAAGGCCAGTTGTACGACATGGCGGGTTTCGCCGCGCTGCGCCGCCGCTGCACGCTGCGCCGGTGGAGGGGGCGAGGCGTCGGGACGCGCTGCGGCCGTTTCGTGAGGACTGGATCGCAGACCGCCCCACGGCGCGGTCGGCCACGATCCACAACCCACACAGAATCCGCAGAGGACGCCCAACGCCGCGAAGCCGACCCCCGCAGGTCGTAGGATGACAATCGGCGACACACGTACAATCTACGTACGCTCGACGGGCCGGTCAACGCGTGACACCCGGTTGGAGTCCCTTTGGCAGGGGCGTGCATCCGCCGGTTCACCCCGCCCGTACAATCTGCTGCAGGGTCCGCCGCAGGAAGGCGAGCGGAACCAGGAAATCCCGAAAGGAGAAACGGCGGTGCGGAAACGATTTGGGGTCATTGGGCTTGTGGTGCTGGTTGCTGCCGTGGGAGTGCTGGCCCAGGTCAAAGAAAGGGCGTCGGGTCGGTCGGAGGGCGCGTATCGCGTAACCCCCTGGCCCGACCATGCCGACACCAACCAGCGTTATTCCGAGGAGATCGAAACCTATCTGAATCGCATGGCCGCGGACGGCTGGCGGTTCCATTCCGAACTCGTCGGGCAGTTTGGGAAGGCGATGCTCTTCGAGCGAGCGTCAGGGCGATAAGCCGACCTAACGGATTGCAACTTCGCTTCGGCGTCGCCCGCCCGCCAACAGCGTCCCGGCGGTGAGCAACAGGAGCCCGAAAATCGCCAAACCCCACGCAGACACCGTGGGGACGACGAACTCCCGAACGGTCAAGGTTTTGGTCGCCGTCGGGCCCTCGTCTTGGCCGTCGCCGGGAGTGACCGAGCAACGGATCTGCGCGGTGTTGGTGACGAAGTTCCGAGGGAGCACGTCGGAGTGGGCGGCGGTGGTTACGTGCCGCACCTCCTGGCCGTTAACCGTCCAGACGTACTCATAACGCACGATGTCGTAGTCCAGGTCGTCGAGGGTCAGCGACGTGCTCACGCGACAGGATAGTACGTCGCCCGGTTGGGGATCGAGGGGGTCGAACTGCAAGCTAATGGGTCCGGGCGGACGATTGAAGTTCGGGTCGCGCACCGCCACCACCTCGATCGGCGCCTCGATGACCTGCACGTCGTTGATGCGCAGGATCACGTGCCACGTTCCGGTGATCGTCTGCATGTCGGCCGGCAGACCGTAGGTCCACCACCAGTTGTACCAACGCCAGAACGGGTTGCCGAAGTTCTGGTTGGCCCGATCGATGATCGTGCCGTTGGGCCGCTTGAACTGGACCTTCCATCGGCTCGAAGCGGGCAGAGCGGTGCCGTACCACCACACGCGCAACACCGGGTCCGTCTGTGCGATCTGCCCGGTTCGAGGCCACTCGTACGGCCAGGCGCCCGCGGCGAAAATATCTTCGTGCGTGACTCCGAAGTCGTGCAAATAGGCGCTGCGGTCGAGAACCGGCTGGGCCTCCCATCCGCTGTCACCTGCGTGGCACGGACCGGCGAAGGGCTCGTACACCGTGAAGTTGTCGTGGATTTCGTAGTGCAGGTGCGGGCCGGTGCTGACCCCGCTGGAAGCGCACAGGCCGAGTTGATGCCCGGCGAAAACGGTGTCGTTGACGGCCACCGCGACGCTGTTTTTCTTGAGGTGAAAATACCAGGCCTCACGCCCGAAACCGTGGTCGATGATGACGAAGTTGGCGGGCTGCCCGGCCCACTCCGTATTCATGTCGTCTTCGCCGTCGTGCGTGGCGACGACCACGCCGTCCTGCGCCGCGAATACGGGCACGCCGATGATCTGCTCGCCGAAGCTGCGGATGTCGGTGTCGCTGGCGTTGTGACCGTAGTACGACCAGTCGGTGCAGTCCCAATCCTGGATTCCGGCTGTGGGATCGAGGTCGACGTAATTGAACACGAAAAGGTCCCGCCACAAACGCCCCGCAAGCGGGGAAAAAGTGAGCTTGGGTGGTGTCACCGGTCCGACAGCCACCGACCGGGCGCCGAACCGTCGTTCGTAATCTTGAATGAGTTGCCGGGCGAAAACGCGGTCCGCGGGCGAAATGCAGTCCCCCGCCTGCCCCGAGCCGATCGGTCCACCGCCGCCCAACGGGTCAGCCCCGACTGCGGACCCAACCCAACCCCAAAGCGCGACCACGGTCGCGCCGGTCACGAAACTACGAGCGTGAAGCACGCCGGCCCTCCTTCGCGGCCTGGCAAAGACGGTCTTCGAGCTAACGCCGTGGGCCGCGGAACCGCGATCCTACCAAAGCCGTGGCGCCAGGATCAAGCGTTTTCCCAGAAGCCCTGTGGCGCGGTCGGTTGGCTGCTGGTTGGCTCGCCTGACGGGTGTCACTGGCGGCGTGTTCTGCGGCACCCTCTTTCCGGACCTCCTCCGCCAACCCGTCCGATAGCTTTATTTTTCTTGCCCAAGGGGCTTGCGTCCCCTGGAATGCGCTGTACAATGCCCGGCGGTTGGACCTGTGGGTCGGCCTTTGGGTTGCTGCTTCCGTTGGATGCTCTTCCTTCTTGCCTTTCTCGCTTCTCTACCTCTGGGCCGGATGTTCGGTCTCTTTCACGCTGACCCTGAAAGTAAACACTGGGTCACTTCGCCCTTGAACAGGAGAAACCTGATGGGCAAAAAGTTGTATGTCGGAAATCTGGGCTATGCGGTCACGGGACCGGATCTCGAACAGATGTTCGCCCCGCACGGTACGGTCGAGTCCGCGCAGGTCATTACCGAGCGCGACACCGGCCAGAGCAAGGGGTTCGGCTTCGTCGAGATGAGCTCCAACGAGCAAGCCCAGGCGGCCATTGGCGCCCTGGACGGCAAGGAGCATGACGGCCGGGCCCTAAAGGTCAACGAGGCCAAGCCCAAGGAAACCCGCAGCTTCGGCGGCGGGGGGGGCGGGGGCGGCGGCTACGGCGGCCGAAACAGTCGGTAGTCATCCATCGACCTGGACGCAAACGGGGGGCCGCGAAAGCGGCCCCCTTCCTTTTCCACTTCCCCACGCGGTCCCCGGACTATTCCGAGCGTGGAGCCCCGGCGCGCTGGGGCCGGTTCCCCGCCGCTTCAATCCCTTCTCATCCTTCAACCCCTTGAACTCTTCAACTCCTAGAGTTCTCTGACCCTTCCCACTCTCGAACCCTTTCAACCCTTCAACTCCCGGCCCCTTCCCCCTCTCCCCTCCCAAGGAGAGGGCTGGGGTGAGGGTCGCCCGCCCCAACTCCGCGACACCAATCCGACGCAAAACGCAGCCGACACGCCGCCGATGCCATCCGAGCCCCGAGCGCAAGCGACGGGTCTATCCGAGCGTGGAGCGGCGGCGACACGACAGATCAGAGCCGCGGGTGGCTCCCCTTTACGCGAAGCGTCAAGGGCAAGCCCGCGGACATCCTGCGCCGCGCCGCGGCCATCCCTCGCCGGGTGCCACCGCTCTTGAGCAGTGCCCGGCGACGAACGCCCACGGTCCGCATTGCGTCCCATCGGGACGCCCGAACTTAGCCCACCGTTTCAACGTCAAGGGGGACATTCTACTTTTTGAAGCGAATCGTTGGGCTTTCGGCTGCCTGCATTTCGGCTTTCCCCGAATCTCCAATCGAAAACCGGCACTCGAAAATCGCCAATCCCCCTCCCCGCTGCGTCCCTCCGCCATTCCATGTGACCCTTCGCTGGCACCCTGGGCTCTAGTTCCCACCTCCTTTCGTCGCTCCCGCCCTCATTCGCTCTTCGCTACTCGCCATTCGCAATTCCCCGTGATCGCCCGATCACGCGGCCTCCGCCGATCACCCCGCAAGTTATTTGGGTAGTTGAATCGCCGCCGCCATCCTGGCTTGGGAAGTCGTGCCGCCGCCGCTCCGCGCGCTCTCCAATCTCCATTCGACATTCGGCAATCCCCTCTGTCCCTTCGTCCCTATGTCCCTTCGTCCTTTCCTCAACGCCCCAATGCCGCGAGATGCAAAAAAAAGATACCAAACGAAGCCACCCTCGATTTACACTTCAAGCCGCTCCCGCAGCGCCGGGGCACTCGCGGTGTGGACCTGGGCAACCGGGGCCGGTCAGGGACGCCAATGCCTGTCAGGTTCCACCGAATCGGCAATTGGAAGTCGGCAATTGGCAATCCCTCGGGTCGCTTGCGCTCGACGCTCGGACCGGGGCATTGCACTACGGCAGCGTGGTGACGCAATCGATCTCGAACTTGGCCCCGGCGAGGACCAGTTCCTTGACGACAACCGTGGATCGGGCCGGCGGGTCAGTCGGGAAGTACGTTCGATAGACCTTGTTCATGGCGTCGAAATCGGCGGCCTCGGTGAGGAAGCAACTGCACTTGAGGACGCGGTCCATGCTCGATCCGGCGGCCTCGACGGAGGCCTTGAGGTTCTCCATCCCTTGTTTGCACTGACCCTCGAAGTCCGGGGAGGCCAGTTCCCGCAATCCCGATTTCGTGCCCAGAACTCCGGAGACATGCACAAGATTGCCAAACGCGACGGCACGGGAGAAGGCCGGACTGGCCGAGCCCGGCACGGCGCGGCGCGTGGGACCCTCCTCGTGTGCAGAGACCGTGGACGCTGCGACACCCAACACAATCGCCGGCGCTACACCACAAAACTCACGACGCGAGTGCTCTTTCATAGACGAAAAGCCTCCCCGAATTCCGGTCCCCAAGTGTCAAAGGGTCTTCAAGAACGCGATCAGCGCCTTCTTGTCCCCTTCCGAAAGGTCGTGCCCGAACTTGTGCCCGGGCACGGCGCGGGTCTTGACCCCTGGTCCCTTCCAGCCCGTCGGCACATAGTCGTCGCGCAGGCGCTTCGGGTCAAACCAATCCTCGAGCGACGACACCGAGCCGGAATGCTCGTACAGGCCGCGATACCAAAGCCCGCGCAGAGAGGGGATTTTGTAGTAACCCGTTCCTTTGCGAGTCTTGAGGGCGAGTCCGGGATCGGTACCGACGCGTCGCGTGGAGATATTCAGGCGCTGCGTGGCCGGGTCATCCATCGGCGGATCGAATCCGGGCACAGCGACCAGCTTGTTGTTGGTATAGATGGGCGGTGTGTGGCACTCGGTGCAACCCTCGGCCTCAAAGATTCTCTGGCCGCGTTGGGCCTGCTCATCAAATGGATAGGGGCTTGGCAGCGGTTCGAGCGAGTAAATATACAATCCCATAGCGTACATAGCCTCGTCGGGTGCTCGCGCGGTCACTTTCATTCGCTCCGGGAATTCCAGCTTGTGCGGGCCGAAGACGAAATTGTCGGCGTACTCCACAAGGATACCGTATCGGGCGATGTCTTCTGGTCCGCGGTTGGCGTGCGTGGCCGTCGCGTCCAGGTATCGGCGGTGACGCACCCCAAGCAAGTCAGCCACCCGCGTGGTATAGAGGGGGCTTCCGTTGTTCCGGGCAATAGCCCCGGCGAGGTCGGTTTCATTATTATTAAACCACGCTACAACGTCTTCGTCGCTCATGGTCTTGAAACGGGCGTGTTCGTCGCCCGCGACCCAGGGGACGCCGAAGTACGAGTAAAACACCTCGCCCTCTGAATGCATTTGGACGACCGGCTCGGACACTGTCGCCAGTAGGGCTGCGAAGACCGGAGAGGCCGGCTTATCCTCTTTCGGGGGATTCCCCGGCCCCGGACCGTACACCACGCTCTTGTCGGGCAAGACGAGATAATGGCAGGAGGTGCAGGCCGCGGAGGTCACGTTGAGCTCGCCGCTCTGATCCACAACCCACCGATACGGAAGCACCTGGCCGTCTTTCGTGACAATATCGTCGTGAGTGTCGATGGCGTCGGCATCGCTTAAGAATGCAAGCATGGCGGGGTCAGAGATGTGAAACCCGGGAGAACTCAGCCCCTCAAACACCACGCGGCCTGCCTCGATCCAGTCTGCTTTTGTCTTCAACTTCTCCGGCTCTATCAGACGTTGCGGTCCTTGGCTCTTGATCCAATCACGGTACCCCGGAGGTTCATAGCGAGGATGGTAGACAGGATATGTCCGCACGTTGTCGACCGGCGCCGCGTAGTACTCCTCCTCGCTGAAATGCCCCGGCGGCACACCCAACCCCGCCAGCGGCGTCGCCCAGTCCCTCAAATCCTCGGCGTTCCATAAGCGGGGCACGACAATCGTTGGTTCCGGGGCCTCCACGGCGGAGCGGTCGCGAGAAAGTACGCACCCGATGCTGGCGAGGCCGGCCCAGCAAAAAATGATCGTTGCACCGCGGACTCTGTTCATGACCCACTCACCTCGTCGGGCAGAGGGCCTCGGCGACGTTCGGACTCGATTCGTTGAAGCTCCGTTGACAACGCACGCCCTCCTCGAACTTCGGGTGACCGGCGGGAATTCTAGCTCACATCGGCCCGGAGAACCCGCGCAGGGCAACCGGGGGGCCTAGAATCTCATTGAGGAGGATAGCTCGGCGAAGGCTGTGGCGGTCCAGAGGTTCCACGAGGGTTTGCCGATCGGAACGGTCCGCGGCGGCTGCGGGCACGTGCGTTTCCACGCGGCCCAGTCGCTGCTCGATGCGTTGTCCCTGCTGGGCCTCGCGCTGTGCGAACTCGCGCATCCGCGCATCGCGGTCGGGCGGAGGTTGGGGGGTGGTCACTGGGGGCGGTCGTTTCGTTTGCTGTCGCGGGCGTGAGGAGCGCGGGCGTCGCGGAGGGGCGGGGACGGGTCGCAGTGGAGCCTCGTCTCCGGCCGATTGCATCAACATTTCCACCAACGGGCGGACGACCTCCGGCACATCGAGCTCGATGTGGCGTCTGGGCGGAGGCGACGGCGCTTGCAGTTCCGCGACGGGTTGCAGGATCACTTCGCGCTTGATCTCGAAGGAGCGTCGCTGCGTCGGAGAGAGCATGGGACGGGCCGGAGGCGGAACGGGTCGGTGCATCGTCGGCGCGGGGCGCAACGGTTGGACGAGCGGCCCGATCTCGCGCCGCTCGCGCTCCTCCTCCTTGCGGCGGTTGATCTTCGTGACGATGGCCTTGCCCAGCCCGCTCAGCGCGGAGCCGACCAGGACCACCAGCACGATGATACCCTCTACCCAGTCGCCGACGTCCTTCATGGGTTCCCTTGCCGGCCGCGGCGCGCGGAACGAAGCCTTGACACTTCCCGCCAAGGACCAATCCCGCGGCTTGGCGTTTACCCTCTCTGCTCAGGCGGTGCTTCGGGTCGTCCGAGCGACTCGCGCATTCCGGTATCCGCCTGGATGTTTTTCATTCGATAGTAGTCCATGATTCCCATGTTTCCCTTTCGGAAGGCCTCCGCCATGGCCTGGGGGACCTCGGCCTCGGCGAGGGTGACGAGGGCCCGGTTTTCCTCGATTTTGGCCTTGTTTTCGGCGGCGAGGGCGATGGCCATGGCGCGGCGCTTTTCGGCCTCGGCTTGGAAACGGCGCTTGTCGGCCTCGGCCTGGTCGGCTTGGAGCTTCGCGCCGATGTTCTCGCCCACGTCGATATCGGCGATGTCGATGGAAAGAATCTCGAACGCCGTGCCGGAATCCAGCCCCTTGGCGAGCACGGCCTTGCTGATGCGGTCGGGATTCTCCAACACGTTCTTGTGCGAGTCCGCCGAACCGATGGCGCTGACGATGCCCTCGCCCACGCGGGCCACGATGGTCTCTTCGGTAGCGCCGCCGATGATTTGGCGGATGCTGGTGCGCACGGTCACGCGGGCCCGGGCTTTGAGTTGGATTCCGTCCTTCGCCACCGCGTCGATCGTCGTTCGCCCGGACTGCGGGTTGGGGCAGTCGATCACCTTGGGATTCACGCTGGTGTTGACCGCGTCGATGATGTCTCGACCGGCGAGGTCGATGGCGCAGCCTTTCCGCCAGTCGAGTTCGATGGCGGCGCGGTTGGCCGCGATCATCGCCCGAGTGACGTTCGTGGGCCGTCCGCCGGCGAGATAGTGGCTCTCCAAGTCGTTCACCGAGACCTCGTGAATGCCCGCCTTGACCAGTTGGATCCGCGAGAGCACGACCGTCGCGGCATCGACCTTCCGCAGCTTCATGCCGATGAGGTCCAACATGCTCACCCCGGCGTTGCTCATGTAGGCTTGCAGCCAGAGGCGGAAGAACTGGGCGAGGATGATCAGGAGCGTCAAGCCGACGAGGACGCCGATGCCTCCGACGATCAGCCATAGCGACGATCCCGCCGTTTTTTGGGCCAGCAACGCACTGCCGTATACCATCATGGTCGTTCACCTTTCCGATATCGCCCCACCCGACCGCGCCGCCGGATCGAAGGCATTAGGTGGTTGTACCCTTTCTCTCTTGCACGGCCAACTGTCCCCCCACCAGGCGCAGGCCCTCGACGGCGACGCCTGCGTCCAACATGCCGAATTCGGCGATGCACGCGATGCGCCGCCCCTCGAACTCACAGATGCCCACCGGGCGCAGCGGGGAAACACAACGGCCCGCCCGTCCGATGAATCGGCTGATTTCCTCGACGGGTACCGCCGTGTCACGGAGCGACACCACGGGATTGGAGGGAGCGATCCGCCGGCCCACCCATGTCTTCGGCCAAATCTTGACCGCCGCCACGGCGAAGACGGGCAACGCCACCAGACACCCGAGAATGGAGATCACGCCCGCCTTTTCTCCGGCGAACTGGAAAGTCTGCGCGATCCCCCAAGTCAACAACCCGACGCCCACGACGGTTAGCAACCCGTGGGAGGGGATGAACAATTCGGCGATGAGCACCAGAGCCCCGGCGCCGAACAACAAAACGATGATGGCGATTTCCGACATCGTCGCCTAACTCTTCACGGCGCGAACCACCACGCGGTTTCCGCGCCGTTCAATGACCTCGAGCGCAGCGTTGGCTTCGAGGTACTCGCCCTGGGTGACCACGTCGACCAGCATGGAACCGAACCGTGCCTTCCCCGCGGGACGCAGCGTACCCTCGGCCCGCCCGAGATCGCCCACCCGCGCGGCCCCCGAATAGGGATCCTCGACGGCCACCTGCGAGGGCATGGGGTTGGCGGGGATGAGCTTGTTGAACAACGGGACGCGCGGAAGAATGCGGCTGAGCATGACCATGCCGACGAGCGAGGCGACGATCGAGCAGGCCAGGGTCATCACCGCCACCTTCAGACCGTACATCGTCGTGGGCAGGGCCGGAAACAAGGAAGGGAACGTCCGCCCCGGTTCATCGGGGATGAATGTCGCCACCAAGCCCGTCAGCACCATCGCGACGCCGCTGATCCCGGCCACCCCGAAGCCCGGAATGACGAACAGCTCCAACAGAATCAGCAGCAATCCCGCGGCGATGAGCACGATCTCCCAGACGTTGGCCAGCCCGGTGACGTAGGGTGCGCCGACGAAGATGGCCAAGGCGATGAGGGCGACGAGTCCCGCGAGCCCCACCCCCGGCGTGTGAAACTCGACATAGGCGGAGAGGAACAGAACGACGAGAAGGAACCCGCGAACATACATGGAGGTCAACCAATGGGCTAAGGACTCGGACCAGGAGGTGTCCAGGCGGATGATCTCGGTTAGCCCATAACGACTGCGGAGATCGCTTTCGTCGGCGACCACGGCCTTGCAGAAACCGTAGGCGATCGCCTCGCCGGGCGACATCACCAGAAGCTGCTCGGTCCCGTCGATCGGTTGGCGGACGGGCACGTCGGTGTCCAGGAGCGCGTCGCGATAGTTCGTCACCAGTTTCCATTGCGGCGCCGGTTTCTCATGCGTCGCGTCGCCCGTCGGAGTGGGTTCGTTTTCGCCCAAGCGCTTGGCTTTCTCGTCGGTGAGAACGAACTCGCGCTGCCCGGTTTCCAGGTTCTCGACCCACCACACTTCGCGTTCGGGGATGACGAAAGCCTCGGAAAGAACCTCGCTATAGCCGTTCTTCCGGGCCGAGGTCTTGAAATCGTGGAGGACGGGCGAATAGGCCTTGGGCTGCAAATCTTCCGGCACGGCCTGCACGCCCGTGGGACCGCCCATGATGACCTGCGAGTCGCCCATCCGCGACGACCGGGCCATGACGATTTCGTCACACGCCACCGCGACCAACGACCCGCCCGACATGGCGTCGGGGTGGACCCAGGCGACGGTTTTCACGCCGGTGAGGTTGCGGACCAGGTCGGCGATGGCGATGGAGCTGGTCACCAAGCCGCCGGGCGTGTCCATGTCCAGAATGATGACCGAGGCGCCTTGGGTGCGAGCCGACTCGATGCGGCGCTGGAGACTCTCCGCGGTTACGTCGGTGATCTCGCCGTGCAGCGACAACACGGCCCCGACTCGTCGGGCGGCGGCGGGAGACTCGACCGGGGTCTGGGCCAAGAGCGTCAGCCCGGTCAGCAGACACAACGCCGGCAACACCAGCCGCGCGGGACTCCTGCCCGCATGTCTACCCAATCGCATGGTTCTCATCGAATTGCCTCACGATCGGCGCACACTTTCTTGCGCCCCGCATAAGTCTAGGTCAAACCCCCTCCCCCAGCAAGTTGAATCCCCGTCGGAGTTTGTAACCCGGCACCCGCGTTCCCCCAGTTGCTATCGTCCGACCGGCGGTGTTACTGTTCCGCAGGGGCGGGGTCGGAAGGCGGGTGGAAACGGCGGTTCTTTTCTCGGAGCCCGAACGCGAGGGGCGAGGCGAAAGGCGACCATGAGCGACGGCGGGGCGATCCATAGCGTTCTGGTCACCGGGGCCACCGGGTTCGTGGGCCGGGCGGTGGTGCGGGAGCTGCTCGCACACGGGCTGCGACCCGTCTGCCTGGTGCGATCCGCAGCGAAACTACTCGGCCAACATCCGGAAGTGGACGGCGAACGGTTCACCCCCGTGGTCGGCGATCTGCGCGACCGCGCCGCCCTTCGCGAAGCGGCGGAACTCAGTCAAGCGGCCATTCATCTTGTCGGCATCATCGTTGCCCGTCCGCTGCGCGGGCAGACTTTCCACGGCATCCACGTCGAGGGGACCCGCAACGTCGTCGATGCGGTGCAAGAGGCGGGCATTCGTCGTTATCTGCACATGTCAGCTCTTGGCGCACGGGCCGACGCCATCGCCGCCTACCATCGCACGAAGTGGCAGGCCGAGGAGTACGTACGCGACAGCGGACTGGATTGGACCATCTTCCGCCCGAGTTTGATCCACGGCGCGGACGGTGAGTTCATGCAACTGATGAAACGCTTCGTCTGCGGCCTGCTCCCGCCGGTGATCCCGTATTTTGGAAACGGTCTGGCGAAAATCCAACCCGTGTCCGTCAAAGACGTGGCGTATTGTTTCGCCCAATCGCTCTTGCAGCCCGACACCGTCGGCAAGGTGATCCCCTTGGGGGGACCGCGGGCCTACAGTTGGGTGGAGCTGTATAACGCTTGTCGGGCGAACATGCCGGGTGCGAGGCTTTGGAAGCCGATGGTCTCCCAGCCCGTGCCCATCGCCAAGCTGACGGCGATCCTCGGTCAACCGGCGATGGCCCTCGCCGAAGCGATCGTTCCCAAGCTGGGTTTGTTCCGCTTCGACGCGGGCCAAGTGCAGATGTCGCAGGAGGACAACACCTGCGATCACACCCTGGCGGAGAAGACCTTCAAGATCCGCATGCGCAACTTCGAGGAAGAACTCGCCGCCTACGCCGACGGGATCCGCTGACCCGCGCCCCCGAGCCGCGTGCGGCCCCCCTTTACGCGAAGCGTCAAGGGCAAGCCCGCGAGGGCGGCACGCTTCGCGCTTGACACGCCGTTCGTAGCCGCTTATCCTTTCAGGAACGTTTGAAAGGACCATGTATGCCCGAAGATCGTCTGAGCGCCGCCAAGAACCTGTTCATCCGCCGCTGGGGGGAGATGGCCGCGGGATGGGGCATTTCCCGCACCATGGCCGAAATCCACGCCTTGCTCTATATGTCGGCCGAGCCGCTGTGTACGGACGACGTGATGGCGGAACTGGCCGTCTCTCGCGGCAGCGCCAGCATCAACCTCCGCGAGCTGGTCCGCTGGGGACTCATCCATCGCGTCCACCGCCGCAACGACCGTAAGGAATACTTCGACGCCGAGCACGATGTGTGGCAGATGTTCGACACCATCCTCCGCGAGCGCCGCCGCCGCGAGGTCGAGCCCATGTTGGAAACGCTGCGGCGGTGCCTGACCATGATCCACGAGGACCGCAGCCGCGGTTCGGCCGCCGCCCGCAAAAACGCCGACAGCGACGAACGGCGCTTCACGGAAATCCTCGACTTCTGCGAGACCATGAACTCCCTGTTCAACCTGATGAGCAAGGCCGGTCCCGTGGGTCTCAAACCCCTGGCCAAAACGGTGGGAAGGCTCGTGGGCGCCGGGTAGCGTTTCTCAGAGCCGAAGGCGCGAGCTCGCTTGATTCCCGAAGTAGACCTTGGCACCTGTCAGCAGCAGAAGCGTCAGGATCACCAGGCCCCATTGGGAGACCGTTGGGATGATTCCCATGCACAACGGTTCCAAGTCGCAGTCCGGGTCGTCGCAATCGGTAAGCGTGTCGCAATCGTTGTCTTTGGCGTCATGGCAGGTGAGAGTAGGTTCTTCGCTCATTGGCGCTGGGCCGCAATCCTCAGTGCAATTGCACGAAGTCTCGTCGCCCTCGCACTCACCGTCCCCACAGATTGGAACTTCGTAAGCACCTATATCGACGGCGATTCCGATGGTCCGGGCCCGCAAGGCGGCATCCTTCGGAAGGGTCTCGAGGGTGTCGCCATCCCAGTCCAGATCGGCATCGTCGGCGGGTAGATATGCGTTGCTTCCCGTGTCCTGACACGGCGAACCGGGTTGGAGATTGAAGTTGCCGCCCGCGACATCCTGGAAAAGTGGGTCGGCATCGATGTTGTTCGAGCCGTTATCCCACCCGCCCTGGATGTCGCAATTGTACGCCGCGGACGCGTGGTAAATCTGATCGGGAACGGGCACTGCCGGTTGCGGGTCTGGTCCATCGGGGTCGCGCATTCTGGTGTTGCCCCATAGGATGGAGTTGTACAAGCCGATCCTTCCTTCCTCATCGACAATCGCCCCTCCGCGATGAAAGGCCGTGTTGTAAGCGAACGTGCAGTTGACAAAAGTTGCTAGGGCAAAATTGCCTATCAGGAAGGCGCCACCATCGCCGGCCCTGTTGTGGTGGAAAACGCAGTTGATGAACGTCAAGGAACCTTGGGATGCGTATACGGCGCCCCCGCCGAAGGGCTCTACGTCGAGCAAACTCGTGCCCCTTCCGTTATTGCGAAAAACACAGTTCACGAATCGCGGGCGTGGGAATGTGAGAGGAAAGGTATACGGGATGTACACAGCCCCGCCGACAAAATCAGACTGGTTGTCCTCGAACACGCACTGCACGACGGTCGGGCTGCTATCCTCAAGGTACATCCCGCCGCCGCCGTCATAGAGAGGGGCCAGGCCGTTGCGTATATGAAAGCCGCGGAGCAGCGTGGAGGGCGGGTTATTCACTCCGATCACAACCGTGTGCGTCCCGCCGCCGTCGAGGGCCGTGACGTTGGCCAGGTGATTGCTTTGCGAGGCGTTGGTCTCGTTACCCGCGAATCCGCCGATGATCCGCACCCCGTCCTTCAACCCGATCGGACCGTAGATGCCGGCCATCACCCAGACTTCGTCGTCGGACTCGGCGCTGTCGATGGCGTCGGTCAGCGCACAGGCGTGGGCCCAACTTGAACAATCACCCGCCCCCGTCGGGGTCGGCTTGACGAAAAGCACGTCGGCGTCGGCCGTGGAACCGAGGCTGAGCCCGGCCAATAAACCCATCGTGCGTGCGGGAAGGCGGTACATCCGCGGCTCCTTTCCGGAAGTGGCACGACGTTCGCGTGACAGCGAAACGGCGTACGCGCCGGACGACTATACCGCCGGGCAGGGAGAGGGTCAAGGAAACGGCTTGGGCGCGGTCAAAATCGGGCCGTGACCGCCGGTGCGAGTCCGCGTCGACGGGTCCTGCGTTCCTGACCGTCGGGGCGACAAGGCATCGTGTCGCTGCCGCTCCACGCTCGGATCGGGTGTCGGCCTCGGCGGGGTGGGTGTATGAAGACGGTTGCGGGATCGAGTCTGAGAGGCTTTCCGTTGCTCACAGAGTAGTTGCAGGCCCGCGGTCGGGCGGGGCCCGCTCTTGGGATGCGAAGAGAATCTTTGCCCGTTGGGGTGCAGAGAGCATCCTCGCTCTCCCGGGCCTACCGTTGGAATGCAAAGAGAATCTTTGCCCTCCCGTCCACTGCTCAAGAGAAGTGGCACGGTCACAACCGGTTGAATTGGGGGTTCCCCATCGGCGGGGGTTCTTCTAACGCGCCACCCACGGCCCGGTGCGCAGCCCACGGCGACGCTGTGGGTATGACTCTCCCTACTCGGTCGCCTCGTCGGCCGCGGTTCTAAATAACGACACCGGTCGCTTTCGCTCCCGGCTCGGATCGTCGTCGCGGTTCGGAATGGGTGGTACACGGCGGTAGGATGTGGGGTGATGTCTCGATCAAAACGTGGCGCGGTGCAACGGTATCACGATCGCGTGGCCCATGGCTATGACGAGTCGTATGACGACGCGTACTGGCAGTGGCACAACGCGCTGACGTGGGACTATCTCAAGGGGCACCTTCCGCGGGATCTGCGGGCGACGATCCTCGATCTGGGGTGCGGGACGGGGACGTGGGCGCTCAAACTCTTGCAGAGCGGCTATTCCGTGGTTTGCGTGGACGTGTCGGCGAAGATGCTGGATCAGGCTCGACACAAGATCGAAGAGGCGGGGTGGATGCGGCGGGCGGCGTTCGTTCAGGCGGACCTGTGCGACCTTTCGGGCCTGCCGGAAGGCGAGGCGGGACTGGCGATTGCGTTGGGCGATCCGATCGGTTGTACGCGATCGCCGGTGCTGGCTCTGCGGCAGATTCGTCGAGTCCTCGCGCCGGGCGGGGCGTTGGCAGCTACGTTCGACAACCGGCTGGCGGCGATCGAGCACTACCTGACTCTGGGCGACCCGGACGAACTGTCGCGATTCTTGCGCGCGGGGATCACAAACTGGTTGACCAAGGATCGCGACGAGCGGTTTGCGATCCATACGTACGGACCCGAACAAGTCCGCAGGCTGGTGGAGGAGGCGGGATTCGAGGTGATCGACCTGGTGGGGAAAACGATCTTGCCCATGCGGCACTTTCGAGAGTTGTTGGAGGACCCGAAAGGGCGGCGAAAGTGGGCTCGTGTGGAGAAGTCGCTTTGCCGCAATGGGGACGCCATCGGTCGGGCGTCGCACTTGCAAGTCGCTTGCCGGGTGCGGGAGGGGTAGATGAGTTCCGATCGTTGTTTCGTAACGCACCTGGAGAGCGCCATCGACGGCACGCAACTGCCGGCCGATCGCGTGCAGACGGTTCATGCCGGTCGGCCGTTGTGGGTGCGCTACGACCTCGACGCCGTTGGCAAGTGCGTTCATCCGTCTTCGTTTGCCGATCGACCGCAGACGATGTGGCGATACCGCGAGCTGTTGCCGTATCCCTCCGGCGGGCAGCCGGTTTCGTTGGGCGAGCCGATGACTCCCCTGCTTCCTGCGAAAAGGTTGGGGGCGGCGTTGGGGCTGGAATCGCTCCTTATCAAGGATGAATCGTGTCTGCCGACGGGATCGTTCAAGAGTCGCGGATTGGCCATGGCCGTGACGATGGCCAAACACTTTGGCACTCGGCGGTTGGCGATTCCCACGGCGGGCAACGCGGGATCGGCGATGGCTGCGTATGCGGCTCGTGCGGGGATCGAGGCCTTCGTGTTCATGCCCAAGGATACGCCTTCGGTGAACCAGGCGGAGTGCGTTCTCTACGGGGCCAGGACGTATCTGGTGGACGGGCTTATCGACGATTGCGCCGCGATTGTCCGAAGGGGCGCCGCGGAGATGGGCTGGTTCGACTTTTCCACGCTGAAAGAGCCGTATCGCATCGAGGGCAAGAAGACGATGGGGTTGGAACTGGCCGAGCAGTTGGAGTGGTCCCTGCCGGATGCGATCGTGTATCCGACCGGCGGCGGGACGGGGCTGATCGGGATGTGGAAGGCGTTTTCGGAACTGCGAGCACTAGGCTGGCTCAAGACTGCGACGATGCCGCGGATGATCAGCGTGCAAAGCGACGGTTGTGCGCCGATCGTTCGGGCCTTCGACAAGGGGGAGCGCTTCGCGGAGGCGTGGGTCGGGGCGAGGACCTGTGCCAGTGGATTGCGCGTGCCGGCGGCGGTGGGCGATTTCATGATTCTGGACGCCATCCGCGAGTCGGGCGGGTGTGCCGTTTCCGTGCCCGAATCGCGGATCGTCGAGGCCATGAAGCGGGCGTGTGCTTGTGAAGGTATCGCGTTCTGTCCGGAGTCGGCGGCGTGCGTTCTGGCACTTGAACGACTCGTGGGGGAGGGCCGCATCGGTGGATCGGAGCGCGTGGTGCTGTTTAACACGGCGTCGGCGAACAAGTACGGCCAGACCGTGGACGTCAACCTGCCGGTCATTGCTGACCCCGCGAGCGTGCGATTCGCCGAGCTGTAGGGCCGTTCCGCGTGGGCGGCCTGTGCAGCGTTCCGCGCCACCCACAAGGGGTGGCGCTACATCCCAACGCGGCGCGACACTCCGTCAGAAATCGGCGTCGGTGAGCCCAACATTGAAGAGGATGGCGGTGGTCACGTAGCTGCCGAGGGGCTGGGTCGCCTGGTCGTCAGCGTAGGAGAAGCAGGCGAGGGGGACCAGCCACTCGCGGTCGATGTAGATGACCAGCAGGCGATCCGGGTAGGAGCCGCCGGCGTCGCGGTAGGGCAGGCGGCGTTCGAAGACGAGGCAATCGCGATTATCGAAGTCGGTTGACCCCGCGAAACGCAGGCTGAATGCGGGATCGTTCGCAGCGGCCTTGCAGTAGTCGACGATCACCTCCAGGGTGCGTTTGAAGCCGAAATCGTTCACGGGTCGGCGGGAAGCGGCGCGGACCTGGGGGTTGTGAATATCCAGCCGCACGCCCGCGGGGGTCAGGACGGCGAGCAGTCCGCTGGGAAAGATCCAGGCCCGCTCTCGCCCGTCGGTGTTCCAGCGGCCGGCGACGTAATTCACGCGCGTGGCGTGGACGGGGTTTTTCAGCCAGCGCATGTCGACGCTGTAAGGTTCCTGGCGGAAGCGGATGTCGATGAGCTGTTCGTCGCCCAGCTCGGCGGCGCCGGGGGTCCGTTCACGAATGTGGAACCAACAACGATAGTCGCGGACCCATTCGTCGTAACGCTGGATGCACATTTGCAGGAAGGCGAGCGGGTCCTGGAGCGCCCGGCATTCGAGGGGGTCGCCGGGGCTTGGCGGTCGAATCGAGCCGTCGGTCCAGGGCGACGGGAAGGCGCCGATGGGGCGGTCACGGATCGGTTGTTGGCAACCAACGAGGGTCCACGAGGCCAATACGATCCACGCCGCGGACCGGCGGAGGTTCTCTGCGCCGCCCAAGACCGCGACGCGAGAGATTGCCTGGATGCCACGATGTGTCATTTTTCGATTATGCGCCGGTTGCGGGTTGGGTTCGGAGGAGGGCGAGGAACTGGGTGAAGCTGGTCACTTCGACGGCCCGTTGGCGGACTTCCTCGTGGCGGAAGGTGCGGGCGATGTCGGCGAGGATTTCGACCTGGGCACCGTCGTCGTCGCGGGGGGTGAGGATGAGAAAGATGATTTGCGCCGGGGCGCCGTCGGGGGCGTCGAAGTCGATGCCTCCGTCGGAGAGTCCGACGGCCACGACGGGGCGATCGAGTTCGTTGAGCCGTGCGTGGGGGACGGCGACGCGATCGCCGAGCCCGGTCGCCCCCTGGGCCTCTCGGGCCAAGACAGCGGCGGAGACGACATCGGGATTCAACCCCGCCGCCTGGGCGGCGACGGTCGAGAGGGTGCGGATCACGTCCTTGCGGGAGTCGCCGGTCAAATCCACCACGAACGCCTTGGCGGAGAGGTAGTCGCTCAGACGCCTGTGGCGGCGCAATCGCAACAGTCGGCCCATGATCGGTCCGCTCATCATGGAGGTGACCATGGCCACAACAAAAAGGGAGACGAACAAGCGCTCGTCGATGAGGCCGGTCTGAAGTCCGAGCAGACCGAAGATGATCTCCATCGCTCCGCGGGCGTTCATGGCGAATCCGATGGCCCACGCTTCCCGCCGGGCGATCCCGCCCCACTTTGCGGCCAACCCACAACCCAGAATTTTTCCCGCGCAGGCGATGATGAGCACCACCGCGGTGAGGGAGAGGTCGAAGTGGGCGGCGAAGTTGAACTTCAGCCCGATGCTGGCGAAGAATAATGGTGCGAAGATGAAGGAGACGAATTGGTTGATGATGGTCCGCGTCTGCTCGCGCAGATGGGACGAGTCGCCGATGGCCACGCCGATGAGGAAGGCGCCGAAGATGGCGTGGATGCCGATCCATTGGGTGAAGGCCGCTCCAACCAGCCCCAGAGAGAGCGCAAACCCCAGCACGCCTCCCGGCCAGGAAGTATGCGCCTGAATCCAAGGCAACGACCGATGGATCAGTGAGCGTCCGAAGGTCAGCACGAATGCGGTAAACAGGAGCGTGACGGCGACGGTCCATCCGATGGGCATGGGATGCACCGTGCCCTGAAACCCCACCAACCCCAGAATCAGTGCGAACACCACCCAGCCCACCAGATCGTTCACCACAGCCGCGGCGATCACCACCATCCCGAGGTCGCTGCGATAAATGTTGAGGTCCATCAGCATCCTGGCGATCACGGGCAAAGCGGAAATGGACATGGCCGCTGCGAAGAACAGGGCGAAGGCGCGAAGCTCCACCTGAGGTGGATGACCCACCCAGTCGGGAGCCAATCCGGCGACGGCGAGTCCCACGGAAAACGGCAGTACGATTCCGGAAATGCTGACCAAGACCGCGGCCCGCCCCTGCCGCCAGATGCTCGAGAGGTCCACGTCCATCCCGGCGACGAGCAGGAAGAGGGCGATTCCCACGGTGGTCAGAGCGTCGTGGGCGACGGCGATCTGGCCGGTATGGGGAAAGAGCCAATCCACCCAGCTCGGAACGAGTCGTCCCAGGACGGTCGGTCCGAGGAGGATCCCGGCGAGGAGCTCACCGAGGACGGAGGGCTGGTTGAACCTGCGCGCCGCCTCCCCGCAGATCCGCGCCGCGGCCAGCAATGCACCCAGCGACAGGAACAGAACCGCCAGCTCGTTGGAGGTCAGACGATGCACGCTACGGGATCTCCTGTTCGACAACCGCGCCGCGGGCTATTGAACGGGTTGGGGCGGGATTGGGCAAGGTGTCGGGATCGCCCCAGACGTGGGGTCAAGGCTTTGCCGATTGGCGCTGACTGGTGGTGGGCAGGGCTTCGAGTCGTTGCTGCAACTCGGCGAACATGGCGCGGATGGGCTCGTAGGCGGAGTGCGTGGGCCTGTCGGCGGCGGGTACGGGGTCCAGCTCCGGTCGATGCGACTTGGAGTAGTCGGTGGCGCGGTCAAGAAGCTCGGCGTGGATCGATTCGGCGGTCATCTTTTGGCCGGCGTCGAGGGCGAACCTACGCTCGACGTGCAGGAGATAGGCGATCCAGGTGGGCGGATCGTGGGGCAGCCAGTGACTCGGGATTGGCACCAGCGTGGCGGTCGGTTCGACGGGGGTCGTGGGCGCGGGCGGCGGAGGAGGTGGGGGGATGGGGGCGGGGACATCGGCGCTCCGTGGCGCCGTGCGGGTTTGGATGGGGTCCTTTTCCAGTCCCCAGTCGCTGGGTTGCCACTCACCGTTGGCCCAATGGACGCGCATTTCGTCTACGTACTTGGCCCGTTTGTCGATGCTGCCCAAGTCCGCTTCCAGTTTTTGCTTGGCCTGAGGGTTGAGGGAAGGTTCTAGTTCCTTGCCCAGACGTCCGACGGTCTGGCGAACGTCGGCAAATAGCGGCTCCAAATTCGCCGCCCACTTTTGGACCTGCTGGGGCGTATAGGGTTGGCCTTTGGCACGGGTGAGAAGGGCTTCGGTTCCGAATTCCATGACCATCGGACCGTGTTTTCGGAAGAAGGCCCCGTCCTCGCGGATGATTGACTCGCGAAGTTGGGCGGCCTGATCGGGGTTCAGGTCGTATCTTTCGGCGATTCGTTGCATCATAAGCTGCATGCGGGTGGGCATATCCCAGGGCGGGATGGCCGTCACTTCGCAGGCCACGTCGCGGGCAAAGAGGTCGGCCTCGTCGTTCCAACCGTTTCGTTTCCACAAACCCGTGGCCGCCTGGCGGAGCCGTTGGGCTTCGTCGTCCCAGGAGAAACCGGAGAGGAGTGTTTCGAAGCCGCGAAATCCATCGAGCGGGCTCCACGGTTTTCCGGCGCCCCCGCGCGGCGGCGAGGGTTCCTGGGCGTGAAGGTCAATGGCGGTGAAGGTCGAGGCCGCGACGCAAAGGAGAACGCGCACAAAGGGGAAAGTTGTTCTGCCTACGGACACAGCTCTGTCCTCGTCCCGCCGACCGAAACCCCGGAAAACCTCAGGGGGCTCAACTGGTAGCCAGATTATATCACAAGCTGCCCGGGGGTGGCGGACCAAGATTACGGGTGCAGCCTGCGGCTGGGAAGCAATCCCCTCGGCAAGGCGTGGGGCGTAGCAGAGGGTCTACTGTCGGCGTTGGAGGATGAACTCGGCCATGGCGGTGAGCGACTGTTTGGCGTCGCTGGGGGGGAGGGGCTGGAGTTGTGCGAGGGCGTCCCAGAGGAAGCGGCGGGCGACGCCCATCGCGTAGTCGATACTGCCCGTGTCGGCCAGCAGCTCCCGCAGGGCCCCGCGATCGGCCCCCGGTCGGCCGCCGACGGCGGCGCGGAGTGCGGATCGCGTCGGAGGCGCGGCGCTGTCCAAGGCGTGGATGATGGGGAGGGTCAAGGTTCCCAAGGCCAGGTCCCGCCCCAGGGTTTTGCCGACCTCCCCGGCGTCGCCCACGATGTCGAGCACGTCGTCGACGATTTGGAACGCGGTGCCGGCCGCAAGTCCGAACGTCCGCATCGCATGGACCATGTCGTCGTCGGCGCCGGCGAACTTGGCGCCCAACTCGCAACAGACCGAGGTGAGGGCGCCGGTCTTGCGCTGAATCACGTCGAAATACTGCTCCTCGGTGAGGTCGAGATTGCCGCGGTGGGAATTCTGGAGGAGTTCGCCCTCGCAGACGGTGTTGGTGGCGGCGCCGACGCGGCGCGAGGCATATTGACTTTGGAGTCCGCTGCAAAGGTGGAAGGCGTGACTGATGAGATAGTCTCCGAGCAGGACGGCGGCGGTGTTTCCGTCGAGAGCGGCGATGGTGGGTTTTCGGCGGCGCCGTTCGGCCTGGTCCAGCACGTCGTCGTGGACGAGGGTGGCCATGTGGACCATTTCGACGACGGCGGCGAGGGTGCGATGGGGCGGTCGAACCTCGCCCGCGGCCTTGGCGGTGAGCAGCAGCAACGCCGGGCGGAGCATCTTCCCACGGTAGGAGCGCACCGTGTCGCAAAGGCGGTTGATGAACGGCTGATCGGAGGCGATCTCCTCATCGAAGATGCGCTCGACGACGTCGAGATCGTCGCAGATGGGGGCGTACACCTCATCAAGCGTGAGTGTTGCGTGTCGCATCGACGACCGATTCTAGGAAGGTCGAATCCTTGCTCAATTGTTTTCAATGCTTTTGAAATCTCGGAGGCCCGCAGCGCCGAGACCCGTTGGGTCACGGCTTCGACGCTGCTTGGCGGATCGCTCGGATCGCCTCGGCCGGTTGCCCGTTCTTTTTCAGGAGTTCTGCCAGCTCTTCCAGGTAATGGTCCATGAACACAAACCCCCTCCGGTCCATTTCCGCGATGGATCGGGCGAGCTGATTCATCTGATCCGCGCTAGGCAGGAGTTCCTTACCGGGCATTGATGATCCGTCGTCGTAGATGCTGCGGATGCGCCTCTTGATGTCGTCCAACGCCGCGGAATCCAACCAAACCCCGCGCACGCAGACTCCGTCAATGGCCGAGAGGTTTTCTACGGCGTCGAGCGGGTTGCGGGAAAGCAGCAGCAGGTCGGCGCGGAAGCCGGGTTCGATCGCCCCAAATTCCCGCTCGCGGCGCATCGCCGCAGCCGGATTCGCGGTTGCGGCTCGGATCGCCTCGGCGATGGGAAGGCCGTTTTCGACCATCACGTGAAGTTCTTCATGCAGGGCAAAGCCCGGCACCATCATGGGATATCCGCCGCCGGAGTCGGTTCCCGCCAGAAAGCGGGCGTTGATCGACACCAATTCCCGGAAGATCTGCTCGGAGAGTTTGCGAATCTTGGCGGTGTTCTCGCTCTTGCCACGCTCAGCAACCGCGAGCCACGCCGCCCGTTCGTAGGGCGGCACGTAGCGGCCCTCCTCGCGCTCCAGCAGCGTTCGAACGTCGTCGCCGCGCAGGCCGACACGCGAGGTGTAAAATGTGGGGCAATTCCAGACCTCGGCGCCACGAGTCAGTTCCACATAGTTTTCCTTGGTCATTTCCAGGGTCGTATCGAGGTAATAGCCTTTGAGGTGCTCGATCGTTCGCTGTCCCTGCGCGATCGCTTGTTTGAGGGTGATCTCGTGCGGTATGTGCCCGACGACGTCGATACCCAGCTTGCGTGCCTCGTCGACGATGGCCTGGTAATACGCGGGGTTCATGACATTATGGACTTTGATGAAGTCGTATCCTGCGGTCTGATGGTCACGGACGAGCGAGCGAGCATGGTCGGCGTTCCTGACGACGATGCCATACATCCCCAAGGGGGCACCGTTGAGAATGGGTCCCGTCAAATAGACGTTCGGGGCGAGAATGCGATTGTCACGTGCCTGCTGCCGAAATCTCAACATCCAAGGGAAACCGCACATTTCGCGCACGGTGGTTACGCCGTTGACGAGGTTCAGCAGGTGATGGGCGTTGGACACGAGCGTGTGAACATGGGCGTCGACCAGGCCGGGAAGAAGGAACTTACCCGTGCCGTCCACGGACCGAGCGTTTTGCGGGACGGTCACTTCTCCCGCCGGGCCGGTTTGGGTAATGCGGCCGTTGTCGATGAGGACGGTTTGGGCGGGGACAAGGCGAGGCGGCGCAGTCTCCACGCGGGTCACGCCGACGATTGCCATGGCGCGCGGCGGATGCTCCCGTGCCAGTTCGACCAGGAGGGCGCTGATCCGCTGTTCATCCTGGAGATACCGCCAGCGCTCGGCTTCCGTGGGTGGCGGGGAATCTTCGTCGTCAGCCAACGTCGCCGTCGCGGCAATGATGAACAACAGTGTTGCGGGGATGTACTTCCAGTGACCGAATTTCCTCACGTACTCTCTCTTTCTTGCTCGCCCGTTTCCTTCTGGCGGCGAAACACGCCGCTCTTTCCGCCGGTCTTTCGTTCCAACTGGATGGGCCCGATGACGATGTTCTTGTCGGCGCTCTTGGCCATGTCGTAGAGCGTGAGGGCGGCGGCGGCGGCGCCGGTGAGGGCTTCCATTTCGACGCCGGTGCGGGCCCTGGTGCGGGCCGTGCAGACAACCCGGAGGTCGGTGTCGCTGACGCGCTCGAACTCAATCTGCACCCAGTCGAGGGGCAGGGGATGGCAGAGGGGAATCCACTCGCTGGTTCGCTTGGCGGCTTGGATTCCGGCGACACGGGAGGTGGCGAGGGCATCGCCTTTGGGAAGCGATCCGGCGAGCAGGGCCCGCAGGACGTCGGGTTTCATTCGCATGGCGGCGGATGCTACGGCCTCGCGTGCCGTCACCGGTTTGGACGACACGTCGACCATGCGGGCGTCGCCGCTGGGTCCCAGGTGGGTCAGCGGGGCTGAACCGCGCTTCGCACTCATCGGTTTGCTCCGGCCCTATGGGACTTTGAGTCGATCATCACGGCGGATAATCGTGCCTTTGGGCGTAGGATTCAACCCCGGCTTATCGGCATGGGGATGGACCGTGGGGGCCGGTGATGGAAGCGGTTTGGCGAGCCGATACCGAAAGCATGTCGCTGTACCCCGCCGGAACGTTGTCGGATTCCGTCGTCACGCACGGGGAGCGCCCCTGGTCGGCCCGCTTTGTGGATTGGTTCGTCGAGGCCCGATCGCACCGCGTGATCTGCCTGCTGATGGGCGTTTGGCTGCTCAACGGATTTGACCTCGCCTTTACCGTCCTCTCGTACAACCAGGGGATGCTGCACGAGGAAAACCCGCTGGCCCGGCACATGCTGGGCTACGGGACCACGTCGATCGTGCTCTTTAAGATCGGGATGGTGCTGATCGGGAGCTACCCGTTGCTGCGTTTTCGCACCGCACGGATCACCGAACTCGGCGCCTTCGTGATTCTGGGGGCCAACGCCCTGCTCGCGGTTCACTGGGCGCAGTGCTACGACCTCTACAGCGTAACGGCCATGCACAACGTCGAACTCGCCGGCTCCCAGGCGCTGGGAAGTTTGGCGGCGCCGTAGGGGTGGATCGAAGCCGTCTCACGCTCCCGGCCTGCCCGTGAACTTCCCTAGCGTTTCTCGATGGGGGGAACGTGGCGCAAGGCCGGACCGGTGTATTTGCTGAGCGGTCGATAAATGCGATTGTGTTGGATTTGCTCGATGTAGTGGGCGCACCAACCGGCGATCCGGCTGCACGCGAACAGCGGCGTGTAGATATCCGGGGGCAGGCCAAGCAGATAGTAGACCATCCCGCAGGGGTAATCGACGTTGGGATAGATGGGGTTCTCTTTGGTGACCATGGGGTCTTTGATGGCGTCGTAAATGGCCACAAGGTCCTGCCGCCCCTTCACGTCGGCAAGTTTGCGCATTTCGCGTTCCAGGATGGTCGCCCGATGGTCGCCGTGTTTGTAGACCCGGTGACCGAAGCCCATGACCTTTTCCTTTTTGGCGAGCGCGTCCTGGACCCACTTGCCGGCGTCCTGGGCCGTTCGGAATCGCAAGATCAAGCCGATGGCCTCTTCGTTGGCGCCGCCGTGAAGCGGGCCCTTGAGGGCCCCGATGGCGCTGACCGTACAGGAGGTCATGTCCGAGGCCGTGGAGGCGACCACGCGGTTGGTGAAGGTGCTGGCGTTGAAATCGTGTTCGGCGTAGAGCACCAGGGTGAGATCGAGCAAGCGCGCCGAGAGATCGTCGGGCTCCTTGCCATGGAACATGTAGAGCATCTGATGGGCGTGGGAGACGACGCCCGGTTGCGGGGCGACGGGATCCTTTCCGAGCAGGAGACGATACCGCGCGGCGACGATGTCCGAGGCGACGGCGAGGAGCCAGATCGCCCGTCGGCGCAGGGCTTCGACCGTCTGCCCTTCCACGGGGTCGAAGTGGCTGGCCATGGAGATACACGTCCGCAGGATGGACATCATGGGGACGCCGGGGGGGATCATGCGCAGGGTGTCAAGCACTTCGCGTCGCAGACCGTGGAACTCGGCCAGCTGTTCCCGGAACCATTTCAATTGGGCGGCGTTGGGCAATTCGCCGAAGATGAGCAAGTGGGCGACCTCGCTGAAGGCGGTTTTCTCGGCCAGCTCGGCGATGGGGTAGCCGCGATAGAGCAACTGCCCCTGGTCGACGCAGCAGATGGTGGTCTCGCCGACGACGGCCCCGTCCAGACCGGGACGCGGAAGCTCGATGACATCGGAACTCATGAACGTTCTCCTCCCCCCCGCGTTCTACGAAGCGGGCGGTTGAACGCGGTAATCTAGCAGGTCGTAGAGCTCTTTGCGAGTCTGCATACGGTCCACGACGGATCGTTGGGAAAGTTCGCGGCGGAGGGTCCGCAAAGTCTCCTCGACGGCCCTGGCGGCCACCCGCTGCAGGGTCACGGGGAAGATCACCAGGCGATAGCCCATCTCTCCGAACTCGTCGGCGGTGAGATAGGGCGTTTTCCCGAACTCGGTCATGTTGGCGAGGAGGATGGTGGGTACGT
Organism: uncultured Phycisphaera sp.; assembly: GCA_964646605.1. GTDB lineage: Bacteria > Planctomycetota > Phycisphaerae > UBA1845 > UBA1845 > SBAX01. Next base: position 36,503 of record CAZYEX010000107.1, on the reverse strand, counting down.
CGCGGGCGAAACGGGCGAACTCCTCAGGGTTTTCCAGGGCTTCGGGGAAAACCCCGTCGGCGCCGGCCCCAAGGTAGGCGTGGGCCCGCGTGACCGCGGCGTCGTAGCCGTCCACCCCGCGGGCGTCCGTCCGGGCGATGAGAAGGAAGTCGGGGCTGGACTTAGCGGCCTGGGCGGCGGCGATCTTCTCGCAAAATTCCTCGACCGGCACCAACGTCTTGCCCTCCAGGTGTCCGCATCGTTTGGGGAACTCCTGATCCTCCAAATGAATCCCACTCACCCCGGCGGCTTCGAGCACGCGTACGGTTCGTGCCGCGTTCTCCGGTCCGCCGTAGCCGGTATCGGCGTCGGCGACGATGGGGATGTTGGTGACGGCGGCCATGTGGGCGACGTGGTCCCGCGCCTCGCTCAAGGTCATCAGCCCGACGTCCGCGACTCCGCCGACGCTATTGGCCAGCACGGCGCCGGAAACGTACATGGCCGCGAACCCTTCGCGCTCGATCAGCCGCGCCGTCAGCGCGTTGTAGGCCCCGGGAAGCATGACCACGCCTTGGGAGATGAGGCGTCGAAGCTGCGCGGATCGGTCAGCTGAGTTCATTTCCGGCATACGAATCACGTCGGCGTGGACGGTCCCGACCGTAAGTCGAGAATCCAACCCCGCCCATCGAAAGAGCGAAACTCGATGCACGGAATCGTAAGGACGACGTAGCGCCGCGTCAACGCGGGTTGGTCCCGCGGCGCGGCCCGTCACTCGTAGCGCAGCGCATCAATAGGGTCGAGCCGACTCGCTCGCCAAGCGGGGTAGAAGCCGAAGAACACGCCGACCAGCGTGGCGAAGGCTACGGCGATCGCGGCCATCCAGGGGGAGATGATCGTCTCCCATTCGTATTTCCAGGAGACGAAGCGGGAGGCGCCCCAGCCCAGTCCAAAACCGAACATGCCGCCCAGGCTGCAAAGCACGATCGCTTCGCACAAAAACTGCTCCAGAATCTGATGTCCGCCCGCGCCGATGGCCATGCGCAGTCCGATCTCGCGGGTCCGTTCGGTGACCGACACCAGCATGATGTTCATGATCCCCACGCCGCCCACCAGCAGGGAAATCGAGGCGATGGTGGTGAGCAGGGCGTTGAAGGTCCTCGTGGCCTCGGCGTTGGCCTGCATGGTGAGCGAACGGTCGAAGATGCGGAAGTCGTCGTCCTCGTCGTCGGAAAGTCGGTGCCGCTGGCGGAGCAGGTCGCGGAGTTGCTGCTTGGCGACAGCGGGGTCGGTGCCGTACTTGGCCGCGGCGAGGAGCGTGCCGGAGCGCTCGCTGCCCGCCAGATAGCGCTCCAAGGAAGTGAAGGGCACGAGCACCGTGTCGTCATTGTCGCGCCCGTCGCTGCCCACCCCCTTGGGCTCGAGCAGGCCGATGACATCGAAGGCCACGCGGTTGATCCGCACCGTTTGCCCGACGGGATTGACCGCCCCGAACAACTCGCGGGCTACCGTCGTGCCGATGCAACACACCTTGTGCAGCATGCGCATGTCGTCGACGTTGAACTCCCGCCCTTCGATCGCCCGCCATCGGCGGATGTCGAAATAGGCGGGCCGGGTGCCGATGACGTTGGTCTGGTAATTGCCGAAACCCGACACGACCTGCATGGAGATGCGGTTGACGGGGGTCGCGGCGCGGACGGCGGAGCACTCGCGGTCGATGGCGTTGGCGTCCTCGCTGGTGAGGTTGGGCGGCAACCCCTGCTGGCGGCGCGAACCGCCGCGCTGCACGCCCCAATACGAGACCATGATCCAGTCGTCGCCGAGGGTCGCGATCTCTTTCTCGACCCGCCGCCGCGCGCCCTCGCCCACTGCGATCATGGTGATGACCGCAGCGATGCCGATCACGATTCCCAGCACGGACAGGGCCGTGCGAATCTTGTTCTTGCCCAGACTTCGCAAGGCTTCGGAAACCACGATCAACGGGTTCATGGCCATGAATTATAGCCGCTACGCGAGGGGAACGTCAGGCCCGCGGCGGGGAAGAAACAACGGTCTCGCTCACGGCGTGCAGCGCCCGCATGCGTCGCGGCAGAATCCGCCCACAAGGCAGGTTCCGCCGGGGCAATGTGAATCGCGCGTGCAGGGCTGTCCGTCGTTCCCGCCTCCGCTGCTGCACGTGCGGACGCACGTCCCGCTGCCGCACGCAGCCGACGACGCGCAGGCCGTCGCGTTGCAGGGAACAGGAGACGGGCACGGGCATGGACCGCTGAACGGATAAAAGCGACCCTTGAAGTAGTCCACGACCACGAGGACGTCCAGGGCGCTGACATCGCCGAGGAGATCGGGCAGGTTGGGTTGTTGTTGGACGACCGACTTGCTGATGGCGCCCGGGAGGCTCTTGAACTTGTCGACCAAGGCGGCGACGTCGAGACCGTCGGGCTGGGTCGTCGTCGATGGCGGAGTGAACACAGGAGCCACGTCACCGGCACGGCGGGTGGTGATTACTTCCGGGGGCGACACCGCCGTACAACTCGCTTCCCATCCCTTGCAACCCGAGGCGAAACTATGGACGTGATACGTCGAGCTGGGGATCGTCTCGGCGCCGACAACGTACACCGTCCCCTCGGCGGACCAATCGTGATAGTACGGTGTACACTGGAGCCGCGCGGCCCGAAAGGAACCGGCAAGCGGGTTGTCCTGGGATTCGAGGAACGTCCCTGGCGGGCCGAGCCATCGGGCGCATCCGAGCGTTTCACCCGCGGCCGTACACGTGCCCGACTCAAAGCGGCTGAAATTCGGCGGCAGCCCCACTATGTGAGGCGGATTCGGGTTTTGAAGATCGATCATGGTGACGCGAATGGCGGTGTCGTTGTATCCGCCGGTTGCCGACGCCACAGCCGGGGCGACGATGGGCAGAAACCGCGGGGAGGCGTGGGCGGAGTCGAAATGCACGGGCGTGGGGACATTGAAGTTTTCGCACTCGTCGGGAATCTGATTCCCGTTGATGTCGTCCGATCCTCCGCCGTTGATGTCGCAGTCGTCGGGCAGCCGGTTGGCGTTGCAGTCCAGGGCCGTGTCGGGGGGACGAAAGGCGAACGCCGTCGGGGCGAGCAGTGAGGAATCGCCGCGAATGAACGAACGTTGGTAGACGCCGCTATCAATGTCGTACTCGATGATCCGGATTGGTCCCGTGTGCCGCGGGGTGTAGACGTTGCCGTTGGGGCCGATGGCGATGCCCCAGGGGTTGTTCAGGGTGAAAAGATCGTTGAACTGGCCCACAAAGGCCCCGCCCGCGTTGTATTCCAGAATGCTGTTGGTGTTGAAGCTGGTGACCAGCAAATTGCCGTTGGGCTTAAAAACCATTCCCCGCGGTCCGCTCAATCCGCCGCTGCCGAGCGTCACGAACGTGGAATCGAGAGCACCCACGGCGTCGTACTTGAGGACCGAGTTCAGCGACGTGGCCACGAGAAGCTGGCCGGACGGAGTGAACACCAAGTCTCGCGGGCCGGACAATCCACCGGCGCCGGCCGCGACGAACACGCCTAGAAACTCTCCGTCCGTACCGTCGTATTTCAACACCGAGTTCGTTGCGTTGCTGCTGACGTACAGTTGCCCGTCGGGACCGAACGCGACTCCCGCCGGTCCGCTCAAACCGCCCGCTCCGGCCGCGACAAAGACGACCGCCCCACCGGTGTCCGGATCGATCCTCACCACGCGGTGATTGCCGAAGCTGGCGACGTACAGTCGGCGATCGGGTCCGAAGACCACGTCATGCGGATCGACGATCAACCCCGCCCCCAACACCCGTTCGATGACTCCGCTTCGGGCGTGATACTCGCGGATGTGGTCGTTGGTCAGGTCCGCGACGTAGACGTGATCGGGCCGGCCGGCGTCCGCCCAATCGCGGAGGGTGTTGTTGTTGCAGTCCTCGCACAGGTCGGGGACGCCGTTGCGATCCACGTCGGATGACGATCCCGCGGCGGCGATCTCCACGAAGTCGGCGAAGGTGTCGCCATCGCAGTCCGCCTCGCATCCGTCGGGGACGCGGTTGCCGTTGGCGTCGGGTTTCAAGGCCGTGGCCGTCTCCCACTCGTCCGGGCGGGTGTTGGCGTCGCAGTCCGTTTCGCAAACGTCGGGCACGCCGTTGGCGTCGATGTCGACCATTCCGCCGGCGATGTCCGCGTCGTCGAGAACCCCATTGTTGTTGCAGTCCTCGCACTCATCGGGAACGCCGTTGCCGTTGGCGTCGGCGCTGACCCCGCCGATGTCCAGGGCGTCGTTGATGCTGTTATCGTTGCAGTCGAACCACAGGCACCCTTCGAAGGCTACCTCGTCGGCGATCACGTCCTGCACGCGGGACGAAAAGCGCATTTCGATGTTGTACAGTCCGCCCGGAGTCGTGTGGCAGTAGCTCATGATTTCGCCGAGGGCCCAGGCCCCGGTGTTGCCGCAGTCGTCGATGGGCGGGCTGTATCCGTCGTGCGTGTGAAACGTGCCAAGGTTGTGTCCCATTTCGTGGGCCGAGACGATCACGTCCCAGTTGCCCAGGTCCGGATCGTCGATGGGGCTGGGGAAACCGCCCAGGAAGAAGGCGCTGATCCCGAAGGTGGGACCGCCGCAGAACCCGCCGAGGTAGGCGATTCCGCCGTAACCCGTGTCGCGGCGTCCGCTGAACATGTGGACGAGGTTCAGTCCCGTGGTGTCCTCGTTGTTGATCCAGTAGTCGCCGAATCCGCCGAGGTCTGTAGCCTCGAAGGGCTCGCCGCCCACCGGCCACAGACGCACGAAGGAGAGGATCAGGCGCACGTTGAGGTCGCGGCGATAGATGTCGCTGATGGCGCCGATGACCGCGACGACATAATCCTCGGCGCTGGCTACATCCGGGAAAAGCTGGGTGTACTCTTGATCGGCGTCCACGGCCACAAAGGCGACGTGCGGACCGGGGTTGGGTACGCCGGGTCCGGCCACGGTCGTCGGCGGCGGCGTACGGCGATGCGCCTCGGTGACACCGCATGGCACTGCGAAGTCGGGAGGATCGCCTCGGCCGGTCTCTTGATGAATCGTGATGGCGGGTGCGGCCCCGGCGACGCGGGCGGCCGAACTGGAGATGATCCACCGTTCTGAATCCGCGAGGGTGATTCGGCCGTTCACCACGCCGCGTGGAGAGACGGCGAGGAAGGCGTGCGAGGACGGCTCTCCCGCCACGCCGCCACGGTACAGCAGGACCTGGGAAGGCGGCGCCAGGGTCTGCCCCTGCCCGGTGGCGACGAGAAACCGCGTCTGCGGGGTCGTCACCTCGAATCGTTGCAAATGCAACTCGACCTCCCGCGAAGCGGAGAGAGGGAGCCTGACGCGCGTTTCGGCGGGTCCCTGGCGGAGTAATTCTAACGCTTCGGGAACGAGTTGGACGGCGATCCCAGGACGGTGGGCAAGGTTCTCGGGCTGCGTGAAAAGCCGAACGGGGGCCGTGTCGCCCGGCGGACCGGCAGTCAGGCCCTCGACGCCGGGCAGGAAAAACCCGGCAAGCAGCGCCAACACAATCACCCCTTGCACGCCCGGGCGGTGTACCGACCTAAAAGTTGCCATCGCTGGAACCCCCCATTCCACGGTTCCCGGCACACGACCAGGGTGGAGGAACCTGGATACCGGGAAAACAAAGGGATTGTAGCCGAAACGCCAGACGGAGTAAACGCCGCCCGGTTTTTTATGCACAGCTCTGGGTCGGGCCGAGAAACCGCCGGCGGTGGCTCGCAGGCGGGCATCGAGGGTCTCGGGAATCACCGAACCGCCTCGAACTGGAAACTTTTCTTGTTGACAAAAAAACCGCCCCGTTTATCATGGGAGGCGGTTTTGTGGTAGCGCAGAGTTCTCTTTTTGACAGGAGGTCGCCGTTATGCGACGGAACGCACAGGCCCTTTTTGCATCCCTATTCCTGCTCTCGGCCCTAACGGGTTGCAGTCTCTTCAAAAAGAAGGATGCGACCGCGGACGCGTATGATCCGACGATGGATCAAGCGACGGAGCCGTATCCGGCGTCTCCGTCGGCGGGCGGGTATTCGAGTCCGGCGGGCGGCGGTCGCTCGCACACCGTGGCCAAGGGCGACACGCTCTACAAGCTGGCTCGCACCTATTACAATGACCAGGCACGGTGGAAGGACATCTACGAAGCCAACCGCTCCGACCTCCGCGACCCGAACGCGATCCGCGTCGGGCAGCGGCTGACGATTCCCTAATTAGGACCCCACGAGGCGGTCCGCCCCCCTTCTCTTCCCCGGCGACGGGCCCGGCGCTCGATCTGCGCCCGCAGGCGAACCTGACCCTCGAGACCGCGGTGCAGTATGTCCGTGGCGTGGGTCCGCGGCGGGCGGCGGAGTTTGAGCGCCTGGGCATTCGCACGGTCGGCGACCTTCTCGAACACTTTCCCTTTCGTCACGAATTCAAACCGCGCTCGGTTCCCATCGGCGACCTTACGGACGAAAGTGTGGCCACGGTGGTGGGCGAGCTGCGCAACGTTCGCATCCACGGGGCGCGACGTGATCAAGTGATCCATGCGGTCGTCGTGGACGGCACGGGTCGATGCCGTGTGCGGTGGTTTCACAGTGCCTATCTTCGCGACCTCGTCGAACCGGGGCGGATCGTTCGACTGTGCGGCAAGGTCGAGGTTCCGGACGACCTGGCGCGATTTACCAATCCGGAGACCACGTTCTTCGACGGCGAAGTGGACGATCCCCTGGCCGACGATCACGATCGCTACGAACCGGTGTATCCGGCGACGGCCAAACTGCCCAGCCGTCAGATCCATCGCATCGTCGATGGAATCCTGGATTCGGCGCTGAGCGCGATCGAAGACCCGTTGCCGCACGAGCTTCGCGCCCGGCGGAAACTTCCTCCACGGCGCACAGCCATTCTTCGCTTTCATCGCCCGCTGTCGTTTGACGAGGTGCCCATCGCACGGCGGCGGTTGGCGTATGACGAATTGTTGTTGTGTCAGCTCGCCGTGCAGCTCAGCCGACGCCGGACCTCCGCCAGTCCCAAGGCCGGGGCGATCCCTGTGGACGAACGGCTCGACGGACGCATCCGCCGGCGGTTTCCGTTCGCCTTGACCCGCGGACAGGACCAGGCCGTCGCCGAAATCCGCGCCGACTTGGCCCGCGCGGAACCGATGAACCGCCTTCTTCAAGCCGACGTGGGGGCGGGAAAAACGGCGGTCGCGGTCTACGCCGCGTTGGCCGCAATCGCCCGCCGGCGGCAAGTCGCATTGCTCGCCCCCACCGAGGTTCTCGCCGCCCAGCATTTCGCCAAGGTGGAGCAATATCTTCAGGGCAGCCGGGTGCGGATCGCATATCTGGCCGGTTCGACGCCCAAGTCGAAGCGGGCGGCGCTTCTTCGCACTCTTCGCAGCGGCGAAACGGACTGGCTCATCGGCACGCACGCGGTTCTCGAAGAGCGAGTGGCGTTCGCGGACCTGGGGTTAGTGATCATCGACGAGCAACACAAGTTCGGCGTCGCCCAAAGGGCTCGGGCTCGTCAGAAGGGCGTCGCCCCGCACGTTCTGGTCCTCACCGCGACACCCATCCCGCGGACGCTGGCCATGACCTACTTCGGAGACTTAGACGTTTCCACCATCCGCGACGCCCCGCCCGGGCGACAGCCCGTTGTCACTCGTTTGGTGTCGGATAACGACACGGAGAAGGCGTGGCAGTTCGTTCGGACCCGTTTGAGCCGCGGCGAACAGGCCTTCGTCGTCTATCCCCTGGTGGAGGAGTCCGACTCGCTGCCTCTCAAAGCAGCGACGGGGGAGGCCCGGCGATTGGCCGGCGGGGTCCTTAGCGGATTCCACGTCGGCCTGCTCCACGGACGGATGAAACCAGCGGAAAAGGAGGAGGTGATGCGGCGCTTTCGGTCCGGCGCAATCCACGCTCTGGTGGCCACGACCGTCATCGAAGTCGGGGTGGACGTTCCCAACGCCACGATTATGGCCGTGCAGCACGCCGAACGTTACGGCCTGAGTCAACTGCACCAGCTCCGCGGGCGGATCGGACGCGGAGAGAAGAAATCCTATTGCCTGCTGTTCTGTGAGGGCGGCGGCGAGGTCGCTCTCGCTCGGCTCAAGATCATGACCCAGACCACCGACGGTTTCCGGATCGCGGAAGAGGACCTTCGCCTTCGCGGCCCGGGGGAACTCCTGGGAACGCGGCAACACGGGCTTCCGACCTTGAAAGTCGCCGATCTGGTGAACGACCTGGACCTCATCACCGCCGCCCGTGACGACGCCGCGGCCATCCTTCGCGGCGATCCGGCTCTCTCGCATCCCGCCCATGCCCTACTGGGGAGGGAGGTCGCGCGGCGCTATGGTCAGGCGCTGAACCTCGTCGAAGTCGCATGAGCCGCGGCCCGCGTTTCCGCGTGTGCAACGGTGACTACGAAACGTATTTGGGAACGCGGATGCGCTTGGTGCCGCCGCGAACGGTGTAGCCGGAGGGGTCCTCGAAACGAGTGATGAGTTCGACCTCGTGTCCGGCGATTTCCTTTTTCGCCCAGCGCAACTGAACGTGATACCCCTCGCCGCAAACTTTGGCGGCGACCGTATTGAAGCGGCTGGTGGGGTAATGCCAGTCGCTGACCAGGTGGCGCTCGACCTCTTGCTCGGCAGTTCGTGTCAGCATGTACATCTCGATGTGGAACGTGCCCTCGCGCAGCACGCCCTTGGGGTGATCGGCGTGGAGAAAGACGCGATAGCGGATGCCTTCCGGATCGCGGTCGCCGGCGGAATCGGCGTTGATCCAGGGGTGATGATCGAACATGCACACCACCTGTCGGACGGGCGGGAATTTACTCTTTCTGGCGGTCTTTTCCGAGTTCCCTGCGGACGGGCCGGACGCGCGGCAGCCGGCGGAAAAGAAGAACGCCGCTGCGATGAGCACGCTGCCGCAGGTTTGGGGAAGCCGCATGGTTCGCGTCCTTCGCATCTCCGCGCGGGCTCAAGCCCGCGGCTCTTCGTCGACGGTCAGCTTCGCTCGGCGGATTCGTTCCGCGCGATCCTGGGACCGTAGGTCGGCGCCTTCGTGGTGCTGGTCGGCGCGGGACGAGTCAGCGTCGGTCCATAGGTCTTGGGCTTGGGCCCGTACGAATCCCGCGGCTCGGTGCGCGGCGTCGTCCTCGGTTCGGGAGCGCCCGGCGTCTCCGCGCCACCGGTCGGCTTGGGGCCCAAAGCCTGCTCCTGGGGCTTGATCCGCAGCCCTTCCATCAGGGGACTCTGCCGGATGCTGTCGGGCAGGACGAACTTGTCGCGCTGCTCGACCGACATCTGGTGAACCTCCTCGTCGGTCCGCAAGATATCCACGGTCAAGACCACCAGCAACTCCGTCTTACGGGTGCCTGACGAAGTCGTGCGAAACAAGGGACCGAACCAGGGGAGGTCCCCGAGGATCGGCACCTTGCTTTCGCTCTGAGAATCATTGGACTGAATCAACCCGCCGATCACGACCGTCTCTCCGTCTCGCACCGTAACGTTGGTCTCGACCTCGCGGGTCTGGAAGATGGGCGAAGAGACGCCTTCGGTAAGCTGGATGTTCCCGCCGATGTTGGAAATCTCCTGTTTCAACTCGATGGTGACGTAACCGTCGGGGCTGATGTGGGGCGTAGCGGTCAGAACGATACCGACGTCCTCCCGCCCGATGGTGGACTGGGTCTGCCCCGTGGGGTTGAGCTGCGACGATTGCACGATGGGGACCTGGTCGGCGATGGTGATTTTCCCTTCGTCGCCGTTGCGGACCATAAGGATGGGCCGCGACAGCACTTCCAGGCGACTGTCCTGTTGCAAGGCGCGGAAGAGGAAGCTGAAATCCTCGCCGGTGATGGTGAAGTTGAATCCGCCGAGGCCCAATCCCGCGGCCCCCAGGTCGGTTCCGCTGACGAAGTCGAAGTCCTCGCCCTGCACGATGCCGTTGGGGCCGACGACCGCGTCCTCGGAAAAGTGCAGGTCCTGCCCCGCGATCTCGATGCCCAGGTCCACCTGGTCGCTCAGCGTCACCTCCGCGATCAAGACCGAAATCATCACTTGCGGTTCGGGACGGTCGAGTTCCTGGATCAACTTCATGGTGCGTTGATAGGCCCGCGGACTCGTCCCGACGAGCAGACTGCTGCTTCCCTTTTCCTCCTCACCCAGGCTCTCCACGGACACCTGCCGTTCCTGGCGGCGGGTCTGGGCCTCTTTGCTGTCGCCCTCGCCGATGACCTTCAATTCCTGCTCGATGAACCCTTGCACGGCGTTCTTCAACCTCTCGCCGTCCACGAATTTGGTTTGATAGACCTCGGAGACGCGGTTCTCGGCCTCTTGCGCGTCGAGGTAGCGCACCAAGTCCTCGACCATGGTCAGATACACGGGCGCTCCGGCGACGATCAGCGTGTTGGTTCGCGGGTCGGCGGCGAAGCGAAGCTCCTGTCCGACGCTGGCGAGTTCCAATCCGTCCTTGCCCGCGCCGAAAACGAGCTGGCTCTTGGCTTCCCCTTCCGCGCCGCCTTCCTCCTTGAACAGTTCGGTGAGTTGCTCGACCATGGTCTCGGCGTCGCTGTTGATGAGCGGCCAAACTTGTACTTCCGAGGTGATGGGTCGGATGCGGTCGAAGTCGCGGATCATGGCCTCCAACATGGCCATGCTGTCCGACGGGGCCATCACCAGCACCGAGTTGGTGCGCGGGTCGGGCTTGATGCGAATGTCCTGGCGGAGCAGCTTGCGGACCATCTCCTTCCCGGCCGCGTCCTTCTCCAGGAAGGAAACGATGACCGCGCGCTCCTCGTCGCTGCCCGCTTTGTCGCCGATGACGGTCTCTTCCAGGAGCTTGGCGAAGTCCTCGGCCAAGGCCTGCTTGAGTTGAATCACCTTGACCATGATCTCCGCGGTGGGGGCCGCGGTGTCCAACTTGGCGATGACCTCGCCGATGTTGACCATCTGCGTGGGGGCCGCCCAGACGATGATGGAGTTGGTGCGTTCGTCGGCTTCTGCGGCGATGGCGTCGGCCCGCCCGGTGCCGCCTTCCGCCTGCGACTTGAAGAGGCTCTCCAACTTTTCGGCGACGGTCGCCGATTTGGACATTTTCAAGGGGAAAATCTCGAACTGCTTGGCGATGTTGGAAGGCTTGTCGAGCAGTTCCAACAGCCCGACGATGACCTCGTGATCGTCGCGGGAGGCGCTGCACACCAAGCTGTTGGAGGATTCCTCGGCCAGGAGGACGATGGGCGTTCGCTTCGTGTCTTCGCCTTCCTTGCGGGTGTCGAAGAGTTCCTGCATGCGCGGGGCGAGCTGCGTCGCTGAGCCGTGCTTGAGTGCGTAGACCTTGAAGATCGCGGTCTGCGGACCGGCTTCGATGTCCAGGCGCTTGATGACGTTCGTAGCGCGCTCCATCATGTCGCGCGAGCCGGCCACGATCAGAGAGTTGCCGCGGGAATCCGGAATGATGGTCGGGGCCTTGATGCCTTCGGTCTGGCCGGCGATGCCCTCGAAGAGCTTGTCCATGATCTCCGCAACGACCTTCGGGTCGGCGTAGGTGAGCTTGAAGATCTGCGTGCCTTCGATCAGGGGCTGCGATTCCAGCACGTCCACCAGGCGCTTGATCTCATCGTAATCCTCGACGCTGGAGGCGATGATCAGGGCGTTGCTCCGTGCGTCGGCCACCACGATGGGCAGGTCCTCGGGCAGTTCCTCCTCGCGTCGCAAATCCGCTTTGCGTTTCCACAAATCTTCGATCTTGGTTTTCAGATCCTCAGCCGAGAGGCGCTCCAGCCGCACGATGCGAATTTGATCGAACAGCCTGGCGGGCTTGGTGTCGAGTTGGCGGGCGATGACGACGATCTCGTTATAGTTTTCTTCCGAGGCCGAGACGATCATGGAGTTGCTGCGAATATCGGTGCTGAGGAATACTCGTTCTCGTTCCTTGGAAGCCCCTTCGGCGCCCAGGGCCTCCGCCGACTCCATCCGCTGGTCGAACAACTCGGTGACGATCTTGCCCACCTGCGTGGCGTCGGAGTATTCCAACTGAATCAACCGCAGGGGAAACTTGACGCCCGTGGCGGGCTGATCCAACTGGGCGACCACATCCTCGACGAGCACCAGTTGTTCCGGCCGACCGGAAATGATGAGCGTGTTGGTTCGCTTGTCGGAGGCGATGCCAATGTTGTAGACCAGGGCCCTGCCTAGGGCGCCCTCGGGTACGGCGCCTTTCCCGCTGCCGTCGGGATCCTCGGGCAGTTTCTTCGCATCCTCGAACATGGTCTTGATGGTTTCGCCCAGCGATTCGGCGTCGGTGAAGCGCAAGGGGAAGAGCTTGACGCCGACTTGCTCGGCCATGGGCACGCCGTCCATCAGGCGGATAAGCTCACCCATCGGTTCGACGTTCTCCTCGATGGTGGCGACGATCAAACTGTTCGTTCCCTCGTCGGGGATGATTTTGAGCGCCCGTTGCAGCTCGATGGGGGCAAGATCGGTGATCTTGCCCGTGGTGTCGGCCTTGCTGATGCGCAGACGGAAGATGGTTTCCTGGACGGCGTCCTTGTCGGCCTTGGCTTCGGACTTAATGAGGTCCTGGATCACCTTCGCCAGTTCGCCGGCCTTGGAGTGCAGCAGTGGAAACACCGTCAGGCGAATTTCGCCCCAGCCCTTTTTCGGCTCGACGTCAATCTGGTCAATCAAGGATTGGATTTTCTCCCGTTCCGTCTCGCGGGCGGTGACGGTGATCGTGTTGTTGGCGTTGTTAGGAATGATCTGGAGCTTGGTCTGCTCTTTCTTTTGGCCGGTTGCTACGCGAACCTGGGTGAGGATCTTCTCCAAGTCCTTGGCCACGTCGCTCGCCTTGCGATATTGCACGTCGAAGCGCATCAACTCGATCTTGCCGAGGGGATCGGGAATGGCGTCCACTTGCTCGATGATGTCGAGGACTTCGTCGAGGTCGACCGGAAGGGCGGCCACGAGAAGAATGTTCGAGGAAAGAGCGGTGATCGAGATTTCATCTTCGGGGCGCTGGTTGGGGACCTTCTTCGCCTTGCGGATGGCGTCCTGCACAGTGCGAGCGATCTCGCTGGCGTCGCGCTCCGTCACCGTGACGACCTGGAGCACCTTCGGCTCCCATTCGCGGTCGATCCCGCGAATGAGGAGTTCCAAGGTCTGCACGGCCTCCTCCGGCCCCTGGAGAATGACCTGATCGCCGACGATCTCGACCTTTACGTCCGCCCCTTGCAGGCGGGAGAGAACTTCGGGGTCGAGCTTCTTGATCATCTCGCTGACCGGGTCGCGCTGCTGGGGTTGTCCCCCTTGGGGGCGCGGGGGAGTCGCCTGCCGCTGGGGCTGGACCGCGGGTTTGGGCGGCTGGTCCCGCGGCGTTTCCCGCTGTGTTTGACCGATCGCGGCTGGGGCGAGCAGACAAATCGTCGTCGCCGCGAGCATCCGCAAAACCGCGCCATTGCGTGTCATGTTCATGTCCGTCGTCCTTCCATCCTGACCGCCGTCGTCCATGACGCGGTCCTTCCACTCGTTTCCCGATGTGGCACCGGTTTTCAACCGGCGCCCTAAACCGGTTAGAAACCGGTCCCACATCGCCGCTCACGGTCGCGGGCGGCTGGAGGGTCGCGATCGACTCCCGCCGCTACGTTGTCCTTGACCGCCTTGCTGGGGCTGGGTCAACTGGTCGATCATCTTCTGAATCTGATCGACCTTGACGTTGCTGACCTTCACAATCCGCGTGCCCACGTCGCCCGAGGGCCCCATTTCTTCGAGTTTCTTAATCAGCGCCTCGGCCTGATCGAACAGCGGCGCATAACCCGCGATCAACAAACTGTTGGTCCGCACGTTGGGAGTCACCATGATGCTCTGAGGGCGCGTTCCCTTCATTCCGCTGACCTGGGCCGAGGCGGTTTCGTTGATCGTCGCCTCGACCTGCTCCGCAAGGTCGGTCACGTTGATGCCGGCCTTGACTTGCACCACGCGGTACGGAGTCTTGTCTGCCATCTTCTCCGTGTCCAACTGCGTAACGATGCCCTGAATGGCGGTGAAGTCCTGCGGGCTGGCCCGGACGATGATCGCGTTGCTGCCCTCGTCGGCCACGAGGACCGGCGGTTGCTGCCCGCGACGTCCGCCGCCCCGCGACTCCGAGAAGACCTCCTGCACGCTGGGCAGGATCATCCCCACGTTGGCGTACTTGAGGGGGATGATCTGCGGGACGCTGCCCTTTTCGCCGGCGATGTCCATGCCCTTGGCGATGTCCACCAGCCGTTCGACCTCTTCCTTGGCGGCGCTGATCATCACACTATTGGTCTGCGGCATGGCCCCGATGCGAGCATCGCCCAGCAGCTTGCCGCCCGACCCAGTGGTCCTCAGGTACTTCTCCAGCGCCGATGCGATTTCGCCGGCGTCGGAGTAGAGCAGCGTAACGACCCGCACCTCGCCGGCCGTGCCGACGGCCTCGGTATCCAGTTCGCCGATGGTGGCCTGGATGCGCTCGAACTCCTCCGCCCGGCACCTGATGAGGATGGCCCGCGAGCCTTCCACCGAGGCGATGGTGATGGGCGGGGCCTGTCCGCCGCCCTGCCTACCGGCCGTCTTGGCGTAGATGTCCGTCAAGGTCCGTGCCACCGAAGCGGCATCGGCGTGCTTGATCTCCACCACGTGAACGTCCTGCTGGCTGGTCTCGGCATTGTCGATCTGGGCCAAGAGGGTCTCGACGCGCTTGAGGTTCTCCGGCGAAGCCGAGACGATCACGGAGTTCGAGGTGTACTCGGCCACGGCCATTACCTGATCGCGCGGGTTCTTGCTGTCGCTGCGGAAGAGCTTGCCGATCGCGTCCTGAATGCCGTTGGGATCGGCGAACTTCAGCTTGTAGGTCTTGTGTTGAAGCTGCCGCGCCGCAGCGATCTGCGCCTCCAAGGGATCGATGAGGTCCTTGCGGATTTCATCGATCTGCGCCTGCGTGCCGCGAACGATGAGCGTGTTCGTCGCGGGATTGGCCTCAGCCTGTGGCGGCGAAACCCCGGCCGGCATCTCCTTCTGGGCGTAGAGTGTCTTGATGTTCTGTGCGAGCTCCGCGGCATTCGCGTTGCTCAGGGGGATGATCAGCGATGCCGGTTTGCCCGTGGCCATCTGCGGAACGTCGATCTTCCGCAGGTTCTCCTCGATGAAACCAAACACCGTCGGTCCGCCGAGCACCAGCAGCGAGTTGGAAGTCTCCTCCGGTTCGACGCTGAAGGCGTCGATGCCCGACGCCCCGGGTCCAAGTCGGGACATATAGTCCTGCATGAGCTTCTTCAACTGACCGTGGACGATCTTGGCGCTGGCGTGGGTCAGGGGATAGATGCGGAACTCCGCGCCGATCCCGCCGGGCTTGTCATCCAAGAGCTTGGCCAGCGACTCGACCTCCTTGAACATCACGTTATCGGCGATGACGAAGAGGCGCTTGGTGGGATCATGGGCCGTGACGCTGAAGCGCGGCGTGACGGCCGATTTGCCTCCCGTCGGCTTGGGGTCATACGCCTTTTCGATGGCATCGGCCACGGCGCTGGCCTTGGCGTTCTTCAGTTCGATGATCCGCGGGGTGCGCGTCTCCTTGGATTTGTCGTCGAGCTTGGCGATGGTGGTGCGAATCTGCTCGTGCAAGGGTTTGGAGGCGCTAAAGAGAACGATGCCGCCGCCCGCCTCGCCGATGAACTTGGCCGCCGCCGCGCCGGATCTGCCCGAAGGCTTGCCGCCCGCCGCGCCCGCCCCGCCCTTTTCGACGAACATCTGCGTGAGGGTGTCGGCCACCAGCTTGGCGTCGGCGTGGGCCAGGGTCACGTCTTCCCACTTGTCCTGCTCGCCCTTGACGTCGATCCGCGTAATGAGCCCGTCGATCTCGTCGAGTTGCACCTGTGTGGCGTGAACGGTAAGCAGGTTCAGCCGTGAGTACGGGACGAAGCTCGGCGAGTTCAGCCCCTTGCCGCCGCTTGCCGACGCCGCCCCCTCACCGCCGCCCTTCCGCGCCTTGCCGTTTCGCTCTTTCTCCGCAAAGTGGTTTTCGAGATAGGCGGCCGCATCCTCGGCGTCGGCGTTCTTCAACTCGTAGTACTTGGTGAGCCGCTTCGCAACGTCCTCGCTATCGATCTGCCGGACAAGGTCGCCGATGTAATCCAGCGCCGCCTCGGGGGCCATGGCCATAATGCTGTTGGAAATCTCGCTGCTGAACAGCTTGATGTGTTCCGGGTCCACGCCCAGTTCCGATAGTCCGGTGACCGTCTTCTGAAGGATCGTTTTGGGCAGTTGTTCCCCCGGGCCCGCGGACGGAGCGCCCAATCCAGGAGCGCCGGGTTGACCCTGGGCGCGCGCCCCGCGAGGCTTGGCCCCGTCCTTGCCCAACCCCAGCCACTCCCGCAGGATGTCCTCCACCTCGACGGCGTTCAGGTTCTTGAGCGGATACGTGCGCATCACGCTGTCGATGGGCTTGGGCTGGTCGATGGTCGCCAGGAGTTCGAGAATCTGCGGATACTGACTGGTTTCGGCCCGCAGAATTAAGGTGCGATCGCGGGGGTTGGCGTAGATGCGCACACCCGCGGGGGGAAGCTGAGGAACGGCGAGCTGCGCCCCTGGAACCTGTCCCGGTTGGGCTCCGAATCGTCCCATCCCCAAACCGCGCCCCGGGGCGCCTGGCGCTCCCGGACCGCCCGGGCCTTGCGGCTCTTCGCCCTGCCCGCGTGCCCCTGGTTGCCCGCCTTGAGCGCGTTGTTGGGCAAGTTGCTGTTGTCGCATCGCCTGCTGCTGTTGCTGCTGAACCGAAGCCATTTGCTGCTTGGTGGCGTTGAACATTTCCTCGAGTATGTCCTGGGCGCTATGCACGTCGATATACCGCACTCGGTAAATCCGGATGTCGGGCTTGACCGGGAAGTCCTCAATCTCCTTCTTCAGGTCGTCCATCCAGTCATCGACGTCCTCCAAATCCTTCTTCGGCCCCTCGATTACGAAGACCCCGTTTTGATCGTCGTAATAGATCTTGAGACGCTCGCCCGTGGAGGGTTTCTTGGAGGACCGGTCCGACTTGCCGTCTTTCGACTCCGAGGGCTTCTTCTCATCCACCCCGTTCGCAGCCGCGTCTTTTTGCTTCCCCTTTCCCTTCTCGCGGAGGATCGACTCCGTGGCTTGGCGAATCATGTCGTCACCGCCGGGGATCGGAACGAACTCCTCGATCGGTTCATCCTCGAGTTCAACGTCTTCCTCAAGCGTTTCTGGTTGATCGTCCTTTGCCGGTGGAGGCTGACCGACCGCGCCGGCCAGCAATTCCGCGGCCAACCGATCCAACGCCGCAGGTAACACACAGGGTCGAATCTTCGCAGGTTCCGTCAACGGAGTGAGTTGTTCGACACCGTATGTTTCGTCCTTTTTTGATGCGATGTCGACCAGATCGAACTCGTACTCGGGGTGATTCATCATCAACCGAACCACCGTCTCCTTCGCACTCAGTCCGGGCGGCGGGGAGTTCGACCGGCGGATGATCTTTGTTTCTATTGGATCCGGCTTATCCGCGTACTTGCGGATCAGCTCCCGGATTTCGTCGAAGCGATCCTCGTAGGGGTACTCGACGATGATGGAGTTGCCAAACGGAGCGGGCTCCACCTTGGGCAACTCCCCGGAATGCCGCCAGACGGACGACTTCAGAACGGCCTCCAACTCCCAACTGGCATCCGTCGCCTCGGCGTCTTGCAACTCGTAAACGAACGACGCGACTGCCTTGTCCTTCTCCATCACCTTGACAACTTCAGGATCGGAGTCCACGCGCTTCACGATGTCATCGATTTCGTTGATTTTCGAGGGCGTCGAGGCCACCATCATGGTGTGCCCGATGAGGTCGGCCTGGATGTACAGGTCGGGCCCGGCGTGTGTTCTTGTGGTCGAGAAGGGTTCGTCCTCCTCGTCCTCGTCCGCGGCCCTTTTCTTCGCACCACGCAGCGCCGCCTTGCCCGCGCCGCCCTGCGTAGATGCCCCCACCACGTTGACGATCAAGTCGAAGAGTTTCTCCATGTCCGCGTTCTTGATGTCGTAGACTTTGATGACCCGCCCGCGCGTGGACATGCCGTCGAGCTGGCGAATCCAATCCTCGGCCCGCGTCACGTCGCTGGGATGGCCGTGCAGAACGATGGCCCCGCCGCCCGGCGCTTCGACCACCGTAAGCTGTCCCTCGCCCGCGAACTCGAGCGCCGGCGAGGTCGTCGCCTTACCCGGCTTGCCGGCCGCTGACTTGCGCGAGACCGGCCGCCCCATCATCTCCTTGACGGCCTGGACCATCTCCGCGGGCTCGGCGTTGGTCAACTCCACGGTCTTGAAGATCGGTTGCTGTCCCGGAATGTCAAACTGTTGCACCAGCGTTCGCACTTGATCGATGACCAGTTGCGGCGCTGCCACGACGATCCGTTTGTTGCGCGAATCCGGCGAGAGGTGATAGCGATCGCCGGTGGCGGCCTGCAGCCCGCTCGCTCCGCGGCGTCGTCCGCTTCCCTTCGTGGGAGCGACGACGGTCTCCTCGCCGGCGTCCTCCAACTCGCCGGACTCGACCAGTCCGCGAATCTTAATGTCCAGCAGGGGCTTGATGATCTCGACCAGTTCGTCCGCGTCGGCGTGCTTCACCTCGAGAAACGCCACGACCGTCGGTCGAGATTCCACTTCGTGCCGAAGGACGGTCAGCAACCGCTCGATTTCCGGGAACAGCGAGGGCTCGGCGATCGCCACCAGGCGACCCGACGCGGGTTGCGGAATCAACTTCAACGCCTCGCCGCCCGCGGCCCCTTCCCTCCCCGCCCGCTTCCCGCCCTTGCCCGTGCTGGTGAAGACCGACTGGATCGTGTCGGAAATGCCCTCGATGTTGGTCCCCGGCGGGAAGTCGGCGTAGACCTTGAGTTCCGTTTTAGCCTCCTCGACGTCGAACTCCTCGACGAGTTTGGCGACCTCCTCCATCCGATCCGGGGTGGTTTGCACGATCAGCTTCTGCCCAAGCTGCACGATGGTCATCTCCGGCGACACCGACGACCCCACGCCTCCGCCCTTTCCAGCCTCGCCCTTGCCACGCTTCCGCGGCGCGGCGGTGGCGGGCATGTCGGCGATCAGGGTCTCGATGGCGGCCTTGATATCCGCCGCGTTGGCATGACGAATCTCGAAGGTGCGTTTTTCGAACGTGGTCGGCTTGTCGATCTCCCGCAGGAAGACCTTGATGCGGTCCACTTCCTGGGGATCGACCCCCACGGCCAGAATCGCACCGTCGCCCGCCACCAGGTTCGGGGCCGGCTCGGCCCCCTTGGCAGAGCTGAAAAACACGTTCAGCCGTTCGATGGCCGCATTGGTATCGATGTGTTCGACGGGCAAGCGCACAAACGCCTCGCCCATGTCGGCGGGCCGATCCAACTCGCGGATGAGCGACTCGTAGCGCGTCCACTCGTCGTCGGTACACACGATAAACAGCTTCTTCTGGGCATCGTTGGGCGTGAACTTGGATGCCGGAGCGGCCCTGGCGCGCTTGGTTTTGGGCTTCTTGGTAGCGGCCGCGGGCGCGGCGGAACCCGGATTCGTGTTGTCGAACTCCCGCAGCATGTCCGCCAGGAAGCTCGCCTGCTGATAAACGCAGATAACCGTGCGCAGCGAAACCGGCGCATCGGGCGTATCCACCATCGCGATCAACTCTCGAACCTTACCCAAGTCCGTTTCCGTTCCGGAGAACCAGAGGGCGTCGCCCGTGGGGTCAACGATCAGGGTGAAGCGGTCGAGGGCCGGCTTGCCCGCCCTGGCCGGCGCTCCCATGACCGCGGTCACCGTATTGAGAACTTCATTGGCGTCGGCGTGGGCCAGCGGAATCCGAACCGGCTCGCCCCGTGCGGGAACGTCGAACTGGGCCACCAACTCCCGCACGCGAGCTACGCCCTCCTCGTCCGCCAGAACGATGATGGCGTTGTCGGAGGGGTGCGGGAACATCGTGATGCTGTCCGACGACGCCCCGCCCGGCGACGAGGGCGAGCTGGGCGGAGGGGTGGCGGGAGTCGTGGACGAGCCGCGTTTGGTCTTTCGCGCTTTGGGGACGGGGGCAGCGCCCGCGCCGCCTCCGGCGCCGAGAATCTGCTGCACGGTGGAAATCATTTCGTTGGCGTCCACGTGCAGCACCTTGATCACTACGGGCCGGGCGGTGGCGGACGAGGTATCCACGTCCAGCAACGGGAGCAGCATTTCCATTTCGTCGATTTTGCTCTGCATGGCCCGGACGATGAGGATCCCTTGCACGTCGTCGGCGATGATGCTGACCGGCGGTTCGGCCATGCTATCCAAGGCGCTGGGTTGCACGGCGCGCTTCGACGCTGCGGCGCCCGCGGGCTTGCCCGGCACGCCGCCGCCGTCCAGGTCCATCAGCGAGCGCAGCTTGGTGATCGCGTCGTTGGCCAGTAGATGATGCACCTCGATCCGCTTGATCGTTCGTGGATCGGTATGACTGCCCGCGAAAAAGTCGATCAGCCCCAGGTATTTCTCGATGTCGCTGACCAGGGCGAAGATGCTTACCCGGTTCTGGTCCTCGAGCGGCGTGACCCGAACATAGTCGGGAAGGAAGTCACGCACCTGCCGCAAGTCCGCGACCGAGCCCGACTTGGGCGTGTAAATCACCAGGGCCAACTCATCCACGGACAGACCGGCTCGGCGAAACTCGTCCACGCTCGAAAACATGCGGTCGCGGGACAGAATCCGGTAGACGTCGGTGACGCGAACGACCTTGAGGTTGTTCTCCTCGCGGAGAATCCAATAGGGCTCGTTGGGTTTGTAGTTGAACAGCAGCATCCTCACCCGGGCGAGCGCCGAATCGAAGGTGAGCTTCTCTGTGGTGATGAAGGTACACTTGCCGTCCTTGGGCGCGTCGCCGATGACGCCCAATCCGGTCTGGCGGGCGAATCCGGCGATCAAATCCTCATACGTTCCGTCCTTGATACTGAATCCGTACTCCCGCTGTTCCGGCGGAATGCTGCTCTCGACCGGAGCGATGTTCAGGGTAGTGGAGGGTCCGGAGGGATCGTGCTGTCCCTCGGCGGTCAGGTCCGGCGGCGGGTTGAAGGGAGTGGGTGACGGTGGTATGGCACCGGGTGTCGTCGGCTGACCCGTTCCCGGCGGAGTCGCCGCGTCGCCGCCCGTACGCGAGCGTCGTGCTGCGGCGCGCTGGGCCGCGGCCTTTCGCGCCTCTTCCACTCGCTTGGCGGCGTCCGTCTCCCCATCCTCTGGTTTCTTGGGAGTTTCCGACGCCCCGGGGTCCTGCACCCCTTCGGGCTGCGGCTTGACGACATCACGGACTTCCTCGACTCGACCAGGAATTCCGGCCGGAGCCCCCGTTGTGGGTTCCACGGGTTGCGGCGCAACTGCTGGCGGGGGCACCGTCGGGGCGGGCACCGCTTCCTTCGCCGCGTCCTGCGGCGCCGCATCGGCGGGCTTGGGCTCGGGGGACTTTCGTGGAGTCGTAGCTCGCTGCCGCGGCGTTTTCGGGCGCTCGCCGGGTTGCGCCGGTTGGGTAGGCGGGGCCGGCTCTTGCCCGCGCACATCCGCCCGCGTCCAACCGTAGACCGTGGCGAATACAATCCAGACAACCGCCCAACGCCGTTGCGGAATTCGGTCAAGCGGGAAGCTCATGATCCTATCTCCTGCATGTCTCGGCTTTGCGACGCCTCCCAGCGCCGTCCCCTCTTATACCCCACTCCCCGCCCTCTCGCCTCAAAACCCGACCGTTCTACGGACGTTTTTTTCCGATGGGCCGCGGCGGCGGTTGACGCGTTTTCGGTCGCGTGGGCTGGGTCGGCGCGGGCTGCGCCTCGTCCGGGGCCGGCTCCGCCGGCTTGCTCGCACCGTCATTGCCGCCCTCCGCCGACGGAGCGACGATCGTTGTTTGTGTCGGTACATCACCCGGAATCAGAGCGGGCCCCGGCACGACCTCCGCACCGGAAGGCGGAACGACTCCGCTCGATCCCTCCGGCGACTCCAAATCTAGCTTGCTCTCGGGCTCGGCGGGCTTGGGTGGCGATGGGGGCAGTTTCCTTCGTGCCTCCCTCAACCGATCCGCAGCCGTTTGCAATTCCGGGTACTCCGCCGCCGATTTCGCGTCCACGTGCTGATCGAGCATCGAACCCAGCGGATAGACAAAGTAATCCTCCGCCCGCCGAACCACTCCGCCCAACTGGTGAACGTACTCCAACACGCCGCCGTCGAACTCGTCCCCGATCTTGTAGTAGTTGATCTGCCTGGACTTATTGTTGTAGACCATGAACTCGTCGATGCGTTCCGAACCCATGCTGCGAAGCAGGGTCATGCGGATTTGCATCTGTCTCCCGTCGGGCCAGGGCTTGGGTCGAGTGTCCACCGGCGGAGGAGTCGGTGGGGGTTCCGTCTTCACCGCCACCGTCTCGGGCGGTTTGGGCTCGCGAATGGTCACCGAGGTCGAAGCCGTCGCTGTCGTAGGCGTTCCATCGGTGACGCTCAACGTGTAGGTCGTCGTGCCCACCACGGACGTATTCACCGTAGGCCGAAGACTGATCGGGTCGCTCAATCCCTCGGTGGGCGACCAACTGATGATGTATTCGCCGTCGCCGCCGGAAGCGGTTCCTTCCAACGTCGCCGGCTGCCCCTTCTCCACGTTAATGGGCCGGGCGATCGTCGCCTTCAAGGGGATGGGCGGAACCCAATCCGAGAACGGCTTGCGCTTCCAGATTTCCGAGTAATCTCGCGGCTCGTGCCGCACCACGGTCTGAGGCCGCGCCAGCGATGTATCTTGCAGTTTCCCCACGACCGGATTCTGGGGCAGCACCCACACTTCCAGCGGCACGCGGAGGCTCAAGCGCAGGTCCTTCTCCGTCGCTTTCCTCGGTCCGCCCGACGGCGACAGGGACACATTCCCGATCCGAACGAGATGGGGGAGTTCGGCCACCTCCTTGAGAAAAGAGACCGCCGATTCCAACGTCCCGACAGCCGACACGGTGATGGCGCTGGTGAGCAAACCCGTCTTGCGATCCTCCACGGGCCGGCTTGGGGATACGCCCGAGTCAGTCAGCTTGTATTTGTCAATCAACTGATTGAGGCGCTCACGGATATCCGTCTCCACTCGCCCCGCGTCGAAGGAGCCGATTCGACCTGCCAGGGTCTTGTAGTCGAACCGCGACTTCTCGACGGCGTCGGCCTCCGCTTGTAGCTTGTCCAGGACCATCTTTCGCTCGGTGATTCGCGTGTCGAGAGTCAGAAGCGGTTGAATCCAGCGCGGATAGACGACCCCCGCGGCCAGCGCGTAGATCGCCGCCGAGCCGAACAACGCCGCCAGGATTCGTTGCCGCCGATCCATGTCCTATTCGTCCGCGTCGCTTCTCGGGAACCTAGCGATCCGACCCGCCCTTGGGGGTCTCCTTTTTCCCGCCTACGTCGGGCAGGATGGTGACTTTCAAGTCCTGAAAAGAGGGGTATTTCTCGCCTTTCTTCTCCGACTGCGCTCCGGCAAGGGCCTTGAACCGCGGCCGGTCCCGGTTTTCACGCCGAAACTCCTCTAAGCGGCGGACCGCGTCCGTGGCCGTGTTGCGATCCTTGGCCTTCGTCTTCACCGTCAGCCGACCCTCTTCCTGGTGCATTTCCAATTGCGTGATGACCAACGATTCCGTCGTCGGCAGGGTCATGATGACGTCATACAGCACGTCCACCCAGACATGCTGTTCGCCGTCGAACCCGCGAACCTTCTCCATGAAGGCCGCGAACTTCTGATTCTCGCTGCGCCGTCCTTCGAGTTCCCCGATTTTCTCCTCGATGGCGGCGAGCGTCCGGCGATCCTCCTTCGTGAATTGCGCCAGGGCGACGCCGCCCGCGGTGAGGAACAACACACCGATGGCCGCCGCAATCGGCGCTTTCCGCAGGCGTTCCTGCGCCACCGAGACCCGCCTCTTGGGATGCAGAAAATCGAAGTGCAGCGATCCCGTCGCTGCCTGACCGAAGACCAGTCCCAAAGTCGAGGAGAACCCCGCGGCCGCGGCCCCCTCATCCGGCTCCCAACCGAACGACCCGGCCGGGTTGTACAGCTCCGTCGGCGTCCCCAGACGCTTCTGGATCGCCTCGCCCAGCGCCTCTTCGACGCCCGAGTCGCCCGCAATGACCACCTGGTCGATCACCGCCCCGGGGTCCGACGCCCGGTAGGCTTCGATCGACCGCGTGACCTCCACCAGGAGCGAGGCGATCACCGCCCCGGCCTCCGGCGGCCGTATCAAACCCAGCGTCACAGGCGCCTCGGCCTCGTCGCCCGTCTCACCCGGCAAATCCTTCACCAGCGACAACCGCGGGGCGACCCGCCCACCCCCCGAATCGCGCGGAACCACCACCGACGCCGCCCGCGAAAACGCCAGGCACCCATGCCGCAAGACGTCGATTTCCGTCAAGTTCGGGCGAACGTCGATGAACACCACCCGTTCCGGCATGGCGTGCTTGAGCAGTTCCCGGACGGCCAAAGCGTTGGCATAGGGACGAAGACCGATGCGATCCAGCTTCAAACCCGCCGCGTCGAGCGTGGCCTCATAGTGCCGGACCACCTCCCGCCGCACCGCCGCAACCAAAACATCCGACCGCCCCGCCTCCGCTGCGGGCGTCGAGGTAAAGTCGATCACCGCCTCGCCCGCCGGAAAGGGAAGCTCCTTGGCGATCTGGATCTCCACCATCCCCGGAAGTTCCCCGGGGGCAAGCGACGGGAGCGTCATGCTCTTGAGAATGGCCTGGTCACGCGGTATGTCCACCACCGCGTGCCGGGTCGAAATCTGCTCTTGATCCAGAACCCGCCGGATGTGCCGACCCAACAGTTCGGGGTTGCCCAACTCCAGGTCGCCGGGAATCGCCGCCGACAGAATCCGGTCGATTTTGATCCCCCGCTTGCCCACGAACGCATGAACAACGCGCAGCGTCCGCGAATCCCAGTCGATGGCGACGACCTTACGAGGCGGCGGTCTAGCGGCCACGGACCTGCTCCTTATCTTCTTCGCGGATCGGAAAAGCGCCCCCCAGATAGCTGATATCGCGGTAGTAGATCGTGTTGGCGATGGGGCCAACCATGTCCACCACGACCTGCAACCTCGTCACCATCCCCATGTGGTCGGCATAACCCAAGGACTCGATGGTGAACTGCTGCCCGCGCGCGGTCACGTACGGTGCGAACAGTTCGAACGTCCCCACATCCACGATCCCTTGTGTGACCACCCAGGCAGGCGTAGCCAGTTCCTCCGCTTCCAGGACATCCCGTGCCGCAATGATCCCGTTGATCTGCTCCTCTTTCAGACCCTCCAGACACTTGAGGACCTCCCGAGAGGCCGTACTAATGTTGATAAGCCCCCTCACCTCTCGTTCCTTCGGCGATCGCGTGGTCAGGCGATCCATCAGCACCGGCAGGTCTTCCTCGGTCAACGGGCTGGGATGCGGCTGATCTCCAATCATCCGCGGCCACAGCAACGATGCTGGAGATCGAATCGGCGTCGGCCCGCTTGCACCTTCACCCGTTCCTCGCGGAACGGGCGGGTTTTCGAGTTCATCCACGGGCGGCGTCGCCTCGTCTTGTCCCGCATCGCCCGCAGGCAGCGTGATCGGTGGAGTGCCCGGCGTCGGAGGTTTGGGCGTGCCCGACTTCGGTCCACTCGCGGGTGCGGGCTGCTGTGACCCGCGCCCCCGACCCACAGGCGGCACCGTTGCGCCGGGGTCCTGGGCCTTCTTTTTGGGCGGCGGCTTGACCTCCGGAGTTGCTCCACCGCTCGCGGGTCGTCGAGGCGTGGTCGGAGCGGTCACCCCGGTCCGAGGGGGCTGCGGCCCCGTCGCCGGCCCTGTCGGCGGGGTCGTCGGCGGTGGGGTGGTGCCCGGTTTGGTCCCTGGGGGTTGACCCGTCGGGTCGCCCGGTTTACCCCCCGATCCCGGCTTGGGTGTCGAACCGCCGGGCTTCCCGCTCCCGCCCGGTCCGACCGGACCCGTACGGGTCACGGCCGCGATGAAGTCGATCACGTCCTTGCGGTCCGGGAAAACGTCCTCCAGAGCTTTCTTCAGCATCCCCTCGTCGGTGAACAGGTAGATTCGCTTTCGGTTTTCCGCGTCCACATCGGTTTCGCGGGACATGACCGTCACATAGGGATAGAGCCCGCGGGTCAGCTCGCCGTCGCGGTTGTCGGGAGGGAAGGAATCATCGCCATCGTCCTCGTTGGGGGTGAGCAAACCGTTGCGGTCGAAGTCCTCGCCGTAGAGCACCGACCCCGTCACGCCCTTCACCAGCAACAACTCCTCCACGCTGGAAAACAGACCGTTCTTCACGCCATAGGGCTTGTCCAGCGATAGGTAATACTCTCCCTCCGTGTCCGCAGCCTCGCCGTTGGGTTTATTGTCCGCATCCCGCCAATCCACGATCGCGTCCACGATCGCCTGCGGCTGGACCGCCTCCTCGCCTTCGGAATCCGTGACCGCCACGGTTTCGACCAGGGTCAGCAGTTGCGCGGGAGTGGCCGCATTGAGGTTCAACTTCGAGGCCTCATCGGTGATTCCGAAGCGAATGTAGCGCTCATCGTCCGTCGGGTCGTCGGCCACGATGCTGAAGCGGTAGGCCCGCGTCTCCTCCAACTCGTCGGTCGTTCCCGCGCTGCGCGAATCCTCACCCTGGGCCCAAACCAGGACCCGGTGAAGGGCCTCGGGGTTGTGATACCATTGGGTGCGGTCAAACCGCGCCGTGCGGAGCAGCAGCTTCACGGCCTCCACACCCGCCTGGGCCGCGAGCGTGGTCTGAAAACGATTGGCGACGGCCTGCACCGAGGCTACGTCGGCGTGGACGCGAAACGAGAACATCGCCCCCAGCAGCCCGATCAGCACGAGCACAATCAGGATGACCGGTAGGATGACCGCGTGGCGTGCTCGAACCATGCTACTGCCCCCCGCCGCCGTCAGGTTCGTCGGATGGTTCCTCGCCGCCGCCCATCTTCTTCACCAAGTCATGGCTTTCGCGGCTGACCCGCGAGCGAAACAGCGGATCGGCCCCCGTCACCCGCACCACGGTCGAAAACTGGTCCTTGGTGAGCGCCTCGCAGTCCACCGGGTCCTTGTTGAGGCACTCGCAGAACTCTTCGTTGATGCGGTCCTGGCCGAACTCCTCGCCGCATGGCGGATGACCGTCGAACCCCACCGTCACCATCACCAACTGCGGCAGAGGGTTCTCGCCGGTGACTTGCCAGTCGTCCCACCACTTGTACCCGTCGTAGTAGCAGAAACGCAGATAGTGAATCTCCGGGGCGTACAACTCCTCCCAGGCGATATCCAACTCCAGCGATCGCTGGTTGCCGTCCGATTCTCCATCGGCTGCGAATTCCGCCGCGACATCCTCGGCCGAAGTCCCTCCGTCTGCCTGCGGCGTCTGCCCGTCCTTGCCCTTCAGCCCCCGCGCCGCGATCGACGGATGAATCGCCCGGGGGATCAAGGTCTCCACCCGCGCCAGCCCCAACGGCTGTTCGTACCCGTCCTCGTGCAGAATCTCCGGGTGGCGGGAAACTTTGTATTCCACTTTGACCAGGTCCCACTCCGAGGGCGCCGGACCCTCGCGCGAGGAGCGCTTGCGCGTCGTCTCTTTCGTGGGAACCCGAAGCGTTGAAATCCACACCCGTTCCTTGTCGCCGTGGATACCCAGACCGTCGTCGGCGGTTCGCATTCCGGCTTGGCGGATCTCCGTCGCCATGCGTTCCAGAACGACTCGCGCGAGGCGCAGTTTGTCGACCTCCGTCGTTCCGTTCCGACTCGTCTCCATGCTCGACGAATAGAACCAGAAGGTCATGGTGAACAGGACGACGAGCAATCCCATGGCTAGGACGACCTCCAGCAGCGTCACGCCGCGCCGGCGCAATGTGCCCCCGTGATGGATGCGCGGGGCGCTGGGGCGCTCCGCGCCACCCACAAGGGGTGACGCTACACGGGCCGCAGATAGCCCTGGAATCATTCGGGACAGCGCGTTATTTCCCACCGCTGTCCCCTCCCTTGTCGTCGGGCTTCTTCCCCCCCTCCACCGCGTCGAGTACGCCGCTTTCCTTGAGCTGTTCGAGCACTTCCGGAGGGATCATCCCGGTGAGATCACCAAGCTCCACGCCCATCGCATCCAGGATCACCGGCAGCACCTCGATCATTTGCTCGAAGTCCAGCTTGGCCAGGATCGTGGGGTCGAAAGAGTTGGCATCCAGGTTGGGAATCCCCGAGTCCGCGAGGGTGGTGCTGACCTTGTCGAACTCCTCCTCGCTCAGTCCGTAGTCGGCCCGCAAGTCCAGCTTTTGCGGCGCGACCCGAAACGCGTACGTCGTAAGGAGAACGTCGGCCTCGTCGTGTTCGAAATCGTCTTCCTGATAGCGCTCGGGGCGCCGCAGGTAGAGCACCTCCAGCGTCAACCGGAACATCTGTTCGATCGCCGTCGGTTCGGTGGTGAGCCGCCAACCGTAATCCGGATAGCGCGGTCCGAAGTCGCCCTCCTGCACCTCGTCCACGGAGTCCAACTCGATGAGTCCCAAATCCAGTTGGGCGAGATGTTGCTCGGCCAGTTCCAGGGCGTGAATGCGCAGTCGCATCTTTCGGATCGACGTGTCCGACTCTTGAATCTGCGCCCCGATCACGGCCAGTCCCACGATAAGCAATCCGGTCGCAATCACGGTTTCGAGCAGAACGTACCCGTGGCGAGCCGCGGGCTGCCCCCCTTGACGCGAAGGGTCAAGGGTCAGCCCGCGCGGACGTGCGTCCGCGAGCGTGATGACCTCAAATCGAGTCACGACCCGTCTCCCGCGGCCACGGCGGCAGCATCGGAACGGATGTTGATCTCCCGCAATTCCAGCACGTCGTCCTCGGTCAGCACTCGCTCGCTGAGGAAGTCCTGCCGCAACACCGCCGGCCAGCCCTTGTCCTCGAAGAGGTCCAACTCCTCGTCGAAAAACGGCCGCTGAATCCACGCCAGACCCGTGTGCCCCTCGACAATCAGTTCCACTCGCGGATGATCCTCGAGCTCGTCCACCGCCGTCTTCGACGGCGCCTCGGTCAGCACGAACGTCACCCACTCCGACGACCCGTCCGGTTCGATGTACAGCGGGGGCCTTTCGGGATCGAGGTTCCCTTCTTGGCGGGTCAGTTCGTCGGAGATTTCAGAGACACGCCGCTGGCGGTCCTTGATGTCTTCGATCGTCGGCCGCCCCCCCCTGACCTCCGCACACCAGACATGACCCAGCAGCGTCTCCCCTTGCACCCAGGGCGAACGAACCAGACTGTAGACCTCCGGTTCATGCACCGGGTCATCCTCGCGTTCGATGATCGGCTGCCGCACGTCTCCGGTCAGGTCCGTCTCCCCTTCATCGGGAAATCGCAGGCGATAACGCTTGCCGTCAAATTGGGCATTGGCCCGCACGAGACTCAGCAAGGAGCGAAGTTGACGCGCCGAGCCCGGAAGTTTCTCGCGCTCCAGTTGACCCACGAAGCTGGGGATCGCCATGGCCGCGATCACGGCCAGCAGGCCCACCACCAACACGAGTTCCAGCAGCGTGTAGGCGCGGCGCCGAGGTTGACGGTTCCGCACAATAGTGCCAACCAATGTCATTCACAACCCCCGCCGCGCACCCCGCCCGGCGCGTCTACTTCTCGATCCAATTCTTGATGTCGTCGCTGTCCTCCTTGCCTCCGTCGTCCTTTACGTCGGGACCCCAACTCCACAGGTCATACCCGTCCTCGTTGATCTGCCCCGGACTGCGGTACTCGTAGGCCTTCCCCCAAGGATCCTTGAGCTGCTCAAACACGCCGTCCATGTACGGCCCGTTGTAACCCGGCACGTCCTTCTTCTTGTCCTTGGGTTGGAACAACGCAGCCAATCCCTCGTCCGTGTCGGGGTACTTGCCCATGTCCCATTTGTAGCTGCCCAAGGCCTTGCCGATCGCGCCGTTGCTCAGGATCGCCGCTTTGGTGATATCGATCTTCGCCTTCGTCGCCTGACCGAACAGGTTGGGTACGATAAACGCCGCCAACACCGCCAGAATCCCCGCCACCAACAACACCTCGATCAACGTGAAACCCGAACGCTGCCGATTTGCTCTCTTTCGCATCGCTATTCTCTCAAACGCCGTACATCGCCATCGCCAATTACCAATTACGAATTACCAGTTACCAATTGCGAATTACCGACGGCGCGGTAATGGGTCATTGGTAATTGGTCATTGTTTTTATCCTCTCACCGCCGTCCCCATGCTCAGGATCGGCAACAACAAAGCCACCGCAATGCAGAACACCACCCCCGCCATGAACACCAGCATGACCGGTTCGAGCACCCGCACGCCCAGGTCCACGGCCCGCGCCGTGCGGGCCTCGTTGGTGTCCGCGATCTGCACCAGCACCGTTTCCAGGTTATTCCCCTCCTCCGCGACCGCGATCATGTCCAGCACCGCCGGCGGAAACAAACCCGAATCGCGCAATGGGGCCGACAACGCAGCGCCCTTCTTGACGCTATCCGCCGCGTCCTCGATGCACTTGGCCAGAATGCTGTTGCCCGCCGAGTCTTTGGAAATCTTCAGAGCCTGAAGGATCGGCACGCCGTTGTGCAACATCGTCCCCAGAATGCGGCAGAAACGGCAGATCGCCACCATGGTGAAGATCTTTCCGAACACCGGAGCCCGGAGTTTGAACTGTTCCTTCGCGCGTACTCCCGACGAGGTCTGCGACCACGTATACAACCCGGCCAGAATGATCCCGATTCCGAACGCCACGCCCATCCATTGGTGTCGTAGCGTGTCACTCACGCCCAACGTGATCTTCGTCAGGATGTTGTGGGTCTCAGGCCGAAGGTGCTCCCCGAGCTTGGGCACCACCACCACCAACAGCAACGTCACCACGGCCGTGCCCGCCAAAACCAGGATCGACGGGTAAATCATCGCCCCCAGCACCTTGTTGCGCAGCTCATCCTGCTTTTCACAGAACGTGGCGATGCGCTGCAAGACTTCCTCCAAGAACCCGCCCTGCTCACCCGCCCGCACCATCGAGGAGTGCAGGGGCGAGAAGACACGCGGATGTTTGGCCATCGCGTCGCCCAGCGACATGCCCCCGGCCACGTCCTCCCGTAGCTCCTTGACCATCATGGCCATGGCCCCTTGCGACCCCTGCCCGGACAACACGTCGAGTGACCGCAACATGGGCACACCAGCCTTCAGCAAGTCGGCAAGCTGGCTGTAGAACGTCGTCAGGTGCGTTGACTTCACCCGCCGACGCCGACCGATGCCCAACGCCCCCCCGCCCGCCCCTTCGACTACATGGACCGGGTACAGCGCCTGCTCGTCGAGCATGCGCAAGGCGACAAGGTAGTTTTCCGCGGTAAGGTTCCCGCTGACCTGCTTGCCTAAGCTACTGACGGCTTGGTAAGTAAAATTGGGCATTAACGAGTCCCGCTCAGGTCTCGGTCCGACCCAGCTCGCGGCACGGGACGCGGGCCACACCACGCCTCATTACGGGGACGAACTAGGGACCGGGTAGACCGTCGGCCAAGAACCGATGCGCCCGACGACGAGCGTCCCATAAGTTTGCACCCTCCCTGGCACAACCGGGACCTTAACGTCCGAGAAAAACAGCCCTCACCTCCGAGACTACCGTTCACGTTGCACCCCGTCAACCCCAACGTCGCCTACACCGTCGGAACGGAACACCGCCCCGCCCGGCTCCAGGCCTTGTACACCGTGAAATGGGGGTAGATTGCAACGCCGCGGGCCCGCACGTTACCTCGCCGACAGGGATTCCTCCATCCGCTCCACGACCTCGTGAATGGACATGTGCGTGGTGTCGATGACCACGGCTTGCCCGGATGAAAGAAGGGGGTCCCATTGTTTGGAGTCCACTTGGTCGCGAGCGGAGAGGTTGTCGCGCACTTCCTCAAGGCTGACTTCATCGCCGTCGGCGCTCATCTCCGCGAAACGCCGCGCGGCGCGTTTGTCCAACGTGGCCTCCAAGACGAACTTCACGTCGGCGTCAGGAAATACGACGCTGCCCTGATCCCGGCCCTCGGTCACGAAGGAACCGAGCTTTCGACCCACGGCCCGTTGTTTTTCGACCAATATTCTCCGCACGGAAGGATGTTTCGCCACGTCCGAGGTAACGCGGCTGACGGCCATGGTGCGGATGGCTTCGCTGACATCGTGCCCGTTGACCCGCACGCGGGTGTGCGTGGGACCGCAATCCAGTTCCAGGTTTATGATGCGGGCGATTTCGCACACACCGGCCTCGTCCTTCGGATCGACCCCTTGTTTCATCGTTTGGTAGGCGATCGCGCGATACATCGCCCCGGTGTCGAGGTAGGCGATCTCCAGCCGCGCCGCGAGTTTGCGAGCAGCCGTAGACTTCCCCGACCCCGCAGGCCCGTCGATCGTGACGATCATGGCCCTGATTCTACCTTGCCCCTTGGCTTCACGTCACCACGCGCCCGTAGAGATCACGGAGGATTTCGACAACGCCGAGGGGAGACCAGAATGTTGACGGACGTGGCCTTGGAAACGGCCGGCATCAGAACCCGACGCCGCACCGCCACGAGGGGGAGAAGGCTCGTTTTATGATGCTGCCGGGACGATGTCGATCTTTCGCCCGCGGAAGCGGACCACGCCGTCGGAAAGGGCGAAAAGGGTGTGATCGCGTCCCAGGCCTACGCGCATGCCGGGCAGGAAATCCGTGCCTTTTTGGCGAACGAGGATGGTGCCCGTAGTGACCGCGGCGCCCGCGCTGCGCTTGAGGCCCAAGAACTGAGGCCGGCTGTCCCGACCGTTGCGTGTCGAACCTTGACCCTTTTTGTGTGCCATAGCGAAGACCCCTCAGATAGCGGACCGTGATCGGCCCAGAATCAAAAAACCAACCAAGAATGTCAAATGCGGAATGCTGAATGCGGAAACACCGGCTTCCGCATTCCGAATTCACCATTCCGCATTCACTTCATCTCCCACGCCCGGCTTCGGCGAATCGGCGCCGCCAAGGCTCGCGTTTGCGCGTCGCCGGGCAACGAATACGTAATCACCAACGTCCGACGCAGCAGAAACGACTGCGGATTTTCATCCGAAACCGGCCGCTTCGCGTCGAAGGACGGATTCCGCAACTGCTCCACCTCGCCCGACAGACCGCCGGCGTACATCGTGAAACCCGCGGCGGTTGGGTCGAAGGTCCGGAACACGGCCGCCGAGGCCCGGGCGTTTTCATCGCCCTGCAACATCAACCCCGTGATCTTCGACGGCGGGGCGAAAAACGGATACTCGTTGCGATGCCGCGCCCCGATCGCGTCGTAGACGACCGGATTGACCTCCGCCCCCCCCTCGACCACCTGCAACGTATCCGTCACCAACCGAAACGACGGAAAGAACTCTACGTCCTTGCCCGTACGGTTGGTGACTTCGTACACCACATACCAGTACGAAACGCCGTTGACGGTGATCCGCTGGGGGTCGTGAAACTCAAAGTCGAGGGTCCACGACCGACTGACCAGCCCGGCCTGTGGCGCCGCAAGCGCGCACGCACTCAGCCCCGCGACCGCACCCACGACCGTGCTTACGCCCCAAGAACGCATAGCCTAGCCATGATACCTACGCCGGAACGGGTGTCAACCACGGCTGGGCGTTACAAGACAGCGTGATTTTTCGTAAGTTGCGGTAGCATTGGAAGTTAGGGCGCAGGCCGGGAAGACACCGAGGGGCGGAGCAGCGGGAATTCCGGGCCCCGGGAGGAAACGGGCGGGCGAGCATGGGCCAGGGCGCGTGGCGCACTTGTGCGGTCGGGACGATTATTTGTTTGCGTCGCCGTCCTGTTCATGGTAGTGTCCTCAGCGCCGGAGTATCCGACACCGCAACTTCGCGGTCTCGATCTCGCACCTTACGCTACAGAAAAGGAGGCCCAGATGCGGTCACATCGGCTCACACGCGTTTTCCCTGTCATCAACTGGTCGTTCGGCATGGCCATCGTCTTCTACGGTTCACGAGCACTCGGGGACAATAGTTGCGGGGTGAACGGCAGCTACGGGTGTGTGGGTTGTGGGCTTTTCGGTTGCCAAGGCCTCAATTCCGATGGCAGAAGGCAGTTCGCGGTGCCAATTAGCGGCGTGCCTTTGGGAAACTTTGTCAAGGAGGTGCATTATAGCATCCGAGTAAAACGCTTCAATGAGCAAGGGGAATGTGGCGCTAACAATTTTCCCATGAGGTGTAGCGACGTCGAACTTACCCTCACGGGCGCACCGTGCATTAGGTCGGTTAAACTCTGGGGACCTGGGGTGAAGGACCGAGCAAACCCGACCAAGGACCGCTCGTGTTCGGGCGACAACGATGGTGGTAACGACGACGATACCGAAAACGACCCTGACATCGAGTTGCATGGTAGCATCGCAATCGACTTTGACGGCTGCTTGCCCAACGCAATCTGGGCGCTTGAGGTCAAGGATGTGACCCCCACCGATAATTACATTGTGGAGCTTGATACATTCGAGGTTTGGATATGTCATGCACAATGCATAGACGCGTGTGACGATGGGAGCCCTTGCACGACGGCTACGTGTTCCGCGCTGGAGGGGTGCGTGCAAAGCCCCGCTAATCCGGGCGTAGATTGTGGGAGTGCGCGCGGTGGTGTGTGCGAAAAGCACGACGCCTGTGGCACCAGCGGAAACTGCG
Source organism: uncultured Phycisphaera sp. (assembly GCA_964646605.1). Classification (GTDB taxonomy): domain Bacteria; phylum Planctomycetota; class Phycisphaerae; order UBA1845; family UBA1845; genus SBAX01. The sequence goes on along the minus strand of CAZYEX010000107.1, from coordinate 1,839 downwards.
TGATACAATTTCAAAACAATACGACCGTTTGCCGGGGAGCTAAGGCTGAAGATTTGTGCGACAAGCCCGAGACCTGTCCCGGCGACTCCCCAGATTGCCCGGCGGATACGTTCCAATCCGGCACCGTTTGTCGGGCCGCTGCCGGCGTGTGCGATCAGGCCGAGACCTGTTCCGGCGACTCCCCAGATTGCCCGGAGGATGAGTTCCAGGAGCGCAGCATCGGTTGTCGAGTCGCAACCGGCCCTTGCGATCTGCCGGAATTCTGTACGGAAAGTTCGGCGGCGTGCCCAGCAAACGAGAAGCAAGCCGACGGTGTTGCATGCACGGCTGACACCGACCCATGCACCGACGACAAATGCAAGAATGGTCAGTGCGATCATCCACGCAAGCCCGACTGCTGTACCGCGGCGAGCGAATGTGACGACTTGAAATCCTGTACCCGCGATACGTGTGAGACGAACGTGTGCAAGCACGTCAATACTTGCGCCTGCCAGCTAGATTCGGATTGTGGCGATCCAGGTGCATGCACCAAAGTCAGTTGCGTCAGCAATGCATGCAAGAACGAAGACATAGACAACTGTTGCACATCGGCCAATGACTGCAATGACAACGATCCGTGTACAGACGATAGCTGCGTTTCCACTCAATGCCTGAATAAAAGCCATTGCTGTACATCCAACGGTGAGTGCGATGACGACAATGCCTGTACGACCGACACATGCGAGAGCGGGGCGTGCAAGCGGGCCAACAACACCGAAGCCTGTAATGACAACATCGCCTCTACGAGCAACGACCGTTGTTCGGGCGGGACTTGTGGCGGGACGCCGCCGGACTCGGATCTGGAACCGGAACCGGAGCCGGGGCAGGGGGCTACGCGGTGTGCCACCGACGGGGACTGCGACGACGGCGACGGTTGCTCGGACGATCTCTGTGACAGCACCGGCGCCTGCCGTCACCAGACGGTGCCCGATTGCTGCGGTGGCGACGAGGACTGCGACGACAACGACGATTGCACGGAGGACGTGTGCGATAGGGCCGGCTCCTGCCGTCACCAGACCGTGCCCGATTGCTGCGAAGACGAGTGCTGCAGCGACGACGACTGCGCGGACGACGATGAGTTCTGCAACGGAGTCCCGACGTGCGACGATGGGGAGTGCGTCGACGGTGAGCCGCCCTGCGACGCGAACACCGAGACGTGCAACGAAGAGGACAATCTCTGCGAAGCGGAGAGCGGCGCAGGTCAGGACGTCGCCGAGCCCGTGCGTACGGGCTGCGGTTCCCTGGGAGCGGTCTTGACCCTAATCGGAGTCATGGGCTTTCGGTGTGCAAGAGTTGGACGCCCGCGTTCGCGGAAGGGAACACGAACCGAGTAGAAGTACCGACCGCCCTGGGCCGAGCGAAATCTGAACGGCCTCATTGGGCCACGCTGCTCTGAAAACCCCGTTTGGCGCCGTTCTCTCCGGCGGCGAAGGGTTGCAGTTTGACCGCGTAACCCAGTTTGCCCAGGCGTTTGACCGGTCTTTGGGTGGCCCCGGCCTCGGCGCGTTCGTCGAAATAGGCTGCGCCCAGGTCCGTATCGTAGGTTCCGTTTTTGAGGATGTCCCATCCATAGTTGAAGGTCGGCGGCGGCTCGGGTCAGGTTATCCTACTTTTTTCTGACGGTCCATTGTTTCATCCGCCTGTGATTCGTTGAGACAGGCCTCGAGCATCCAGAGCTGTTGGCATCCCATCAAGCGGCGGAAGGAGGTCTCCGAGGCCAGGAACGCCGAGGCCGCCCAACGCAGCACCATCGCCCCATCCCGCCAGCGTCGCACGCGACCGATCTTCTGGCGAACCGTG
>CAZYEX010000106.1:0-99512 GCA_964646605.1 uncultured Phycisphaera sp. | reverse complement strand
CGGGCGAAGAGGCGGAGTTGATAGACGATGCTGGCCCGGCGGGCGAGGATGGCTTCGCCGGTGAGATAGCGACTGATGTCGTGGCCGAAGTCGGCGGCGGATTGGTAGCGGCGTTCACGTTCTTTTTCCAAGGCTTTGAGGGCGATGGTCTCCACGTCGCCGCGGAGGGTCTTGTCCAAGGTACTGAGCTTGGTGGGATGTTGTTCGCGGATGGCGCGGGTGGCCTGGTGCATGGCCATGCGGGTCACGTCGTAAGGCAGCTTGCCGCAGAGCAGTTGGTAGAAGACCACGCCGAGAGCGTAGACATCGCTGCGGGTGTCGATGTCGTGCGGGTCGCCCTCGCATTGCTCAGGACTCATGTACTGCAACGTGCCGATGAGTTGGCCCACGTCGGTCTGCAACGTGGTGACGGCCAGATCGCTGTCGGTGCATCTGGCCACGCCGAAGTCGATGATCTTCACTTGGCCGGTTGAGTCCACAAGGATGTTGCTGGGCTTGAGGTCACGATGGATGATGCCCTTCTGGTGGCCGTGGTGGATGGCGTCGCAGACTTTGGCGAACAGTTCCATCCGCTGCCGCGTGCCGAGCTTCTTTTCGTCCGCATACTTGGTGATGAGTTTGGCGTTGGGGATGTACTCCATCGCGAAATACGGCACCGCTCCCTCACGGTCGCGGCTCGGATCGGGGACGTGCGTTCCCGCTTCGTAGATTTGAGCGATGCCGGGATGTCGCAGGCGACCGAGGATTTGCCCTTCATACTCGAAGCGCCTTAGGGCCGATTTCGAGGTGATGCCTTGCTTCATCACCTTGACGGCCACGACCCGCCGGGGGTTGTCCTGGGTGGCCTCGTAGACGGTCCCCATTCCACCGGACGCGATGATGCGTTTGACGTGATACCGCCCGATTCGGTCGGGAAGGCGCTCCACAAACGGCGCCGTTGTGTGGGTGATCGTCTCTCGACCGTGCGGGTCGGGAGGAGCCTGATCCGAATGGGATTCCGTCATAGCCCCGAGCCCCCAAGACGATGAGCAGCGCGAGAATGCCGCTCCATTATGCGCGAACTAGAGACCCGGAACAAGGCATCGGAATGGAGGCGTCCGCGGTGGGCCTGCACGGCGGTGGGCGAGGCGAACGGCTGGGCTCGTTGGGTCGGACAATCGCGGATCGGGGTGGGGACTCGGCGTCACCTCGGGCAACAGGAAAGTGGAGGCCAAGCCGGGGTTGGGCTCTCCGATTTGGTTGAACCGGCCTCTTGACGATCCGTTCGGCGTCTGATAGACCACGGGCGCCGATCGCGGCCCGACGGAGACGTAGGGGCGCGTTGGACGGAGGTCCGGGTCATGACATGTTCGCGAAACCAGACGATCCTACGATTTGGGTGGTCCCTGTCCGCGGTCTTGTGCGGCTTTTTCTTGCCTGGCACGATTCTAGCGGATCCGTTGGGCGCAGGCGGGGGGACGATCTATCGACTCACCGAATCCAAAAGCACCTTCCAGCGCGGCTGCTTTCCGCCATGCATGTGCCCGATCTGGGAGGGACGTCCGGTTCGCGGCACGCTTCGACTCACGTACACGGGCAACGACGGCTCGATGGACGTGTACGCCGTGCAGGACGTGAACTGGGTGCTTCCCTACAGCGACCTGGAGCTGTGGATGACAGGCTCTGGCACCTATCGGATCGGCAGCCCCGGCCCGCTGACCGTCCTCCAACATCGGATCGAGCTTGACCTCGAGGTGGGCGACGACCCCGCCGAGCACTACGACAGCGGCTTGGTCAACGTCGGGAATTTCCCGGATATCGACATCACCGTCTCCATCCACGGGATGTTCTGCCTCGACACAGCCATTCATCTCGATGCCCGCGCCGTGCCGAACTCGGAGATCATCTCCTACAACATGCTCGGAGGCAGCACGTTTCAACGCGGCTGCTTCGACCCCTGCGATTGCCTTCTCGAAGAAGAGCGTCCGGTCGTGGGACGGTTTGACCTGGTGCCGCTGGCCGACAACAGCCTCTTCCGCGACTTCGGTCTCGTGAACCTCACGTGGCAAGTCCTCCCGTCAAGTAACACCGCGGGCGATACCATTCCCATCAAAGGGGTGGGAATGTACTCCGTGGGCGGCGAGTTCGCTGCCCAGCACCGGCTCAGCCTCGAACTTGCGGTCGGCGACGATCCGCTCACCCACTACGACAGCGGATGGGCGATCGGCGGGACGACCTTCCCCACGCTCGACATTGTCGTATCGATCAACGGCATCGAGTGCTACGACACGGTCATTCACGCGCTGGCCGGCCCGAAAAACGGCGCGGTCTGCGGCGGATTCGCGGGGATTCCCTGTCCGCCGGGGCAGTTCTGCAAGTACGCCGCGGGCGAGTGCTGCTGCGATTTCCAGGGCGTTTGTCAATCGATTCCCGAAGCGTGCATCACCCTGTGGGACCCGGTCTGCGGATGCGATGGTGCGACGTACGGCAATGAGTGCGAGGCCGACCACGCGGGCGTGGCCATTGACTACCTAGGGGAGTGTCACAACGCCTGCAGCGCCACCAACACCGACCCGTGCGTGAAGGTCGTGTTGGACATGGATGGGGCCACTCCCGGCATCCAATCCACCATCAACGTCCCGGAGGGTACGACGGTCGTGCGCGACGTAGCCGTGTACGTGCTGGACCCCAGCGAATCGCACTCGATGTGGGGAATCGGCTATATCGGCGGTCTGGATCGCGGCATCGCCTTCGGGCACACGCCCGCCGATGCCGACAACCAGGGTCACGTCATCGGCGTGAAGACGCACGCCGGGGCCCCGGTCAACCCCCAAAACACGCAGCTCATCTTCCCCGCCATGGACAAGGGCTTCGAAGGGGCGGAGATTCAGTACGTGGAGATCAACGCCACACAACCCGCGACGATTCCAGCCAATCCCCTGCAGCCGATCTTTCACGCCGACGTCATGTTGCGCGGCGCTCAAGCCGGCGATGTGTTCGGGTTCTACGTGCTGGACTTCGTGAGTGTCTGGTCGGGCGGCAGCAGCGGCGCGTTTTCCACGCAGGACGGGATGAGCCTGGACACCGGCGGTGACGCCGTCGCCGATGGGACCCAAACCGCGATGGGCGTCGATCCCGACGCCCCGGTGGGCGTGCCGCCAGGTTCCTTCCGCGTGGACTACATCGACGGCCCGCCAAGCGGCGGACCGGCCACCATCACCGTCGTCGCCGGTCCCAATCCCATTCCCACGGTCTCCGAACTCGGTGCCTATGTGATGTCCGCCCTGATCCTCGCCGCCGGGGGCGTCATCCTCCACCGCCGCCGACAGATGTCCCGTTAGCATAGCCCGGCAGGTGAACATCTCGGTCGACGATCACTTCCCCCCGTCGATGAGCGTCCCCTCGCCTTCGCCGAGGACGACGGCCCGCATGTTGCCCGGTTTCTTGAGGTTCAAGACGATGATGGGAATGCCGCTGCGCTGGCACAGATCGATGGCGCTGACGTCCATGACTCCCAATCGCTGGTCAATGACCTGGTTGTAGTTGAGGTGCTCGAGTCGCGTGGCCGTCGGGTCGGTCTTGGGGTCGGCGGTGTACACGCCGTCCACCTTGGTGGCTTTGAGGAGCACGTTGGCGCGGACCTCGGCCGCGCGCAGCGCCGCCCCGGTGTCGGTGGTCACGAAGGGGTTGCCCGTTCCGCCCGCGAAAATCACGACGCGGTTTTTTTCCATGTGCCGCATGGCCCGGCGGCGGATGAAGTTCTCGCACACGTTCTGCACGGGCAAGGCGCTTTGCACCCGCGTGGGCACGCCCAGCGCCTCCAGCGTATCCTGCACCGCCAGGGCGTTGATGACCGTGGCCAACATGCCCATGTAGTGCCCGGTGGTTTCCTCGATCGAGGTCTCCTTGGCGATCACCGCCCCGCGGACCAGGTTCCCCCCCCCGACGACGACGCAGACCTGCACGCCGAGATCGACGACCAGCTTGATCTCGTTGGCGAGCTTGCGGAGCTCGGCGCCATCGATGCCGGTCTTCCCCGGCGCGCAGAGCCCCTCGCCGCTGACCTTCAGGAGTACGCGAGCATAGCGAGTTGAAGCCATCGAGCGCTCCATGTAGCGCCACCCGCTGCGCCATCTGTAGCGTCACCCCTCGTGGGTGGCGCGATCAGAGCCCCGAGCGCAAGCGAGCGGACAAACCATTCGTTGGGTGCGCCGCCCACAAGGCGCGGCGCAACACTGTACCCTACCCGCCGACCTTCATGATAACCATGTCGGCCGCCTTATGCACGTCGGCATTTTTTCGGACGTTCAACGGATGCCACTGCGGAGGGGGCAGCGCTCGCAAAACGCTGTGGACTTTGCCCATGTGAATTCGGTAGGATGTGAACCTGCCGAGTTCGTTGGCCAACTACCCGGCCATCATCGTGAGACATCGCTCGCGGTCTTGGGCCTCCGCGAGGGGCCGCCGCTTGGTTGGACGTAGAGGGGGTTCGGCGAAAGGAGATTTTCCATGAAGACTCGTATTTTCGCGTTGTTCGTACCTGCGCTTATTGTCGCCATGACCCTGGCCGTCGCACCCGCGCTGGGTGGAGGGACACCCTTGGGTACGGCCTTCACCTATCAGGGGCAACTTAAAGAGAACGGACTACCCGCTAACAGCGAGTTTGCGATGGACTTCGCGCTCTTCGACATCGAGTCGGGTGGTGCACAGATCGGGGTCGCTATCAGCCAGGACGTCACGGTGACGAACGGCCTGTTCACGGCGCTGCTCAACGACTCCGGCCAGTTCGGCGTGGGGGCATTCGACGGGCAGCAGCGGTTTCTGGAGATCCGGGTGAACGGCACGACGCTGTCGCCGCGGCAGCCTGTCACCGCCACACCTTATGCCCAGACCGCTGCCGAAGCGCTCAGCGTGGCCGGGATCGACGGACATTCGCTCGACGCGGCGGACGGCGAACCGGGCGACGCGGTCTTCGTCGATAACAACGGCAACGTCGGAATCGGCACAACCACGCCGCTCGACCGCCTGCACGTGGCCGGCGGAGGTCTGCTGCTCCCATCGGGGTTCGGCATCACCAAGCTGGACACCGGCGGCGTCGCGCGGGCGGTAATGACCTACGACGGAAGCGACAATGCTCAATTCTTCGCCCCCCCGGACAAGTTGCTCAGCCTCCGCACCGGCACGGGCGGCTTCACGTCGGTACGCGCGACCATTACGCCCGCGGGCCGGTTCGGGATCAACACGACCGCCCCGGACACTCTGCTTCACGTGCAGAATGGCGACGTCGGTCCCACCGGGACCATTACGGCCTCGAACCTCCTTCTGGAGCGAACGGCGGACAATTGGCTCAGCTTCATGAATCCGGTCAACCGGCTCGGCGGGCTGGCGTTCAGCCGGCCGGGCAGCACCTCGACCGAGCTCTTTCACGGGGCGATTCTGTACAACGAAAACACGCTCCCAGACGCGATGCAGTTCCGCACGGGTGGCAACTTCACGCGACTGACGATCAAAGGGAGCGGCGAGGTTGGAATCGGCACGACCAGCCCGGCCGCGGCTCTTCACGTCGTTGACGGTTCGGCGTCCGGCGCGGCGTTTCAGGCCGACGACGTGCTCGCGGTCGAGGGTGGAACGCTGCCGGCGATTGCGATCGGAATGCCGGCCGCGGGCTCCGGGCTTTTCCGATTCAGCAAACCGTCGCGGAGCGACGCCGCGAAGATTCAGTACAACGCAGCCACGGGCCAGTTCTTCATCCTCGCGGATGGAGCGGTGTTCCTGGGGACCGACTCGGGGTCGGGCTTCACCTCGCGCATGACTGTCGCAAACGACGGCGACGTGGGCATCGGCACGAACGCGCCCGCCGGGAAGCTGCACGTTGTGGCCAGCCCGAGCGGGAACTCGTCGGTGATCCTGCCCAGCAGCTCGATCAGCGCCGCAGAGATATTCGACGAGCCGGGGTGTGCTGGACTGGTCTACTCCGGCGAAGACGTGCCGATCGGGGCGACGTTTCCCGATCCGCCGGAATCGGTTCTGTCACATTTGATCACTACGCCCGCCGCCGGGTATGTCCTCGCCATCGCCACGATCGGCTCGCGCCAGGTCAGCACCTCAGCGGCGACCGTCAAATGGGGTCTGACGACGAACCCGGCGAGCATCCCGGCCGACGCGCTGATGATCGTCGAGTTCAACCCGGCCGGCGGCGCCGGCCTGTGGAGCATGCCCGTTACGCTGCATCGACTCTTTCCGGTTTCCGCCGGCGCGACGACAGTGCATGTCATGGCGCAAGACGTTTTTGGATCTACGGAATTCGGCAAGGCCCAGCTTTCCCTGATTTTCATCCCTACGACGTACGGTACGGCGCCGACGGCAACCGTTGACGAGTCGCAAACGAAGTCCACGGAAACCGGGTTTGGCGCTGTTGCGTTGGAAGCGAGCGTCGAGGCGGCTGATATCGCAGCGCTGCTCGAGGAGCTTCGAACCGAGCGGGCGGCCCTGCGCATGGATTTGGAATCGTTGCGGCAAGTTAGAGCCGACCTGGAAGCGATGTTGTCGCATTCCAGCCGGTAACAAACGAAAGGAGCAAAGTCCTGGGTTTCGCAGTTCCGAGAAGAATCGCAGCAGTTTGTATTCTCATCCTCGCACCCGTCGCGGCCGCCGCGCCTGTCGGCACGGCGTTCACGTATCAGGGTCAGCTCAAACAAGACGGCGTGCCGTTGGAGGGCACGGCCGACTTCGAGTTCACGCTGTGGGATGCCGCGGGAAGCGGCAATCCGCCCACGGGGGGAACGCAAGTCGGGGGCGTGCAAGCGATCAACGCCGTGCCCGTGACCGGGGGACCGTGGGAGAGACTTTCGCGAGTTGAGTCGCGGATACAGACGGGAAAGGAACAAGAGGGAGATTGATCATGGACGCTATTCCACGGAGTTGGTCGTTGGCTATCGCCGGCTTTGTCTTTGGGGCCCTCCTTGTCCCCGCCGCGCAGGCACAGGACGGCGCCTGTTGTCGCTCGGACGGGCTTTGCGAGGTCACCGACCAGACGACCTGTGAGCGCGGGGGCAGGGAGTTCGTCGGCGTAGGTACGGATTGCATCGACCGGAACATCTGCGCGGGCGCATGCTGTGCTGCCGACGGGATTTGCCGCCTCCGCTTTCGAGCCGACTGCGACCGCAACGAGTTCATCGGACTCGGCACGACCTGTGGCGACGTCGATTGTGTCGGAGCATGTTGTGATCCGGATACGGGCTGTTCCGACGTCGGGACCATTCGTTGCACGCAGGAAGGCGGCGAGTTCCGGGGCCACGGGACGCGCTGCGCCTCGACGGAGTGTTTCGGAGCGTGTTGCTTGCCGGAAAAATCCTGCCTGGAGACCACCGCCGGCGCGTGCGCCCAGTTCTCCGGGGCCTATCAAGGAGACGGGACAGCGTGTCTGGATTATTGCCCAAGCCGCCTCTCAACGGGCTTCAGCTATCAGGGCCAACTCAAGGAGAACGGACTGCCCGCAAACGGCGTCTACGACCTTCGATTCGCGCTCTACAACGTGGCGACCGGGGGCGCGGCGGTCTCCGCGACCGTCTGCTCCGAAGACGTGCCCGTGGCCAATGGTCTGTTTACGATAGTGGTCCCGCTGACGCTCCCACCGTCGGGATCTGCGTCGTACTTGGAGGTCCAGGTGCGCCCCGGCGTCGGGGGAACATGCGCGAGCACGACCGGCTTCGCGGTCCTCGATCCGCGCCAAAAAATCACGCCCGCGCCGATCGCCACCTTCGCCTCGGCCGTCACGAGCAACCCGCCGGCCGTCCGAGGCGCGATCCGGCTGAACCCCGCCAACGGAAAGTTCGAGGGCTTCAACGGCGCCTTCTGGATACCCTTCACGACGGGCGACCCGATCACGCCGGGCAACATCCAAGACTTCACCGTGCCAGGGGTCCATGAGTTCATCGTTCCTGAAGGCGTGATCGCGCTCGGGGTAGACCTCGGGTCTGGTGGCGGAGGCGGCGGCGGGAGCAGCAGCACGGCCGCAGCCACCTCGTGCAACAGCACCATCGGGGGCGGTGGATCGGGCGCGGGCGGCGGGGGCGCCTTTATTCGCGCCGTCATAGACGTCGTTCCGGGAGAATCGCTTCAAATCACCGTTGGCAGCGGCGGCGCCGCCGGAGTAGCCGCGAACCACGGCAGTACCGGAGGACTCTCCGCGGTCGTGCGCAACAGCCTGGCCGTGGTCCGGGCCTTCGGCGGGGAGGGTGGACGCCGCGGGCCCGACAATATGCCCGTGCTCGATGCGGACTATTGCTTCTTGGGCGGCAGCCTCGTCGGCGTCGCCGGCGCCGGCGGCGCTGGCGGGGAGCCGCAAACCCCGCTTGGCCTTGTCCTCGACATGCAGAGCGGATCCACGGGGGGGAGCGGTAGCGGACCGAGTTGCGCGCAGGGGACGTACCCTGACTATATTTCTACGTTCTGCTCCGCAGTGGGTGGAGTGAACAATCAGTTCACCACGAGTCCCCCGCCGTTGCCATCGATCATGGCGGGTCGAGGCGCAAGAGGTACGGCCCCCCCCGGCACCCCCAACAACTTCCCCCCCGAAGCGGGAGGCCCCGGCCGGGTCCGCCTGTTCTGGGACTGACCACGCTTCTGCGAGGGGAACGGTGATGACTCTGCGTGGTGAGGGATACGGTTACCCGCCTCCCGTGCGAAACGGCCGAACCCGGGCGCGGCCTCCATCATCACCCGGATACGGAGCGACCCGCGCCGCGCACCGTGCCCCCCGCGACCCCGCATGGATAATATGATTTCGCTTCGAACATGACTTTGAGAGGAGAGAAGAAAACGGGTATTCGATTCATCGTAGGTTGGTTGATCGCACTCGTAGCCGTCGCGCCCGCGCTGGGTGGAGGGACACCCTTGGGCACGGCCTTTACCTATCAGGGCCAGCTCAAGCAGAACGGCGCGCCGGTGAACGAACGCGTCGACTTTCGCTTCACGCTGCGCCCCGAAGTGGATGGCGGACCCGCGGTGGGTTCCGAAATCCCGCTCGACGACGTGGAGGTGGTGAACGGTCTGTTCACCGTCGAGCTCGACTTCGGCGCGGGGGCGTTCAATGGCGAGGCGCGATGGCTCGAGGTCTCGGTGCGCGCGCCGCATGATCCCACCGACACTGGATTGTTCGTGCAGCTCGAACCGCGAACACCGATCACACCTGCGCCCTACGCCCTGCAAACGCGAGGCATCTTCGTGGACGACGCGGGGCACGTCGGGATCGGCCCCGGACCATTCGTTGTGGATGCCGACTTGCAGATCGGAATCGATCCCGTGACGAACACCGTTTTCGGAGGCACAAACCTTCAGATCGGCGATAGCTTCGCGGCGCAATTGATCCTCGGGCGACCGGGCGCGGATTACATGCAGATCATATCGTCGTCTTCCGGAAACCGAGTCGCTGCTGTCGGCGCAGGCGGATTGGAATTCAGCACGGGCTCGAACACGGTGGACGCATTCTCTCGTCTCTTCATTTCCCCTGCGGGAAACGTGGGGATCGGCACGACCGCGCCGACTGCGAAGCTGGACATTGCACCGGCTGCGAGCGGACCGACCTTGAGAATACCGGGAACGCTCGACGTGGGGCGCAACTTCAACACCGGGATCGATCGGCCGTTCGTGGGGATCGGAATCTTCGGCCCGCTGTTCGGCAACGAATCACTGAGCGTATATTTCCCTGCCGACGATACTCAACCCTTCGGAGGAATGTCGATCGCCACGCCTTCGGCCACTGGTCTACCTTACTACGGTTACGCGACGCAGACGAGGAGTGCTTGGTCCTATCTCAGCGGCTTCGACGGAGCATGGCGACTCCATGTCGGGAGCTCGGAACCGGTCACTGTGACCGCCGACGGCAAGATCGGACTGGGCGGCCAATTCCCGTCTCCGACCAACACGCTGTCCGTCTTCGGATCGACCGATGTGCAAGGCAACCTCGGAGTGGGCACAACGACTCCGGCCAACCGTCTGACCGTCGTGGGTGACGCCGACGTGCAAGGCAGCGTCGGGATCGGAACGACTACGCCGGGTAATAGGTTGGTAGTCGTAGCCGCGAACAACGGGGACGGCATTCGGGTGATTGGTTCGAACACCAGCGGGACGAAATCTCCGGGCGTTCACTTGTACGACTCGACGACCCAGCGGGGAACGCTCGGGCTTGCCAAGGCGGCCAACGCATTCAGCTCCGACGCCGAGATCGGGGACATCGTTCTTCGTGCGAACACCGGCAAGCTACTGCTGCAGACCGGCACTGCCGCCTCCGGCATGTCGATCACCGCCGGCGGCGTCGGGATCGGCGTGGCCAATCCGGGCGCGCCCTTGCATATCGCGGGTGAAGTTCGCGCCGACGGCGGAGTCGGGTACATCGCGCGGAACCCCAACAATGTCGGCGGTATCGCCATCTTCGGATGGCTGGACGACGTGGCGCGACTCCGCGTCGGCGGGACTGACCCCGGGGGCTCGAATGGAATTGACATTCAGACGCTGGGCGACCGCAGTCTCATGCGTTTGTTGAACAACGGAAACGTGGGGATCGGTACGACGACGCCGGCCAATCGGCTCCATGTGTTCAACGGTGCCGCCGGCCTGGCCCCGTTCGGCAACGCGGAATTGGCCCTGGAAGACGACAGCTCGACCTACCTGAGCCTGATCTCCCCCGACGCAAATGAATCGGGAGTCCTCTTCGGCAATCCCACCAACGGATCGACGGCCGGAGGCATTCTCTTCAACTCGGGAAATCCCAACGGGCTGAGCTTTCGAACCGGAACCAACGACACCCAGATGGTGATCGACTCGTCGGGACGCCTTGGACTGGGCACCCCCGCGCCGTCGGTCAAGGCGGAGTTCGTTTCCAACGGGACGGCGCTACGCCTGACCTCCACGAACGATGACCTACCCTTCCTCGACCTCAAAGCGGGCACCACCGTCGGGCCCGACACGGGCGGCATCCGCTTCCTTGACGGCAACAACACCGTCCTTTGGCAGGTCCGCGCCGACACGTTCGGCGAGTTCAGCATCCGATCGGGCACGACCAGCCGCTTGCGAATCAATCCCTCCGGCGACAACTCTGAGATCCGCTCCGGACTGACGGTGAACACTCTGACGGTCCCAACAGGCTTCGGAATCCTGAACGTGAACAGCCCGACCCCTGGTCGATTGATCCGCTTCAACGACACCGACGACGCCAACTTGGCGATCATCAGCGAAATCGGAAGCATCACCTACAGTGCCGGTGGGACGGTGTCGTACAACGCGTTCACGGGCGGTCACTACGCATGGTCGGCGGAGGACTACGACGAAGGCACGCTCGTTTCCATGACCGGCGTCAACCGCCGCTGCCGCGAGGACGGCCTGGGCGAGCCGATCTATGGGATTTCCAAGACGGTCAAGCCCAACCACCCGGCGGTGTTGGGGACCTATGCGCAGCGGTTGGACATCGGCGGCGGATCGGACACGCATCTTGTCTCGAGCGTCGGCAACGGCGAACTCTGCGTCGTCGATCGTGGCGGGGGAGACATCGAACCGGGCGATTATCTCATCTCCTCGGACGTGCCCGGTTGTGCGATGAAGGACGATCCGGCGAAGTTCCCCATCGGACATGTCATCGCCAAGGCCGCCGATCGAATCACTTGGAGCGGCAACGCGGTCGATGAGCGAGGCGTTCGCCGCGCCCGCATTTCCGTGTTGTTTACGCCGTTCGTCCGCAGCGGCAGCCTCGCCGCCGACTCGGACAAGGATCGTCGGATAGCCGAACTCGAAGACCGCCTCGAGCGGATCGAACAGTGTCTGCCTCGTGCTGAGGCTCAACGACTGGAGGGACCATGATGCAAACGAAACTATCCTTGACGACCGTGCTTGCTGTAGGCACTGTAACCGCGGCTCTGGGCTGGAGGGGCGTTGTCCGCGGCGATGGACGTGCCTCGACCGCCGCGCAAGCGCCACCGGGCTACGTCGCGTCGCCGGTCAACCCAGGCTCGGTCGTAGCCGGCGTTACGCTGACGTGCCCATTGGGCGCGCTGGTCGAACCCGAGCCGTGCCAGTTAGGCGTGGACACGAGCCTGAACGGCGGCTGCAACAACCTGCCGGAGCGGTTCACGGACGTCCCGCCCAACACCACGGTCTGCGGGACGGCATCGACCTTCCTCAGCGACGGCGGCGCGAATTTCCGCGACACGGACTGGTACCGTTTCACTTTGCCGACCGCGGCGAGCGTGGAGTGGTGCGCGACCGCTGAGTTTCCGGCGCGATTGTTCATTCTGCGAGGGACCTGTCCGGCCAGCAGTCTGGGAACCATAAGTGCCCTTCCGCTGGTTCGGACCTGCATCTCGCTCGACCTCCCCGCCGGGACCTACAACGCCTTTGTGGGAACCGATGCCTTCTCCGGAGTTCCATGTGGAGGCACGAATGCCTATGTGGCGACTCTCCGAAGCGGATCCCCGGCGAGGGTGACGTACCAGGGCCAGCTCAAACGTGACGGGTCTCCCATCAGCGGCGCGATGGATATGCAGTTTCGCCTGTTCGACGCGGCTGCGGACGGAACGCAATTCGGGTCCACGAACACCCTTACGAACGTCCCGGTCGCCAACGGGCTGTTCACTGTGGAGTTGGGGTTTGGCTTGAGCGCCTTTGACGGAGGTCCGAGCTTTCTGGAGATTTCCGTGGATGACCCGACGATCCCCTTGACTACGCTCGTTCCGCGTCAGCCGATCACCTTCGCTCCCCAAGCCGCCCATGCGACTTTTGCGGGGCATTCGCTTTCCGCCAGCACCGCCGCTTTCGCGGGCTCCGCCTCCACCGTTGATTGGTCCGGGGTTGCGAATGTCCCGCCGGAGGTCACGGATTTCAACTCGCTCAACGCCAGCGACGGGAGCCCGGCCGACGCACTTTTCGTCAACGCGGTCGGCAACGTGGGCATCGGTACGACCCTGCCCGTTCGACGTCTTCACGTATTCAATGGCGACAGCGGCGGGGTTACCCACTCCAGCGCCGAGCTGGCCGTCGAAGACAACACAAGCTGCTACATCAACGTCATGGCCCCGGACGCCTCCGAGCGCGGGGTTTCCTTTGGATCTCCGGCCGACGCCGTTCACGGCGGGGTCTACTACACCAACGCCGGGGGACTTAACCTGCGGACCAACGGCAACCTCGTCCGCATGACTATCAACGCGAACGGCGACGTGGGCGTCGGAGTCACTGGGACCATCGACGCGAGGCTGCACGTTCAGGAAACCGGGCGGGTCGCCAAGTTCGACCGCTTCGGTTCCGACGGAGAAATTGTCGCCTTCGCCCGCGACGACGGTGTCATCGGAACCATCTCCAATGCCGGGGGCATCGTTTCCTACAACGCCTTCACCGGTTCGCATTACGCCTGGTCCGCGGCGAACCTCGCGGCGGGATCGCTGGTCTCCCTGACCGGCGAGAACCGCCGCTTCGGGGATCGTTCCGATTCCGAAGTCGTATACGGAATCCAGGAGACGGCGCGACCCAACGACCCGGCCTGCCTGGGTGCTTACCTGGCGCTGCAGGAACCTTCGCAGGCGTCCGGCGATGACAACCCGCACTTGGTCATGGCCGTCGGGAATGGAGAAATGTGGGTCGTCGATCGCGGACCGGGAGACCTTCAGCCGGGCGATGCCTTGATTTCCTCCGACGTCTCCGGTTGCGCGATGAAAGACGATCCCGCGCGGTTCCCGGTGGGGCATGTGGTGGCCCGGGCGGCCGAGGCGGTGCGCTGGGCGCAGGTTACGGAAACGACGAGCGACGGCGTCAAACGTAAGAAGGTTTCCGTTTTGTTGGACAGCTTCGTGCGCGGGTCGGAGGACGAACGCCTCGTCGAACAGGTCAGAGCCCAGCAGAACGAAATCGACGAACTCAAACGACGCATGGCGCAAATGGAAGCAGCGTTCCCGCGGTCAACGCAATGAGCGGCTCGCCGGCGGATGAACTACTGCCCGCCGACCCTCATGATGACTACGTCCGTGACCCTCGTCACGCCCGCGGCCTTGAGCACGTCAACGATCTTGGCGTTCTTGCCGTAGTCGTCGGTTTTTACGTGACACTGCTCCATCAGCACTCGCTCCGCGAAAAAGGCGTTGACTTTTCCTTCGGCGATCTTTTCGATGATTTCGGGCTTCTTGCCCTCGGATAGGGCGATCTCCTTGGCCTGAGTACGGACCTTGTCGACCTCCGCCGTCGGAACGCTGGCCCGGTCGATGGCCAGCGGGTTGGTGAACAGCGTGTGCATGCAAAGGTCAGCACCGATGTTCTTGTCGGATTTCGGTGGAGCGTCGAGGGCCAGCATGATCCCGCTCTTGCCGTCGTGATGCACATAAAACGCCAGATAGTTGCCGGTCATCCGTCGGCACTTGCCCAGGTTCATGGCCTCGCGCATTTTTCCGAAGACGTCGGTGAACTGGCTGTCCAGGTTGGGGTCGTTGCGAAGCGCCTGCGGATCGGGCGTGTTGGTCGAGCCATCGGAGGCTTTTTTGGCGAAGGCGTTGGCCAAATTCACGAACAACTCGTTTTTCGCCACCGGCGCCGTTTCGCACTGCAGATCGACGAGGGCTCCGACCATCCGAGCCGTGTCCACGTACGCCCCGATCCGTCCTTCCCCGGTCGCCTTGCCGGCGCGTTCCGCCAGCTTGCCCTTGTGTTTCTTGCGCAGCCAATCGAGGGCCGAACCCGCGTCGCCGTCGCACTCCGTCAGCGCCTGCTTGCACTCCATCATGGGCAGGTCGGTTCTCTCTCGAAGGTCTTTCACCATCTGGGCCGTAATTGCTGCCATAACAATGACACCTCTATCTGGACTGTTAAACCCCAACGTTCAAACCCATATGCACCGCCCCCAAGGGGCGTATGCCCAACCCGCCCGCCGCATCGGAGGACGATCCGTCGGGAGTCGGCGACGATGTTCCGTTCAGTTGCGGCGGGTGGCGCGTGCGTGTGCCACGAACTACGCGGATCCGTCGGTGGCCGGGGTCAGCTCGGCTTCGACTCGGGACCCGGCGGGGGAAATCATCGGGGACTCGCCGCCCATCTCCAACTCTTCGCCCGCCCGGCTCGTGGTCGGACGCCGTGAACGACGCCGCAGAGCACCGTCGGCAGCGTCCGTCGGTTCGCCCGAAACGGTCCGCGCCTTCTTCCCCTCTTCCACCGCGTCGGCCAGATGCATCAGCACCGTGTCGATGGCGCGGATCGCATCGTCGTTGCCCGGAATCGGAAGATCGGCGAAATCAGGATCGGAATCGGTGTCGATCAGGCACACCGTGGGGATGTTGAGCTTTTTCGCCTCGCGCACGGCGTTGTGTTCGCGCTGTACGTCGATGACCACCAGAGCCCCGGGAAGCCGCGTCATGCTGCGGATGCCTTCCAGGTTCCGCCGGATTCGGTTGATTTCCCGCAGGCGAGAGGAGATCGCCTTCTTGCTGTACTGGCGGGCCGTCGGGTCGGCCTGGATCTTCTCCAACTCGTCGAGCGTCGCCAGCCGCGAACGGATGGTGCGAAAGTTGGTCAGCGTTCCGCCCAGCCACCGTTCGGTGACGCTGGGCATGCCCACCCGCTGGGCCTGCACCTGCACTTGCATCCGCGCCTGCCGCTTGGTCCCTACAAACAATATGTCGTCGCCCTTGGCAACGACCTGGGTGATGAACTTCTTGGCACGGAGCAATCCGCGGACCGTTTCTCGAATGTCAATGATATGGATGGTGTTTCGCTTGCCAAAAATGTACGGCTTCATCTTCGGGTTCCACCTGCTGGCCCGATGCCCGAAGTGAATCCCAGCATCAATTAGTTGACGAACCAACTCCGATCCCAAAAAAACACCTCCAGACCAACGACCGAACTCGACCACCCACAAACCGGAACTCAGGAGTCTACCACATCATTTCCGACGATCAAGTCCGACTTCCGGCCGAAGGAGACCCCGCCCCGGTCGTGAATGGCGGGCTGTGCGACGAACAACATGGAGCTGGCGTGGGGGGTCTGGGTTGTGATCGCATTGTCGGCGCATAACATGTTGTTAAATAGGAGGTTACGTGTTGTTGGGGCTCGGAGGCGTACATCCGGATTGACCCCTTTGGTCCCCGCACCTACGGTACGTCGCCCTGTCGAGAGCCTCGTCGGGTTGTATCGAAATCCACGCGGGGAGGGGGGCCGAGGGTCAGGGATTCCATCGAGAGGATGGTCAAAACCAACAACCCGCTTATCTTCATCAGCGCCGCCGAGCCCAGCGCCGATCGTCACGCCGCCGACCTCATCCGGGCGGTCTTGCGGTTGGACGGGTCGATCCGGTTCATGGGGATCGCCGGGCCGCGGATGATGGAGGCCGGCTGTCACGGGCTTTTCGACCTAACCCGTCATGCGGCCATGCTGCTCAGCGCCGCAGGGAACGTGGCACGCGGGATCACCGCGCTAAGGCTGGTCGAGAAGTGCTTTACACGGTTTCCGTTTGCGGCCTCGGTGCTCGTCGACAGCCCCATGCTTCACCTTCCGATGGCCGCGAAGGCCCGCGTCCACGGAGTTCCCGTCCTGTACTACATCGCCCCCCAGCTTTGGGCCTGGGGCGCTCATCGCATCTACAAGGTCCGGCACCGCGTGGACCGCTTGGCCGTGATCCTCCCGTTCGAGGAGGCCTATTTTCGAGATCAAGGCGTCGACGCCCGCTTCGTGGGTCATCCCCTGGCGGAGCAAGTGGATTCGCACCCGATCGACGCTCGGGTGGTCGCCGACCTTCGCCGCCGCGGCGAACCCGTCGTCGCCCTGCTGCCCGGGTCACGACGCCACGTCGTCGAATCAGTCCTGCCCGGACAGATCGCCGTCGCCGAGGCGATTTCGCAAGAGTTCCCGCGGGCGTCGTTCGTGGTCTCGGCCGCGAGCCGCGAGCTATCCTCGATCATCGAAACCCATGTCGGGCGTGCCCACGCGGCGATCCAGGTTCACCGAAACGATTACGGCGAGTTGATGGAAGCCGCGGACCTGGTGCTGGTCGCCTCGGGGACGGCGGCCTTGGAGGTCGCCTTCCACCATCGACCCATGATCGTCATGTACAACGCCTCGCCGGTGTTCTATCACCTCATCGGTCGCTGGATGTTGAAGACGCCGTACCTTTCCCTTCCCAACATCATCGCCCAGCGCCCCATCGTCCCGGAGTTCATGCCCTATTACCGCTCGACCGCCCCGATCACCGAAACGGCGATCCAGCTTCTGCGTTCGCCGGGGTCGCGCCGGGCAATGACCGACAACCTCCGCGCCGCCGTCGAACCCCTCCGCACCGGCCGGGCGTCGCAACAAACCGCTCAGATGCTGGTGGAGATGATCCACGCCGCACACTCGTAAACCCGGCGTGTCATTGCAACTTCCGGCGTCCGCGGCGGATGTTGCTGTGGGCGGTGACCCATGATATTATATGCCCTTGCCGAAACTCGCTGCGGAGGTGCCTACGATGCCCGACTGCATTTCCGGCGGCGACGCAACAAACTAGAGGACTGTGGAGCGCAGCGCTTGGCGACGACCTATCGGTATACGATTATTCTCGATCGAGAGCCCGACGGCGGATTCCACGCATTCTGTCCGGCGCTAAAGGGCTGCCATTCACAGGGTGACACTCTGGACGAGGCGATCGACAACATCCGCGAAGCCGTCGAAGCCTACCTTGAGAGCATGGAGGCGCACGGCGAACCGATCCCACGCGAGGACCTGTTGATCAAACCCCTCGAGGTCGCGATATGAGCAAGCTTCCGAGCGTTCCCGCTCGGGATGTGGTCCGGGTCGCCGAGAAGATCGGGTTTGCATTCGATCGTCAAAAGGGCAGCCATGCGGTGTACCTGCGGGCGTCTGACCATCGGCGGCTCGTGATCCCAGTCCACCAGGGGCGCGACCTCAAGCCGGGTACGTTGCGAGGACTGATCGACGACATGGGTTTGTCCGTGGAAAAATTCGTGGCCCTGCTCTGAACCCGCCGCCGGTCGATCCGGCTTGGCCCCTCACTGACGAACCTTGGCCGCTCAGCGAATGCCGCATGTTCCACGCCCTAATGTGCGGCGGTCGTCGGCTGCTCGCCCTGTTTTTGCTGTTGGGAGATTCTGATCGCACGGGAGAGCTGTCGCCGCCTACGTTTGAGGGTTTTCGCGTCGTCCGGGAGTTTCAAGTACTCGGCATATTCCTGAAGGTCCTTCACGCGGAGGTCATTCCGGATGAGTCTTATGAGGTGCGGGTCGATGATCGACTTTATGAGGAACACGATTTGATCGCCGACCTCAGCCGTTTTTCCAGAATGAACGAACCGGTTACGAGTACAGCGAAGCGAACGCAGGACCTCCCGCTCGACGTCACGCTGCGAATCAAACCGCGTCGTTCGTTGGATCAACTCATCGTAGTCCGCACCCACCTTATTCGTAAGCTTCTCAAGGATACCCCACATTTGCAATAACGCGATGTCGGGGTTCCGCTGATCCAAGGCGCCGACGTATCGAAGTAGGAGGCCCTTGAGTTCGTTTTTGTATAAGGACTGACCAACTCGCCGGAGCACATATCCACGGCTCTGCTCAATCCGTTCCCATCCATTCTTGGGGTCGAAGAGCTTCTGGTCGCCTGCGTAGTCAAGCTCACACCAGTAGATGTCATCCACAAGACTACCGTCGGGATGGTGAAGTGTGTGGATCGGTCCAATGTGAATGACTCCAGTCGGGCGGGCGGTTGGTACACCGCCGCTGAACGACCATGATTCGTAGGTCGAGCACAACGTCCAAACGGCACGAAGCAGATTCAGGGTTTCCAGCGCGGTCTCTGCGGCTTCATGGACCGTGCGACCCTCGGTCTTCACTTTCACAAGTCGGTATTGTGTGGATTCGAGGTGCCGTTCAAGCGGAGTCCCGCTCGCTTGGAGTGCTGCCGATTTCGGATAAGGGAATTGCTGTCGGTCGGGTAGAGGCGAGACCTCGCACAGCTCCACTCGTAACGGTTTAACGGGAAGGCTGGCAACCGATAATGAACTCACAAGGGCAAACTCACACGGCGCGCGGCGAAAGTGCGCCGCAGCGAGTTCGTTGGCTCGTTTCATCAGAGCTTCGGCTCGAATCGGTTTACCCGGGCCTTGCTGTGTGAGGACATCTTTGATCGCACCATCCACGATCGCCCAGGTGTCGGTCGCGTTCAGGTCCCTGTTCTGCGGATCCTGGACCCCAATCATCGATCGAAACGCAAGGTCCAATCGGTGGAACGGGAATATGGACCAACTCAGTTTGCCCTCGTGTGTCAGTGTTGCCGACCTACCTATTTCGGAAAGGAGCGCCGTAGGTACATGCTTACCGTCGTCCTTGCTCCGACTACCCTCCGTACCCCGCCAGAATACGTACCGCTTACTCACGACTTGTTCCCCGATTGTGATGTTCTCCCGAGTCCCACGAAACTGGGGCGGGCTCGTCCGCCGCGACTCGTGATCGCCGCCTTCTTGTACCATGTGATTGACGCCGGGTAAAACCAGCCCTACCGTAACTGAACTCATGAGGGAAAATCATCATGGCTATTCAGAACGCTTCCACGGTGGTTCCGGCGCTGGATCGGGCGGATCGACGGATCGTGGCGTGGATGAAGCGGAACGGCTTCGTCTTTTTGCGCGTGTCGCTGGCCGTTGTGTTCATCTGGTTCGGGATCCTCAAGCCGCTCGGAAAAAGCACGGCCAATGAGTTGGTGGAGCGCACGGTCTACTGGGTCGATCCGCACTGGTTCATTCCCTTTTTGGGTTGGTGGGAGGTGACGATCGGCGTCTGCATGTTGATCCGCCCGTTGCTGCGGGGGGCGATCCTGCTGTTGCTCTTGCAGATGCCGGGGACGATGTTGCCGCTGTTTCTGCTGCCGGAAGTTTGCTTCGTGCAGGTTCCGTGGGTGCCCACGCTGGAAGGTCAGTACATCATCAAGAATTTGGTGCTGATCAGCGCCGCGATCGTGGTCGGAGGGACCGTTCGGGAAGGGTTCGCAAACCGGCTGCTCGGACAGCCGCGTAAGACGGGATCCGCCCGCCGCGACCCTTGGTGGCAGCAATTCACTCGGCCTCGGAGATGATCTGTCTGCTCCCTTACGATCGTGGTTCGGACTGGCGCGATCACTTCACCTTCGTCACCGGTTGGTCGGGGTGGGCGGGGTTGGGGATCACGCGGCGACCTTGGCCATCGGCGAGCAGGTCGAGTTTCTCGAGGACCGTCTGGCCGATGAGCACTTCGTCGCCGAGCACGAGAGCTTCTTCCATCGTGTCGCGCCCCAGAAGCTCGAAGATGATCGGCTCGGTAACGCCCACCGACTCCTTTCGTCCGTCGGCGTATTCCGCGACCCGCTGACCGCGTTCCTCTACGCCGAGTTTCTGGAGCACATGGACGGGAATAACCGAACGGACGGCGCCCGTGTCGACCAGCGCTTCGGCTTCATACGTTCGGATTGATTCGGCTGCGATCTGTCCGCGTCGTGCCAACGCCTCATCGACGGCGTTGGTCAGTCGAACCGTCACCCGGATCTCACCCACGGAAGTCACCATTGTTGCGCACACAACCGTTTCATCAGCGTCGTAAAGCATTCTACCATCCGACGGAGTGCAAAACAACGGTCGGCACGGTTCGGTCCGCGAGGTTGCCCCTTGGCGCATCGCCTAGAGGGCCTGTGTCCCCAGGGCGGACGACCGGTCGCTTGCGCTCGCAGCTCGGATGACTCACCCCGCGGACCTCCACCCTCACCGTTCAGGCTCCCGCTTTGGTCGCCCTCACCCTGCGAGGGAGAGGGCGTCACGTCCCGGCCAGTTCGCGGGCGATGACGATGCGTTGGATTTCGCTGGTGCCTTCGTAGATGGTAGTGATGCGGGCGTCGCGGTAGAGCTGTTCGACGCGGCACTCGTGGACGTAGCCCGCGCCGCCGTGGACTTGCACGGCGCGATAGGCGATGCGATTGGCGGCTTCGGAGGCGTAGAGTTTGGCCATGGAGCTGGCGCTGCGATCCGTCGCCCCGCCGTCCACCCGCGTCGCCGCACGCCAGACGAGCAGTTTGGCGGCCTCCAACTCCACGGCGCTGTTGGCGATCATTTCTCCTACGCCCTGGAACGATCCGATGGGTTTGCCGAATTGCTCCCGCTGCCGGGCGTAGGACACCATCTCGTGCAGACAGGCTTCGCCGATTCCCGTGGCCTGCGCGGCGATGCCGATCCGTCCGCCGTTGAGGGTAACCAAACACGCGGCCAGTCCCCGCCCGCGCTCCTCGATCAGATTCTCCGCGGGGACGAACACGTCGTTGAAGTTCACCACGGCCGTCTCGCTGCCGCGAATGCCCATCTTGCCCGCGATCTTGGTGCGCGAAATCCCCGGCGAGCGCCCATCGACCATGAAGGCACAGAAGTTGTGCGCGTCGGGCATGGACCAGAGCCGGCCAAGTGTGAAGAACCAACCGGCGCTCAGCCCGTTGGTCACCCACATTTTCTCCCCGCTGATGCGAAAGCCGCCGTCCACTTCGACGACGGAGGTCTTGGCTGCGCGGGCGTCGCTCCCCGCCCCGGCTTCGGACAGGGCGAAAGCGGCGAAGCTCGACGGCTCGCCCCAATGCGACAACCACCGGCTGCGAAGCGGCTCGCGCATGAAGCGATTGACGATCCCGCCGACAAGGCTGTGTACCCCGATCGTCACCGCCACCGCCGGCGACCAGACCGCAAGCTCATGAAGAATCGCCGCGTACGTCCGGTAGGTGCAACCCAGTCCGCCGAGATCTTCGGGGATCAGCAGGCTCATGAAGCCCATCTCGGAGAGCTTGGGCAGAACCTGGGCCACCGACGACTCGTCGCGATCCCACGCGCGGTCCAGCGGATACAACTCGTCGCGGGCGAAATCGCGGGCCGTCTGGATCAGATCCGAGGCATGGTCCTGCCCGAAGTCGGAGGTGTCTGAAACGAGCGGCATAGTTACGACATTTCCTTGTGCGGCGCTTCCTTGCAGAACCCTTAGCCCGAGCCGTCGCGGCCCGCCCTTTACGCGGAACGTCAAGGGTCACGCGGCGAGTTGTTCACGCGCCGAACCCGGTTGCTTTTTCTGCATCTCTCTGTGGCGGGCCACCGTCCAGCCAAGCCCATGTTCTAGGGGAACGGTAATTTCGTCAACCGACATGAAAACGTTGGGGGGGAACGAATGAGCGGATCGCCTCAGCTCGTTTGCGTGGGTGTCAATCGCCCGACGATGGTCCGGTAAATCGTCCATAGAGTTCCGCGAAATCGGGCAGGCCGATGTCACCGGTCGAATCCGAGTCCAGATGCAAACACTCCCGCGCCCGCCGATCGCTCCCGAAGCACTGTTGAAACGCGGCCAAGTCGCTCAAGTCGACGTCGCAGTCGGCGTCGAAATCCGGCGGGATTTCATGCTGTTTCAATTCCCAGACATCGCCGTCGAAATCCGAACTATCCCCGCCGACGAGAACTAGCCCCTGACTGACGGTTGAGAAGACCATGGCGTGCCCGTAGCGTCCCGAAGGACCCGTCGTTCCCCGCTGTGACCATGAGGTTCCGTCCCACTCCCACGTGTCCCCGAGGTATGGCCACCCTGAGTCAAAGCCGCCGAATAGTACCGTCACTCCTCGCTCTTCATCGAACGCAAGCGCGTGGCCGCTGCGGGGGGACGGCCCGGACGTGCTACAAAGCTCCCATTCCCGCCCGTCCCACTCCCAGGTGTCTCCGAGAGGCAATCCATCGCCGTCCACTCCGCCAAACAACACAACCCGACCGCGACTGTGGGGTCACGATGAGCCAGGGGAGAAGGCTCGGGGGCAAGCGACCCAGTCCCGTGACCCGCAGGTCCGGGTACGACCGCCCGATAAAGCACTGGATGCTCCCGGACTGGATTCTTGAGAAGAAATCCAGTAATAATGCAGGGAGCGACGCCCATTAACGGATCCTGAGCACTGAGGTCCTCAAAATGTCGTATAATTCTACGGAGGAGTTCGTTGCAGGTGTGTTGAGTACGGTCGACCCGTGCGTGACCGTGGTGATCGCGATACCGAGCCGCACCCGAAAAAAGAGGGTGATAAAGGACCAAGATCAAAGGGCCGACGCTGCTCTTGAGCTTTTCGCCCGGCTTTTCACGGGCGCGACGGGCTATCGTGCCATGGGCTCCTATCGATCGGAGTCAGGGGAAATCCTGAAAGACGAACCCATCATGATCGAATCGCTCGCTTCGCACGAGGAGATCAACGATGAAAAGAAGCTCCGTCAGTTGGGCGAGTTTGGAAGGCGACTCGCTCGTGAAACGGATCAAGACTCGGTTTTCGTCGCGATAGGCAATGCGCGGCACTACATCGGGCGTGGTAGGAGCGATGGCTGAACTTAACCAATTCGCGATTAGCCGATCTTTGGGCAGCACGGTGGCTGCAGCGGAGACTCCACGCTTTGGGCGGTTGGGTCTCCTGCCGCTTGTGGTTAGCTCCCGCTCGCCAGCGCCACCCATTGTCACGCCGGGCTGTCTTGAAGCCCAGTACGACACGGAGATCGAAAAGGCCTTCACGCTCGTCGCCAAAGGCAAGTCCCCGGATCGGATGCTGGCCAACCCAGAGCTCGCCCAGAAGTTCGTCCGCACGGCGAAGAGGCTCGGTGTTGAAGCTGAGGCGGCGCTTATCAATCGGCGGTTACTCAGACTGCGCAAGATCGGTGGTCGACTGCCAAAGACAACCGAGAAAGATCCTCAGTCGAGCCTTGACCCTCATAACGCCTTTGCGATTGAGTATGGCGTCGTGCGGATTGCTCATCTGTATGGAGCGACGGTTGACGACATCCTTTGCGAGCCGTCACTTGGAACGGAATATCAGGAGATTGTTGAGGCGCTTGCTCCCGGATACTCGCCCCTGGTTTATAGGCTGGGGGCACTCTATCTCCGGAAGACTAGGAATCTGAAGAAGGCGACGAAGCATTTAATCGAGGACCTCGATCCAAGGGACCTCGAACGGTCGTGGATGGACCTAGGTAGTGTCAGGGAAGTGACAAAGTCCAGACTTGTCCAGATCGGCGCGGGCATTCTCGATCTCGACGAAGGTGACCGCTCGCTTTACGTTTCTAGGACCGGTTCCATTGGGAAGCTCGCCTCGACCTTCCTCGGCCACCAAATTTGGGACGCGATGGGGAACCACTTCTGGCATCCAGACACCACCCGCATTCATATGAAGGTACTGCCCCAATCTGCGTTGGGAGACCAGGCCGCCAATTGGGAACTACGGCTCATTCAGTCGCTTGAGCCCGTTTTCAACATCAAGGTCGACAAGGATGCCGCGTAACCACTCGCCGCGACGCGAACGGTGCCGCGCGGGATGGGTCCAAACCGCACCTGCGCAGGCGTGAGGGACAGTGCGGGCTTTGAACGACCGGCGTTCTTGCCGGGGACATCGCGACGAATGCGGGCGGTGGCGGTTGGTTTAGAATCCGTGGACGCTCACTTCGTGGCTCCCCAAAAACACCGCGACCGACGTGTCCGGTTAGGACCCGTCGGTCGCGTTTCGGGCGGCGCCCCCGCCAGGGCCGCCCGGTGTCAGTTTACTCCCCAGCGAATTCAGTCTCCCTCTTCTGCGTCTTACGGCCCCCACCCAAGAGGGCGGAACTCCGAGGCCGCAACGCCGCGTTTGCGTGGTCCATGTCGTCAAACGGACCCGTTTCCCCGCGCGCGTGCGGGCCTCGATTCTTCCTAGAGCAAACCCCGTGCCAAAAGTATCCGCTCGGGCGTCCCCGCGCTAAAACCCCATTTGCAATCAACGAGGGCGGTTTTTCGTGGCAGCACGGGAGCTGCGGAAACTGGACCTGGGTTGGGGAACTCGATGCGACTCCCACCCCAACTGGGTAACCACCGCCCGCCTTGCAACAATTTGACGGCCGCGCGTTTTTCTGTTGTGTTCGCGTTCCATCGTGCAAGAAGGCGACCGCACACGAACGGGAAGCGATGCGAGGTCGGCCCCCTCCAACCCCCCGAGCGTCAAAACTCCCAGTGTCCAAAACGGGAAGTCCGGCGGTTGGGCGAGTCTCGCGCTTCTTTTGACCGCCGTGACCGTGATTGCGGGGTTGACGCCGATTGCGGTGCGTATGGCCACCGCCGAATTGCCCCCCTTGACCATCGCCTTCTGCCGCTTCGGTACCGCCGGTCTGCTGTTGTTCGTCACCGCCCGGGTCTTGGGTCTGCAACGTCCGATCGATTCGACGCAGCGCCGGCTCCTGATCGCGTTGGGGTTCCTCTGCGTACCCGTGAATCAGATTGGATACCTGTTCGGCATCAAGCTGGCTAACGCTTCGCACGCCGGAATCGCCTACGCCCTGGTCCCGGTTCTGGTCTTTTGGATTTCGCTGACCCTTCGCCGCACCACCTTTACCGTACGGGTGGGGCTCGCTTCGTCGTTGGCCTTCATCGGCGCGGCCGTGGTGGACGTGTTCACGGCGCCGACGCGGCCCAGCGGGTCCCCTCTCGACCTGCGCATGCTCCTCGGCGACGGTTTGCTGCTCTCCGCGTCGCTCAGTTGGTCGTTGTTTGTGGTGCTCAGTCAACCGTTGGTCAAAGAGTTAGGGGCTGTGCAGACGCTGGTGGCGGTTTTTCTGTACGGCACGCTCTGGCAGGTTCCCCTGGTCCTGGTCGATGCCTTGTGGTTTGATCTCTCGACCTTCCAGCCGTCGCACGTAACCTGGCGCGGATTCGCGGGGTTCGGGTATATCACCTTCGTCACCGCGTACACGAATTATCTCCTATGGTATCTGGTGACCGCCCGTTACGACGTGACCCGCTCGTCGGTCGTGACCAACGCTCACTTCGTGATCACCGTGTTGTTGGAGGCGGCCTTCTTCGACCTGTTCCTGAACGCCTGGGTCGCCCTCGGCTCCGCGATCCTCCTCGCAGGAATCGCCCTCGCCACCGTCAAGAAACGCGAGACTTCTCCGGCGGATTGACTCGCCAAGGTGTAATTCCGCGCCGGGCCATTTTGTCGACGCCGTCGATGGGCTTCTGACTAAGTTGCGTTCTGCTCCCTTTTGGAGTATGCTGCTGTCAGAGATCGCATTGGAGTTTTCATCGCATGGCTTCGCTCGCCGTTCATGCACCGCTTCGTGCCCTTGCGGAAGTTCTGTACGCCGCAACGACCCTCGGCCACGACGCGTGGAACCACGAATCACGATCGGACGGCAAGGACCGGATCGCCCAAGGCGGCGAACCGGAGCTCTCCAGGGACCTTCTCGCCCTTTTTCAGCTTCTGCACGAACGGCAGGCCTCGTATTTGCTCGTCGGTGGCGTGGCCCTGCTCAAGTACGTCGACGGTCGCAACACGCAGGACATCGACCTCGTGCTTTCGCCGCAGGCGCTCAACAGCTTGCCGGAAATCGTCGTATCGCACTCCGATCGGGACGTCGCCCGAGGGAACTTCCGAAGCTTGCGTGTGGACGTTCTGCTGACCGTGGACCCGGTCTTCAGGCTCGCCCACGAAAAATACGCGACGGTCCACTCCTTTCATGAGGTTACGGTCCGTTGCGCCACGGTCGAGGGGTTGGCTCTTCTCAAGCTGTACGCCCTACCCTCGTTGTATCGTCAAGGGGACGCGCAGCGCATCGCCATGTACGAGGCGGATATCATGATGTTGTTGGACCGACATCACCCGGAGGTGGAGCCGCTCTACCAGGCCCTTGAACCCTTTGTCGAAGCGGGCGCTCTGGTGGAACTTCGCCGGATTGTGGACGAGATGCACAACCGCATCGCACAACTGGACCAGGTTCGGAAGAAGTCGTAGACGACCGACGCTCTCGCGGTCGGAGAGCAGCTAACTTTCCCCCCCCGTGTCGTGCCAAAGGGCGAGGGCGAAGAGCCGATCCTCCTCGGCCTCGTGGCGACGCAAGACGGCGATCAACTCCCGCACGCGGAGCAGAAACACGTCGCGATCCTCCACCGGTTGATCGGCAATCGCCTCATCCCGGCGGATCAGCCAATCGAGCTGCCCCAGAATCCGAGGGTGCTCGTCGCGCAAGCGCGTCCAGTCGTGCGCCCATTCCGCGGGAACCGCGACCCCCGGGTGGGGCGAGCCCAAGTAGTCCGCCGCGTGATGAGCACGGATGCGGGCGTGGAGTTGTCGAAACGCGCCGCCCAGCGCGGCGAAGAACGAGGCGTCTTGCGCGTAGTCCGGCGTCGCCGACAACAACTCGTCCAGGCGATCGAGAGTTTCCTTGACGGCGTCGTCCGGGAAAAGTTGGAAGCCAAACCGGGCATTCGGTGAGGTCGCCTTCATGGGTCATCCTCCGGTCGCACGCGTTGGGCGCGTGGGAGTTCAACATCTGCCCCAGAACCGAACGTCCCGCCGACACCGTTCGCACCGACTTGGAACCGTCCTCTTACGGAAGCGACTTCCACCGGTGCGTGAAAAGGCTGCCTAGTCGCCCAGTTGGGCGTCGATCGGCGACGCCAGTTCAAAGTATCGCCGGAACTCCTGATCGCCGACGCGCCCGCGGACTCGAACCTCCAGCGAAATGCGGTACCGCGCGGGAGGGATTCGTTCCATCGGCGGGCGCTCCATATCCCATTCACCCGGCCGGGCTTCGCTCTTGAGAAGCGCGTTTCGGCGGCGTTCCTGCTCTTTGGGCTCGGCGAGGATGTGCGTGACGCGGTAGGGCAAACGGTACTCCTGGTCGGGCGCAAGGACGACCGTACCGTCGTCGGCATCCGCCGGGGTCTTCACCCTGCCGGAACCAGGTCTACGCGCCTCCTCGGTTCGCTCGACCTGACGCCGCGAGATCCACTCGGCGCGCTCGCGTACCGGGTCCGTTGTGTCGACCTGAGTAACGCAGCGCGTGCGCGGCAGCTCCACGCGCGTCCCCTCCTCGTTGAAAAGCCAAAAAATCAACATATACTCGCAGATGTCATCGGTTTTCTGCGACAGGTCCGTCAACTCAACCGGTGCGTCCCCCTTGTTCGCGATCACTACGGCAAATCGCAGACCGCGGGCAGCCTGGGTCTGAACCGGGTCGGCCTCCAGGAGAACGGAAAGGTCCGCTGCGGGGTTTTCCGACCGTACCGCAGTGGGCGTGCGGTCTTCCAGTTCGACTCGCCTCGCCTGTTGCGGTGACGATCCGACGGCGTGAGCAGCCCATGCCGCCACGATCGTGGCGCCAACTCGGTTGCGACGCGCTCGTTTACGCCTCGTTGCTGTGGGCACCGCGATGCCATTTCGCTTGCGAGGTTCATCGTTTTCGTTTCTCATGCTCTATTCCATATCATTTAGGGCGACGGCGGGCATGGGTTCGGAGAACACACCGTTCCATTCCCGCGGAAAGACCCCCCGCAGCCCGACTGGCTAGTGATTGCGCACGCATAGAGAGGGGGCGGGCCGCAGCACGCGCCGGAGCACGGATTCGGAGGTCCGCAGCTGCTTTGATCGCCGCGATAGTTGCCACTCTGCGCATCGCGCTCATGGCGTCCTAACTCCCATCGTGTCCGAAACTCCGAGCTATTCCCCGGTTTCCGGCTTGGGACCAAGCTGAACCGTGATCGGTGGGTCGCCCGTCGTCGATCGATCGCTACTCATTCCCCTCTCCTCCACAGCAATTGCGGGCGTGTTAAGCAGCATGAAAACGCTGAGTTGGTACGTACCCGCAGGAATGGGTACCGGCTTAGGGGGCGGGATGAGTTCTGGAGGGTGGGGAGTTTTCTCGTCTGGAGGAAGCTGTCGTCTTGGCTTATTCTGAGCCGCCCAGTACTTCTGTGGATCCGCCATGATCTGCGTGAACCGCAACCGCGCCTGGAAGTGTTCTCCGGGTTCCAGACGGACCACACCATTTTCTTCGCCCTGTACGTCGTCGATGCCTTTGACGTTGCGAGCGCGCCTTCGAGGTTCATCTTTCACAATGTGAAACGGTCCCCGCGCCTTAATTTCAGCGAGCGTTCTTGCCCGCCTCTCAGGATCCCGATCCTGGCGAGCCAGCTGAATGCCCACGTGATCCTCGGGGAGGGTAACCGAATGCCCGGAAGGGTCGAGGGTGAGATTTCGTAGGGAGATGAAAATGTGGTCCGTCGGGTCGTACAAATCCACGGCATCCTCACCATGGTTGGTAATGTCCACAAGAAGCTGGATGCCTTTCCGTATGTCCGGTTCCCATGTCTCGAGCTCCACAGCCGCGGTCACGCCGGGCAATCGATCATTCTGGCCGACATGCTTGAGTTCGTACCGCACCGGTTCGCCGTCATCGTCAGCAAAAACCGCACATCCCGCCGTAGCCCAGGCTGCAACAAAGAGAAGTCGACACCATTGTCGGTTCGGGTCTTGGATGCGCGGGCCTCGAATGAGTAGCAGAAACTCAGTCAATCGTTCGTTATGCACATTGCGTTGGGTAGCGATCATGATGCTAAACCTTTCTCAACCCGGCGGTCGGCAGGAACCGGGAGCGCAGACCGTTCCCAAGCCTCCGAAAGGCCCGGGGCACCCTGACGGCGCGGTCAAAGTACACGGATAATTCGGCCCTACCCCGATTCCGTTCGGGCAGCATGCGCCCACACAAGGATTGGGTGGACCGCAAGCGTCAGTTTCGTCGTTGCCCTGATAGCTACCACCGTCGGCCTCGCAGTCGCAGCGATTCTTAATCGCGCATGTGCCCGATGTGGTATTACAGCACGCGCCGGTCGGGCGAGGCGGGCAGGTCGGGCACTCCGCCCAACATTGATTGAGGGCGTGGTTACAGATGCCCACGATCCATGGGTCAACGATCGCAAGTTCAGCCATTTCGCACGGTCCACCATCGGAATGGTCGTGGTATACAGTGTCGGTTAGACGGGTGAATTCATCACGCCACGATCGGTACGATTCATCCACACGATCCTGGAAGGCAAGCAGGTTGCGGATTTCCTGGACCGCCGTGGTCTGGGTCTTGCCCGGCGTGTGCGGTACGCACAACGCCTCGATAGACGGCTCAATGTCAGGAGCCTTGTTCTCCAGAGCTGGTTCGAGGCGCAACCGGTGAGTGTCCTCGTGCGCTTTGACGGCGACCTCCTTGTACCACACTCCGGGGCAGTCACCAAAAGCACCCAATTCGGTGACCTGTGCGCAGTAGTTAGCAGGCGTAGTGTTCCCCAGTGGACCCGTTACTTCGGTCTGCTCCGGGAGCAGACGCCATTCCTCACTATACTGACCGTTCAGCCGCGTGAGGACCGCGCACCACTCTGTTTCGTTGGGAAGTGAGGGAGACATCCTGCAAGCGGCTGAAATATCGACGTCACTGCCCTCGATGCGTTCGGCGGCAGTCGCGCCGTTCAGGCAGCTGGTCCATAACCAGGTCGGCGGTACACGGGAAATCGTAGCGCTTGATGGCGTGAACCAAGGGTTCGTGCCAATCGCGCAGCACGGATTCGGGCTGCATGGGACTTCCTTGCCCTTGAAGTACTTGTCGGTCCCGGTGCATTCGCCTTCTTTCTTGCTGGCGCAGGCGCCGGTGGCTTTGGTGCAGCAGGCCCCGGGGCAGTCCGTGGTGCAGCCCCCGGGCTCGGGGTCGTCTGGGTCCGGCGTGCCGTCCCCATCATCGTCCGGGTCCTCGGGATTGGGAATCCCGTCGCCATCGACGTCCGGGTCGCTGCCGTTACCTATTCCGTCCCCGTCGACATCGCTGTCACCACCGTTGCCGATGTTGTCGTTGTTGACATCGGAGTCCGAGCCGTTGAGAGTGCCGTCCCCGTCCACGTCCGGATCGGAACCGTTGGGTATCCCGTCGCCGTCCACGTCCGAATCCGAACCGTTGGGTATCCCGTCTCCGTCGATGTCCGGGTCCGTGCTGTTCGGGACCCCATCGCAATCCCGATCACCGCAGCACCCGGGACAGCAAGGGTTGGTGCTGCCGCAGCAGGGGTCTGAACTTGCGCAGCACGGTCCGGTGCATGGCCCCGGCGGGTCTCCGACTCCTCCTCCTCCGCAACACCCCGCGGTAACCGCCAAAGCCTCTCGTGCGAGACCTCCGGGCGAACCACAATTTTCCGGTGGAGGTAGACTGGCCGCGCACGGGGCGCAGGGCGTTGCGACCCCGCCGTCGGAAGGATCGTCAGCCAAGGTAGGCTCGTCATCGGCGTCAAAACCCATGATTTCGACGGCACGGTGGAGCGTCGCTGGTTCCCAGACGATTTCCTCGTCCGGGGCCTCCGCCAACGCGCTCAGAGCCCGGTCGACACGGTCATCCGTGTCGGCGAGGGCCTCAAGATCGACGCCAAGATCACTTTCCAGGGCCAGAAGCACCATGCCCAAGTCGCCCGCCTCCTGGAGGACTGCCGGAAAAATGTATTGCACTTTGTCCCTTGCGGACAGCCAGTATCCCAAGTAGCCCGAACACCCGTCGCGGACCGCAGGTCCGTCGCCGA
Organism: uncultured Phycisphaera sp.; assembly: GCA_964646605.1. Taxonomy (GTDB): domain Bacteria; phylum Planctomycetota; class Phycisphaerae; order UBA1845; family UBA1845; genus SBAX01. The sequence goes on along the minus strand of CAZYEX010000106.1, from coordinate 68,154 downwards.
CCTCCGGAAAGGCAGCGGCGTCATACACGACCAAGACGCCCTCGCGCGTCTCTATGCGCATGCGCATGACCGAAGAATCTATGGGAAGTGGTTGCGTGTCCGTCGTGGAGCGGAGGCTTCGATCGGGCGTTTTCTTGCCCGAAGGCCGTTCCGCCGCAGCGGCCGGACAGGAACAAACGACGCCCATCACGACGAGCGAAACGGTGCCCCCCAAGGCGCGAAACCGACGTGGACCTCGGATCATGACGGGTCTCTCCAGACCGTCGATGGACTCAGGCAAATGTGGGACATCACCTTCGCCCGGATCGAATGTACCGTAGGCCGCAGGAAGACGCGATTCACCACCGCTTCAACGGACGGCTCCTTGTACTCTTTCTAGGCCTACACCGATTCCAGCACGAGTACCAACGAATTCCGAAAAAGAAAATCGGCCTCCCCGCCGACCGCATCCGCCATCCTGGCCGGGTCCATTGTGCCTCAAGCACGGGGCGGGTTCAATTGCCCGGCGGAGGTTTTCCGTTCTCCGATCGGCAAACCGTTCATGCGGGCCAAAGGAGCGAATGTCACAGGGGTCGTTGCCCATGCCGTATCGCCTACCGGTTTCTGCTTACCTTGCGGTGGACCTCACGGCCTGGTGGGTGTTATTCGCGGGCGGAGCGGGGTGCGCGGCCTCGCCGCCGCCTCGGGAGCGGCGCATGGACCCGCGCCCTTCGGCCACGGTCCGTCCATCCCCTCAAGACCTTACCAACGCGACCGAAAGGACCTTCCGGCGCGGAGTTTTCTTCAAACCACGGACCGACTCAGCCGAGGGTCCGGAAATGCTCTACGCCCCACTCGTCGTCGAGGAAATCCCGCCGAGGCTGACCGATGACCGTGGCGATCCGGCTGGACAAACTCCGAGAACGCCGTCGGAACCACAGGCCATCCGCGACGTGTACACGGATACATCGACGATTCGGCTCAACGGCATCGAACACGACCAAGTCAGCTATTTTTGGGAAAGCCCGTTGGCGGCTCAAACCGCGTGTGACGACGCACGCTCCTGGTTCGGCGTGCGCATGACCCTGGGGCTTGACGGCATGCCTCTGGTTTGGGAGGCGTTTTCGGAAATGGAGAATGGGGCGGTTCTTTTCGTGGCCCGATCTCTGGAGGACGCCGCCCTCCGCGAGTTCGGCGGCGCTTCGCCGGGGCGGCGGTTGGCGGTGGAACGCGGCATCGACGAGGTCGAGGATGTCGTCGTCGCCCGAGTTCTGAGTGACGGTCCGGTTCCGATGGGTCCCTATGTCTATCTTAGCGCCCCGCCGGATCGACGGGTGACCACCGTCCTTTGCCGCTGCATGCCTTCGCAAGTGGACGAGTTTGCGGCGACCTACGAATATCGAATGATCCCTCGCCCGATCGAGCAAGGAAAAGCCGCCCAAGGGAACTCACTCGGCCGGCGCGCGCTACACGACGCCGATCCTGTTGCGTTGGACAAGGTGTTGCGCTGGCCCGTACAGGAACCTGGTTAGCGAGGGGTGCAAAACCCGCACACTCGGACATGAAGATCAACGAAATCTTCCACAGCATTCAGGGCGAAGGAAAGCTCGCCGGCGTGCCCAGCGTTTTCATCCGCACCACCGGATGCAATTTGCGTTGCACGTGGTGTGACAGCCCCACGACATCCTGGAAGCCGGTCGGCGAAACCATGACCCTGGATCAAATCATCGAACGGCTCGCCGACTTCGCCTGCACCCACGTGGTCCTGACCGGCGGTGAACCAATGATCGCTGCCGGGGTCGAGGAACTCACCCGTCGCATTCGGGCGGGCGGATACCATCTGACCATCGAGACCGCGGCTACGGTATGGAAGGATGTCGTCTGCGATTTGGCCAGCATCAGCCCCAAGCTCGCCAACTCCACGCCCTGGACCCGCGAGGCAGGCCGACGGGCCAAGGCCCACGAACAACTACGCCTCAACTTCGACGTGATCCGGCGGTTCATGGGGATGGGCGATCACCAGTTGAAATTCGTGGTCGAGACTCCCAACGACGTGATCGAAATCGACGATCTTCTGTCCAGGATCGGCCCCCTTGACCCGTGCAACGTTCTGCTCATGGCGCAAGGCGTCACCGAGACCGAGTTGACCTCGCGGAGCCGCTGGCTCGTGGACCTGTGCAAGGAGCGAGGGTTCCGCTTTTGTCCGCGCCTCCAAATCTTGCTCTACGGCAACTCGCCGGGCACTTGAACGCCAGCCGACGAGAGCAAACCGCCTGATTGTTGGCGGCGCTGACATTCGTAAGGCCCCCGTTGAATCGCCTCGTGCTTTTGTTGGGTCCGAGGTGACTTCTTTCTGGACAAAGGTCCCAAAATCGGTTATACGGGAGCCTCTGGGAGGCTGATCCACCGCGTTCCGTTTGGGTTCGTGGGGGAGGATCTCGCCACGCGAGACGGGGGCTTTGCGTCGTGGCGAACTCGGGGCATGCAGCAAGTTCAGGAGGACGAAGAGATGAAAACCGCGGCGAGGGTGGGAGTGTCGATGTGCGCGCTGCTCGGGCTTTGGGTCAGTTCCGCGTCAGGTGCGGAGTTCCTTCTCAGACCGATTAGTGCCAGCGGTTCGCACACCATCGTGGGCAACGAGATCCGTCTCAACGGCGGCAACCAACGCGTGTTCGTTCACCTGATGGTGAAGGGCTGGGGGTCGTTGGGTCTGAAGGTCTATCAGGGCAAGCTCGATTCCACCGGGTACGCCAGCGGCATCAGCGGGACGATTATTCCGGCGGTCGCCGCCTGTTCCGGTCCCAACGCCGCTGGACATGCCATGTGCGCCGCGGCGTTCGGCAGCACGTTGTCACGGTGCAGCGTCCCTCCCGGCGCCGGGTCCAACCAGTGCGAAGCTGGGTTCATCGACCGCACACGCTCGGATTTCGTCTTTTTCAACCTTGACCTGGCCACCTCGGCGGTGGACATCAGCTCCCTCAACTATCGCTACGCAGCCATTCTCAATCCCGGTGACTTCGCCGTTGACGTGAACACAACGCTGTACGCCGGACACCTCGTGCTTGACGTTCCGGCAGGGGCCCAAGGAACGTTCACCATCGACCTACAGCAGGCGCCGGAAGTGACCTTCATGGTCGATAAGGACAACAACGCGATCCTGCCCATTACCACCTCGCCCGTGAGGATCGCCATCGTTTGTCAGAACAACGCCGGCTGCAACGACAACAGCCTATGCACCACCGATACCTGCAACACGATCACCGGCGTTTGCAGCAACACCCCCAACTACCCGCAGGCGACGCAATGCTGCAACCCCGCCACCGGCACACTGACCGGCCTTTCGGACGGCATCCAGTGTACGGACGACGTCTGCAATGTCCTGACGGGACAGGTGACGCACCCCAATTCGCCGGCTCTCACGGCTTGCGGCAGTACCGTCAATCTCCAGTGCGACAGACCCGACTCCTGTGACGGCAATGGGGTGTGCAACCCGCGAATTCAACCCAGCGGAACGTCCTGCGGCGACTCCACCAACACAGAGTGCAACGGCGCGGATACCTGTAACGGCGCTGGAGCCTGTCAAAGCAACATTCGTGTCGCGGGAACGTCCTGCGGGAGCAGCTCGGATACCGCGTGCGACAATTCCGACACCTGCAACGGTCTGGGGTTCTGCCTGGTGAACAATGAACCCAATGGCACGGTCTGCAGTGACGGCCTGTTCTGCACCGTCGGCGAGCGCTGCGACAACGCCCTTTGTACCGGCGGTACGCCCAGGGACTGCGCCGACCTGCTCACCTGCACCGACGACGTGTGCAACGAAGCCACGAATCAGTGCGACAGCACCCTCCAGGGCGGCAAGTGCCTCATCGACAACGTGTGCTATCTGCCCGGCGATCAGAATCCCGCCAACACCTGCGAGGAGTGCAACCCGCCCAGCAACAGCACCGATTGGAGCGTCCGTGCCGACGGGAGTCTGTGCAACGACGGTGACGCCTGCACCGGAACCGGCCGACCTGGAATCGGATTCGATATCTGCACCGGCGGAAACTGCGCCGGCGCCCCCGATCCGGAGTGCAACGATGACTGCGAATTCGCCGTCCCCGTGATCGTCGGCGTGAATCTGAGCAACAACAACAACGCCGGGCTGGACGACGGCGAAGCCTCCTGCCAACCCGACTCCAACAACGACGTGTGGTTCAAGTTCACCGCGAGCTGCAACGGAGTTACCTTCGTCAGCACCACGGGAAGCGTCCTGGTGCTTTCCAATGACACTGTGCTGAGCATTCACACTCAGTGCCCGGCGTTGGGCGGGGTGGAGATCGCTTGCGACGATGACAGTGGTGTGGCACTGCAGTCCGCCCTGACCTTCGCCACCACCGGAGGAACGACCTATTGGATCCGCGTGGCGGGCTTCGAGGACAACAAGGGCGACATCACCCTCAACATCCGTCCGGTCGATGACTGCCTGATCGACGGCGTCTGCTACGGCGACGGGGACCAGAATCCGGACAACGACTGCCAGGCCTGCATCCCGGAACTCTCCACCACCGAATGGTCCGCTCGACCCGAGGGCAGCAGTTGCGGCGACCCTCAGGACTCGCTTTGCGACAGCCCCGACGCCTGCGACGGCGCCGGCCTGTGCGAAGTCAACTACAAGCCCGACGGCATCGTTTGCGAGGACGAGGCGCCCGCCAACATTTGCACGTTCGATCTCTGTCAGGCGGGGGTATGCACGCACCCGCCGCGCCCTGCGGGGTTGCTCTGCGGCGATCCCTCGGACAATGACTGCGACGACCCCGACGAGTGCGACGGCGGGGGATTCTGCGACGAGAACGTCGAGGGTCCGGGGGTTGCCTGCGGCGATCCCAGCGACACACAATGTGATGACCCCGACCTGTGCGACGGATTCGGCATCTGCTTGCTCAATCACGCCGCCGATGGGTTGACCTGCAACGACCTCAACATCTGCACGGGCGGCGACGAGTGCGCTAACGGCGCTTGCCTCGGCGACGGCACGCTCCCGGCGCCGATCGTCACGGGCCTCAGCAGCCGTCACTTGCGCGTCGAGCCTCAGGACGGACCGTATGTCATCCCCGTCCTGTTGCGGGTCACCTCGCCGACCTGGCCCTGTCTTCTCGACTACGTCAGTTTCGCCGGGCACCTGATTCCCCCCGAGGACGCTCAAGGAACTTTTCCCAGCATCTGGGGGGCGATCGTCGTGACCGACCTCGACATCTTCCCCAGCAGCGAATATCACGTTCGCGCCGAATGCGGCACGTTTTTCTCGCCCGAGGGAGTCGACAGCACCTGGCGATGGGGCGATATCGACAACGACGGGGACGTGGATGCCATCGACGTGACGCTGGTGGTGAACGCCTTCAAACATCTGCCCGGCAGCGTCGCCACCGTGCAGGCCGACCTTTATCCGTGTATACCCGACGGCAACATTGACGCCATCGACGTGGCTGTCTCGGTCGACGCCTTCAAGGGCTTCCCCTACTACTGCAGCCCGCCGTGCCACCCGTAGGGGGCACGGGCCGACCTGCGTCCAGAGCCTCTCCCGCCCCCGGCGCTTGTGCCGCACCCCGGGGCGGTCGTTGGGCGACTTGTTTCGGGTGCCCGCCGACGCGGGTTCCATCACCGCGCTGAGGGCTGTTTCGCACGCCCTTTGATCAGCGAGGCCAGGGTCGCGGCGCCCAGCAGCGAGGCCACGATGCCCAGCGACCAGCCGATCCCGATGTCCACGTGCCAATGTACCTCCAGCAGCATCTTGACCCCCACGAAAATCAGCACCGCCGCCAGACCGTAGTGCAGATAGTCGAAGAGGTCCATCACTCCCGCGAGCGCGAAGTACAGCGCCCGCAGCCCGAGAATCGCAAAAATGTTCGAAGTGTAGATGATGAAAGCGTGGTCGGTGATCCCGAAGATCGCCGGAATGGAATCAATCGCAAAAACCAGATCGGTGAACTCGACCATGATCAGCACGACGAGCAACGGCGTCGCCAATCGGCGGCCGTTCGCCCTGGCGAAAAATGCCCCCCCGACATAGTCCTTGGTCAGCGGCAGGACTTTCCGCAGGAGCTTGAGGATCGGATTACGCTCGGGATGGACCTCGACGCCCTTGGCGAAGGCCATCTTGACGCCCGTAAGGATTAGGAATCCGCCAAAAAGATAGAGGGTCCACTCGAACTTCTTGATGAGGGCGACTCCCGCGAAGATGAAGACCGCCCGCAGGATCATGGCCCCCAGAATGCCCCAGAAGAGCACCTTGTGGTGATACTCCGCGGGGAGCCGAAAATACGAAAACAGGACCACGAAGACAAAAATGTTGTCGATGCTCAGGGCCCGCTCGATCACATATCCCGTGAAGAACGCCAGCCCCGCCTGCCCGCGGGTGAGTCCGTCGCCCGTTTCCGGCCAGAACCACCACAACCCCACGTTGAACAGCAGGGCCAGGATCACCCAGAAAATGCTCCACCCGATCGCCTCTTTCAGCCCCACCTTGTGCGCCGTGCGGTGAAAGACGCCCAGATCCAGGGCCAGCATCGCCAGCACAAAGGCGTTGAAGAAAACCCAGGCGGTTACGCTGCCTTCCATTGCGATCGTTTCCCGTTCTCGGCAAGCTCGAGGCTCGCCGGTCGTTCTTTATTTCGGATTTTTCACTCGTGTTTCCGTAGCTTGGCGAGGGCTGTTGCGACGGGCGACATCGTCGCGGCGAACCACGGCTAGTAAAACACCGTGACGATGAGGTTGGGCTCGGTGTGTTTGCCCTCGAAGTTGCCGATGGTGGAGGTGGCGAACTTGATGATGATCTTGTCGTTCTGATCCATCCATTCGTTGATCTGATTGTTCATGAAATCGACAGCGGCCCCGGTGAGCTTGCAGTGGAACGTCCGCAGGCGGGTCGCCCCGATGGGCCCCAAAAGCAGCGGCCGCTTGAACCGGCTGTCGTCCCAGAGCGCCGCCACACCCAACGTAGCCGCCGACGTCTTGTGAATCCGCGTCTTCGATAGATCCGCCGGAGGGGCGCCGGCGCGTTCCTCCTCGTCGAATTCGATGGGCTCGAACCCGTCGTCGATCACGCCGTTCTTGTCGTGGGCCCGCTCGTATTCGACGACGCAGTGCGAGCACAGCAGCTTGCCGTTCTCGTATCGGGCGATGCCCGATTCGATGTGCTGCTTATAGACGCTCGCGCCGCAACTCTCGCAGACGCTGGTTACGTCATCCCGCATCGAGGCGCTCCCAAAACCGTGCGGGCGATTGTATCGCCGCCCCCCGTCTGGTCAACACGGTTCCGCTCCCGGTTCCGAGAGAATGGCGACGCCGGACGAAGTGCCGATCCGGGCCGCTCCGGCATCGAGCATGGCGCGGACGGCTCCGGCTGTGCGGATCCCGCCCGCCGCCTTTACTCGGATCGGCGAGGCATGGCGGTGCAGCCGTCGCACGGCCTCCACCGTCGCCCCGCCCGCGGGGTGAAAGCCCGTCGAAGTCTTGACGAAATCGGCCTCTCCTTCGGCACAACACCGGCATCCCAGGACGAGTTGTTCCTCCGTCAGCACCGCCGTTTCCAAGATGACCTTCAGCAGGCACTTTCCCGGAGCCCGATGCACCACGCCCGCGACGGACTCGATGTCCGCGCGGACCGTCCCCAAATCCCCGGCGATCAGCGCCCCGAGCTGCACCACCATGTCGATTTCCGTCGCCCCGTCGTCCAGCGCCCGCCGGGCTTCGTCGACTTTGGTCGGCGTCAGATTCGCCCCCAGCGGAAACCCCGCCGTCGCCACGACCACCGGCCGCTCGTCCGGTGGCGCGGATGACAGTCGGTTCGCGGCGCGACGAACGTAAACCGGATGGACGCACACTCCGACGAACCCGTAGCGAACGGCCTCGTCGCAGAGCACGTCGATCTGTTCCGGCGTCGTCTCGGGTCGCAGCAGCGTGTGCTCGATCACCCCCGCAATTCCCTCCCGCGAGCGGTCCATGGCTACGCTTTCACTACGCGATACCGTTCGAGCAATCGAGCGACGCCGTCGTCGCTTTGCAAATATCCGACTCGCGCCCGCTCCGCCAGCGTACCCAGCACCGGCAGGCGGGTCGCGGCGCGGTCCACCACGCCCAGCGCCATGGCCACATCCTCGAACTTCAGCTCCTTTCGTCCCTGGGTTGCGGCGCGATACCGCGCCAACCAACCCGCCGCCGCCATCGAAAGCCAGCACGCCGCCAGTCCACGAAACACCGGCCAGCCGTAGAAGCCCGCCCCATACACGCTCCCCCCCTCCATCCGAGCGGTGAGGTAGCGCCGCACCAGGTCCTCCACGTCGGTCGCACGGTCCGACGCCCCGACCACGGTCTCGACCTCCACAAAATCCACCGTTCCCGAAAAGCCCGGCAACGCCGGCACCACACCCTTGCCCGCCAAAAACCGCCGCGCCGCCGAGAGTTGATCCCGGCGTTTGCGGATGCGACTCCAAAGACCGCTGGTTATTTCGCCGAGTGTCACGTGCTCGGCATGCGCGAAGGCGTACTGGCGGAGCATGGCCGACTGTTTGCCCGTCGGTGGCGGCAGCGGAGCTTCACATTCCCCCGGCAACGCCTCCAGCAGAAGGTCCAGGAGTTCCGAGAAACGCTCCCCGCGAACGCGTCGCAGCTTCGCCCCCTCGAGCGTCGCCGTCCATCGGGCAGCGCCGATCAACCGGTCCCAGATGGGACGGTCGTTGCGTTCCAACCAGCGCCGCAATCGCTGACCGACGACGGCCAATTCCTCCGCCGTCGCCCGCACGCCGCGCTGCAGATCAACACGATCGTCGCCCGGACGTTCGGGAGCAAGCTCGTTCACCAGCTCCGCCAGAAAGCGGCGGTGCTGACCCAGCGGCTCGCCCTTGGACCCCGTCACGCTGGGGCAATCGAATCGCAGCGACGCCTGCCAGCCTCGCGCCGTGGCTCGCACGGAGAACGGAAAAATCCGGCACGCCAGCGGCTTGGCACTCTCTCCGAACTTGGAATGAATGCGGCAGCGGTTCCGGTCGTCGAGAAAAACACATGCCCCGTCGGGACGCTTGTTGAGCGCCCAGCCTCGACCGCTCCGTACGTGCGCCGCGGCGCCGATTTCACCTTCCCAGTCTTGCTCGTCCAGGCGCCGACGTTCCGCCTCCGTCACGTGCCCCACCAGCGTCCGGCAGCAGTCGCCGCAGGAGTGGCACGACCAACGCTGGCCCTCGACCACGGGCATGAGTACCGTCAGTGAACGCGATCCATCCATCGACCCCTGATTGTTCGGTGTATCCCCAAGAAACACAACTGGGAGCCTGGCGAGGCGTCTTTCCGCGGCGGGGGGCTTGGGTTACTCTTCGCAACGGGATGGGAGACGCCAACATGCAGACCGTATGGACCGCTCGGGAGGTTCTGGATCGTTGCTATTTGGAGGCTCGCGCCCGGCTACTTGACGTCGCCGCGACGCTGGATCGGATTGAACGTGCGCCTGGCGCCGATGAGGTCCGCACCGATCCGCGTCTGAAGCTCATTTCGGACGCCCTGCGCCTCCTCGCCGACGGCCAACCCGACCGCGCCGAGCGAATCCTGATGCTTTTCTCCCTGCCCCATGATCCGAACTGGGGCCGGCGATCGGCGTAGACATTCTCCGGCGTCGCGATTTCCCGCGGCTCGTCATCGCGATGCTTCTGGCGCTCGCGGGGTTGCGAAGCGCAGCGAGATCAGCGCCGAGTAGTGCATTTCATCGGTGGCGTGAACCGACCAGCTTGCAAAGCGAATCGACCGTCCGATGGACGCTAGATCACTCAGGGCATCGACGGGCCGCGTGAGCAGGTTCGACAACCCCACCCCCGTCTCCTCCGCTTCGAGCTGCACCTCGATCTGCATCTCGTCGCGGATCACCCGGAAGGAGTGCCCCCCCGGCGGCGCGGCGGTCGACCAACGTCGTCGCAGATCGAGGTTCGGTCCCGCGAAATCGAGTAAGCGACCATCCACCCCCACGATTCGATCTTCGGGCTCCAGCTTCCCCTCCGCCGGAGTACCCGGGTACACCCGGGCGACTACCACCACGCCCGGCTCCTGCTCGGTGCGCATGCCGATGCCCAATCGGTTCGCTCGGGTACCCTCGGCCAGCACGATCTGGCTCCATCGATCCACGTCGAACCACGTTTTCTCCTGGGTCCCCCGTTTCGATAGCCACCCTTGCAGAACTTCCGCGGCGAGGTCCGGCTGGGCCACCATGAATCCGCCAAGGTGGGCGCGGCGCTTGCGAAGGTCCTGCATGTCCGGCATGTTCGCCAAGGCGGGCACGAGATTGTGCTGGGCGTCGATCAGGCGTTGGAGATGTCGGCGGCTCAAGGCCACCATCAACCAATCGCCTTGCACAGCCCAGGATACTTCACCTCCCGAAAACAGCCGGGCCAGAGGCGCCGACGACCACCGCACAATCGGCGCCAGGGGAACATGCGTCAAATGCACGCCGAGATGATTGGAATGGGTAAGTTCGCTCGGCTGCCCGACCTCCGCTTCGCCCTCCAACTTGCGAGTGAACTCCAACAGCGTTTGCGCCATTTGCTCGAGTTCCCCGGCGACAGCCCGCGCCTCGCTGGACTCCACCAGCACCGCGACCTCCGGTCCTTGCGAGTGGTCTTCGAGCTCCTGATCCCAGGCCAAGAGAATGTGCGGACCGATGGCGGGAAAGGACACGCCGTCCTCCGCGTTTGCGGAACGCAGGCTTTCGGCCAGGGCCACGAATCGTCCCAGTACCCCGTCGCTGGAGTGCTCCACCGCCGCCGCGTAGGCTTTCGGCAAATCCACCGCGCCCGCCCAGGCTACGAGGGTAGTCGCGGGCAGTCGGAACAACCGATCCACCGCCGCAGGCGCCAACAACCGCCGCGGCGACGCCGCGTGCAAGGCGCCCCGAATCGCGATGTCAATGCGCCCTTCGCCCGAATACAACCCCGCGACTGCACTTCGCATCCGCGAAACCTTGATCCACCCAGGCTCGGGTTCCGACGCGACCTCGTCGTCCTGGTAATAAGCGATGGCCAAGGCCTTGGGTGGCAGGTAGCTCCCGAGTCGACGAAACTGCTCCTGCTCCGCGAGCGGTTTCCCCTCCCCCCGCGCTAACAGGCGGAGGACCGCGTTCTTTTCGCGATCGACGGCCGCGCCGCGAACGAGAACCGCCACCCCGTCCTTGAGCCCGATCGTCATGCCCGCTTCGCTCAGGAAGAAGTCACCCCCTCCGACACTTTCCGTTCTGGAACGGCGTTCGACGGGAAACCATTTGTCCAGCGATGTCGCCTTCGGCGGGCGGACCACCCACGAGGCGGCGCCGATTTGGTTCCATGAGGGCGCGACCAGGGCGACCTCGACAGAGGAGAAATCGCTGGTTTCCGCGGCCGCGCCCGGTCCCAACAAGGCGCTGACCGTGGACCGAAGGTCTTTCAAGGAGAGTGAGGATCCGCTCTGGCCCGCCAGCAAAGGGAGAATGCGCCAGGCCTGTGTCTGGCGAAGGGCATCATCCACTTCGCCGAGTTCCTGGATGGAAACGAATAACCCCGTCGTGGCGGGCACATAATGGGCGAGCGGTGGGCGGGGCTTTTTCTCAGAACGTGAGACTTGGGCCGCGACCGGCCCACCAACCACGAGCGACGCGATGATCCCCAGCGGCGCTATGGAACGAGGGAGAGATCGGCTCGGTCTGAAGTTGCGGAAAAACGACAAGGGCATTCTCGAACGAGCGCATCCCACGGGCATCCGTCGAACCCGACGACGAGGCCGCGATGGCCCCGCCCCAACCGCCTACGGCGCGCTACAAGTCTTCCACGTCGTCATCTTCATCGGCCCGATCCGGGGGCGGGAAGGGGACTTCCTCGTCGGCGCCGGGGAAATAAGGCGGATACGCGGCCCGGTCGTTCGCCTCCTCGAGGATGTCGAGGAGTTGGAGAATCGTGAGGTCCAGGGCCTGTTGCAGCGACTCGCCGCTCTGGCGCTTCACCGCGAGATTCTTGCGCGTCTGGTCGATCCATTGTTCGATCGCTCGTTGCGAAGCCGCGGCATCGTACGGATCGGGAGCGACCACGGCGCTGCGACCTGAGACTGGACCCGACGGTTGGACGATCGGCTCGACCTTCACGCCTGCGACCTTCGATTCTCGACCTCGATCAAAGGCCCCCAAGAACGCGAGAGCAATCACGGCCGCTGCCGCGAGGGGACCGGCGACGTACAAGAATCGCCGCACTTTTTCCCACCGCGTTCGCGCTCCGGTATCGACGCACGCCAGCAAGCGGCTGGTGAAGTCCTCGCGCAAAGCCACGGGCTGCTGATCCGAAGCGAGGATATGCCCGGCCACCTCGTGGATCGCCAACGCCCGCCGGCACGGGCCGCATCGCAGGCGGTGAGCATCGAGCTCATGGAGCAGCGACGAGGGCAGTTCCCCATCGAGGTAGGAGTCGAAAAGTCGTTGTGCTTCTTCGCAGCGCATGGCTCGCCAATCTGCCCGGCACGCCGTTGGGTCGAACGTGCCGTTACGCAGGATTCTACACGGCCCGCCCGGAAAAATTGCGGTACGATTCCCACCCCAACGCCCCATCGTTCTCCAGGAGCTCCCGCAAGCGGGCCCGGGCGCGATGAAGATGGCTTTTTACGGTCGCAACCGGGGTTTGTAGCACCCGCGCGATCTCGTGGCATCCGAGGCCGTTCCGATAAAATAGCAGAATCGTCGCACGTTGAGGCGGGCTAAGCTGGTCCACGGAGTCCCAAACCCCGGCACGGATACGGGCTGCTTCATCGGATTCCGCGATCGATGAGGCCGACGCCGCCGATGCCGATTGGAAGTCGCCAAGGTCAATCCCGCTGGAGAAGACCCGTTTCTTCCGCAGGCGGTTCAGGCATACCCTATAACCGATGGTAAACAGCCAGGTGCTGAAGCGATATTCGCTGGAGAAGGAGTCGAGCGACGAAAAGGCCTTGAGGAATGCGTCCTGGCAGACGTCCTCGGCTTCGTGATGGTCGCGGACCATCCGCCAAATGAAGGCAAAAAGACGGTCCTTGTGCAGATCGATCAGCTCGCGAAGGGCGACACGGTCCCCACTTCGCGCCCGGTCAATCAGCAACTTCTCGCGCTCTCGGCTGATGGTCGCTGCCCCGTCGGACACGTTTTTTTCGCTTTCCTCTGCGTTCATTATACGTGATCCCCAGGGATGACCATTGCCCCCAATTACATCATCGGTACAATCGGCAGAAACCGGTCGCCAAGCTCTCCCCCGAGCGCCTTCGACCCATAAGTACTTGTCGATACATAGATTATGTCAAAAAAACGGATTACCGACCAGGCCGTCTGCCGCAACCGCAAGGCTACCTTCCGCTACGAGGTCCTCGAAAAGTTCGAGTGCGGGATCGTCTTGGTGGGTTCGGAAGTCAAAAGCCTGCGGGATCGAAACGCCTCCATCGAGGAGGCCTATGCGCGGATCGAGGGCGACGAAATGTGGCTGATCGGGGCCCACATCGCCTCCTACGCCTTCGCGCGAACGCAGAATCACGACCCCATCCGCCGTCGCAAACTGCTCCTCCACGCCCGGGAAATCCGTCGCCTGCGGCCCAAGGTGGAGCAGAAGGGGCTCACGCTGACGCCGCTGAGCCTCTATTTCAACGAGCGCGGCATCGCCAAGCTGGCCGTGGCCTTGGTGCGCGGAAAGACCCTGGGCGACAAACGCGAGACCATCAAGCGCCGCGAGCACAAACGCGAAATGGACCGGGCCGTTCGGCGCGGAGGACGTTAGCACCGGATCCCGTGCTCGGATGCTGTGATGGAGAGGGCCGCCATAATGGTCTCGGAGGTAGGCCCCATGAATGTCGCAGACTTCGCATGGCTAAGTGACCACAGCCCGGAGCCGTACCGCAAGTACGCCGGCAAATGGATCGCCGTGCATGACGGAGAGGTCATCGGGGTTGGCGATACCGCGACCGAGGCGGCTCGCCAAGCCGACGAAAAGAACCCGACCGGCGATTACATCCTTCAAGACCTCGATCGTGACGGCGACGTGGCATTCGCGAAAATGAGCGGCTAGGCGTCGGACTCTCCTTCAGGTCCACTTGTCTTGTCGCGCTTTACCTCGCAATGGCAGGGATCCATGCGGCCGACGCGGCTTGCCGCCTTTGGGCTCGCTGAACCCTCCGACGGCATCGCGAAGCTCTCTCTCTAAGTACTTTGGCTTCAGGTCCTTGACGATCTTCAACACTTCGTCTCCCGAGGATTGTGGGTATTGCTTTTTTACGTACGCAACGGTCGCTCGGAGCTCAAGTTGCCGCGCCGTCAACGTCCCGAAACAATCGAACAGTTCGTCCAGTTTGTCCTTGGCCTCCTTGCAAACCCGCTTCCGGATCGCGGCTATTTGCGACGCATTCGGCCCTATCGCGAAATCGAATCCTTGGTCCGGGTCATACTCCTGTTTGAGCATGCGGAGTGCGACCGCGTAGTCAATGTCCCCCATGACTGTCGTTGAATAGGGACCGTAATTGTAGAAACGGAAGTTGTAGTCTATGCGCAGATCGAAATGCTCTTGCAACAGGAACAAGAGTTTCTGCAATACGGTCTTCCCGACACGTTTCTTACGCTTCACCCTACGGTCGACGATTTCGACCAGAAGCGCGAGTCGTTCCATGCTTTCCATGCTTGCCTCCGATTTTCCCTTCAAGAGCCTTCTTGGCATAAACCTTGTCGCGTATCGAAACAAACAGGTATTGCTGGCGAGTTGGCTTCAGCCCGCCAACCACTGCGGACAACTGCGAGAGCGGAGTCCCAACCGGAACGTCGAGCGCTGTGCCTGTTTCACCCGCGACCAGAATCGGCGTGGCATCGAGCGTATACCAATCCTTGCTCGCATCGGCTGCCCAGCACTCGATCCCTTGCTTCTGCAACCTCTTCATCCTGTCCTTGAACTGCTTCAGTTCCGTCAGCGTTGGCAGTTCGGTTGTCTCGTGGATCATTCGGTCGTGACCATGAGTGACAATCGCGGCTGAATCGGGATCATCCCGCGTGTCCAGTATCCAGCTCAGCACACGCCAGTCGTCGAGTTCTAGGAACGAGGCGCGTCCTCGAGTTGTCGACGGATTGGGGAGCGTCGCACGCCTGGATCTAGCTGTGAGGAAGGACTTAAGGGCTTGTACGGCGTGTTTATTGTAGGCCAATCGAACCGGGAGGAAGTTAACCTGGCGGAACATGAAGTACCGTGCCATAATGAGTCCCTCCGCCGCGTGCCGCCCGCCAGCGGAAACCCCGATCCTCAGATCGTCCGGCAAGTCCTTCGACTTGTTCTTAACGATCGCCACGGAATCAATGATGCGGTCCAAGTCGAAATGGCCGTACGTGACTCCACAATGCAGTGAATCCCGGAGGAGGTAGTCCATCCGATCCGCGTCGAGCTGGCCATCGATCAAGTCGCGCCAAAACGAAACCTCGGCTGGTAGCTTCGAATCGCCTTTCAGGAATTGGGCGATGTACTCGGCGGACAAGCTGTGCTCTTGCTTGTTGATCGTGTGATCGTTCAGAACATCCTTCAACTCGTGTTCGATCAACGCAGCCGAGTAATCCTCGTGATGCAAGGGCTTGCCAGCTTTTCCCATGGGCATCACGTCCTCGCCGGTGTGCGAAAACGGCGCGTGCCCGACGTCGTGGAGCAGCGCGGCCAACCGGACCAGTCGTTTGGTGTTTGTGTGCTTCAGGTCGAGGCCGAGGTACTCCTCCAGCAGTGGGTCGAAGCGTAGGCGGATGGCATCGTAAAGCCGTGAGGCTACATGCATAACGCCCAAGGAGTGTTCGAACCTGGTGTGCGTCGCGCCCGGGTACACCTGATCCGCCAGCGCAAGCTGTCGGATTCGTCGCAGCCGCTGGAACACGGGGTGGTTGATAATATCCCGCTCCCAATCGTCGAACTCGACGAACCCGTGGACAGGGATACGGATTGAGTGAACTCGCCGCACGCCCTAACTCTATCCTAACTACGGGAGCTTGTCAAGTGGCCAGGTACCGTTTCCGTCGTCCAGTCCCGGGAGGGCTTGTCGGACGGCCTACGTACGCTAGGATGGGGACTTTAGGTTCCACTGAGGGCTCTTCATGCAAGATCGCAAGCTCGGCTCAGCATCGCCGCGGAAGACCATCGCCGTCATCGGTGCCTCGGCCGACCGAAGCAAGTTCAGCAACAAGGCCGTTCGGGCGTATGTGGCCCAGGGGTGGGAGGTGTACCCGGTCAATCCGCGAGGCAGGGAGATCGAGGGGTTGAAGGTCTACGCGTCGATCAAGGACGTTCCCGTTCCGATCGACCGGGTGACGCTCTACCTACCGCCCTCGGTAGCCGTGGCGGCGCTGACCGACATCGCCGTGGTCAAGCCCAAGGAGCTTTTCGTCAACCCCGGCGCGGAGAGCGACGAGCTTGTGAAACGGGCGACAGAGCTGGGGCTGGACCCGATCCTGGCGTGCAGCATCGTGGATCTGGGTGTCAGCCCGAACTTATTTCCTTCGTAGGCCACCTCCAGCCCTAGTGGGTCTGGAGAAGCGGCACGCTGATCCTTCGGTTTCTCGGACGCAAGCTGCCCCCGCATCTTGACTCTCCTTGGCGCGTTGTTAAACTTTCAGCGACGTTTGTTAACTATACCCCTTGCACATGCAAGGAGAGTTGAATAGCAGGGAACCGGAATGCGACGTGAGGATTTCGTGGTCGGTGCGCCGGGACGGCTGGTCGGAACCGTTGAGAACGCCGTTGCATTTGTTCCCCACCCGCTTCCGCCCGAATTCCTATGGACCTCGGAACTTGCGACCGCCCTCTCGGTAGCTGACCGCGAGCTTGGGCGCCTCGGTGGAGTGGGGACACAGTTGCCTAATCCCCATCTACTGATCGAGCCGTTCTTGCAACGCGAGGCGGTCCTCTCCAGCCGGATTGAAGGGACCCAGGCTGGTCTGACGGACTTGCACCGGTTCCGGTTGTCTCCTGAGGCTGAACAAGAGGTAGCCGACGCGCGTGAGGTTCAGAACTACGTCGACGCCCTGGAGCTCGGGCTCCAGAGAGTGAACGAATTACCCCTAAGCCTGCGGTTAATCCGCGAGATTCATGCGAAGCTGATGACCGGCGTTCGGGGCGCGGAGCGAGCCCCGGGAGATTTTCGCCGCGTGCAGAACTGGATTGGGCGTCCTGGATGCGCCCTTGTGGAGGCGACGTTTGTTCCACCGCCGGTCCCCGAGATGACGGAAGCGCTTCACCGGCTCGAGGCTTACTTCCACAGTCCGCCGACCCTGCCGCCGCTAATCCGTCTGGCGCTCATGCACTACCAATTTGAGGCGATTCATCCGTTCGTGGATGGGAACGGACGCGTCGGACGGTTGCTCATCACTTTCTCGCTGTGTGCCGAGAAGTTGCTTACCCAGCCGCTGCTTTATCTGAGCGCCTATTTCGAGGCTCGGCGAGACGAATACTATCAACAACTCCTTGCCGTCAGCCGCAACGGCGCATGGTATTCGTGGTTGCTCTTTTTTCTCCGAGGGGTTGCGGAGCAGGCGAATGACGCGCGCCTGCGCGCAGGGAAATTGCTTACGCTGCGAGAGGAGTTTCGTCGGCGCCTGCAAGCAAGGCGGGGTTCGGCGCGGGCACTCGACCTCGTCGATCGGCTGTTTCGCTACCCGTATTTCAACGTCGCGGTTGTCCGCAAAGCACTGAGCGTTAGTTTTCCGGGAGCACAACAACTCGTCGACAAGCTCGCCGCCGCCGGGATCGTGCGCGAGGTGACCGGAAAGCGGCGAGGCCGCGTCTACGTTTCCGACGAGATCGTCCACGCCATCGAAGAGGAAATGTGATCGGAGCGCCGTCGGCAGGAGGGCACGGAGGCAGGTCGCGTGCCGGGAAGGGACCGGCCCGTAGCATTCGCGCCGTGCCTCATTCCATCGCCTGCAAGCGGACGGTCGTTTGGAGGACTTGGTCGTCGCGGCGGTAGGTCACGCGGACTTCGTCACCGGCTTGGTATTGCTCGAGGGCGTCGAGCAGGGCGTAGTAGTTGGGGGTGGGGTGGTCGTCGATTTTTTGGATCAGGTCGCCGAGTTGTCGCAGACGGCCGTCGCGGGTGAGGATGGTTCCACGGAGTCCGGCGTGGCCGGCGGAACTCGTTTGCGAAACCTCTTGAAGCAGGACTCCCTCGAGGGCTAGTTGCCGCGTCACGTTGTCGGGAAAGGGGACCACGCCGAGAATCGGGCGGGTCATCCGTCCGTGGCGGATGAGTTCGGGCACCACGCGGTTGACGATATCGACGGGAATAGCGAAGCCGATCCCCGCGCTAGCGCCGGAGGGGCTGGCGATCTGCGTGTTGACGCCGATGAGTCGGCCGGCGCTGTCGAGAAGGGGTCCGCCGGAGTTGCCGGGGTTGATGGCCGCGTCGGTTTGGATCACGTCGCGGATGGGGCGGCCGCTCAGCGACTCGATTTCACGACCGAGGGCGCTGACGATCCCGGTGGTTAGGGTTCGATCGAGCCCGAAAGGGTTGCCGATGGCGAAGACCTTCTGGCCGACTTGCAGGTTGCTGGAGGCGCCGATGGCGATGGGTTTGAGTAGATCGGGCGGGGCGTCGATCTTGAGGATGGCAAGGTCCTTGTCCTCGGCCCCGCCGACGAACTGACCCTCCCAGGCGGAACGATCGGCGAGGGTGACCGTCCAGCGTCGTCCCTCGGCGAGGACGTGAAAGTTGGTGACGATGTGTCCGTCGCGGTCGTAGACGAAACCCGAGCCGCTGCCGCGCTGCACCTCGACGGGGTTGAGGCTGAAGTAGTCGCGGGTGATGTCGCTGGTGGTGATGTAAACGACGGAGGGGGAGGCCTCCTTGAAAACCTCGATGGTGGCTTGTTCGTCGGCGGCGAGGTCCCCGCGGGCGACGACGGGACGCGGCTCGATCTTGGGATCGTGAAGGGGGCTGACCCCGGAGGGACGCAGAAACGTCCAGACCAGCAAGAAAACGACGACCCAGACGCCGAGGGTGGCGAACCAGTTGGGTCGGGGAGTTCGTCGAGCCCCGGGCTCTTCGATCGGATACTGCCAAGAGTCGGGTTGAGTGCCAAAGCCCGTCATACGGGTTCTCCCCGGACCCTGTGCCTCTTTTTCCAACGTTCGAAGAGTCGTGTTCCCAATTCGACGGTCTACATTGCGACCTTGTCGCCGTTACAAAGTTTCACAAACAGCTCTGCGATCAAGTCCGAGCGCCTATCAAGGAACGCCGTGAAATCCACCACTGGATACTTAAACTGCGTGGGCTCAGGCAAGAGATTCGAACGGAAAACTTTGTCTGCATCTCGCTTCAACGCCGACGCACATGCTGGCAGATATTCTTTGGGGTCTCTATCGAGAACCGCCTTATTCTCTGATGCCGCAAGCATGCAGATGTTTGCTATGGCATTGTGCTCACCCGGAGCACCGGTGCGTTTCAGGAATGCGCGCGGATGGACGTGATGAAATTCCTTTCGGTTCCATCTAGAGAGCGCTTCGTCGATTTCGATAGTGCTTCCATTCGTGAGATTGCGCGGATGTAACTGCGCAAGCGCGAGAATAAACGCGCGAGACCGTGAGTTGTTGCTTCGGAACGCTGTCTGTTTCCAGAGTGATGCCGGAATTGGCCCCCCGAAGCTGGTTGGATCCCCGTTTCCTTCGTGAACGAACTCCAGAACGGCGCGCAAATCCTGTGTGACAAACGCCTCGCCGCCAACTCGATATCGTTCGCTCGCTGCTGCCCTCCAAAACCATTGTCTTAGGCGGCGCGTCTGATCCGCGTCAAACGTTGGATGCTTGTCGTACAAGTAGGCCAAGACGACGAGGATCGCTTCATACGGAAGAAAATCCCAGCTATAGACAAGAAACTCGGTGCTCAACGTGTCCACGGCTTTCAGCAGCGCCTCGCGTGTGCGCGCGACAACGGTATCGATAGTGATTCCCTTCACTGTACGCAACGCGAACAAATCCGATCTCTTGACGGACCCGAACTGTACCGCAGACAGGCACTTCAGTATCGTGTCACCCTCTATATCGTCGAACTTCTTGTCTTGCAGCGCGCTCTGAATCTCCGAAGTCTTTTCATTCAAGTCAAAACTGCGCGTCCAGGTCGCCGCAACCATTAAGTCATACGTCGAGAGTCGCGTACCGGAACTGTTGATCCGCTCGAAGATCGGACAAACCTCCTCGACTGTAAGATCCTTCAATAAGACGACTGGAACACGATAGTTCGTGAAGATGTGAATCACCTCATCAAGAGCCTCAACGGTTGTACTGTCGTCCTGAATTTCGCGCAACTGTGTTCTGAAATCCAGAAGCTTGGAGGTCTTGAACATATAACGAAGTGGGACGACATATGGTTCTGCGTCCGGTGCTCGTTGAACAAACACCTTCCTCTTTAGGTCATATGCTGCCTCGAACCCGTCACCTTCTGGTAGGCTCCCGAGACAGGAATAGATGACCGTCAAGCGCTGCTGACCATCCAGTACATAGTCCGTTGGGAAGAAGTCGCCGGTCTCCGGAAGACGAAAGTCGCCGATGTTTCTTTCGACCACAAGTTTGGAATCGGTTCGCCACAAAAGTAAACTACCGATCGGATAGTTGTTCGCTATGCTGTCGAGCAACTCGATCGCTTGTCCCTCACTCCAAAGAAACCGCCTTTGGAACTGTGGTATCTTGATCTGTCCCTTTTCGACGTCCTTAATGAGGTCGAGTACCAATTGAGTGGAGGTCTCGAGTCGTGAGCTGATGTTAGCCATTTTGCACGGTACTCTCTTCATCAACCTCGCCGGCGCACATGTCTGAGTGGGGCAAGCGGCGGCGGCGGGACGCGCATAGCTTTTTTCGCTCGAAAACCCCCAAATACTAACAACTACTAATTCGTTTATAAATTAGTATTTTGCCCAGGTCAAGGGCGTCGCGGGGCCTTCGGGCGGGCTTGGTTGGAGGCGCTCACGAGCCGTGGGCTGGCCGGTTGCTCCCATCATCGTGATTTCGCCAGCCCGATGGCCACGCTCTGCTTGGGCTCGATTTCGACCTCGACGCTGGGGGCCGATCCGTCGAGCGGGGCGTCGACCAAGTCCACGGCCAGCGTTTCCCCCACGATGTAGTCACGGCACTCTAGGATCGCGGCCTTGAGCATCGGCGACTCGGTCACCAGGCTCAATCGAATCCGGTCGGCGATGTCCAGTCCCGCGTCTTTTCGTAGATTCTGGACATTCCGGACAATATCGCGGGCGATGCCTTCGTTTTTCAGGGCGGGGGTGATGCGTTTGTCGAGCATGACGACCGTGGCGCCGTCGGCGATGCCGGCCCAGTCGTCACCGAACGATTTCGTGACGATGAGATCTTCGGCGGTGATGACCGCGTCGGCCCCTTCGACCGCGATGCCAGCGGTCTCGCCGCGCCAAAGTCGGGCGTCGAGTTCGAGTCCGGGGATGCCCTCGATCACCCTTCGCGCGGCGGCGACGTGGCGACCGAACTTCGCGCCCAGCGTCTTCATGTTCGGCGAAACCGTTACGGTGTAGAGTCCGTCGCGATCCTCGCGAAGCGTGACCCTCTTGACATTGAGTTCCTCTGCAATATCGCTTTCGAGGTTCCGAACGGCTAGCTTCTCAAACCGATCGCCTGGGACGACCACCAATTCAGCAAGAGGCTGGCGAATCTTCAGATTGGCGCTCTTCCTGGCTGAACGAGCCAGAGAGACGATGCGAATGCAAGCGCGAACTTCGGGCGCTAGGAAATTACCCTGTGGTGGCTCAAGGACAGCCCGTGGGAAACGTTCGTGGTGAACACTCTTTTGCGCGTCGCCGCAATGTTTGGCCTCGAGATTCTGGTAGATCGCCTCGCTCATGAACGGAACAATCGGCGCGATAACCCGATTGAACCTCTTGAGCACGTCATACAGGGTTGTAAAGGCTGCTCGCTTGTCGGGGGGCCAACCCTCGCCGTAAAAGCGCCGGCGGGAGCGACGGACATACCAAGTGCTGAGCACGTCGATGAACCGCGCCGCCTCCGCACATAGGCGCACGACCTCGAACCGGCTGTAAGCCTCATGCGCGACGTTTACGACGTGGTCCAGTTCTAGCTGGATCCAGTTATCGAGCGTCGTGACGTCGTCTGGATCTGCTTTATGCACATCCGGTTGGAAATCGTCCACGCGGGCGAGGTTGCAGAAGAACGAATAGACGTTCCACCAGGGGAGAATCACCTCGCGGCGGACTTCGTCGCAGTGGTGCGGGCCGAAGAGGACGTTCCGCTCCGGAGGCGTCCGGGCGTAGAGCCAGCGCATCACGTCCACGCCGATCTTATCCGCGGCTTCGTTGAACTCGATGGCGTTGCCCGCCGATTTATGCATGGGTTTGCCTTCGTCGTCCACGACCAGTCCGTGGCCCTTAAGGACCTTGAAGGGCGATCGGCCCACCATGATGGTGCTGACGGCGAGCAAGGCGTAGAACCAGTTGCGAAACTGCCCGGGCAAGGCCTCGACCACGAAGTCCGCGGGAAACCATTGCTCCCAGGAGGGTCGATCGGAGAAGTACCCCATCGTGGAAAAGGGCACGATGCTGGCGTCCAGCCAGGGGTTGCCCACGTCGCGGACTCGTGACATGTCGGTGTCACCACATTGGGCGCAGCGGATTTTCACGTCGTCGATCCAGGGGCGGTGCGGGGAGTGACCCTCGAATTTTTCCCATCCCGACACGGCGCGGGATTTCAGCTCTTCGCACCCGCCGAGGATCTCGAAGTGGGCGCACTTGTGGCACTCCCAGATGGGCAGGGCCAGACCCCAGTAGCGTTTCTTGGAGATCATCCAGTCGCCCATGTTGCGAAGCCAGTCGAGCTCGCGTTCCAGGCCCCAGTCGGGAATCCAGCGCGCTTGACGGGCCGAGTCCATGATCCGCTCCCGCCAGTTCATGTTGATGAACCACTCGTCGACCAGACGGAAGACGAGCTCGCTCTTGCAGCGCCAGCAGTGCGGATAGCGGTGGTAGTATTGCTCCTTGGCGAAAAGCAGGCCGCGTTTCTTGAGGGATTCCACGATGTCGTCCGTGACTTTGTCCGAACCGCGCCCGGCCAGGAACCCGAACTCCGGACGGAACGTGCCGTCCTCGAACAGCGGAGCGATCTGCGGCAGCCCGAGCTCTTTTCCGAGATGAAAGTCCTCCGTTCCGCAGCCGGGCGCAATGTGGACGATGCCGGTTCCCTCGGATTCGGTCACCGCGTCCCAGGCGATGACGCGATGGGCGTCTTTGGCTTCGATCGCGCCCGGCAGGTCGTCGAACGGCCCGTCGTAGGTGAGCCCGACCAGTTCCTCGCCGCGAAGCTCGCCGATGATCTCGAAAGGCCCCTTGTTCTTGAACTGCGCCGCAATGGACATCAAACCGGGCAGTTTGGACTTGTCGCTGGTCTGTACCGGGTGCGACCGCGCGTTCTCGAAGTTGGCTTTGCCGACGTAATAGACCTGGTCGCCCTGACGGACCTTGACGTAGGTCATCTCCGGCTTGACCGCGGCGGCGACGTTGGAACTGAGCGTCCACGGCGTGGTGGTCCAGACGAGAAGGTTCTCGCCGCGGCGCTCGCGGAGGGGGAAACAAACGAAAACCGAGGTGTGCGGCACCTCGCGATAGCCCTCGTTCATTTCCATCTGGCTGATGCCGGTGCCACAACGCGGGCACCACGGCATGGAGTCGAAGCCCTTGTAGACCAGCCCCTTCTCGTGGCATTTCTTGAGGAAGGCCCAGATGGCGTAGTTGTTTTCGTCGGACATGGTGTAGTAGGAGTTGTCCCAGTCCATCCACTGCCCGAGGCGCTGGGACTGCTGCGTCTGCATGGCCGCGAACTTGCACGCCCGGGCCTTGCACTCCTCGACGAACTTGCCGATGCCGAAGGCCTCGATGTCCTTCTTGGAGGTGAACCCGTGCTCTTTTTCGACCTCGACCTCGACCCACAGACCCTGACAATCGAAACCGTTCTGATAGCGAAGCTCGCGGCCCCAGCCCGCGGGCGAATCCGAAGGCGAGACGGCGTGATAGCGCTGGTAGATGTCCTTGTAGGCCCGCCCCCAGGCGTGGTGGACGCCCATGGGGTTGTTGGCCGTGATGGGCCCGTCCAAAAACGACCATTTCGGCTTTCCGCGGTTGATCTCGCGGAGCCGCTCGAACGCCTTGGTTTGATTCCAAAACGCCAGGATTTCCCGCTCCATCGCGGGGAAATCGGTTTTGGGATCGACCTTGTCAAACACGATCAGGGATCCTCCGCGCCTCCGGTCCCGGTCCACGCCGCAGTTGAACCGTCCGGTGGGGGTGCATCGTACGGACGACTCCCCATCCATTCAATCAAGCAAGCGGGGCGGGCATAGCGCCCGCCCCGCAGGTTCGTCAGAGGATGTCCGCGAGTCGGCCCTTGACGCCTCGCGCAAAGGGGGGCCGCCCGCGGGTTCGATTGGGCGCCGACCTTTCAGTCGGGCCGTGTCTGGACGACGCTTACTCCTTGTACTCCAGCGCCGTCACGTCCTCGCCGGTGGCGATGCCCAGTGCGCTCAGGTCGAGGAACAGCGTGTACGTTCCCGACGTCGTCGGCCCGAAAGTGCCGGTGAAGGACAGGACATCCTCATCCTCAGCCGCCACGCCCGGGACGGAGACCGTGCCCAGGGTGGACAGGAGCAACGCTCCCGTGGAACGAAGTCCCGCGGCGTCCAAATCCTCGCTTCCGCCGTCGGACAGGCCCACGTCGCTGCCATCAAAGTAGACGGCGAACGAACCGACGGTCGCCTCGCCCAGGCTCGTGGCGGTGAACACCAGCAGGTCGGCGTCGTTGCCGCTCGCTCCGGTGGCGGTCACGCTCCCGATGGTGGAGATCGCCAGTTGGCCGCTGCTGGTGAGGGTGATGGCGTCGATGTCCTCGTTGTTGGTGGTGAGGCCCACGTCGCTGCCGTCAAAGTAAAACACGAACGAGCCGGTGGTGTTCGCTCCCAGCGTGCCCGGTACGAAGCGCACGATGTCCGAGTCGTCCAGCGTGGTGCTTCCGCCCGGTCCGCCGGTCATACCGGCGATGGACCCCGAGGCCGTGAAGGATAGGAGAATGTCGCCGCTCGACAGACGGGCCATGCCGTCGATCACGAACCCGGAGAGCCCCACGTCGCTTCCGTCGAAAATGAGCGACCAGGCCCCGCTGGTCACGTTGCGAGCCACGATGTCCTCGTTCTCCACCGTCCCCACCGGGCTGGGTACCGTAGTGGTGGTGTCGAATGACATCCACACCTCCGCGCCGCCGACGCAACTATCGGTCGGCTCATCGCAGGGCAACGGAGTGCACGGATTGCTGCCTGCCTGGCAGTTGCCGGCGCCGTTGCACGTCTCGGGGCCGTTGCAGAACAAGCCGTCGTCGCAATTGGCGTTCGACAGGCAGTTCACGCACAGGTCGTCGCTCTCGCGGCAAAGCAATGGCAGCGTGCAGGGGTTGCTTCCCGCCTGGCAAACTCCGCCCAGGCAGGTTTCCGCCCCGTTGCAGAAGGCTCCGTCAGCGCAGTCGGGATCGACGGTGCATCCGGCCGCGCCGGTGGCGAGTGCAAACGCGGTACGTACGTTGGTGCGTTCATTGCCGGTCTGCAAGCCGCCGTAGGCGTCGATGCTGAAGTCGACCTGTTGATCGTCGCCGGTGCCCAGGATTCCGTCCGTTCCGACCCCGCCCATGTTGATGGGCAGATTCCCGCCGGCGTCCATGATGGAGCGCGTGGCGTTGGAGTTCAGGGTGTGCCAGTTGCCCAGGTAGTGACCGGCCTCGTGGCTGCTGATGTTGCCGACAATCAATCCTACGGCTGCAATCTTGGTCATGCTCGCGTCCCGCGGGATGCTGTTGATCGAGTTCGGATCCGGCGAAGCGGCGCTGAGCAGGTCCAGCAGGATGACCGCCGTCGCCTCGGGACCGAAGTTGCCGGGGTCAATGTCCTCGGCGATTCCGATGGTCGAGATTCCCAACTGGGCGATGTCTCCGCCGACGATGAGGCGGCTCACGAAGGGCTGTCCGAACGGATCGGCGTGGTCGCGGCTGTTGCGGACGTCGACGTCGAAATGGCCGGCGATGCCGTCCGTGTCTCGGTCGCCGTTGAGGGCCGCGGTCCGCAGATCATCGAAGTTCTCGTTGATCGTGGCCAGGATCGAGTCGATCACCGCGTTTTGGTCGCCCGCCGTCAGGCCCCAACGGGTCATGTAAGACGACAATCCAGAGAGGTTCGCGGGGTTGTTTCCGCCGCCGAACAGGGCCACGGCGTTGATCGAGGCCCCGTTGAAATCCACGAAGATGATCTGCGTCGTGCCCGGGGGCTGCACTTCCAGAAACGGCCGCGGCCCGCGGAGCTGCAAGGTGTAGTCGCCGGAACTCGTCCCGTTAAAGGACTTGACGCGAATCAGATAGTCGCCATCGGCCGGAACAACCCAGCTCATCGTGGAATCCAGTGAGTTGACTCCGCCCGGCAGCGGCGAACCGGGGGGATAATAGCCGGCCTGTCCCTGGTGGTCGTCGTTCTCGGTGAAGGACACACCCGCCAAGTCCGTGACGGCGACCATGGAGTCCGGGGCGCCGCCGGCCAGTACGGCCAGACCCAGTACGTCCCCTTTCGTCGCCGTCAGGCGGAAGTAATCGAGATCCGTGGTCGTGCCTATCGTTCCCGTGACGTCGATGTCACGATCCTGCCCCACTCCGTCGCCAAAGGGAATCACCTGCGCCGTGCCCGGAGTGCTGTTGGGCTCGACCTCGCCGACGCCGATGAGCGCCGCGATCGGGCCGATGGCCGCGGGCTTGGCTTTGGGTGCCGGATATTGGCACCAATCCAACGGGTCGGAAAGCGGTCCCGCCGGCGGGTTGGCCGGCGTCTTGACGGGCAGGTTCGCGGGCGGGCCTGCGCCCAGCAACGCGATCGGCCAAGCGATCACCACCGCTAGGAGAACTTTACTTCGATATCCAGATACCATCCTCATGTGCAAGCTCCTCCTTTTTCCATGAGCCTCGGGTCTTTCTCAGACCCGACCTCAGACGACGAAAGGAACAAGACGGACCCGCGCCGTCTCCACCGAACTACCAACCGAAGAAAGGGAATGAACGCCCTCGGCGGCCCAGCCCCAAAGAGCGTTCGACGCAAACAGCCGGAACGGGCGGGCACACTATGGGACCGAGCGGGCGCTTGTCAAGGGCCGAACTACCATCGCCGTTCCGCGGGGACGTTGGTTATCAGACACGAGGCTGGTTCCGTGTAGTGCTTGCAAGACCGTGGAAAACCTGCTCCGACCGGCTTCCGTGATCGACGGAAGGCGCGTGAAGGGAGGAAGCGTCGAATCAGGAAACGGTGGCCCGTCGACACCCGCCGGGGATTCAAGCACGACGGGCCGCGCTCCGATACGCTCGACTGAGGCTGACTGCTTTCTCCCAACCGGGAGGACAGCCTTACCCAGGGAGCCCGGGTTTCGGCGAGCCCGGGCTTCCATCATTTCCACACAGCCATGCACGTCAGCTTCTCGGTAATCGGTAGTTGGTCATTCGTCGAAGCGTGGCCTACTCACCATAACGAGCGATGATCTCGTCGCGGCGTTTGCCGAGGATGTCGTACTTCCGCCCCACCTTGGCAAAAGCGTGGATCGCCCGGTCGATGTGGTGGAGCTCGTGTCCTGCGGAGAGCTGCACGCGGATGCGGGCCAGACCCTTGGCCACCACCGGATAGTAGAATCCGATGACGTAGATTCCCTCCTCGTACAGATCGCGGGCGAAATCCTGACTGAGCTTGGCGTTGTACAGCATGATGGGGACGATGGGATGGACGCCGGGTTTGATATCGAACCCCGCGTCGGTCATGCCCTTGCGGAACCGCTGAGTGTTGCCCTCCAACTTGTCGCGAAGGCTCGTCGATTCGCTGAGCAGGTCGATGACCGCCAGCGAGGCTTTGACGATGGTCGGTGCGACGGAGTTGCTGAAGAGGTAGGGCCTCGATCGCTGCCGCAAAAGCTCGATGATTTCCTTTCGACCGGAGGTGAATCCGCCCGACGCCCCGCCCAGGGCCTTGCCCAGTGTCGAGGTGATGACATCGACCCGGCCCGTGACGCCGCAGTGCTCCGCCGACCCGCGTCCCGTCTTGCCCATGAACCCCGTGCAGTGGCAGTCGTCCACCATAACCAGGGCGTCGTTTCGTTCGGCGAGGTCGCAAATGCGATCGAGTTGGGCGACGGAGCCGTCCATGGAGAAGGCCCCGTCGGTGGCAATCATGCGGTACCGGGCGCCTCCCGCCTCCTTGAGCTTGCCCTCCAGGTCGGCCATGTCGTTGTGGGCGTAGATGAGGCGCTTGGCCTTGCATAGACGGATGCCGTCGATGATCGAGGCGTGATTGAGCTGATCGGTGATGACCACGTCGTCCGCCCCCAGCAGAGGCTCGAACAACCCGCCGTTCGCGTCAAAGCACGCGGCGTAGAGAATCGTGTCGTCCGTGCCGAGAAATTCGCTGATCCGCCGTTCGAGCCGTTTATGAATGTCTTGCGTTCCGCAGATGAAGCGGACGCTGCTCAAGCCGAACCCGTGGCTGTCCAGCGCCTCCCGCGCCGCCGCGATCACCCGCGGATGCGACGACAATCCCAGATAGTTGTTGGCGCAGAAGTTGATGACGTCCTTGGGCGGACGACCGGGCGGATACTCGACGCGGATATCCGCCGCCTGCGGTCCGAGGATGAACCGCTCCTCCTTGTACAACCCAGCCCCGCGGATCGAAGCCAGCTCCTTTCGCAGGACTTCCCTCATGCGTACGAACATGCGTGGACTCCCAAAGTGAACCGTTGAAATGATGGCAGCCTACGAACCGTCGCGGCGGATGGATCGAGACCGCCGACTCCGACGTCGCGGAATCATCTCCAGGTTCGGTTGCGAACCGCCCAGGGCCGCCAATCGCCGAGCACTCTCCCGAGCAATCAACGCCTGCAAGCCGGCCCGGACCAGAGCCGTCTTCTCCTCGATGCCGCTCAGTTCTACAGCTCGGGCGAGGAGGTCGTCTTCAATGTTCAGCGTGGTTCTCATGCGTATCAGGATGCGCGACAATCGACCCGGGATCAAGCCTTCGGCGCGCTTTCCCCGGACGACCGGGCCGCCAGGCGCTTCATCACCGCGCGCCCGGTCAGTTCCTTGAGCGCGTCCTTGCCGATCCATCGGGCCGCGGGCTGCGGGGAGGCGGACAAACGCTTCGCTAGTGCGACGGCCGCGGCGTGCAGCGCGGGGCTCCGCCGTCCGATTCCGCGAAGCGCCCAGCTCACCCCCTTCTTGACGAAGTTGCGGTCGTCGCTGGCCGCGCGCTCGATGAGCGGGAGCGTCTTGGCGAATGGCTCGTCGCCGGTCTGCTTGTCGTGCAACGCGACGCTCGCCAGGAGGGCGAAGGCGGCGCGCTTGACGAACTCCTCGCGGCGGCGGCTCCACGCCGCGATCTTGGCGAAGGCGTGCGGCGTGCGGTCGAACAGGTGAAAGCACATCGTGTCGCAGATCGCCCAACTATCGAAGTCGCGGCACCAGCGGTCCATCTCCTTGGGGGTCACTTTCGCCGGATCGGCCACAAACGCCGTCAGCATCCGCGCCTCGTACACCCCCGTCTCCCACAGGGCCCCGGCCAGCGCGTGATCCCGCCCCATCCGCTTGGCCAGCCCCCGAATCCTGCCCACCGCCACCCCCAACGCATTCCCCGAAGGAATCCCATACCGCGCCATGCCCGCAAGCGTCTTCTTGTCCGCCAGACGCCTCAGCGACGCGACGGCGGTTTGGACCTCATCATCAAGAGATCGCCGTGTTCGTTTCTTGGACGGACCCGTAACGGCCGGTCTCAGTTTCTTCGACATGGAAGTCCCCGTAAAGTTGGGGGCGCGGGGAGCCGATTGAAGCCCCTCGCGCTCGCTCAGGGCACCAATGGCCCCTAGAGAACTGCGAGATGAACATCTGATCGTGACCCATGGGGCAGCCAGAGTGTTGAATTCCGGCGGCCTGCGATCCCGTTGTTACCGCCGCCGTCAAACAGATTGCCGGTCAGGCTGCGTGCCACCCGGCGCGGCCTACGCTCCGAAGACGAATGGCCTGCTTGGTTCCGCGGGTCATCCAATTTCTTCGGCTGTACCGTCATTCAAATCCACCTCGATCACCTCGACGTCTTGAAGCAAATGCTGGTATGTACGATGATAATAATTGGCGAGCGATTCGTTCCTGTTGGGATGCACATCCGTCCGCAGGACAACGAACCGACGTATCGACGCTGGCAAGAAAGTCAAGAAGAACACGGCCTCGTTGAGCGTGGCGACCTTGGCCTGCGGGGTGTTTCCGCTCTTGGTCCAGGAGAAGTTCTTGCATTCAGCGACGAACCCGCCATCCTCGCTGACTAGGTCAAACTTGTGCTCCCTGGGAGGTCTGCCGATGGACAGCGGATAATCGAGCATGAGCTTTCCGCACTGAAACCGCTCTGTGAGGATGAACGCAGCCCCTTGCTGAAACGACCGCCCTTTCGCCGTGTTGGTCCTGTTGGGCGTTGGCAAGCCACTCCGTCCGTCATTCATAATTCAGCATTCCGCATTTGCCATTCTACCGATGCACCGGCGCCGCGGTGATATTGGGATCGGGAGTGCGGGTGCGGGATTGCTTGGGGATGGGAGCGGGTCGGCCGTCGTTGGGGAGCAGGACGATCTTGCACGCCCCGCCGCCCGCCAGCAGGGTCATGGCGTCGTTGACCTCGTCGAAGCCGATGGTCTTGGTAACCAGAGGCCGCAGGTCGATCACCCCGCCTTCCAACAGCCAACGGGTCTTGTACCAAGTGTCGAAAATCCGCCGCCCATTCAGCGCCAGCACGGTCAGGTTCTTGAAGATCATGTTCTCGGCCACGTCGATCTCCACGGGCTTGGCGGGGATGCCGAACAGGACGACCGTACCCCCGTTTCGCACCACGCGGAAGGCGGTGGTGATGGCCGCGGGCGCTCCGCTCATCTCCAACACCACGTCCACGCCGTATCCGCCGTTCGAGTCTACGATCCGCTTCACGACGTCGGGGTGACCGTCGCTGGGGTCAAAGACGTCCGTCGCCCCCATGACGCGGGCGAGGTTGATGCGGAAGGGATGGATGTCCGAGGCGAAGACCGCCTTGGCCCCGACGGCCTTGCAAATGCTGATCGTGAAAAGCCCTATGGGACCGCATCCCAAGACCGCCACCGACTGACCCGACAAATCCTGGTTCATGGTGGCGAAAACGGCGTTGCCAAAGGGTTCCTGAAGCGTGGCGATCTCCGGCGGGAGCTTGGTGCGGTCGTTCTGCCAGATGACTTTCTCAGGCACGACGACGTAATTGGCGAAGGCCCCGTGGCGATCCACGCCGAGGATTTCGGTGTTGGGGCACATGTGGGCCTGCCCCGTGCGGCATTGGTAGCACATGCCGCAGGTGACGTGCGACTCCGCGGAGACGTAATCCCCCACGGCCGCGTGCCGCACCTTGTCACCTACCGCGACGATGGTCCCGCAGAATTCGTGACCCAGGGTAAGCGGCGGTTTGATCCGCCTTTGCGACCAGGGGTCCCAGCGCCAGATGTGCAGATCGGTCCCGCAGAAACTCGCGGCCTCGACGTAGACCAGCACGTCCTCGGACCCGGGCACCGGGCGCGGGACCTCGCACACCTCCAACCCCTTGTCGGTCTTGGTCTTGCAAACCGCCTGCATTTTCTCGGGCATGGTCCCTCTCGCTACGGCGGTCCGCCGTCACCGGGCAGCAATTCCTCAACCACTTCCTTGTATTTCTTCCACGCTGCCGGTTTTTCGAAGTCCTTGGGCGTCACGCCGGCGTTGATCGACTTGTCCGATAGATCGGGGAAATCGGCGGTGTTGATCTCCAGTCCCTCGTTCTTGGTGACCACGATCCGGCTGGGCAGACGAACCTCGCGGTTTACGAACAGTTCGAGTTTTTCGTACTTTCGATACAAGCGGCTGTCCGGTTTGGGGATGCAAACCAGATGGTCCGTGTCCGCCGGGTCACCCGCCGCCGGGGCGCACAGCGAGACTTCGAAGTTACGCAAGATCGTCTCCCGCTTTTGACCGAAGGGCAGCGGGAACGGGGCTTTCTCCAGGTCAAAGAGGTCGATCTTCTTGCCGCCGCCCGCGACCTCCTGCTTGGTGACCTGTTCGATGCGTTCCAATGCCTGATACAACCACCGTCCGTCGAACAGGTACCACTCCCTCTTGCCCAACTGTCTGTCCGTCTCCGTGCGGTCGAAGTGAATGAGGAAGCGCGGATTCGGTTCCGTGATCAAGAACAGTATTTCGCCCGATTTTTTCCGCTCGGTCAGGTTGATCTGATCCTTCTCGACGAAGCGCACCTTACATCGAATATCCTTCAACCCGTCGCTGCGATCCTGCAGGGCCTTGAGGATTTCGTGAATGCGCGGGTCGGCGTTCCCCGCCGCCGCGGACGCACCCTTTTCGGCTCGGGGTTCTTGGGCGCAAAGGAAGGACGCCGATGCGATGGCGTAGACCGCGCCCGCGGCCACCCACGCAGCGCGTCCCGTCTGTTGGCCTCGAAACAATTTCAACCGTGAACTCCTCACACTCGAAACCGGAGAGCCGCGCGTCGCGCGGCGATCAGCCGCCCACCTTGTCTCCGCGAACTGTGACCTCGACTGGTTTGGGCAGCCCCAGGTCCTTGATCTCTTCCAGGATGGTCTTCTTGTCCCCCACCAGCACGAGAACCCCCTTTTCCAGGGGGAGCGCCGACGCCGCGACCTTGTTGAGCTCGTCCGTGGTTGCCGACTGCAGCGCGTTCATGTCCCTGACCAGCGTTTCGTAGTGCAGACCGCCCGACAGTCGCTCGATCGCCTCCTGCAGGATGCCCCCCAGCCCCGCGAACGACT
The DNA here is from genome assembly GCA_964646605.1 of uncultured Phycisphaera sp. GTDB lineage: Bacteria > Planctomycetota > Phycisphaerae > UBA1845 > UBA1845 > SBAX01. The sequence continues at coordinate 35,276 of CAZYEX010000106.1, read as the reverse complement.
GAATGATGTCCGTTCGCAGGGTCTCACGAGCCTTGGTGGTCTCGTCGCCGGATACATCCGCGCCGCGCAGGCGTTTCAGTTCGTGCAGGAACTCCTTGAGGGCCTCACCGGTAACATCGGCGCGAACGCTGGACGAGGCCGAGACGTATCCCACATGCTCGCGCATCACGAAGTTAGAGCGGGCCCCATACGTGTACCCGTGCTCCTCGCGCAGGTTGAGGTTCAACCGGCTGGTGAAACTGCCCCCCAACAGCGTGTTGAGCAACCGATACTGGACCCGATATTGGGCGTCATACTTGGGTCCCGGCATCAAAAACTGAATGACGGTCTGAACCGCGTCGGGTCGATTGACCAAGACGACCTTGAGTTCCGAGATCTCGCGTGTCGGACCGGCTTCGGGGCTGGGCGTGCTCAAGGGGAACGGTTTCCACGCCCCCAAGGTCTTGTCCAGCGCCTCTTTCACCTCCGCTTGCGATACATCGCCCGCGACCAGAATGGTCGTGAAATCCGGACGAACCATCGTGACATAAGGAAACTGGGCGTGCTCGAGATTGAATTTGGCGACCAGCTCCGGCGTGCCCATGACCGGCCAGCCGTACATGTGCAGATCGCCGAAAAGCATCCTCATCGCCACCTTGGACGCCACCAACGTCGGCTGATCGTCTTGCGAGCGAAGTTCTTCCAGATGCAATCGCTTGACGCGTTCCCAGTCCTCCGGGGCGAGCTTGGGCTTGAGCGCCGCAGCGCCGGTGAGGTCGGCCGCCTTCGGAAAATTGCGTTTCAACACCGTCAGCCCGAGCTGGATCGACTCTCGATCGCCGGTCGGCGAGAAGCGGGCTCCCAAGGACTGCATGGCGTCGCTGAAGTCCAACGAATCCATGTCCCCCGTCCCTTCGTCGAGCATGTCGGCGGCGAGGTACACGGCGCCCGCCCGGCGCGGGTCGCCGATCATGTGCCCCGGACGGAAAATGACCGACATGGCCACGAGCGGCAAATCGTGTTTCGGCCAGAGCATGACGGGGATTCCGTTGGCCAGTTTGAAGGACTGAGGTACTTCGATCTTGAAGGGAGCTGGAGCGCCGATCGACGGTTGCTTATCCCGCCCCGACGCCGGACGCGGCGCGGCCTCGGTCTTGAGCGGCGGTTCCATCGTCGCGGCGGGCTTGGCCGCGATCGTCTCGGTCGCTGCGCTCTTCGCGCTTTGCGCCGCGGTTTCGGGCAGCACGCGCATGATCACCCGACCCTGCGGGCCAAGCACTTTCTTCGCCCAACCCTGAACCGCCTGCGGCGTAGCCGAACGATAGCGCTCCAGATCGCGCTGGAAGGAGTTGGGCTCGCCCCAGAAGTATTCGTATTCGTTGAGCTGATCGGCCTTGGCGTCGATGGATTGCAGGCGCGTCAACTGGTTCAACTCGAACGTCGCTTTCCGCTGGTCGAGTTCCTGCTGCCCCGGACCGCGATCGAGTAGCTTGGCCAGCTCCTCGTCGACCGCCTGCTCGACGCGGGCCAGGTCCGCGTCCGGATTCGCCATCACGTCGATGCGGAAGACCGATCCGAGTTGGGAGGAGTCCTGATAGGCGCTCACCTCCGAGGCGATTTTGTCATCGTAGACCAGGCGCTTGTACAGTCGGCTGGACTTGCCCTCGCTGAGTACGGAGGCGGCCAGGTCCATCTCCGCATCTCCCTCCGCGAACTGCGCCGGACTGTGATAGGCGAAGATGATCTTGGGAAGCTGGACCTTGTCGAAGGACTCGGCGCGGACCACTTTGTCGAGTTTGGCGGGCGGGGCCGTGCGATGCGACGCCTCGCCGCGTTTGGGGAGCGATCCGAACAGATCGTGGATCAGAGGCTTGATCTTCGCCGCGTCGAAGTCGCCGGCCACGCACAGGCTCACGTTGTTGGGTACGTAGTAGGTCGCGAAGAAATCCTTCACGTCGCCCACCGTCGCCGCTTCCAGGTCCTCGTGCGTCCCGATGACCGGGATGTGGTACGGGTGCTCGACGGGGTAGAGCAGTTCTTGCAGTTTCAATTCCGCCTTGCCGTAGGGCCGGTTCTCGTAGCTCTGCCGCCGCTCGTTGCGCACCACGTCGCGCTGCTTGTCGAGCTTCTCCTGATTCATGGTGCGGGCGAGGTCCTCCAGCCGATCCGCATCCAGCCACAGGAGCGTGGGAAGAAGCTGTGCCGGTCCCGAGGAAAAATAGTTGGTGCGGTCGGAACTGGTGCTGGCGTTGTTCGACCCGCCCGCTCCCTCCATGACGGTGTCGAACTTGCTGCCCGGAACCCGCTCAGTCCCCATGAACATCAGGTGCTCGAAGAGGTGGGCGAATCCGCTCCGCTTCACCGGTTCGTCCTTGGAGCCCACACGGTACCAAAGGTTGATCGTGGCCACGGGGAGGGAGTGGTCCTCATGGAGGATCACGGTCATCCCGTTATCGAGTTTGTATTTTTGGTAGCGGACATCCTGACCCAAAGCCGTTCCGGTCACGCCGACGGCTACCACAGATCCCAAAAGACAATTGCGCATCCAACCGACCATGTTCGATCCTCCCCAGAACCACCTGCTTCGCCCGCGTGCCGCGATGGGCGGACTCTCTCGTCTAGCACGGGCGTCGGCATCGTCCGCCGGCGCCGCGAACCCACGAGTATCCGGTTGGCCGCCGCCGGGAGCAAGAGCCTCCCGTTTGACGCCGCGGCGTCACGCTACGATAATGGGGAAACGGGAGTCGAGGGCGACGGGGCGGTCAAGTTGCCAGAGTCCGGGCCGCCTTGCAACCCTTGACCTTCGCTGACCCCCATTTTGGAGAGGTGCCCGAGTGGCTGATGGGACTGGTTTCGAAAACCAGCGTGCGCGTAAGTGTACCGGGGGTTCGAATCCCCCCCTCTCCGTTCGTTTTCCGTTGCAGCGAGCCGCGAGGTTTAGCTCGCGCGGACGTCCGCGCAGGCTGAAGCCTGCGGCTCGCGTCCGGTTTCGACCCCTTGGAAGGGGTTAATCATCCTGCGCTCCCAACCTATCCCAAATCGAGGGCCACAATTTGCTTGCGGTCGCGCACGTACAGCTTCGTGCCGACGAGCGTCGGCGCGGCCCAGGAGTATTTCTCCGTCAGCTTGCATTTGGCAAGGACCTTGAACCCCTCCGGCGTCGCCGTGGTTAGCGCCAGATTACCGTCCTCGTCGAGCAGAATGAGCTTTCCGTCCGCGAGAAGGCAGGTGGATTTCGAGAACCCTCGTTCCCGCCAGGCGATCTTTCCGGTGCTCAGTTCCACACCCATGAAAAACGCCGGACCGAAGTCGCCGCTCGAGGCGTATACGTAGTCGCCGATCTGCACGGCGTTGCCGTGGTGCATGCGCATCTTGCGGCTGTACCAAAGTTCTTCCGGAACGGTCTTGCCGTCTTTCTTGGTCAACTTCACGGCGCGGCTTCCGGAATCGTAGGCCGCGGAACTGAACAGCGTGTCCTTGCCGTTCCATAGGGGAGTGCTGAGGTTCGCCCCAAACTGGGTCTTGTGGGGATGCGACCAGAGCAATTCGCCGTTGGTCGGATTGAGGCCCGCGAGTTCCGCGCCCGTGAAGATGACCAGTTGCTCCTCGCCCTGGAAGTTGATGAGGATCGGCGAGGCGTAGCTCATCTCGAAGTCCTGCGCCTTCCAGACCATGCTGCCGGTTTCCAGATCGAAGGCCATGAGCGATTGGGCCTGACCTGGCGCGGCCTCCTTTTTCTCGCCGCCCGCCGCTCCCTCGCCTTCGGGGCGCTCCCGATCCACGGCGACAATGATGGTATTCTTGTACGCGATCGGACTGACGCCGTATCCGCGACTGGGGACGGGCGCTTTGTACTCGGCCGGTAGATCATGCTTCCACAGCACTTTCCCGGTTTTCTTCTCGAAACAGTGCATCACGGCGTTGGTGCCGATGGTGTAGACGCGATCGCCGACCACGGTCGGCGTGGTGTGCGGACCCGCTCCAAACTCGGCCATCTCCGAAGTGAACGGCGAGGAGTTCTTGTGCTCCCAAACCGTTTTGCCGGTCTTGGCGTCGAGGGCGATGGCGAACTCATCCGTGCCCACGCGATACATGGTGAAGAGCAGATCGCCGTCGGCGACGACCGTGGCGTACCCGTCGCCAAGGTCGCGCTTCCATAGCTGCTTGGGCCCCTCGTCGGGCCACTTGTCCTTCAACCCCTTGGCGTCGACGGTGAAGTTGCGGTTCGGCCCGCCCCACTGCAACCACTGCGCGTGCACGGGAGACGCGATCCATGCGAGCGCGACGACCGTAACAAAGTTCCAGGTTCTTCGATTCATGGATAGACTCCCGCAAAACGCGTCCAATGTAGCGTCACCCCTTGTGGGTGACGACGAATGCCCCGAACACGGGTCGGCCCAGATTTCCTCCGGGCAAGCCTTGCGCCCTTCCGTCATGGGCAAACTGGAACTTTGCCCTCCCCGCCGTGCCATACGATGTCACGGCTTGCTCGCAGCGCCGACGTCCAGAGCCATCATCACCTCGTTATCCCGAACGAACAACTTCTGCCCTACGAGCGTCGGCACGGTTCGGGCCGGGCTCTTGAACATCGCTATCTTCGAGCGAACGTCGAGTGTTCCGGTCGACGGGACGGCCAAGCCCAGGTTGCCGTTTTCGTCCAACAGGATGAGCTTGCCGTCGGCGAAGAGGACGTTGGCTTTGGCGAAACCTCGTTCCTGCCACAAGATGTCGCCCGTCTTGACGTTGATCCCGGTGAAGAACGCGGGGCCCTGAAAGCCGCAGGATCCGTAGACAAAATCGCCGTTTCTCACCGCGTTGGTGATGGCCACGTCCATTTTCTGCGAGGCCCAGACCTCCGTGGTCTTGAACCTCCCCTCGGTCTTTACGATCTTGAGCCCACGCCCTCCAGCACCGCCCGAGGAGATGAAGAGGATCCCATCCGCACCCCAAATGGGGGTCGTGATGTTGACCTTGGTCTGATTGGTGTGCGGGTGACTCCAGAGGATGTCGCCATTTCCGGGGTCCATTCCGACCACGTCCGTGCCATTCAACAGAATGATCTGGTCCTCACCCTGGACGTTGGCGACGATCGGGGACGAGTATATGCCATCGCCGCTCGTGCCGAAGTCGTGTTTCCGCCAAACCACGTTTCCGGTTTTGAGATCGAAAGCGACGACGCCGCAGCCGGCGCCGCCGACGGCGGCGATCAGTCGATCCTTGTAGGCGACCGGCGTGGAGGAAAATCCATACTGCGGCGACTTGGCCTCGAGATCCTTCATCAAGTCCTTCGACCACACCACGTCGCCGTTTTCCTTGCGCAGGCAATGAAGGTGTCCGGCGACGCCGAAGGTGTAGATGAAGTCGCCGACCATGACCGGCGAAGCGTTGGGGCCCGTGCCGTGCTGGGCCATGATGCCTTTCGGAGGAAGGGCCGAGTACTTCCGCTCCCACACGGTCTTGCCATCGGCGGCGTTCACGGCCACGACGATCTCGTCGGAGCCGCTTCGGTACATCGTGTACAGGCGGCCGCCGTCCACGATGATCGAGGAAAAGCCCGCGCCGAGCTTCCGGCTCCAGACCTTCTTCGGCCCGCCGTCCGGCCACTTGTCCGCAAGTCCCGTGGCCTCGACGCTAAAGTTGCGGTTGGGACCGCCGAACTGCGGCCACTGAGCGAAGGCCGAAATCGCGCCGCACGCGATCGTCAGTGCCGCCATACCGACTGTATCGCATCGCGAGAATGTAGTGGCGCCTTTTCTCATTGTATATCTCCACTCATCATTCCGGGCGTACATGGGTTCTCTCATCGCCGCACGCCGCCAAAGCCGAGATCATTGCCGGTCCAGCCGAACGTGGAACTACCCCACGTCCAAGGCCATGATGCGCTCCGTGTCCCGCAGGTACAATCGTTTGCCGACCAAGGTCGGCCCCGTCCAGGACGGCTTCTTGAGCATTTGCACTTTGGCCCCGACCTTCAGTTCCGTGGGCGAGGCCTGGGCCAAGGCCAGATTGCCGTCCTCATCGAGAACGATCAACTTTCCATCCGCGTACAACAACATGGCTTTGGAGAATCCACGTTCGCGCCAGCCGAGTTCGCCGGTTTTGACGTTGATGGCCGTCAGGAACATCGGTCCCTCGTTTCCGCTGGAACCATAGACGAAGTCGCCGACGCGGACGACGTTGCCTTGGCCAATGGACATCTTCTTGCTTCCCCATACCTCCTCGACTTTCGTGTTGTCGCCGTCAGGGGTCAAGCGCAGCGCGCGACTGCCGGCTTCGCCGCCCGAAGTGATGTATAGCAGCTGGTCTTCACCCCAGACCGGCGTGCTGATGTTGGTCTTCCACTGATTCTCATGCGGAAACTTCCAGCGGAGTTCGCCGTCCATGGGATTGAAGCCGATGACTTGTGTGTCCGCCAATAACACCACTTGATCCGCGCCGCCGACGCGAATCAGAATGGGCGACGAATAGACATTCACAAAATCGTGCTTGTTCCATAGGATCGACCCGCTCTTCAGGTCGAACGCATACACGCCGAAACCCGGTCCGCCCCCGGGAACGATAAGCCGGTCTTTGTAGGCCAAAGGGCTTGCGGAATACCCGAACTCCGGCATCTTGGCCCCCTGGGACTGACGAAGGTCCGCGGACCAAACGACCTTGCCGGAATTGTTTTCCAGACAGTGCAGCAGACCGGCGACACCGATGGTGTACAGATAGTCGCCGTGTACCAGCGGAGTGGAGTTCGGTCCCTTTCCGTATTGCGTCTCCATGCCCTCGAAGAGCGGCGCCGGGTATTTTTTCTCCCACCGGGTCTTCCCCGTTTCCGCATCCAGCGCGACGACGACCTCGTCATCGCCCGTGCGATACATGGTATAGAGCACGCCTTGGTCGACGACGATCGCGGAGTAGCCGGCGCCGAGTTCGCGGTCCCATACTTTCTTGGGGCCGTCCGCGGGCCACTGCGCCGCCAGTCCCGACGTCGAGACCACGAAGTCGCGATTCACTCCGCCCCACTGAGGCCATTGGGCGAACACGAACACGGGTCCGACGGCGAAGAAGCCGCCAAGTACGATGCCGACAGTCCGGCGCCGGCGACCGACTGTGCGAGTGTTGGGTCTCATACTGGTCCTTTCCACGATCGAGGGTTCCCTCGCCGCTTATCCTAAATCCAGTGCCACAATGTTCTTCTTGTCCCGTACGTAGAGGCTCTTTCCCACGAGCGTGGGGACGGTCCAGGTTACGCGCTCCAGGATGTTGGTCTTGGAATGGACCTTTAGTCCCTCGGGCGAAGCAGTGGCCAAGGCTAGTTGACCGTCCTCGTCGAGAATGATGAACCTTCCGTCGGCATGAAGGAACGTCGCCTTGGCGAACCCTCGTTCCCGCCAAGCCAGTTCGCCGGTCTTGAGGTTGATTGCGGCAAAGAACGCCGGCGCTTGGGCGCCAGTGGTCCCGTAGACGTAGTCGCCGATGTTGATCGAGGTCACATGATAGAACTGGATCTTGCGGCTCGACCACACTTCCTCGACTTTGGTCTTGTCGCCGTCCTTGGTCAGGCGTAGTCCCTTGGCCCCGGCGTCCGTCGAGGAAAGAAACAGTGTGCGGCTTTCGGGATGCCAGATAGGCATACAGACGTTCTGTTTCCACTGGTTCTGATGTTCGAGCCGCCATTTCAGATCTCCATTGGCAGGGTTCAATCCGATCGCTTCCTGGGCCATGAAGGTGATCAGTTGGTCCTCACCGTCGATCTTGATGATCTTCGGAGTCGAATAACTGTTTTCGAAGTCCTGGTTCTTCCAAACCACGGCCCCGTCACTCTTGCCGAACGCGACGACGCTGGCGCCCTTTCCGCCGACCAGGACGATCACCGTGTCCTTGTAGGCGATGGGACTGGAGGAGTAGCCGTGGTTGAGGTTGTTGCCGCCGAACTCCTTCCACAGATCGTGCGTCCAATAGACCTTGCCGTCCTCTTTGTTCAGGCAGTGCATGACTCCGGCGACGCCGACGGTGTAGATGCGGTCGCCGTCGATGAGCGGCGTGGAGCGCGGCCCTTCGCCGAATTCACGCACGTGTCCGGCGCTGGGAGCGGAGTCATACTTGTGCTCCCAGATCGTCTTGCCAGTCTTGCCGTCCATGGCAATGACGATCTCCTTGTCACTTCCGCGATACATGGTGTAGAGCCGTCCGCCGTCGGCCAGGATGGCGGAGTATCCGTCGCCCAGTTCGCGCTTCCACAGCTGCTTGGGTCCCGTCTCGGGCCAGGTTGCAGCCAGCCCCTTGGCATCTACGGTGAAGTCCTGATTGGGCCCTCCCCACTGTTTCCATTGGGCAAGTGCCGCAGTCGAGGGAAGCAATACCGCGACCGCGACCACCAACTGATTACGGAATGTTCTGGACATACGCCTTTCCTTTCGTTTCGAAGTAAGTTCTCAGTTCGATTTCGCCTAGGGCTGTCCGCCGGGACGCAGCGTCTTCGAGATTATATTCGCCTTTTTCTCTTTCTCGGTCAGGGGCTTGGGCGGCTCCTTACCGAAGCAATAAACGACACCGTCCTCATTGCCGATGACCAATCGTCCGCCCGCGATGGCCGGTGAAGCACTGAACGGCGCGCCGCTCTCGAAGCGCCAGCTCTCGCCTCCGTTTCTTACACCGAGGGCATAGAGGTTCCCGTCGGCCGAGCCGACGTACGCGGTCCATCCGGCGATCACCGGCGAGGAATCCACCTTCCCCCCGGTGACGAACCACCATTTCTGCTGCCCGGTTTGAGGATCCAGCCCGCGGATCCGCTTATCTCGGCCCCCTACGATAACCATTTCCGAGGAAATAGCGGCGCTGGAAAGTATGGGAAATTGTCGGTCGGCGTCCTCGAACCGCCAGAGAACCTCGCCTTTTTGCCAGTCCAAGGCCAGAAACTGATGTCCGTAGGTTCCCACAAAGGCCTTCGTCTCGTCGATAGCCGCCGACGCCCCCGAAACCGACCCCATGCTGACCTTCCGTACCGACGCCCCGTCGGACAGGTTCAGAACGTGCAGATGTTCATCGCACCCCGCGGCAATGACTTTTCCGTCGCGGATCGCCGGCGTGCCGTGGACTCGCCCGCCGGTCTCGAACTTCCAAACGAAAGTCCCGTCCGCGGCGTTGAGGCAGTACACGTGCGAGTCGTACGAACCGAAGACCAACCGCCCGTCGTGGTGATTCACTCCGGAGACGACCTCGCCCTCGGTGGCAAAGGTCCATTTGGCTTGGTGAGACTTCGCGTCTATGGCGTGCATCGTCCCTTCCTGATCGCCGACGTAGATGACCCCGTCGAGAACGGTAATCCCGGCGCGGACCGCGCCTTTCGCCGGATACTTCCAAAGTTCCTTGCCGCTTTCCAGGTCGATGGCGTGGAGGGCCTCGTCGTCGGCGCCGACGTAAACGACGCCGTCCACGATCGCCGCCGTCGAAGCGACCGGTTCGTTCAGTTCGAGTTTCCAAAGGACTGCAAGCGGCGGGTTCAGATCCTCCCTGGCGACGCCGGTCCCTTGGGGATCGCCGCGGAACAGGGACCAATTCGCGGCGGGTGCGGTACTCGCCAAGTACAAGCACCCCACCGCCGCGAAGACTGAAGTTCGAAGTTCGAAGTTCAAAGAAACAGGCACGAAGGTACGAAGGCACGAAGGCACGAAGTGACCAGAGATCGCTTTCTTTGAACTTTGAATTTCGAACTTCGAGCTTTTCATGCCGGCTTGAACCGTAGCACCAACGCCGCGCCGAAACACGCCAACAGAATCCCACAATAGAACCATACGCTCGGTGAGCGGGCGGGCTTATCCCACAGCATGGAAACGATGGTATTGACCACCGGCGCTCCGGCGAACACCAGCGGGGCCACATACAACGGCTTGCCGCCCTCCTTGAGGGCAAAGACCACGCCCAGAGCGCCCAGCGCCCCGAGAATCCCCGCGATCGTGGAAACACTGACTCCCGCGCGGGTGAACTCCATCGGCTCGGAGCGGGTCAATGCCATGTATCCAAGCGCCGCGACGGCCATGAGGAAATAGGCGACGCCCACGAAAAGAAACGCCCGCAGTGCGCTGTTCGGGCTCTCGAAGGCCTTCTGTCCGTGATGAATGGTGGGCACATATGCACCCCAACAGAGGATCGTCACACCTACAAAGATCGGCCAGAGCTTCATCGCATTCTCCATCCGTCAAGACTACCGGCTAGCCCTGTTTCCCGCCATTCTCCAACGTCTGGCGGATTTCAGGGGGAATAGCGGTTGCAGAAAAATCGCCGCGCGGACCGGTCACGCAACACACGGCAGTGATTTTCCCCAGTGCACAACGCTCACCCCGGTGTAAGAACTCGACTTCATAGCCGAGCGACTTCGTGCCCACATTCGTGATCTTCATACACAGCTCGACTTCATCCTCGAAGCGGAGCGGCGTGGAATAGTCGCACTGGACGGCGACCCGCGGCCAACTGATATGCGGCTCGCGGTCCCGCAAATAGACGCTCAAGTCCAGCGATCGCCAGAATGCGTGTTCGATTTCTTCCATATAGCGGAAGTAATTGGCGAAGTGCAGCACGCCGGCCATATCGGTCTCGGCGAACTGCACGCGACGCGTCAGGCGAAACTCAGCGGCCATCGCCTACTCCGCCGAAGAACTTCTCGACCGTCGCCGCCGACGGCGGACGCGTGATCAACGATACCAGGACCAGCGCGACGGTCGCGGCGGCAAAAATGAACGTGACCGGCGTGAGTCCCCAATGGGTATGCTCGCCGCGGCGCCCATAGTCGGCGTCGCAGAAGAGCCAGAACCAGACCGCGGTCGCCGCGAGAATCGACGCGTACGCGCCGGCTTTCGTCACCCGCCGCCAATAGATCGACGCGAAAAGCAGCGGGAACAGACTCGCAAATCCCGCGAAGCACCACACGCCCAGGGCGAACACGCCTTGTCGCTTGCTCGCGTAGGTTAACCCCAGGGCATACGAAATCGCGACGATGAACAGAATGAAAACGCGGCCGATCAGGACCAGCTGCTTCTCCGAAAACCGTCCCGGCCGGGCGTAGCGGGCCACGATATCGTTGGTGAACATACTGCCCAGACTGAGAAACTGCGCGTCGAGACTGGACATGACGGCCGCGAAAATCCCGCCCGCCAGCAGCGCACCGAGCAGCGGCGACGAGAGCTTCTTGACCATCATGGGCAAGACTTTGTTGGCCTCGGCGAAGTCCGGCGGAATCACCGGTCCTCCGTTGACCATCGCCGAGGTCGCCCAGATCCCGATCATCACGCACGGCGCCCAGATGATCATGATGAGCAATGGCTGCCCGATGATGGAGAGTCGGAACTTCTTCGCGCTGCGCGCTGTCAGCCAGTATTGGAACAAATGCGGGAACATGGCCACACTGAGCGGAATGAAGAGATAGCTGGTGAACTCGATTTTCGACGCGGGGTGCGGCTCGGCGGGTTTGATGATCGCGGCCTTGGGGTCCGCCTTGTACGCCGCGAGCCTCTCCTGGTACCGCGCTTGGTCGTCGGGCGTCACGTCGCGCTTCAGGCGCGTGGGGTTGTGCTCCAGGACCATCTTCGTCGCCTGGACCGGACCGCCGAGTTTCTCCGAAATCGTGTAACACGCGGCGAAACCGAGCACCAGGAAGATGATCGTCTGCAGAGTATTGACCCAAGCCGTCCCCCGAACGCCGCCCGCGGAGATGTAGTAGAGCACCACCACGCACGTCACCAGCGAACCCAGCCAGAACGGAACCGACCCTTTGGTGGCCTCGAACGCCGTGGGAAACGCGCCGACCGTCACCGCCTCGATGGCGCTGCCGGAGCTGATCACGCCGACCAGCACATAGGGAATGAGCAAGGCGACCAGGATCGGAAACAAGAGCAGGCCCAACTTGTCGGACTCGAACCGATCCCGGAAGAACTGGATTTGGGTGACATATCCATACTTCTTCCCGAACGCCCAGAGCTTCATCCCGATCAGAAAATACATGGCCGCGTGAATGATCCCCGACCACGACGCCATCTTGCCGTAGACCACGACGCCTGATTCCCACGCCTCGCCGGAACTGCCGATCAAGGCGAAGGCGGTCATGGTGGTGCCAATCAGTGACATCAAAAGCATGACCGATCCGAGCCCGCGGGAGGCGACGAAGTAGTCGGCCACGGTCAGACGCAGAACGAGTTGACTCAGCAGGCCCAGAGCGACCAGCGCGAGCATGTATCCGACGATCACGACGACGGCGGTTTGCCCCGGATTCCATGTGGATGGACTCATCCGTGGGCCCTCGCTTGCGAAGCACCCGCGGCGGGCGGGATCGGCGAAGCATCGGCGACATCCACATCCCGAGGCCAGCAGAAATGCACCGCCATCGCCCAGAGTATCGCGGCCGCGATGGAGACGCCGATTTGATACGCCAGTCCGATGGGAATGAATCCGAAGACCAACGGATCAATCGAGTCCCACCACCAGAAGTCCTGGTGCAGGACAGCCAAGAGAACGAGAAGAATCACGACCAACCGTTTCACGCCGCGTGACTCCCCTCCAGTTCAATAGGCTCGGGCAGTGGAACATACTCCCGCACACGGCGGAACATTTCGTCGAAGTCGTCCTTGCCGAACACATCGCCGATCAACAGGCGCACCACCTGATCGTGAAACTGCGGATGGTCGCGGTTAAAGGCCCCGAAACTGAACTTCGGTTGATAGAAGGCATAGACCAATTGTCGAATCAATTGCATTCCCTTGGCCACGCGCGGTCCGTGCCGCCCCAGTCGCGCCGCACTCAAATCATTTTCCGCCAGACCCTCGTGTACAATGTCGGCGGTCATCTCGCCCATTTTCAATGCAAGCAGCACACCGGAGGAGTAAATGGGATCGAGGAATCCGAAGGCATCGCCGCACAGCACCCAGCCGTCGCCGGCGATGCTGCGGGCGCGATACGTAAAATCACTGGTAACATATGCGTGAGTGACGCGCTCGGCGTTCTTGATGCGACGCGCAATGCCCGGCGTTCGTGCGATTTCCTCGTCCAGAATCGCCAAGGGGTCGTCGCCTCGGCCTGTGATGAGGAACTGCGGTTTGCCCACTACGCCGATGCTGGTGATGTCGTTCTCCAAAGGGATGGACCAGAACCAACCCTGCTTGTCCGGGGTATAGATGACCAGCGTCGCCCCCGCGTTGCGCCCCTCGTCGCGGTGCGCGCCCTTCCAATACGCATAGATGGCCGCGTTCTTCAGACCTGGCTCGCCCTCGCGAATCCCAAGCTGCTTGGACAACAACGCATTCACGCCCGTCGCGTCGATCACCACTCGGCAGCGCAGCTCGCGCGGTTCTCCGTCCATTATTGCCCGTACGCCCACCGCCCGCGAACCCTCGAACAGAACCTCCTTGACCTGCACCCCCTCCCGCGCCTCCACGCCGTGCTCGCGGGCGTTGTCCAGCATCAGCTTGTCGAAGCGGTCGCGTTTGACTTGCCAGGTCACCGACCACTCGTTGGGGTCGCGATCCGTGAAGTAATAGGGCTGGGATTCCTGACCCGCGGCGCTGACGAATTGCACGCTCTCTTTGGGAGTGAAGTCCGAGTTCTTGAGCTTGTCGAGCATTCCGATCCGCTTGAGCGTCCAGTAGGTCTGCGGCATCAACGACTCGCCGATGTGGTGACGCGGAAAGCGCGAGCGCTCCAGCAGCAGCACGCGTCTCCCGAAGTCCGCCAGGATCGTCGAAACCGTCGACCCCGCCGGCCCGCCGCCCACCACAATGCAATCGAACAGATCACTCATTCGAAAAAGATCAACCCAATCGACAATCGCAAATCCGTTCCGACTGCGGTTCGCGCAAACGGATCACAAGGCTTCAACATCCCGCCACCACCTCCAGCAGTTCCACGGCCTCCTGGCCGTCGCAGTGAATCGTGGCGATCCTACCATATCCGTCCGTCTTCGCTGCGCGGCCGAAGGACCGCATCACCGGCGAATCCGTGGGCACGTGCAGGAACCACTTCGGCTCCACCCGCGTCAGCACCCCGTGGCGCATGAGAATATCCCCCAGCGGCGTCTCTTGAGCCAGGATCGCTTCCCGCACCGCCGGATTCACGCACCGTAGGTCGATCCGCATGATGCCCGATTCGACAACCTCGCCCGTGTCGCGGCGAAACAAGGCGATCTTGCGCGAATACCAGTCGCCGACCCGCCGCTGCCCGTCCACGCGGAGTTCCAGTTCGCCTCCGCAAAAGTTCCGCAAGGTCGGTGTCATGTGCTGGTGGTGGTCAAGCAGGCGGCGCGGAGCTTCAGGAAGCTGCCCGGCCCCGACCACCCGGCAGCGATCCACCCATGACGCGTCGTCATAGAAGCCGTCGCACAACATTCGCAACAGCGAATGCGCGGCGTACTCTGGGGCGAATCTGGCTTGAACGTCATTCATGTGTAGCGAACGTTGCGGAATTGCGGTTCGAAAAACCGGGGCAGGAGCGCATCGACGCGGAGGAGACCCGAGCGAGTCAAACGGATGTCGTCCCCGCCAACCTCGGCCGCGCCCTCCTGTTCCAGCGACGTCCACGCATCCCGGAACTCGGTGAGAACATCGCTGTGGAACTTCTCTCGAAAATACCGCCCGTCCAACCGTCCCAGCTTGAGCTGTAAAATCAGCTCGCGGATCATCTGCTGCCGGTCCGTGACGGCGAGGGCCCGCGACAGAGGAAGGTCTCCGCCGCGAAGGGTATCCACATACCCGTCCCAAGAGTCGAGATTCTGGAAATGGACATGGCCGAGATGGGAAAACGATGCCACGCCCATCCCGATCAAATCCGCGCCGTGCCAGAGTGCGTCACGGTACACGAATCCCGCGTGGGCGGACGGCTTGACGAGCGTGTAAGCGCTTGAAACCTCATACCCCTCCCCCTCGAACGCCCGGAACGCAAGATCGACCCACTCCCGCTTGGTCGCCCAACCGACCACCGCGGAATCCCCGCCTGAACCCTTGGCCTCCTGGGCGAGGATCGTGTTGTGCGGAACCTCCATCTGATAGATGGTCACGCTGTCGGGAGCGAGTTTCAGCGCCTTCTCGACCGTGTCCCGCCATTTATCGTCCGAATCCCCCACCATGCCCGCGATGAGGTCGATGTTGAGCTGCGCGAACCCGACCTCCCGCGCCCATTCGTAGGAGCGAAAAATCTCCGCCGAGCGATGGGCCCTTCCGCCGAGTGCCAGAACGTCGTCATCAAAATGCTCGACGCCCAGACTCAGCCGCGTCGTGCCCATGGCCCGGATCGTCTCCAGCTTGCTTTTCTTGAGCGTGCCCGGCTCGCACTCGAAGGTCACCTCGCGGGCCTTTTCCCAAAGCCAGTGCTCGCTGATCCGATCGACGACTCGGCGCAGTTGGTCGCTGCTCAAAAACGAAGGCGTGCCCCCGCCAAAGTAAACGAAATCCCACGACCGCCCGCGAAGCGCCGCCCGATCCGCGTACAACGCCGCCTCTCGCGCCAGGGCGTCGAGGTACACTTCGACCTCGTCCGAATTCTTGTCCGTGTAGACTCGGAAGTAGCAGAACCGACACCGCTTCCGACAAAAGGGAATGTGAATGTACAACCCGAGCGGCGAGCCGCGGGCTTCAGCCCGCGCGGACTCCCACGGTGTATCCAGAGCCTCCAAGACGGAGGGTACGCCCCCCGCCTTCCACGCCGAAAACGGCGGATAGTTGGCCACGAAGTAGCTGCCCACTTCGGTGTGCCCACCACGCTGCTCGTCGCGCTGTGCAAGTACGTTCAGATCCATGGGATTCGTCGGCGGGGCGGGGGAAACTCGTTACGGTCGGCCCAAACGTATCAATCCGGGGCTGCGCGGTTGGTTGCTTCGGCGCACGCAGCCGGTCCCGGCCCGGTCGAACCCAGTATAGCAGAACCTTCGCGCGTCCGATTTGTAACAACCTGTCAAATCGCGTGTCCGGATCCAGCCAGCCGCGGGCTTGAGCACGCGCGGAGGGCCCGGCTAGCGGAACGCCATCTCGTAAATTCGCCGCAGTGCGTCGATCCCCACCGGTCTGGGATTGAACCTCGCCGTCCATTGCCGGGACGCCTCCTCGGCCAGGGCGGGCAGCGCCTCGGGCGTCACCCCCAGATCCGTCAAGCGGTCCGGAAGGCGCGCCACGGAGAGGAAAGTCTCGACCCGCTTGGCCAGTGCCTCCGCATCACCCAACAACGCGGCGTACGGATTCTCGCCATGTTCAGCGTTGAAACGGATGACGTGCGGCAGCATCAATCCCACGGCGATCCCGTGGGTGATCCCAAACCGTGCTGTCAACGGGTTGGCACAAGCATGGGCCGCCCCCAGCATCGAGTGCTCGATGGCCACTCCCGCTAGGTGCGCCCCGAGCAGCATGTCGGCCCGGGCTGCGTCGTCGTCTCGATCGCACATGGCCCGTTCGAACGCCCGGTCCAACCTCTCCCACGCCAGGCGCGAACATTCCAACGAAACCTCGTTGCGTTTCGTCGTCCCCGCGGTCTCGACGGCGTGGGCGACCGCGTCGATCCCCGCCGCTGCCGCCACCTTGGGCGGACACGTCCGCGTCAGTTCCGGATCGAGAATGGCCACTCGGCACGCGGCCTTGACGTCCCCGCAGGCCATCTTCTGATGCGTCGCCGGATCGGTAATCAGGGCGAACGACTGCGCCTCGCTCCCCGTACCCGCCGTCGTCGGCACCGCGATCATGGGAAGCATCGCCTTCGTGGCCTTGCCGATGCCCCAATAATCCTCCATCCGTCCGCCGTTGGACAGCAGAAAGTTGATCCCCTTGGCGCAATCCATCGCACTCCCGCCGCCCAGTCCGACCAGAAAATCAATGGCGTTCGCCCGCGCCGCGGCGACCCCGGCCTCGACGTGCTCCGTCGTGGGGTTCTCCGCGGCGCCGTCAAAAACGACCACGGTCGCACCGGCTCCTTCGAGCGATCGAACGGCCCGCGCCACGTGACCCGCAGCCACGATCCCCGGATCGGTGACCAGCAGAACCCGCGTCGCACCCTCGCCCCGCGCGATGGCCCCCAACTCGCCCAGGCGACCGGCGCCGAAAGCGACCCGGGTTCGAGATTTCGTCAAGACCTGGGGAAGCGGCGGCGTGGGTGCATTCATACGCGATGGATGGTCTGGTAATTGGTAATTCGTAATTGGTAACTCGTAACCCGCAACTCGTAATTCCCGCCGGTCGGCCGTCGCCGCCGCTCCGGGTTCTGATTAGGCTGCGGGTTCCATTTGCAAGGCTCGCTGCCGGTACAGCAGCTCGAACAAGTTCCCCTCGTGAGGCTGGTCCCAACTGATTCGTACGGTGGGGATCGGTCCGAGGTTCAGACGATCCACGTTCAGCGAGGACATCAACGCCCCGCGGAACGCCGGATCGCTCGTGATCGCCGAAACGACCAGCGACGGGCCGATCGCCTCGGGCATGTCCTTCGTCGGACATTCCACCACCGACGCGAACGGGAACAAAAACTCGCGGTTGGCCAAAGGGTGCTCTCGATCCTCGCACCAGAGGATCGTCGGCAGCAGGTACGCGACGCGTCCGCGCATGACCAGCCGCGACGATCCCCGCACCCTCTCGGTCACGTCGACCGCCCCGGGAGTCTGCAACTGATGGTCGATCATCGCCGACATCCGTACTGCGACCTGCGGGTTGGCAAACGCCGCGATCGTCGCCCGAGGATCATCCGCCGGTAGCGCCTCGACCTTCGCCAGCCGCTCCGCCAGACCCTCCGCGATCGCCCGGCCATTCCGCGGCGTCCACACCGCTGAGGCGTTGATGCACGACCGTCCGCCGTTGGCTGCGATCGACAGCTCGATCACGTCGAGATGCCGCTCCCAATCATCGGCCGTGTCGTCGCCCAGCAGAGCCTTGCTATATCCCGGCCCGTGAATCTCGATCCGCGGATCGTTTTTCCACGCTCCCGTCGTCGAAGCGTCGCCGAAGATCATTCCTCGATCGACGGCCCGCAGCAGCTCTCCCGCTCCGGCATGATCCGTCGGATAAAACCCAAAGGCCTCCTTCGGAATCCCCGCCGCGATCAGCGCCTGGATGACCCGGTAGGGAGTCCAAGGCTCCTCGCGCCCGGGCTTGAGCACGATCGGCGTTTTCAGTGCGATCGCCGGAATCCAGAGTCCATGCACACCCGGCGAATTGCTCGGCAGCACCGCCCCAAAGATCCGCCCCTCGCGGAAAAAGCTGAGCGTCCTCCCGGACGCCTTATCGTGTCGCTCCCCCTCCACGCTCTGATTCCCGGAACCTTCGGCCTTCTTCGAACTTTGAACTTCGAACTTCGAACTTTCGCCGGCGTTCCCGTACCCCTTGTCGATGACGCTTAAGTCGAAGCCTCGCGTCAGCCCGGCGATGATCTTGTCCATCTCCGCCAACACGCGGTGAATCTTCTCCGCGTTCGACCGGCAGAACGTCACCGGCATCCCCGTCGTCGCCGAAAGCTGGCGGACATAGTCCTCGAACGACTGCATCGAATCCCCAAGCGGCAACGTCTCCTCGAGAAACGTCTCCGCCGCCCGCCGACAAATCTCGATCAGCTCGGCGACGGAAAACCGCTCCAAAACGCAGTGGTCCATCCGATGCACGTCCCGCACCACCATCCCCGGATTGGCCTGACTGACCTCCCCCACGGCCTCGCCCGTGGCATGATGAACCAGCGCCACCTTCTCGACGCTTTCGTAGGGCTGGCCGTGTCTAAGGATCGGAATGTGTCGCATCGTCATCTCCAAAGCGAACCGCGCGCTCGAGATCTTTATGGGTTCGGTTTCTCGACATGTGGATCGGGTTGCTGAACCTGTCGGTGGAGCGTAAGGAACGGTTCGCGGACGTATGGGGAAAGTTGCTCGGCGAACGTTACCGGCAAGCTCAACGTTCGGATGAGATCCTGGACGTCGGCGAGGTCCCGCATCCGCGAGGGCTGGGTCATTCCCGACGCGAGCTTGAGTTCGATCAGTTTCGGCAACGTGATCACTTTCACCCCCCGGACTTCGATGTGCGCGGTGGCAGGATCCGGAAAAGCCACGGGTTTGGGTTTCCCATCGCCGGGGTACTCGCCGGTTGTGAGGAATTCCACGGTGACCCCGGTCTGCGTGTTCTTAAACGACTTTCTAGCGCCTTGGAATTTCTCCGTGTAGCCGCGTCCGACGAGTCGCTCCTTGAATGCAGCGAGGCCGTCCGGACGGACCAGCACGTCGACATCCGTCGTTTCGCGGTTGTATCCATGAGCGTTCAATGCCATAGCGCCCATGACCGCATAGTCAATGTGCTCGCGGTCCAGGTCGCCGGCAAGGACATTCAGCGTTTCGTGGACTCTCCCCTCGCCCATGTGGAATCTCTCCGACTCAAGAAGCCTTTCTTGAAAGGTGTCCAGCGCTGCTTGGTGATAATCGAACATGGTCTCAACGCCCAGTCTTTTCGTTCCCATTCGCTATGGCGTATCGTACAGCATTCGTACGAGGTCTGGCGAGTCGTTCGGTCCAGCTTTCCGCATTCCGCATTCACCATTCCGCATTCACTGGAACCCGCTCCCTCACGGTCGCGGCTCAGAAAACCGTGTCGCTTCCGCTCCACGCTCTGATCTTGTTTCCGCATTCGACATTCGCCATTCGACATTCGTCAATAGACTCCTTCGACAATCGGCACCGCGAATCCCGAGAACGGCCTCACGTCCCCCGCCCCGTCCCAGGGGTATTTCTCGCACGGCGGGCGGCGAACGGCCTCGTCGCGCTCCAGAAATCGCGGCATGAAGAACTCTTTCGTCAACGTCGTCAACCGCACGCGGCCCACCTGACCGTACTCGACGAGCTTACGCGGTTCGTCCGGGACCACCACTTCGATCATCGCCCGCGGGCAGGGCGGGTGGTACGTGATGCTATAGTTGTCGGCCGGGTCGAAGGGCTTGTGACACGCCAAACCCATCAGCGTATTGCCATACGTTGGCACGAACTCGACCTTGCCTTCCAGAAGCTCTTCCCGTGCGAATCGGTGGAACTGTGCGGTGAGCTGCGTCCCGCCGCAGAACACCCCTTGGATGCCCAACCGTGCCAGCGACACCTTCTCGCAAAGCGCCTCCAAGAGCTTCGGCGTGGTGAACAAACAGCGGATGTTCTCATGGGCCTTGAGCAGCGTCAGACCCTGGCTGACGACGTGATCGCGGTACTCGATCATCACGTCCATCCGCCCCTTGCTGACCAGCTTGACCACCCACCGCGGATCGAGATCGACGCAAAAGCAGATCCCGCCGCGATGCTGACACAAATGCTCGACCGCCAGCCGCAACCGCCGCGGACCCGAAGGCCCCAACATCAACCAGTCCGCGCCCTTGGGAAACGACGCCTCGGAAAGCGTCTCGCTGAACATCTCGTAGTCGATGCGGAAGTCCTCGATGTTGATCCGCGACTTGGGAACCCCCGTGCTGCCCCCGGTTTCGAAAACGAACACCGGCCGATCGGCATAAGCCTTAGGCACCCACCTCCGCACCGGCCCCCCGCGTAACCACTCGTCCTCGAAAAACGGAAACTTGTCCAGATCGTCGTACGAGTGAATCTCTTTTTGCGGGTCCCACCCCAGCCTCTTGGCGTACTCCAACCAGAACGGACACCCCGTCCCGGGATCGAAGTGCCACGCCACGGTCTCCCGCGTGTGCGCATCCAACCGCCGCTTGTGCTCGGCCACGACCTTTTCCAACCCCAGACCTCCTTCGCGTACCCTTCGCCTCAGCCCCGCCCGCCCTCGACGCGGCCCTTCATCCTACTCGCATTTTGAGAACTTTCCTACCAATCCGCGCAGCGCGGGCGCCGATCCGAGCGTGGAGCGGCAGCGACACGACCCATCCCCGTCCGCGTGCCACTGGCGGCTCGCCCGCCAGTGCCCTCCTGCGGTTCTCGCCCAAAGTTCGCGAGAATTGAAAGACCCTGCGCCGAACCGGTGGGTCCTTCCTTCTGGGTTCGGTTTTGGGTACGATGCCCGCTCCGCCACGCGGCGTATCGTGTTGTGGGTCATCCTACGATAGGCGGCCCACCTGCGGTGGCGATGGAGAGGAGGGCGGTTCCATGTTCTACCGTACATTGCGCACCACGATCCCGCGTCGGTCGAAGATCAGAGTGCCTCGCCTGTGGCAGTCCATTCTTGTCTTGTCGTGCATGGCCGGTAGCGGGCGGAGCGAGGCGCAAGTCGAGTCCACCGGGTTCGAGCCCGAAGACGGTTGGGATGCAGGCTTTAGCATCTGCGGCCCTGAATTCGCCGCGACCTGCTCCTACCCCATCACCGACGTGTGCATCCCCGGCGACCACGTCGCCAACCAAAACTGCTGCGAGGCCGACCCCAACCCGGAGACCGGGTGGTACATGGATGACACCTCACGGCACTGCAACCAGCCGCACATCGAGACAGTCCATCCGTTTTCCGGATCGCAGCATCTGCGCTTTCAACCGGACTCCGTGGGAAGTATGGAACTAACGGTCCTCACGCCGCTGGTCCCGGCGTCGCCTCCCGGAAGGACTGTCGTTTCCTTCCAAATCGCGGGCGGCAACCCCGCGGGCGGGTACCTCGACTATCAGGCATCGGCCGGCGGCCAGTCGGTTGACAGCTTGTCGGCCGTCGTGTCCTTCGGTTCGTCTGGAAGGATCTATGTCGAACCTCGGCAGTTACGGGGTCATTCTTGCCGGGAACTGGGTTCGGGACGGCGCCTACCGCAACGCCACCATCGAGCTGGATCCTGTCTTGGACGTGGTACGCTATTGCTACGGCGGACAAACGATCTTGATTTCTTCGATTGCAGCACACCGAGGAAGGACCCTCCGACAGGCCTACTTTCATTCAAGCAACTACGGTTCGATTTGGGATATCGACGATTATTCGGTGACGCGCGGCGGCCCTCCACCAACCACCTGTGGCGGCGACAACACGGATTGCGGTCCAGGACGCGCCTGTGTGACTCTTAAGGCGGTGGCCATGAACGGAAACCCAATTCCGCCGACCGTCGATGTCCGGGCCCGCCCGGGCGATGTCATCGAGGCCGAGATCCAGTTGTCCGGTTGGGGTCAGGAAATCGCCAGTGCACGGGGGTACGAAACCCGTCTGCTCCTACGCGACGGCGCGGGGAGCGGCAGCAGTGGAACCGTTTTGCCGTCGGGCTGGGACGCACCTTTGTTTCCCACGCCATGCGAAACTTCGGCGGATTGTCCCCCTGAGTACCATTTTTGCTATCCCAAGTCCGGCGAGTGTGTCGGACCTCATCACTCCCCCGACTCAAGCGCTTTCATTACCAAGGATCGCCCCGACTTCATCCTCTCTGGGTTTGCAACCATCTCTGCCGTCGCGAACCTGCGCTTGGTGGATTACAGATTCTTCGCCTTTGCGGAGGACCGAGTCGGCGTTCCCGATCTGGGTACCGCCCGATACGGTGGGACGGTGATCTTTGTGGTGTCGGAAGACGCCTGCGGGACGTTCACCTTCCGGCACGACGGAGACTATGCGGTTATCCTCGACCCGCAGCCCGACCCCTACCTCGTGTATCCGGCCCTTCGCTCCCTGCGTGTCCACGTCTGCGAGGACGACGGCCTGTTTTGCAACGGCCTCGAATCGTGTGATGGAAGCGGAGGTTGCTTCGCCGATCCACCGAACTGCGACGACGGCGTCGAATGCACCGTAGACCAGTGCAACGAAGGCAAGGACTCCTGCGACCACCTCCCCGATCATGCGCTGTGCGACGACGACGACCCCTGCACCGCGGATCAGTGTACGCCCTCGGGGTGCGTCCCCGAGCCGCTCTGCGGGGCCTGCTGTGACCAGTGGATCGGCGACTGCGAGGACGCGGTATTGGAAACGAGTTGCAACTGCCCGAACTGCGCTTGGTCGCGCGGACAGGAATGCGCCGACATCGAGTGCATCCCCGAGTTCGTTCCCATCCCCACGATGTCCGACTGGGGCTTGGTCGTCTTGACGCTCCTTTTGTTGAGCGGCGCAAAGGTCCATTTCAACCGCCGCCTTACTGCAAACTCCGCTGCTGCAGCGACGACGACCACGGCAAGCGATTGACTTACGTCTGCGTTTTTGCTAGAGTTCGTAAACGGTCGTGCTCACCCCGCCCCCCGACCGGAAGAGACTTTCCATCCCGCGCGGAGTTCCGCGCGCCGCGATGTGCCTTGGGGATCCGCGTTTGCCTCGAACCATTTCCGTCGCCGCCTGCCTGGGTACGCTAAGCGTTGCGCTGGGCGCCTTCGCACAGAAAGAACCCGTCGCCCAAGAGCCCAGTCCCGCAGTCGCGCCCCCGCCGGTCGTCGTGCGCACGCAGGTCATCACCTGGGACGACATGCGCGCCGCGGCCAAGGAACATGACGACCTCCCGGTCGAGGCCCCCGTCCCGTCTCCCGCGCCCCGGCAACTCGAACTTTCTAGCGACCCAAGCTCCGACGACGAGCCTTCCGTGCCATCGGATGAAGTCACGTCCCTGGGCGGCATCCAGGGAACGTCTCCGCGCTACGGTCTGCGCTTTCCGGGAATGGACCTGCAAACCGGGCTTGTCAACCCCCCCGACACCATGGGGGCCGTCGGACCGGCGCACTTCCTCGAATTCACCAACGGATCCGTCGCCATCTATGACAAGAGAACCGGCTTGCGACTCTCACGTGTCACTCTCCGGGCCTTTTTCTCGATCGTCGGTGGAGGGAAGTTCGATCCCCGCGTCCTCTTCGATGCCCACAGCGGGCGATGGATCGCGGTGGCTGCCAACGCCGTCTCCACGCAGACTCCCTGGGGAATCGTGCTCGCTGTCTCGCACACCGCGGACCCCTTCGGGGAGTGGTTTCAAGTTTTTATCCACGACACGCGGGCCCCGTTTGCACTCCACGACTTTCCCATCCTCGGCGTGGGACCCAAGGGCATCTACGTCGGGGTTTGCGTGTGCGACAAGGTGGGTACGCGGGTTCTCTGGGCTTTCG
The DNA here is from genome assembly GCA_964646605.1 of uncultured Phycisphaera sp. Lineage (GTDB taxonomy): Bacteria > Planctomycetota > Phycisphaerae > UBA1845 > UBA1845 > SBAX01. The sequence continues at coordinate 11,347 of CAZYEX010000106.1, read as the reverse complement.
AGAAGGCTCCGCTAGCGACGAACCCGCCCCAACTCGGCGCTGTCAGCCAATGGGACTTCGGATCAGAACTCGGAATTCCCGTTCCCGTCCATAGCTACGCGGCGGGCGGAGCCGACTTGGTCCTCGGCCTCGTTCCGAACCCCGCGTCCATCACCGTCTATTTTGTGGACGGTACGCCGAGCAGCCCGATTCTGCGGTCTCAAGGCACGATCACCGGGCCGGTCGATTCCATTCCGCCCGGCGCGGCCGAGGCCTTGGGCACCGACCCGACCCTGGGCATTTCCGTCGGACAGTACCTCACCAGCGCCCCGGTCTATCGAAACCGGACCCTCTGGCTCGTCCTCCGCGAGAATGCCAACGGACGGGTCGGAGTTCGTTGGATGCGGCTCAACCCGTTCGCCAGCCCTCCGCAAACGGTTCAGCAAGGGACCATCGCCCGCGCCGGTATGGACCTTTATTTCCCCTCCATCGCCGTCAACGCGCTAAATCAGGTGCTGGTCGGTTTCTCCGGTTCCGGGCCGGAAACCTACATCGGCGCCTACGTAACCGGCCGGAAAGACGGCGATCCCATCGGGGCCGCCGGGCCGCTCGTAACCATGAAGTCCGGCGAGGCCCCCTACGCCACCACCCCCGACGCCAACCGACGATGGGGAGATTACAGTGCTACCTGCGTCGATCCCGTCGACGACCTGACCCTCTGGACCATTCAGCAGTACGCCGGTCCCAATGGCCGACCCGACACCTGGAGGCTGTGGATCGGGCAATGGTCCTATGCCGGGTTCGACTGCAACCACAACGGCATCCAGGACGCCTGTGATTTGGACTGCGCCGCGGGTGGTTGTCTCTTCGGCTGCGGGCAAAGCGACGACTGCCAAGGTAACGGGGTACCCGACGAGTGCGAGCCCGCCGGCGACTGCGATACTAACGGCCTCCGCGACCTCTGTGAATTGGCCCTTCGGCTTACGCCCGATTGCAATGAGAACGGGCTCCCGGACCTATGCGAAAACGCCCCGGATTGCGACGGCGACACCGTCCCCGACGAATGCGAGCTCGATTGTAACGAGAACGGCCGAGCCGACGAATGCGAGATCGCCGAGGACCCGGCCACCGACTGCAACGGGAATACCTTCCCGGATGACTGTGAAGCCGCCCCCAATTACCTCCTGCAAAGCGAACCGACCGGCGGCCAGACGCTCCCTCGCAACCGCCGCAACGTCCTTCGACTCAGATTCCGCTGCGACCTCCCCGCGGCACCCGTTCCCGGCGTGAACATCGTGGTCGCCGAATTGCTCGACGGCGGACACTTCGGCGATGACCTTTCTTCCAACTTCCGGTTCTCCGTCGAGGATGGCAGCGTGCTCCGCGTGGAGGAGCGAACCCCCATCCTGCAGCACGGACGATGGTACGCCGTGACCAACGCCGGTTGGCCGACCGTCCAGTACTTCACCTCCCAGCACTCCGTCCTGGTCGGCGATGTCAGCGGCGATGGGCGGGTCCTCGCCCTTGACCTCGCCCGCATCAAAGCAGCCATCCCCAGCCTCCTCCAATCCGACGACGACCGCCGAGACATCAACGGAGACCGAGCGGTAACTTTTGCCGATTTTTCTGCCGCCTTGGTGCGCTACCCATCCGACCGGATTCCAAGGCCGATCGGGCACTGAGTATTTGGGTAGTGTGGGCGCTAAAGAAAATTTAACATAGGGGTCGATACTAGCTGGCGACTTATCTATATCGCCCATGTTGACTCACAATGGTCAATATGAGCAACTAGCGTCGGATCTGTTGATTTGGTCGGCGGGGACCCCGGCAGGCCTAGTGTCGGTGTCGGATCGCTCCGGGAACGGGCAGGAGGCCCAGGGCTGGTACGGCCTCCTGGCTGCGTGTCGATGCCAAAGGAGCGTTTCGTCCATGCCCTCGGTTACATCGCTCGAAGAGTACATGACCCCCCTTCTAGCGGGGAATCGGACGGCCTGTCGCGAGTTCGTCCATGGCGCACTGGCGAAAGATGCCAACTCGATCACCCTCTACCACGACCTGCTTTGGCCCGCGATGGAGCGGGTGGACAAGCTGTATCGGGGGGACCGGATCAACGTTGCGGTCGAGCACATGGCCACGCGGATCAACCGGGCCATCGCCGACCAGCTTCAAGCCCACCTCCCCCGATCCCCTGCCAACGGAAAGCGGGTTCTGATCTGCTGCGCCGAGGGAGAACCCGAGGAACTGGGGGCCCAGATGTGCGCCGACCTCTTCGAATCAGGCGGTTGGAACGTCTATTTCATCGGCGGAGGGGTGCCCAACGACGAGGTTCTGAACCTGGTAGGGCAGCTTCAACCGCAGCTACTCCTGATTTTCGGCACACAGCCGGCGGGTGTACCGGGCGTTCGACGGTTGGTGGATCTGATCCGCGAAATAGGGGTCAACCCGACCATGAACATCATGGTCTCGGGCGGGGTTTTCAACCGCGCCGACGGGCTGTGGAAAGAGGTCAATGCGGACCTGATGTCGCGGTCGGCCTCACAGGCCGTCGAACTCGCGGAATCCGCCCTTCCGCGGACCCCCACGCCGCCCAAAACCGGGTCGCCCAAGAAGCGCCGACGGCGACGGCGTCCGCCGTTGCTGGCGGCTGCGGAGTAACTTTCATTGGGCCAAGGGGGCTTGCCGGCCGTAGGCCCAACGCCGGGTTGGTCGTCCGCGGACCCCGTTCGGGGACGACCACGGCCCGAGGATTTCTCATTTTTTGCGATTTTTCTGGGGAAAAACGCTTGATTTCGGTTCGCGCCTCTCGTAGATTCTGCCTCAGTTTCACCAGGGAATGGTAAGCGAACTTTCTGGAAAGGAAGGCTGGGATGGCAAAAAAAGTGACGTCGAGCGGCGGAAAAGTGCGGAACAAGTCGGAGGTATACGGAGCGCTGGCGGAGGCGATCGAGGTTCCGCGCAAACAAGTGGCGACGCTCTTTGATGAGTTGGCGTCGCTGATCAAAGCGGACTTGGGGCGCAAGGGTCCGGGCATGTTCACCGTCCCCGGTTTGATGAAGATCAAGGTCATCAGCAAACCGGCGACCAAAGCGCGCGAGGGCATCAACCCCTTCACCAAAGAGCGCATGATGTTCAAGGCCAAACCGGCGCGCAAGGTGGTCAAGGTGCTGGCCCTCAAGAACCTCAAGGCCATGGTGGGATAGTCCCGCGGACGAAACGCGATCGAGTGCCACGATAAGGCACTCACGGCGACAGGAAGTTCATCGGGCGGCGCGAAGGTCCACCGACCTCGCCCCGCCCGATGTTTTCTTACGCCGGCCGCGAGGGGCGAACGGCGGCGCCGCCGCCAAATTGGTTGAACATGCCTTCGAAGCGAAGGAATCTGGGTCGGGCTTACGCCGGGTCGTGGTAGCAACTCGCGCTGCGCTCCGCTGACAGTTCGATCAGAAGCAAGCGAGAAGGGTATGGGTGACCAGCATGTCGGCAGTGTCGTCGTATTTGTGGCGTGACCGGAAGACTGGCTCTGGAGTTCCGATCCCGATAAGCGCGAAAACGACCGGCATCGATGCGTGGTACTTCGGCGGGTCCATTTGCATCGCCCCCCTTATTTTCCCGGCCCACGCGGCACACGAACCATCCTGGACATAACCCAGCATTCCGGCAGCGGGGCGCTTGCCATAATGGCCGGTTATCAGGGCAAGCACGCCGTCATCCCCAAGGTACCCTCTAAGGGACGCGGAATCGCCGAGGCGCTTCGCTTCGAAGCGGAAGCTCGAGCTGGGACGTGGATTGATACAACGCACGGTGATGTCCACGCGCGGCCGGCGTTTTCCGGTCTTCCCGCGAGCGCTTTCGGGCTGATCGTCAATCGCAGTGAACTGGAAAGACCACCCGGGCGCGTCGGGTGCGTTCAGCGCCGCCTCCATCGCATCGGTGAGGTGCCCGGTGATGGCCGTTTCATCGAGATCGACCAAAGTCTTCGGATCAAGTCGCGCGTAGCCGAGCAACACGAACTCGTGGCAAATCCGTAAAAATGCCTCGGCATACGTCTCGACGAACCGGTGGGCGGGCGGCTCACCTGAGACCATCAGAAGGTCCTCGCTTCGTCGAGTACTCGAGCGATCACTTCGCCGGCGTCGAGCACCGCTTGGCTTTCGAGCCAATGAAAGCGCTGCATGGGTTTGAATAGATACACGCGGTCTTCGGCGAAGAGACGGAGGCTACGGTTGAAGTAGCGCCACTGCGCGAAATTGGATTCCAGACTCGCGCGAATCTTCGTGGCTTGTTGCAGTACCGGGATGTTCTTGGAACGCGGATGAACTTCAACCTCTCCGTTGCTGGGTCGGAGGTCGATTTGGATGACTCCCTGCCGGCCGTCGTTCCATACGTCGATTGCGTGTGATGTTTCAATGCCGTTGCCGACGAAAGCGTCGAGCTCCTTTTTCAGAGTTCGGGCATACCGGTGGAGTTGCGGGTCCGTTGGCGGAACGACTGCACGCGCTTCGACTTTGCCGTCACGCAAGCCGAGCAACACCTGGACAACGTCTCCGACTCGAACGGTCTCAAGTCGGCGAAGCCCGAGAGCCGTGTTCACGAAGGTGTTGAGTTCTTCAAGGAGAACCGCCTTTTCGCCTCGGCGCGTGTCCGCTTCGATTGCACCAGCCGCCTCTCGATCGAGCTTAGCAAGACGATCGTATATACTCCCGGCATCCCTGAGAACTTCCCTCTGCTCCAAGTTTATTGGTACAGGTAGCTGCCGCAACGCAGCAAGATCCCCTCTTAGACGCTGTACGCCGACCGATGTTGAAACGAAGAATTGGTGGAATTGAACAAACTCCGAATTCAGGTACAAGGCCAAGGCTTTGAGTAATCCGGCCTTGCTCTTTTCCCCTGCGATACCGATCTGTCTTGGGGGAACAATCAGGTAGTCGTCTTCGTAGATGGCCCAATTGCGTGTCTCGCTTACCAGAACGTGGGGCGGGCGACAGACGGACTCCGGCAACTCGAAGCGTCCCTTCCGGGCGTAAGTTCGATCCTTCTCGACGGTGCCAATCGCATTCTTTGGGAATGCAAAAGAATGATCCAGTCGATCGAGTTCTGTCGTGATCAGGATTGGCCTGCCTTCGAGTTCGGGATGATGTTCCAGTGGATCTTCTTTCTTGTCCGCAGACTTCTCGCGCAGCTGTAGGCCCTCAGACAGCACTAGGCCCGCTTCATCAATCAAGGTGGCGAGGCTCGAAAGTCTCTGGGTTCGCTGGAGGATTGCCTTGTCAAGGTGCGACCCCCACGCAGCTAGTTTCCACGTTAGTGCCTCGCCTAGTTGAATCTCTCGCAGCTCAGTGGCTCGAATCTCTCCTTCGTCGACTACGATGCTCCAGCTTTCGTGGCGACGACCCACCCCGCGTGGGCGGGTTGGCTCCTGATTCGCCACGAGGGGAGAAAACACGGGTATGCGGTTTGGAAGTTTGGATTCCTGGGCCGGGCGGAAAACGACCGCGGCGGCAGGCACACGGGAACGACGGGCGAAGAGTACTTCGGCCAGGTTGGCGAAGTTGGCCACATAGGCCGGCTCGTTGGATGAAAAGAAGCGCTGTCGGAATCCTCGCGATTCCTTCTTGAAGAGGGTCATGGCGGGGATCAGGAGACCTGCGAGGGCCCCATGGCCCGAAAACTCCTGGGAGCGCCACGCAAAAGCTTCAGCGGTTTGATTACCCCCGGTAGGCTTGTCCTTCTTGTGCGTTAGCATCCACTCAAGCACGGGCTTGTGGTTGGGGTCCGTGGTGCCCTTCTTGAGATCTTTCCAAGGCGGGTTGCCGACGATCCAGTCAAATCCGTCCTTTCTTGCTTTCACGACGAATGGGTGGTCGTCATCGAAGGCGTTGGCCCGCACGACGTTGGTCTCGCTCAGGTTCGGAAGCTGAAATCTTGGAGTCGCCAACAAGTCAGGCGGTTCGATGTAATCCAACAATGTAAGCGAGAGCGCGAGTCGGGCTACCCGACACGCTTCTTCATCTACGTCGATTCCGAAAATGTGATCGACAAGAAGTTGCCGTAACTCCGTGGGCCGCAGTTTACGCGTCTCACCACTCGCGCGCAATTGGTCCTCGATCAGCTTGCGATAGCACTGGACAAGGAACGTGCCGGAGCCGCAAGAAAAATCGAGCACCCGCATGGGGGGACGAAGGGGGTGGAGTTCCTCCATGCGGTCAAGGATGAAATTGACGACGGGGACAGGCGTATAGTAGGCCGCTTGTTGCTTGCCCGCGCTCCCGCCGGAATCGGTCAGAGTCGCGTGCAGAAACTGCTCATAAATGACCGACAGGGTCTCGATGGGAATATGGGAAAAATCATAAGCTGCGAAATCGAGATGCAATTGCCCTTTGGGATCATCGCCACGGAAGACGCCCGCGACACGTCTCAGGGCTTGCTCGCCAATCGCGGTGATGTCCCGTGCCAGTAGCGGAAAAACAGATCCGTTCAACCATTCATCGAGGTGCTGGCAGACCCGAGTGAAGGAACGAATCTGGGCCGATCGGCCAGAGACTTTGTCCCACGAAAGCTCCCACTTTCCGAGGCGCGGGTCCGACAGAATGCCTCGTTCACGAAGATAGTGTAGATAGACGTACTTTCCAATAAGCGAGTGTATGAGTGAACGGTCCGTCAGTCCGGCGCTGCAGAGTTGGTCCTCCAGCTTCCGAAGGTCTCCCAAGAGTCGCCATTCCACCCGGCGATCAGGTCGTAGTCTTGCACCCCATTTGTCCCAAACCTCACCACTGTCGATCGATTCGGCAGAAAGCGCATGAAGTTTCTTGGCGGCATCTGACAACGTGGCTTCTGCAAGCAGCGCACTTTGGGCTGACGAGTGGCTGTCCGAAGCACGCTCAAACCCGCTGTAGAGACGTATGCCGTCTTGTGCGAGTACGATGACGAACGGTGCAACGCTCTGGTTCCAGACAAGGCGGTGGACTCGGTCGGCATCGGCTAGGGTGGCGGCTCGGCAGACGTATGTGATCGGAACGAGCGAATGCGTCGGATTCGGGCGTTGACTTTGCGGGGGTTGTCTCAGACAGTAGACGGCCTGGAGCCCAATTCCATTCGCGTCCGTCGCTCGGCGAAAAACATGGCCGTAATCGGGCGCTCGTGCCAGCTCACGCCCTTGGAGGCAGTTCGGAGCGGCGTACCCAAGCTTTCCGAGTAAGTCCGAGGTCTCCATGTTCGACCCATGCTCCCCGAGGAACGCCTGGACGGACCGGTTCCCGCCCGTTCTTTCCTGGCAATCGGATGATCCTAACTGCACTGCGCCCAGGGGTGAAGCGCTCTGAATCAAATGGCCCTATCGGCGGTGCAAGGAGAGCCACCTGCTACAATGAGTACGTCCGGGGGTGTCGGAGGACGGGCGTCGCCGGGCGCTCTCCTAGCCCGGCGGGCCGGCGAATCCGCGGCGCGATGTCCGATGTCCCCGGGCTTGCCCTTGACCCTTCTCGTGAAGGGAAGCCGCCCGGGGCTCAGGATACTCGAATGGATCGGCGAAGGACGATTGCGGTTGCGGTTTACGGCGGACTGCTTGCCGGGGTTGCGGTTGGGGGCGAGCCCGCGCCGGACGCGACTTCGGGTCGGGCGGATGTCGAACTGCAGAAGACGAGGGCGGGAAAACAGTTCGCCGCGTTTCTGCCGTATTTCAATGAAGGCGACCCGAACAAGTTGCACGCCTTTTTCGAGGAGCATCTGGCCGACGCGAACCTCATCGATGGGAACGTCAATCGTCTGGTGCGGATTCGGGAGCTCACCGGCGGGTTGGACCCGGCCTGGGTTCTGCCGTCGATCGACCGGCACCTTGCGGTTCAACTGAAGCCGCGACGAAGCGGGAACGTCTTCCACCTCGACCTCTACCTGCAACGGACCGCCCCGCACAAGATCGCGGAGATCAAACTGCGCGCTGCGGTCTTACCGATCGGCGCCGCCGCTCCGCCGCTCGGCGACACGACCACTCACCTGAGCGGCAATCGTGCGGCTACGTTTGAAAAGGGGAAGGTCTACGTCCTCGAGTTCTGGGCTCCGTGGTGCGTGCCGTGCCTGGACTTGATGCCGTATCTGAGCCAACTGGCCGAACAATTCCGCGGCGACGGGGTCGTGTTTGTCGGAGTGGCCACTTCTCACGGCAACGGAGGCGTGACCCCGGAGGATTACCTGCGGAATCATGAGAAGGAGATTTCCTACGCCATGGTGAAGGATTGGGGGAGCGCGACGCTGCGGCGCTACACGGACACAAGCGTTCCGACGGTCGCGGTGATCGACCGCAACGGGCGTCTGGCGTGGATTTGGCCCGGAAGCGGCGCGCCGCTTGCCGGCGTTCTGACCGACATCGTCAGGGAGCGGTACGTCCTCCCTGATTCCCTCCTGACCCCGCGGATGGTCCCGCCCGTGGGTTCGGAATAACTCGGTCGTTCGTTGAGGCTTCACTCCTCCACCGAGAGGTCGTCGAGCGGACGGGCGCCGCGATTGGGCACGGCGTAGGCGTAGTAGTCGGGGTCCTTGGGCTCTTTCTTGCGATCGTTCTTCAGGACCACCAGCCGCGTGACCTTGGACATCGGTCCCGAAAGGTAGACCTTCCCGGTTTTGTCCTTGAACTTCCACAGGCGGGCGATTTTTGTGCCTTTCATAAGCGTACATTCTATCGGATCGAACCCGCGGCCGCATCAGCGTTAGGCGTTGACGACGCCAACGGCGTCTCCTACGATCGTCTCGACCGATTTGCGAAACGACGACCACGGCGCGGGTCGGCAACCCTCGCCGGTGCTCAACAAACGAAAGCGAATCCGAACCATGAAATTCGAACATCTCACGCCGCCGACGAACGGTTCCTCGATCACCATGTCCGGCGGGAAGCTCATCGTACCCGACCGGCCCATCGTTCCTTTCGTGGAAGGCGACGGCACGGGGCCCGACATCTGGCGGGCGTCGGTGAAGGTCTTCGACGCCGCGGTCGAAAAAGCGTACGGCGGAAATCGCAAGATCGTCTGGTTCGAGGTCTTCGCCGGGCAGAAGTCGTACGACAAGTACGGCACCTGGCTGCCAGAGGACACGCTCACCGCGTTCAAGACCTACCTGGTGGGCATCAAGGGGCCGCTGACCACGCCCGTGGGGGGCGGGATCCGCTCGCTGAACGTCGCTCTTCGCCAGAAGCTCGATCTCTACGTCTGCCTTCGCCCGGTGCGGTACTTCAAGGGTGTGCCCTCGCCCGTCAAGCATCCCGAGCTCGTGGACATGGTCATCTTCCGGGAGAACACGGAAGACATTTACGTGGGCATCGAATGGGCGGCGGGCACGGTAGAGGCCAAGAAGGTGATCGCCTTTTTGCAGGACGCCATGGGGGTCAAATCCATTCGTTTCCCGGCCACCAGCGGCATCGGCATCAAACCGGTAAGCAGCGAGGGCAGCAAGCGGCTTATCGCCGCGGCCATCCGTTTCGCGATCGAACAGAAGCGAAAGAGCGTCACGCTGGTCCACAAAGGCAATATTCAGAAGTTCACCGAGGGCGCGTTCCGCGACTGGGGTTACGAACTGGCCGAGGAGAAGTTCGCCGACACGACCTACACCTGGTCGCGTTGGGAACGCACCAAGAAGGAGAAGGGCGAAGAGGCCGCCAACGCCGAACAGGAAAAGGCCCTCGCTTCAGGAAAGGTTCTCATCAAGGACTCGATCGCGGACATCGCCTTACAGCAAGTGCTTACGCGACCGACCGACTTCGAGGTCATCGCCACGCTGAATCTGAACGGCGATTACATGTCCGACGCCTTGGCCGCCCAGGTCGGCGGCATCGGCATCGCCCCCGGCGGGAACATCAACTACGACACCGGCCACGCCATCTTCGAAGCCACCCACGGCACGGCCCCCAAGTACGCCAATCAGGACAAGGTCAACCCCGGCAGCGTCATCCTCTCCGGCGAAATGATGCTTCGCTACATGGGTTGGAAAGAGGCCGCCGACCTCATCATCAAAGGCGTCGACGGGGCTATCTCCGCCCGAGAAGTGACCTACGACTTTGAACGGCTGATGCGCGAAGAAGGGAAACCGGTGAGGCTGCTCCGTTGTTCCGAGTTCGGCCAAGCGGTCGTGAAGCACATGGGCTGACAATTGAATGACGTGGCAAAGAGGCGCCACCGCGAACAAGGCATGATTCATGGCATCAGAGCCCCAAAACGCTCCGCAACTTTTTGTCCTTTCCGGTCCCAATGGCTCTGGAAAATCTACAACCGCACGAGTCTTGCTTCCCAAATCTCTCGGCATTCAACAATTCGTCAACGCCGACAACATTGCGGAAGGACTGTCGCCGTTCGCTCCCGAAACGACCGCCATGCAGGCCGGGCGGCTCATGATACAACGGATTCAGGAACTGATGCGCGACCGCCACAGCTTCGCATTCGAAACCACACTGGCCGGAAGACGAAATGCGTCACTCATCAAATCCGCGAGCGATGCCGAATATTCCGTGAACCTCATCTATATTTGGCTGTCCAGCCCCGAGCTTGCCCTGTCGCGCGTGGCGGATCGTGTTCGACAAGGAGGTCATCCCGTTCCGGATGATGTGGTCCGGCGGCGTTATGCCCGCGGATTGGTGAACTTCTTTCGGCTCTATCGTCCCCTCGCCGACACCTGGACGCTGTGCGATAATTCCTCGAGGGAGCTATGGATCGTGGCCCAGGGGTCCAATGGTGGAAAGACCAGCGTTTTTGATGACGAGCGCCTCCATCGGATTGAGCAGAGCGTAAAAAATGCAGAACAAAACGATTGACCGGGATTTCATTGAGGAGCTTCTTTCGAAAATCCGCGAGGGGCTTGTCGAAGGCGTACGACAGGAAGTCGAGCGTCGCCAGCGGCTGGGCTTGCCCCTCTTCATCGCCCGAAACGGCGGCGTCGAGGCCGTCCCGCCCGGCCCCCCGCCGCCTCCAAAGACGCCGCAATCCGGTTATGCGGAGGCTCGATGAAAACCTACAATCCACCTGTGAGACAATCGAATCTTTCCCTGGTGGTCGCGATCGAAAGTAGGCTGGGTGGGAATTAATCCAATCACCGCTCCAATTTCGACCAGGCGGTCATCAGGCAAGTGGGGTAACCCGGACGCTGGCGAACTATAGGCACCCGCGACATGGCCATTCAAGAGGCAAGCTACGAAAACGAGAAAGAACTCCAGTGTTGGGTCGAGGGAAACGTACAGTCCTTCCTTCAGAACTCGTAACTCTTCAGCCGTCTGCAGGGGGTTGGTGGGGTAACGGGGGCAGGTTTCCGGTTTGGAAGCAGGTTCGCAGGGCGGCGGTGATGGTCTTGGTGGGATCGAGTCCGCGGAGACGGAGGGTGCGATAGACGCTCATGA
>CAZYEX010000105.1:0-7162 GCA_964646605.1 uncultured Phycisphaera sp. | reverse complement strand
ATCGGGTGCTTCCTCAGCGCTGCCTGGATGTACTCTGGAAGCTTTGATGGGATCGGAAGCCGCGATGGCCGAGGACCGTAGCCGCGGTTGGTAGGCGGGCGCTCGATCCCTGGCCCTTGACACGCCGCGTTTCGCTTTGCGAAACCCGTTGCTCCGCAACGGTCGTGCGAAGCACGATGCGGCGAGTCAAGGGCTGGCGGTTTCAATCGCCCGCGGGCTTTGAGTTCGGCGTAGCGTTTCCGATTCACAGGCGACCATCGGCTGTCCGCTCTCCGCGGCGTGAACTTTCGTGCGTACCGCCGGTCAACGAATGCGGGAGGAAACTACTCGCGGCCTTGCACCAGAACCTCCACCAGCGTGTCGTCCACGACGGTCGAGGGAAGCTGAAACAACAGACCGCCGCCGGCGTCGTGTCCCACCATGCGATGGATCAAGTGGTTGACGTACACACAAGACTCACGCCCACCGCCGGCCTCGACGCGGAACACGGGTGAGAAGGCCGGGCGACGCCGACCTTCCACGACCAGCCGCAGACGCCGCTGTTCCGTGCCAAACTCGTAGCACCCCGTGGCCGGGTTCAGCCCGCCCTCTTGTTCCGAACCGGCCGCTGACGTCCCAACCTCCAGGCGCACCGCGCCGCCCGAGGCATACTCCGTCGCCCGCGCCAGTGCCTCCGCCTCGGTCACCTGCGAAGACGTCCCCAGAAACAAGTGAACGTTCCACCGCCGAGTGGTGGAATCGCTCGCCGCCGTGTCGACGGCCGTCATCTGCCTGCGGCGCATCGCGTCATCGGCGCTGGACGCCATGCGCATGGGGTTCCCCCCGACGTCGGCCGCGAACAGCACCAGGGAGTCGGTCGAGGGATGACGTGCCACTGCGTGGCACCTTGCCCCGTCCTCCGGAATCTCGACCCCCCAAGGCTGCGATGGCGGTGAGGCGAGAGCGACGGAAAGTCCCCACCGCCGCGGGCCTACCTTGGCGCTCTGCGCCGAGGACTCCACGTGAGCGTAGACTTGTCCGCTCGGATAGATGTGGTAGGTCCATCGGTGAAACGGACGGTTGCCCGCCGCTTGGGCGCGCTCCTCGACGAAGCGCCATTCGCATTCCACCACGGCACGGACGGCGTTCAGTTCCACGATCCGCTGTCCGGCCACGACGGACCGGCCCCAGGCCGAAAGATCGCCCGCCGGCAAGCCCTCCTCATCCAGGGGGATCAAGCTCGGGCCCAGCGTCGTGCCGTTCACCAGGTTCTGCAGACGTTGCGGGTCGACCGCGAGGTTGTACCAGCGCGTGATCTGCCCATTGGAAAAGGTGAGCTCGAATCGTCCGCCCGCGCCCACGTTCCACCGGCGTCCGACGCGCTGCACGTAGAGCTCGCCCGCGCCGTTACCCGAATCACCAAGCAGGTCCTCGCGGCTCGCTGTCAGCACGATGTCATCGAATCGAAGCTGCTGCGGCTTGCCCGCTTCCCCGGCCGCAAAACGCATCTCTTGAATGTCGTCCAACGGAATCAACTCGCCGATTTCCGCCAGGTCGATTCGCAGCACGTTCCATCCGCGGTCCAGCGGGATCGTCGATTGCGCGGACATCCGTTTCTCCGGAACGCCCGCGGCGATCGTAAGGTCGAGCGACAATCCCCGCGCCGGCGAATGCACCGACATGAGCAACAAGTCATACGCTCGCCAGTCGCGCTTGAGATACCACTTCGCCTCTTCGGCGTTGGCCACCACCACCGTGTCACCCACCGAACCGGAAGTGAAGGCCAGGCAATTCTTCCCCGTCTCGGGCCGCCCGCCGCGCGGATCAAGAACGCACTTGGCCGCGTCGGACACGCTGATGATGCGAAAGAGGTCCATGTGCTCGGGTTGTTCGAAGTCCGCGAGCACGAGGAATCGTCCGGACTTCAGCTCGGGGTAGATGGGAATGAGCCGATCGGCCTGTGTCGGACCGCCGGAGTGCTGGCGCCCGGCGGCGGCGCAACCACCCAGCGCGGCCACGAACGCGAGTATGAGTGTCGCCGCTCCGACACCCATACGCGACAATAACCTTGTGCCATTCATTGACATCGTCCTCGTGCGCCGCCCTGATTCCCGTGGGTACGCTAGTCGCCCGGCCCCCGGCACGCAACGCGCCGTCGTTTGAGATGTAGCGTCACCCCTCGTGGGTGACGATCCGAACCGCGCGGGACGGGCTCGCGGCGAACCTTGTTTCACGTGGAACAAGGTTGAGGGGTGTGGGAGATTCGTTGTTCCACGTGGAACATGGTTTGTTACAAACGGACGGGCGGGGCGCGGAGGGGGCGGGCCCGCCGCAGGTGAGTCGATGCGGGCGCAGGGGGAGCACCACCGTCACCCCTATAACTTGCAAGGTGATCGGTGGAAGCCGCGTGATCGAGCGATCATGCGGAATGCGGAATTGTGAATGCGGAATGCCGAAAGGCAATCCGAACCCCAAGCGGCTCCCCTTTACGCGAAGCGTCAAGGGCCAGCGCGGGGCCGGTCCGATCCGCGAGTGACCGCCAATTACGAGTTACGAATTACCAATTACCAAGGGCCAGGGACGAAAGGGCATAGGGACGAAGGGACGGAGGGGCATAGGGACGAAGGGACAAAGGGGCGAAGGGACGGAGGGACGAAGGGACGAAGGGACGTAGGGACGCAGGGACGGAGGGACGGAGGGACGAAGGGACGGAGGGACGGAGGGACGGAGGGGAAGGCCGAGGACGATTTCCGATTCCCAATTGTCGATTGATCCGAGCCGCGAGCGCGAGCGACCGGATGAACAGAGCCGCGACCGTAAGGAAGCGGTCAATCCGTGTCCGAAACATCGCGGAAACGCCGCGAAGTCGAAGAGGTCCCGGTCGCCGTCCTATCGGTTTCCCCTGATGGCAAGAGAATGAGAGATGCCCGCGGCGACCGCCACGAAGCGCGTGTTGGGGATAGGGACGTTGCATTCCCCGAAATCATAGTCAGGCGAGCCGCATCCCCAGGCTACGATGGAGCCGTCAGCCTTGAGACCCAGACTGTGGTACCCGCCCGCAGCGACGGCCACGAAGCCCGTGTTGGGCGCGGGAACGTCGCATTGTCCGTAGTCGCGGTCAGGTCCACATCCCCACGCCACTATGGAGCCATCGGCCTTGAGACCCAGACTGTGCCACCAACCCGCGGCGACGCGCACGAAACCCGTATTGGGGGCAGGGACGTTGGTTTGACCTTCAAAGTCGCGTCCCCACGCCACGATGGAACCGTCGGTCTTAAGACCCAGACTATGGAAGAAGCGTGCGGCGACGGCCACGAAGCCCGTGTTGGGCGCGGGGACGTTGGCCTGACCGAGGTAGTTGTGTCCCCAAGCCACAATGGAGCCGTCGGCCTTGAGACCCAGACCGTGCGCCCCGCCTGCGGCAACGGCGATGAAGCCCGTGTTGGGCGAGGGAACGTTGGTTTGACCGTCGTCGTTGGCTCCCCACGCCACGATGAACCCGTCGCCTTCGAGACCCAGACTATGGCCGCTGCCAGCGGCGATGCCCACAAAGCGCGTGTTGGGCGCGGGAACGTCGCATTGTCCGTAGTCGAAGTCAAGTCCACATCCCCACGCCACGATGGACCCGTCGGCCTTGAGACCCAGATTGTGGCCCGCGCCCCCGGCGACGGCCACGAAAGCGCTGTTCGATCCGCCGGGCGGCGGATTGGTTTGACCGCTCTCGTTCCATCCCCACCCCACGATGGTCCCGTCAGGTTCCAGCACTAACCCAGTGCAAACTGCGTCGCACGTTCTTCCATTCGGCGGATCGCATTCCTCACCGGCCTCGACGATTCCATTGCCGCACACAGGTGGAGCATTGCACCGCGGATCGCCGAGGACGCTCGCTCCCTCGAGGCACTGCTGAAGCGCTGTGAAGTCGTTCAAAGTCACGCTCCCGTCCTTATCGAAATCGACGAGGACGCACTCGAACTCCGGGGGGTTGCTTCCGAAGCAGCGCTGGAAAACGGCATAGTCCGCCAGATCGATATGGCCATCAGCGTCCATATCACCCGGAAGGAATCCCCAGAGTGTCACATTATCCAGAAGCACTCCGCCGCCGGGAGTTCCATCCGTGCGTAGCACGAAGGCCAACCTGCCGGAATTTCCGGCAAGATCGGCAACAAGGCGGCCACTGCTCCGCGTCAAACCTGTCGTCGCCAAGGATGTTGCCGCGTGGTCGTAGAACACAATGCGATCGTCGAGATACACGGTCAGGTTTTCGTCCCCACGCGGGTCGCGGAACATATAATCGAACGACAGCTCAAAAACGTTCGCGGGCCACTGAAACGTGCGATAGATCGTCGCGTCTCCATCCTCTTGCAGAAACACGACGCTGTTCGCCGGGCCATTGGGGTCCAGCGCCGTGGCGACGACCGCACCATCGCCCTGCCACTCCGCCGCCGAGTCCAACGGCAGCGTGAGAATCGGGACCATTCCGGGGAAAGGGTTGTGAACAGACTCAGGGACGGGTGCAACCTCGCCGGTTCCCTCAAGCGTGCTGCCGGTGACGGTAATGGGACACCCTACGTATATCGAGCATCGCGTTTGGGGACCGGCCCATACTCGTGGCGCGGCGGGCGAGGACCCACAGTCCCGTTCCAGGCGCTCGTCACAGCCCTCGTAGCCGAAAAGACTATAGGTGCAGCACGCTCCCATGGGTTGGAAGTTATAGCGACCTGTCTCACCCCACCATTTGTTCGGTTCAAGAGTCGATATGTCGTGCGGAAAATCGATGGGCGCATCACCGATCGAAAGGCCGTTGCCGTTGACGAAAAGCCCCGGAAACCAGCTATCAGTCACATGCGAATGTTCAGGAAAATCCACATATTCTGGATTTAAGCTCATGTTGATTGCCGGAGATGGAGCGGGCGCGCCAACCCCCCCGAGCGATGAATAATACATCACAATCACCTGCGATGCGGATTGCGGATTATCGGTAAGGTAGTGCATTGAGTCAACGCCCCATCGGTTAGGCGTGTCAAGCATTGTCAAGGATTCCGCGCGGGCGTGCCCATACGGTAGCTTGCTTGCAGTTACCGCCAAGAGACCCCCGCCATGGGATTTGCCAATCAGGTGTAATTGCGTGCGAAGGGTAGGATAGGAATTAAGAATGACCTGCGCTAGCACGCCACCCGCCTGCTCCGCATTCTCGCCTGAGCGCTTTGCGTCCTGATATACTGAAGAAGCGTAGAAATATGCACCTATCAGACCTCGTTCACGGTCGGCGTCCGCAATACGCGCAAAGAATTCATCAACATCAGGGTCGCCATTAGGATTAGCATCAACCCACCAGTCCCATGCGAGTATGTTGGCAGTGTCGTAGGGAGGCGATGCGGCCAGGGCCTCCGCCGTATCATCCCAGACACTCGGATCGCCCTCCCACCCGTGGGCAAAGATGAACGTTGGCTTCGTTGGGTCGATGGGAACCAAATCCAGATACGCTATGAAGCTTGTCCCGTTCCACCTCCTGAGCCCATTGTGGGGGGCGGTAATGAACGTTATGTCCGGCGGGAGACCGGTTACGCCGGAGTCTTGATCTGTGCTGTCCGAGACCTGACAAGGGCCCGTTGTTACCTGAATGTCTCGGGTTACGTTGCCCGATCCGTTCGTGGTGTTCAGAAACTCGATATGATCTTCATGGTTGCAAAGCGATTGAAGAATGTTGAGCCCGGCGGGGCTGACAGACACCATAACCGAGGTTTGTTGACCGGACTGGAGCGTTCCGTTTCGTTGCGAGACATTCAACCACGGAGAAAGCCCGCCCGAAAGCGCCCAAGAGATCGGCTGCCCGCCAATGTTTTTGAGATAGTAAGTCAGCGACGATGGATTGAATGGCCCAATGGCCGTCGGCGCCGACGATCGGAAATCCGTGCCCGGCTCGACCCGCAGAATCCCCGCACGGGCATCGGGGAAGTTGGCCGTAACGCTGCGATCGGCGTTCATCGTCACCGTCGTCGTGTGGCTCGACCCGGAGGCGTCGCCGGACCAGGACAAAAATGTATAGTTCGTGTTCGGATAGGCGGTAAGCTGTACCTGGGTTCCGGGGGGGTACCTATCATCGGGATCGCGTTCCGGGCTTGCGCTGATCGTCCCACCGTTGGAAGGATTGCTTTGGAGCGTCAACGTGTACCGAACCGGCTGCGGCTCACAGTTGGTGCAGGTTCCCGTTCCGGGCCCTTGCCAGGCGCCGCCCTGGTTCTGGCAACTCGACAGGGTATAACCGGTGTAACACGTGTTGGAGATACAGCACGCGCCGGTTGGCGGAGGTCCACCGCAATTCACCGACCCACAGGAAGTATTATCGCCATGATAAGTGCCGCCCTGGGTCGCGCAATTCGTGGCCGTCAGACTCGAGCAACCGCCGTTTGCGAAGCAACATGCACCCGGGCAGGCCCCCGAGTATTGGCAGGTAAAAGTAGGATACCCCGTGCATGTGTCGGTCGTACACGGGATACCGTCGTCGCAGTCGGCATCCAGGCAGCAGCCGCGCTCAACCGGGGTCAGCCAGCACTGTGACCCATCGGCGGTTCCCTCGGCGGACAAACCGGTCCGCCCTGCTCCGCAGGTGGAGTCGAAGGGCCAACCCTCGTCCCACTGGACAAGCGACCAGGCAAAGCCGTTGCTCGTCGTAACGATTGGAGGGAGAATGACGCGCCCGGTTGCGCCGTTCCAAACCCTGCCACAAATCGTGTCGCAACAGATTGCGCCACAAGCCCCATTGCTTGTATCGTCGCAGAGCTCTGTTCTGACGTGGAGCCTCGATCCCGGGACGTTGGGGACATTGATTACTTGGACCCGATCACCACACCTGATTCCGCAACTCGCACCGGACACACTCCCTGATACTGCGACGCTCTCGGTGATCACCGGCGCGGTTTGGGCGGACACGCCACCCACGAGGGGTGGCGCTACATCGAGGGCGGTTTGGGCCTGTACGTAGGACGCGGTACACAGGAGAAAGAGCACTGCTGACACAACAGTGGCACGTCGGGATGAGGTACGCATCGGTTGCTCCTAGACCCTGGCCTCGAGGGGGCGAAAGGGGGAGTGTAGCGGAGGGGCGGGCGCAGGGCAAGGGGAAACGCAGAAACGCAGAAAGCAGAAAACAGAAACGCCGAAACGCCGAAACGGGGGGGCGGAG
>CAZYEX010000104.1:0-19312 GCA_964646605.1 uncultured Phycisphaera sp. | reverse complement strand
ACGAAGTCGACGTGGTGCTCGATCGCGACCACCGAGTGTCCGCGATCGACGAGCGATCGCAGCGCGCGCAGCAGGACGGAGACGTCGTGGAAGTGGAGGCCAGTCGTCGGTTCGTCGAGTAGGAAGAGCGCGCGGCCAGCCGCGACGTCACGGGCTTCCGCGAGGTGTCGCGCGATCTTCAGCCGTTGCGCTTCGCCGCCCGACAACGTCGTGGAGGACTGGCCGAGCTTGATGTAATCCAGTCCCACGTCGTGCAAGGTGCGGAGCATATGGGCAATGGACGGAACGTTCTCGAAATGCTCCAGAGTCTGCTGGACGTCCATCTCCAATACGTCCGCGATGCTCTTGCCTTTGTAGAGCACTTGCAGAGTCTCTCGACTGAAACGCCGACCGCCGCAAACGGGGCAATGGATCCAAACATCCGCGAGAAGCTCCATTTCCATCTTGTTGGCGCCGTTGCCCTCGCAGGCCTCGCACCGCCCGCCGCCTTTGCCGCCAATGGAAACATTGAAACTGAACCGCCCCGGCTTGTACCCCCGCACCTTGGAATCCGGCAGTCGCGCGTACAGATCACGGATTTCGTCAAACACCTTGATATACGTTGCGGGATTGGAGCGCGGAGTCCGTCCAATGGGCGACTGATCAATGTCGATGACCTTATCGAGGTGTTGGAGTCCGTCGATGCGGTCATACCTGCCGGGGCGCGCGTTCTCGGCTCCATTCAAATCGCGGGCCAGCGCCTCGCGCAGGATGTCATTGACCAGCGAGCTCTTACCCGAGCCTGAAACCCCGGTGACACAGACGAACCGAGCCAGGGGAATGCGAACCGTGAGGTTCTTGAGGTTGTTGTGTGCGGCGCCGTGAACCGACAGCCAGTTCACCGGCGAAACCTCGACCGTCGCTTCGCGGGACGGCGATGTGCGCCGGCCTCGCAAGGAGCGCGCCTCGGCAGACCTACTTTGCAACAGTGCGGCCACGGGCCCTCTTGGTTTCTGCCGGAAACGGCGGGACGGGGCGTCGGCGCGCCGGAACTTCAATCCGCTCGGCGCCCCGAAGGAACCGACCGGTTAGCGACGCGCGGTCGTTCGCTACGTCGTGAAATGACCCTTGGGCGACGACTTCGCCGCCCCGAATTCCCGGACCGGGGCCGAAGTCCACGACATAATCCGACGCCCGCATGGTCTGTTCATCATGCTCGACGACCACCACCGTGTTGCCCAAATCGCGCAGTCGACGAAGGGACTCGAGCAATCGCTCGTTGTCTCGATGGTGCAAACCGATGCTCGGCTCGTCGAGGATATACGTGACGCCGACCAGTCCGGCGCCGATCTGACTGGCCAGTCGAAGGCGCTGCGACTCGCCGCCCGAAAGCGTGGGCGCCGTACGATGCAGAGTCAGATAATCCAAACCCACATCGCAGAGAAAGGTCAACCGTGCGGCAATCTCCTTGAGTAAGTCTCGGGCGATGATCTGCTCCGTGGGAGACAACTCGATATCTGCGACCCAAGTCCGCGCCTTGCCAATGGACATGGCGCAAACCTCGCTCAAGTTTTCTTTGCCGACGCGGACGGCCAGCGCCTGCGGATTCAGCCGCGAGCCTTCGCACGCGTTGCAACGAGCCGTCCGCATGAACTTCTCATAGTATTCGCGCACAAAGCCTGACTTCGCCCGACGGTGCTTCTCGCGCAGTTCCGCCAGCACCCCCGCGAACGTACCACCGTGTCGCCACACTCCGCCGCGATGTGTCCATTCGAAAGTAATGTGTGTGTCGCCCAAACCAAGCAGTAATGCGTTCGTCGCTTTCTTGGGAAGCTCACCCCAGGAGGTCTCGAGGTCGAACCCCACGTGCTGGGCGACGCCGCGGTAAGTATGGCGACGCCATTTTCCCATTCGGCCCCAGAAGCGCATGGGATCCACGGCGTGTTGTAGGAACGATTTCTTGGGATCGGGGACGAGCAAATCAGGGTCGAAATCAAACGTAATTCCCATTCCCTCGCAGGCCAGACACATCCCCTGCGGCGAATTGAAACTGAACAACTGCGGCGACGGCGGTTCCAAACTCAGTTGGCAGTCGGCGCAGGCATACTGCGAGGATAAGAGTAGATCACTCTCCGCCGCCTTGACCGCCATTCTGCGCGAACTGCCGGAGTCAGTGTCTTGCGGCGCGCCGCCGTTCGCGGCCTCGACGCGCACCACGATCAACATTCCCTTCCCCAGCTTCAGGCCGCTCTCGACCGCTTCCGCGAGTCGGGGGCGACCGCTCTGCGAGAGTGTGACGCGATCAATGACGACTTCAATGAAATGGCGCAAGTTGCGAGCCAACGACGGCGCCTCGGACAAGGAAACGACCGCACCGTCCACCCGCGCCCGCGCAAACCCTTGCCGGAGAAGGTCCTCGAAGAGATCCCGGTATTCCCCTTTCTGGCCGCGAACCACCGGCGCCAGAACCATGACCTTCGTCCCCGCGCCCAGTTCAAGAATACGAGTAATGATCTGCTCTCGAGACTGGGCCTGAATAGGCTTGCCGCATTGCGGACAGTGTTGACGTCCCACCCGCGCGAACAGTACTCGAAGATAATCATGTATCTGCGTTACCGTCCCCACCGTGCTTCGCGGATTCCACCCGCTGGTCTTCTGTTGTATGGAGATCGAAGGACTGAGCCCGGTGATCTGATCTACGTCGGGCCTGGGCAATTGACCGAGGAACTGGCGGGCGTACGAACTCAGCGACGCCAGATATCGCCTCTGCCCCTCCGCGAACAGAGTGTCAAATGCGAAACTGCTTTTGCCGCTTCCCGACACGCCGGTCAGACAGATGAGTTTCCCTCGCGGCAGGGTAAGCGAGACGTTCTTGAGGTTATGCTCCCGCGCTCCGCGGACGATGATGTGTTCCGATTCCATAGGTGACGGCGCAGTCGCTGACGGGTGATGATCGAAGAACCGGACTGGTCGCCGATTCCTTCTTTCTCTTCCCCCGGATGGTCAATCTCAATTCCCCATGGTACGTCGCGTGGGATCGAACCCCAAATGGGTGACCCGCCAATAGCCCTCGTCCTGCGCCAACCACACTAGCAGGACCACCGACGCATTCGGATCGCCGCCGGGATCGCGCACCTGCATGGCGATCTCCGCCTCCGTAGCTCCGCCCTTGGACTCTTTTGCGGGATTCGACTCCCGCCGAACGCACCGCGCCGACGCCTTCTCCCACTCCGTCTCGAAGTCTCCCACGTAATGCGCCACCGTCGGCGCCCAATGGTAGACGACGCTGTGGATGAACTCGTCCCGCGGCAGGCTACTGACGTTTTTCGCGGCGAGAACGTTGGCGGCGCACAGGTCGAACTGTTTGTCCAACGCCGCCTGTCGTTCGGCATCAGTCTTGGCCGACACGTCTTCGCGTATCGCGCGAAGCGCGACGAAGGCGACCTGCTCCGGCGCGGCCTGGCGATCGAGAGTCACGCCATAGTGCGTCACAGTCCCGACTTTCGGCGAACGAATCTTCTGCCCCGCCAGCCGGGCATCGTGACCGCACCCACACCAAAAAACGACCGCGGGCACGGCCGCCGCCGTCACCAGCCCCAACGCCTTGATTCCTCGGTTCGCCGGCCCCAAATGCATCATGCTAAGCAGTCTAGCGAGCGGGCGCGGCTCTGCAACGGTCCGCGATCCGCAGGTCAACTTGTTACACCCCAACGACGGCGATAGACTCGCACGCCAAGGGGCGGTGCAGGACGGCATGGCCGAGTTCAATTCCAACCTTTGGGCTCCTTGGCGAATGGACTACATCCGCTCCCTGGGACCCGAGCTGACCGACGAGGGGTGCTTCCTTTGTCGCTACTGGGCGGACCCGGCCGGCGATCCAGCGAACCACGTCGTGTGGCGGAATCGGTCGGCCTTTGTGGTCATGAACCGTTTCCCCTACTCGAACGGACATCTGCTCGTCGCCCACGCGGCCCACGCCGGCGATCTCGCGGACCTGGGCGAAACCGAGCTGACGGAGTTGACGCGATCCATCCGCGACGCGACGAAAATCCTCGCCGCCGCCGTCCGCCCCCAGGGCTTCAACGTCGGCTACAACATCGGTCAATGTGCCGGCGCCGGACTTCCCGGACATCTTCACGCCCACGTCGTTCCGCGGTGGGCGGGGGATACGAACTTTATGGCCGTCATCGGTAACGCCCGCGTCGTGCCCGACTCCCTCGACGCCTTGTATGCGGAACTCGTTCGCCACGCGCAGGCGGCGGGATTGCGAACGTAGTCGTCGCCGCCGGAATACATGGACGACGCCCAAGGCCAACTCGCCGCCTACGCGCTCCGCGCCGAGCGATCCGCGGGTCGTATGTACCTCGAACCGACGGATCCCTTTCGCGGTCCCTTCGAGCTGGACCGCCATCGAATCATCGAGTCCACGGCCTTTCGACGCCTGGAGCACAAGACCCAGGTCTTCGCCCCGACGGTCCACGATCACTTCCGAACACGCCTCACGCACACCCTCGAAGCCGCCCAGGTCGCGCGATGCCTTGCCGTGGCACTACGAGCCAATGAAGCCCTCACCGAAGCGATCACCCTCGCCCACGACCTCGGTCACCCCCCCTTCGGACATGCGGGCGAAAGCGCGCTCGCCGCCTTGATGACCGACCACGGCGGATTTAATCACAACGCCCACACCCTCCGCGTCGTCGAGTTCCTGGAACACCCGTACCCCGCATTTCGCGGACTCAACCTGACCTGCGAGACCCTCGACGGCCTGCGTCGTCACGCGACCGGTTTCGACGTCCCCGCCGACGCCTCCAACGACGCCGCCCCGTCGGTCGAAGCCCAGATCGCCTCCCTTGCCGACCGCATCGCCTACAACTGTCACGACCTCGAAGACGCCGTCGGAGCGGAATTCCTGACCGCCGCCGACCTGCGCGATCTCGCGATCTGGCGTACGGTTTGGGATTCGGTGGTCCGCGGCCCAACCAATCCTCCGCTCCACGCCGTCCGCAGGCCCGTGCTGGACGCGATGTTGAATCGGCTGATTCAAGACGCCGTCGTCACGTCGCTCCCGCCGCTTGCCGCAAGCCCTGCCATCCCGCGCGTGCTCCTTTCGGGCCAAGCGAATGCGGAACTCGAAGCGTTGGAGGGGTTGCTCCTCCGCCGCGTCTACCGCCGTGCCGAGATCGCCGACACGGACGCGCAGGGGCAGACCCTGATCCGTTCGCTTTTCGAAGCCTATCGGCAACGCCCCGCCGAACTGCCCCCAAGGTTCGCCGCCCGGATCGACGAGCAGGGGCCCCAGCGCGTGATCTGCGACTTCATCGCCGGTATGACCGACCGCTTTTGCCGAAGCGAGTGCGAGCGGCTCGGATGCGGTAGCTCGTAGCCGTCCTTGTCCCAATCCGTGCGTTCGGGCTATAATCTGTTGGGAAGGATGTTTGTCGAGGATCGCGGCAGGTTGCCACAGCCATGCAAATCACCGTCAATGGGGAATCGAAAACGGTGCGGGATTCGATGACCGTCCACGACCTTCTCGCCGACCTTCATCTTGCGCCCGTGCGCGTAGCCGTCGAAATCAACGAGGACCTCGTTCCCCGAAAATCGTTCGCCCAGCGCGGCGTGCGCGACGGCGACCACATCGAAATCGTGACCTTCGTGGGGGGAGGATGATGGGCGCGGATCGGTATCGGGTGGGCTCGTTCGAGTTCGGCTCCCGGCTTTTCGTGGGCACCGGGAAATACAAGAACTTCGACGTGATGGCGTCGGCGCTGGCCGCTGCGGAGTGCGAAGTCGTCACCGTCGCCGTTCGCCGCGACGTTCTCTCCCCCGACGGCGCTCGCCGGGCGGACAACATCCTCGATCATCTCGACCTCGCGCGTTACACGATCCTGCCCAACACCGCGGGCTGCTTCTCGGCCAAGGACGCCGTCCGATCCGCCAAACTCAGCCGCGAACTTTTGGAAGGATTCGGCAACCGCGGGGCCAAGTGGGTCAAAATCGAGGTCCTCGCCGACACCAAGACGCTCTTGCCCGACCCGTTCGGAACGCTGGAAGCGACGCGCGACTTGGTGGCCGCTGGTTTCGAAGTTCTGGCATACACCAACGACGATCCGATCCTCGCCAAACGATTGAAGGACGCCGGCGCCACCAGCGTCATGCCCCTCGGCTCGCCGATCGGAAGCGGGCAAGGAATCCTCAACCCTAGCAACATCCAGCTTTGCATAGAGTACCTTAAAGACGGCGACCCGAATTACCCCGTCATCGTGGACGCGGGGGTGGGCACAGCCTCCGACGTAGCCATCGCCATGGAACTCGGCGCCGACGGCGTGCTACTCAACACCGGAATCGCGGGCGCGAAGAACCCGGTCCAAATGGCCTCGGCCATGTCCCACGCCGTCCAAGCCGGTCGCCTCGCCCACCTCGCAG
This sequence comes from uncultured Phycisphaera sp., assembly GCA_964646605.1. GTDB lineage: Bacteria > Planctomycetota > Phycisphaerae > UBA1845 > UBA1845 > SBAX01. The sequence goes on along the minus strand of CAZYEX010000104.1, from coordinate 12,910 downwards.
GCCGCATCCCCAAGAAACGCTACGCCTCGGCCTCCTCACCCACCGAAGGCGCCATCGCCCCGTCGTCGCAGCGAGGTTGACAAGGCCGGGCTTTGCTTACAACGTTGACCCGTTGCCGGATGCGCCGGCTTGGCCACCAACGCCCGGCGGAAACGAGTGTTTTCGTTCGGCCGTGACGCCGGAAACGGACCTACACAGATGACCAAACTCTTGTTGATTACCGTCGCCGGCGGACTCGGATCATTGGCGAGGTATATCCTGGGAGGTTGGGTGCAGCGGGCGGGCGCATGGCTAGCGCCGAGGAATCTCAAATGATTCATCCCGATTTGATCGCCACGGTGGGCCGGACCCCCATGGTCGACTTGCGTCGCCTCGCAGGAGGCCTTCCCGGGCGCGTGGTGGCCAAGTTGGAAATGCGCAACCCCTGCGGCAGCGTCAAGGATCGCCTTGGGGCGGCCCTGATCGAGGACGCGGAACATCGCGGCGTGTTGCGGCCAGGGATGACCCTCATCGAGGCCACCGGCGGCAACACCGGGATCGGACTGGCGTTCGCCGCCGCCATCCGCGGGTACCGTTTGATTCTGACCATGCCGCAAACGATGTCGAAGGAACGCGTCGCGCTTCTCGAGTTCCTCGGCGCGGAAGTGGTGCTGACCCCCGGCATTCTGATGATCGACGCCGTGGCCCGCGCCAAGCAGCTTCTCGAGGAAATCCCCGGTTCGCTCATGCTCGATCAGTTCCGAAATCCCGCCAACCCGGAGGTCCATCGTCGCACCACTGCCGTGGAAATCTGGGAGGACACCGGCGGCGCTGTGGACGTGTTCGTCTCCGCCGTCGGCACGGGCGGGACGATCACCGGCGTGGGCGAAGTGTTGAAGGCTCGTAAGTCCGGTGTGCGCGTCGTGGCCGTCGAACCCGCCGGCGCCGCGGTGCTTTCCGGCGGACCCGCGGGCAACCATCAGATGCCCGGGATCGGGGTCGGGTTCGTCCCGGAAGTCCTCAACCGGGCCATTCTCGACGAAATCATCACCGTCCGGGACGAGCAGGCCTTCGACTGCACCCGCCGGCTCGCCCGAGAGGAAGGCATCCTGGCCGGGGTTTCCAGCGGCGCAGCCCTCCACGCCGCCCTCACCGTCGCTTCACGCCCAGAGTCGGAACACAAAATGATCGTCGTGCTCTTGGCCGATACCGCGGAACGCTACGTGACCACCGCCCTGTTTACGCCCGTAGGCGGGCATCGCTAATGGCCGGAACCGTCCGTCATCTAGGGCGACGTGTTCCGATCGACTTTAGCGTCATTACCGCCGTGCCAGAACGCGCCGCACGGACTTCATTCCGCATTCACCATTCCGCATTCACACTTCTATTCCCATTCAATCGTCGCCGGCGGTTTGGAAGAGATGTCGTAGACCACGCGGTTCACGCCTTTCACTTCGTTGATGATGCGGTTGGAGATGCGGCCGAGCAGTTCATAGTCCAGGTGGACCCAGTCGGCGGTCATGAAGTCCGTGCTTTCCACCAGGCGGACGGTGATGACGTGTTGGCCTGCGTAGCTGCGATCGTCGCCCATCACCCCCACCGAGCGGATGGGCAGAAGCACGGCGAAACCCTGAGCGATCTTGGAGTACCATCCCGCGGCGCGGATTTCCTCGATCACAACGGCGTCGGCGGCGCGGACCAGGGCCAGGCGTTCGTGCGTCACCGCGCCGACGATGCGCACCGCCAATCCCGGACCGGGGAAGGGATGCCGCCAGACCATTTCCTCCGGCAATCCCAACTGCTCGCCGACCCGGCGGACTTCGTCTTTGAACAAATCGCGCAGGGGCTCGATCAGCTCGAAGCCCAGTTCCGCGGGCAATCCCCCCACGTTGTGGTGCAGCTTGATGCTGGCCGCCTGTCCGCCCACGCTGTGCCCCGACTCGATCACGTCCGGATACGTGGTTCCTTGTGCCAGAAACCTGGCATCGCTGAATTGTCGAGTGTGGTCCTTGAAGACGTCGATGAACTCGTGCCCGATGATCCGCCGTTTTTCCTGCGGGTCCTCGACGCCGGCGAGCCTCGTGAGAAAGCGCTCGGCGGCGTCCACCACGTGCAGGTCGATCTTGAAATGGCGGCGGAAGGTGGACTCCACCAGATCCACCTCCCCGCTGCGCATCAGCCCGTTGTCCACGAAAATGCAGGAGAGGCGGTCGCCCACGGCCTCGTGAACCAGCGCCGCGGTGACGCTGCTGTCCACTCCCCCGGAAAGTCCACAGATGACGCGGTCCTTCTCGCCGACCTTGCAGCGGATGGACTCCACGCTGTCGCGGATGACGTTGCCAACCTGCCAATCCCCGGCACATCCACAGACCTCATAGAGAAAATTACGGATGATCTGTCCGCCGCAGGGAGTATGGGTCACTTCGGGGTGGAACTGCACGCCGTACACCGGTTTGTGGCGATGTTTCACGGCCGCGAAAGCGCAGTTCGCGGTGCGGGCGAGGGGCAGAAAATCCCCGGAAATCTCGTGGACCACGTCTCCATGACTCATCCACACCGACGTTTCCGCGGGCACATGGGCGAGAAGAGTGTCCGACCCTGTCACTTGCAGATGCGTCCGCCCGAACTCCCGCGCCGCCCCGGCGCGAACCTCTCCGCCCAGCATCCGGCAGGCCAGTTGCATCCCATAGCAGATTCCCAAGACGGGCAGCCCGGATTCCAAGACCTCGGCGCGGCACTGCGGTGAATCCGCGGAGTAGACGCTGGCCGGTCCGCCGGACAGGATCATCCCCACCGCGTTGTGCGAACGAAGATCCGCCAGGGTTGCCTGTGCCGGAAGGATGACGCTGTGAACGTGATTTTCCCGCACCCGCCGGGCGATGAGCTGTGCATACTGACCGCCGAAATCCAGAATCACCACCGTCGAAACGCCCATTCGTCCTCCGCTATGCCCCCAAACGCAGATGAACCCATAGATGGTGGTACGTCCGCTCCAAGGCCCATGACCAACCGGCCGCGACGCCCGCAATGATCAATGGGGCCCCGATGAGAAAGAACGCAGTCACCCGGATGCGGGTCTCCGACGGCGCCATCGCCCCGAGGCGAATCAGCCAAATCCAGGTGATCGTGGCGGACACGGCGAAAAGGAGCTGCGCTCCGGCTGCGACCGTCGCATCCGACGGTGTCCACGTCCAACGCAAAGCCTCTCCCACCAGCGCCAACGGACGCAGCAAACAGACCGCGGCGGCCAGGAGCGCGGGCAGAGCCCAGGCCGAGCCATACAAAAGCGCCGCGCTCATCCGTTGTTCACCCCGGAACTGGGATTTGTGGGACAGCCCGATCCCCGTGGAAAGCAGAAGACGGACAAGCCAGAACATAGCCAGCCCGGTCACTCCCGCCGCCACCGCACCGATGACCGCTTGAGCCGGGTTCCACCAAAGGTCCGGGTCGCCGCCGACGGACGAGCCGATCGGCAACCATCCGCGACCGACCGGTCGAAGCGCGGCCGCAGCCTCACCGGCGACCCCAACCCACTTCCAACCGACGCGCGTGCCTTGAAAAACCGCGAGCCCCAGGGAAAGCAGCAGACAGGTGTGCCATGCGAATCGACGTGCGGCGGCCGACGAGCGCATCAACGCCAGGTGCTTGAGGCGCTCGGTGCTCGCCGTCCAGACCCAGCGGCACATCGCCCACCAGCCCGGTTCCCCCGCGGCAAAGGCAGCGGCGTAGGGCGTCGCGTCGGCGCCGGTGACACGATCGTCCCCGATCTCGAAGTTGCACAGCGGACAGCGCGCCGTCCCCGGCCCCTCGAAACGCTGTCCGCAGGCGGGACAGCGGCACACAGCCGATCGCCCTTGGGTCGTCGCCGTCATCCTCCCGCCGAAGGCGATTCGCCCACGGTCGCATCCTCGGATGTGTTTTTCACGGGCCGATCGACGCACCGCTGGGCGTCATGATCCTCACCCCACGCCCGACGACTCAACCGCCCGTCGCTTTCCATGACCGTCCACGGCGGTGTGACCACGGCGCTGACCGGAAAAGCAATCGCATTCAGCAGAAACCGCGCCCGCCAATACGGAATCTGAAAGTAATCCTCTCCCGTCCACGCGAACTGACCGTCATCACTGCCCGTTCCCTCGTACGGGTCCTCGAAATAGAGCGGACCGTGAGTCACGGTTCCGTCCTCGGATCGGCGAAGCGTCTGCGCGTGCCCCCGCTCCCGAATCACCGGATGCGTGTCCGCAGCGCGGATGCCGTCCACCGAGGCCGTCGTGCTCGACACGGGGTGAACCACGAACTCGTCGTGGAATGGACGGACCATGAGTTGGCAACCGGGCAAGAGCAGCCAAGTGCCCGCGGCCAAGACGAGCACCGCGCGGGCTGAAACCCGCGGCTCGCCTTTGCCGTTATTCCGCGCGGTATTCGAAAGCATAGTTCGGCGACTCCTTTGTGATGTCCACGTCGTGAGGGTGCGACTCGACCACCCCGGCCGTCGTGATCCGAACGAAGCGGGCGTGGGTGCGAAGCTCCTCGGTGTTCGCGGCCCCGGAGTATCCCATCCCCGCCCGCAGTCCGCCCACCAACTGATATACAAAATCGGCCAACGGCCCACGGAACGGTACCCGCCCCTCAACTCCCTCGGGCACTAGCTTACCCCGCCCCGCCGCCGCCGACTGACCATACCGATCGGCCGACCCTTTGACCATCGCCCCCAGCGACCCCATCCCGCGATATTCCTTGAACCGCCGACCCTTCCACGTGACGGTTTCGCCGGGGGCCTCCTCCAGACCCGCGAAAAGGGAGCCGAGCATCACGCTGTGGGCGCCCGCCGCCAGGGCCTTGGTGATATCCCCGGAGTTACGAATCCCTCCGTCCGCCACCACCGGAATCCCCGCCGGACCGGCAACCTGGGCGACGTTCATAATGGCCGTCAGTTGCGGCACGCCCACGCCCGACACCACCCGCGTCGTGCAGATGCTCCCCGGCCCGATGCCCACCTTCACCGCGTCCGCTCCCGCGTCGATGAGGTCCCGCGCCGCTTCGCCCGTGGCGATATTCCCCGCGATGATCTGGATATTGTGGCGACGCCGCAACTCGCGGACCGTCTCGATGACGTTGTCGCTGTGGCCGTGAGCGGTGTCCACCACGATCACGTCCACGTCGCTGGCAATCAACGCCTCGACGCGCTCGTAGTCGTGAACCCCGACCGCGGCGCCGACCCGCAAACGGCCGCGAGCGTCTTTGCAACTGCCCGGATAGTGCCGACTGCGTTCGATGTCGCGCATGGAGATCAGACCGGCCAAACGGTGGGTTTTATCGACCAGCAAAAGTTTTTCGACCTTGGCCCGGTTGAGAATCTTGGCCGCGTCCTCAAGCGTCGTATCCGGCGGACCCGTCACCAGGTTCCGCGAGGTCATCACGTCTCGGATTTTCAGTTCGTCGCGGTCCAGAAACTTCATGTCCCGGCTGGTGATGATCCCCACCAGCTTTCCGCCCTCCTCGACGATGGGCACGCCGGAGATGTTGTGCAGCGACATGACTTCCTTGGCCCGCGACACCGGGGCCTCGGGACTCAGCGTCACCGGGTCCAGGATCACCCCGCTCTCCGAACGTTTGACCTTGTGGACCTCTCGGCTCTGCGCTTCGACGGACAGGTTCTTGTGGATGATCCCCATGCCCCCCTCCTGGGCCAGGGCGATCGCCAAGCGCGACTCGGTCACCGTATCCATCGCCGCCGAGACCAGCGGGATGTTCAACCGCACCGCTCGGGTCAGCGACGTGCCCACGTCGATCTGATCGGGCAGCACCCCCGACCGCCGCGGCACGATCAGCACGTCGTCAAAGGCCAGCGCTTCGAGAATCGCGGAACCGGGGTGGGAACGAGACGAAATCTCCGCAGCGGCCATAGAATGCACATCCAGCTTGGGTCGAACGTCCACCCCTTGGGGACTTGCCACTCCTACTTACGGCACAACCAGCCCTGCGTCAAGCCCGCTTTCCGCACCGCCGGGCGGGCCGCCCCTTGCGATTCCACCATTTTCCCTTGACCCGCCGGGGCCGAAAACCCTAGAATGAGTCGACTGGCTGGGCGTCGATGACAGGCTGGTAGTCGTAATCATCATCCTTATTCAAACCGCACTTTCGACGCCTCGCGCCCCAGTCACAGGAGTCCTCCCATGCGCGCTCGCCTTAAGGCATTCTCGTTGTTGGACCTGCTCATCGTAGTTGCCACGGTTGCCTTGCTGCTCGGCGTCGGCGTCCCGGCTACTTCGCGGGTCCGAGAGCTGGGCAAACGCTCGACCTGTGGAGTGAACCTCATGGGCATCGCGGCATCGGCCAAGGTCTACGCCGCCGCCAACAAGGAGAAGTGGATGGTCCCCGCGTTCAAGGAGTCTCTCATCGACAACGACGGGATCGACTATGTCGCCGGGGTGACGCTTCATGTACCGCCCTTCGAACCGGGTGAGGTCGGTTATGACCGTGAGTGGGAAACAACGTCAGCGACGCCGGTTTCTCCAAACGGCGGAAGCACGGCCCTGTCCACCACACGGGCCTACTGGATGCTCGTTCGTTCCGGCGACGTGCCCGTTCAGCAGTTCATCTGCCCCAGCAACTTCGACGACTTCTCCGATCCGACCGAACAGATCGATCTCTACTACGACTTCACCGGGTATCGCAACATCGGCTACGGTTATCGAGTTCCCTTCGGCCCCAGCGATACGAGACCGCGCGAAGGGATGGACCACCGTCAGATCCTCGCCGCCGATAAGGGTCCGTTTTATTTGGAGAGCTACCGCCCCGACTTCCAAAACTCCGGCGAGAACGGAACCCCCGTCAACGTCGATGATCCGCCGCGCTATTGGCGGCCCTTCAACTCCTTCAACCACGGCGGGACGCGCTACGGAGAAGGGCAAAACGCGTTGTACGCCGACGGTCACGTCGCGTTCCAACGAATCCCCGCCGTGGGACTCGACTTCGACAATGTCTACACCGTCATGAGGGACGAGTGGGGCCAGTTCTATCCGTACAATCGAACTCACGGCGACACCCCGCATACCGCGCCGGTCCCGAATCCCTACCCCGGACAGAACGCGTTCGGCCAGGGACCGGGAAGGTATTCGTCCACAGACTCGCTGATCTACCCGTAGGACCACGACCCATGACACGAACCACAAACGCCATCCTGTTTGGAATCCTGACGGTCGTTACCGTTGGTCTTCCCGATCGCGGCCTTGCCCAATGAGTCCTCCGATGCGCGTACGCCTGACGGCATTTTCGATGATCGACCTGCTCATCGTCGTCGCCACCCTCGCCCTGTTGCTCGGCGTGGGAGTTCCCGCGGCGTCGCGGGTCCGAGAGCTGGGCAAACGCTCGGTCTGCGGGGTGAGCCTCACGGGCATCGGGGCGTCGGCCAAGGTCTACGCCGCCGCCAACAAGGAGAGTTGGATGGTCCCGGCTTTCAGACTGGCGAACATCGACAACGGTGGGATCGATTACCTGGCTGGAGAGGGAATTCATAACCCCCCGTCCGACCCCGGCGAGGTCGGTCATGACCGTGAGTGGGAGACCACGTCCGCGACAGAGGGTTTTCCTGACGGTGGGAGCACGGCCGCTTCCACGACGCGGGCCTATTGGCTGCTCGTCCGTTCCGGAGATGTGTCCGTCCGGCAGTTTATCTGCCCCAGCAACGCCGATGACTTCTCCGACCCCACCGAGCAGCTCGACCTCTATTACGACTTCGCGGGGTATCGCAACATCAGTTACGGGTATCAAGTTCCTTTCGGACCCCCCGGCACCGGACCCCGCAAGTGGATGGACCACCGTCAGATCGTCGCCGCCGACAAAGGGCCATTCTATTTGGAGACTCACGGCCCGGACATCCAAAAGGCCGGTCCGAACGGGGACCCCGTCGACCTCGATGATCCGCCGCGCTATTGGCGGCCGTTCAACTCCGTCAACCACGGTGGAACGGGCAACGGAGAAGGACAGAACGCGCTGTACGCCGACGGTCATGTAGCCTTCGAGCGCATCCCGGCCGTTGGGGTCGATCACGACAACATCTACACCGTGATGCGAGACAATTGGTCCGATACGCCTCCGCTCGGAAAAAACCGCATTCACGGCGACACCCCGCATCTCTCGCCGAACCCGAATCCATATCCAGGTCAGGATGCATTTGGCGGCGCACCGGGAAGGTATTCGACGACGGATTCTCTCATTTATCCATAGGAACACGACCCATGACCAAGAATCTCCGGTGTATGCTTCTCGCAACGATGTTCGCTTCGGTGGCAGTGTCCGCAGTCCGCGCCCAGTTGATCTCCGTCCGTTGCTGTACCGAGGAATCCGACCTGGCGCGGATCGACGATTGCGTTTCGGGACCGGGCAACCTCGACCAACCCGCGACTTGTCCCGCGGCGGCGACCTGCGTTCTCGGATTCGGTGCCGACACCGCCCTCGTCGATGCACTTTGCGACGAGAAACGCGCCGTACCGCCTCCGCCGTTTCGCGCCTATTGCAGCTCCTGGATCGACCCGGCCGCGACGGTCAAGCGGGAATGTGTGGCCCAACCTCAAGCGAGCGTCAGCCTTTTCTCTGTCTACGACGATGACGGTGACGGGGATCTGGACTCCTCCGATGTCGCGGTGTTCAAGAAGGTATATCAACCGGTGCCGAAGGTGGAACAATCCGAAGCCGTCCTCGCACAGTTGGAATGCTGCGTCCCGGAAAGCATCATCCGCGGCATCGGGCAGTGCCTTTCCGGACCGGGCGTGACAGCCCAGCCGCCGCCGTGCAATGGAATGGCCTCGTGCGTCGCGGGGTTCTCCGCGCCCGTCGAGCTGGGCGATTGGCTATTCGGGCTTTGTGGACCCCCACCGTTGGTACCGCCCGATCCCGCGACCTCGTACTGCCTGACCTGGCACGAGAAGGGCGTTTCCGCGGTCCAGTTCTGTCCGGCCTCGAGCCCGCCGGGCAACAACCCTTTCGTCGTGTCCGACGCCGACGGAGATGCCGACGTGGACCTCTTCGACCTGGCCGTGTTCCTACGTGACTGGGAAACGGCGATGACGGACTGACCCGGCCTCGTCAGGGCGTGCCCGCGTGACCGAATGAATGCCACGCCGATGGCACGTCCGCCTGCGACTACCGCTTGGAATACTGGAATCGTTTGCGGGCCCCGGATTGCCCGTACTTCTTGCGTTCGACCTTGCGGGCGTCACGGGTGAGCAGATCGAAGGCTCTCAGCTTGGGTTCCAGCTCCGTGTTGGCCTTGAGGAGCGCCCGGGACAGGCCTAGCGCCACCGCCCCGGCTTGACCCGTGATCCCCCCCCCGCACACGTTCACGAATACGTCGACCGTCTTGGTGGTCTCGGTCACTTGCAGAGGTTTTCGCGCCGTTTGCCGACCTACGTCCACGCGAAAGAAGTCGTCCAGGTCGCGCTTGTTGACCAGAAAGACCCCCGAACCCGGCTTGATGCGAACCCGGGCGACGGCCGTCTTGCGTCGTCCCGTGCCCCAAAAGTACGGATTCTTGGCGTTGGCCGTCGCGGGAATGGATACCTGGATCGCCTCTGGCGCGGGCTCCACCGGCGGGGCGGACGTGGGTGCGGCGGGCGGGATTACAGGGGCAACCGTGTCACTCATCGGCGTACGTCTCCTTGGCGTCTAGGCTAAACGGAAAGCGGCAGCGGACGCTGCGCCGAATGCGGATGGACCCCGCCCGCGTAAACCTTGAGCTTGGCCAGCATATGCCGCCCCAACGCGTTCTTGGGCAGCATCCTCCGCACGGCCGACTCCAGAATAAACTCCGGGCGATCCTTCAACACGCGGCGATACGGAATCTCTTTGTACCCGCCCGGATAGTAGGAATACCGCGGATACATCATGGTGTCCGCCTTCTTGCCGGTCAGCTTGATCTTCTCCGCGTTGGTCACCACCACGAAATCGCCCGTGTCCACATGGGGCGTGTAGGTGGGCTTGTGCTTGCCCATCAAAATGGTGGCGATCCGCACGGCCAGGCGTCCGAGCACCTCGTTGCACGCGTCCACGTGGAACCACTTCTGCTCGACCTGCCCTTGCCGGGCGACGTATGTTCGTAGCTTCGTCGTTGCCATAAAGTCCAAACCCAACCCCATCGACCAAACGCCGACGAAACGGCCCAGTCTAGCGGCTTCTCCGCCGTCGTCAACTACAGGCCTCGCCCAATGTGGGACCGATGTCCAACGCCGCCTCCGACCGCTTCCGCGGAACCTCGGCGGCAACCCCGAACGGCAAATACCCACCAACGCCATGCGACATAAGTTATTGCAGGACAATGGGTTACATGGATTTCACGATACGTTTCGCCTCGTCCCTCGTTTTGACACGGGCCGCTGCCTCCGGTAGAAAGGGGGCGGTCTTGGATTGCCCGCGACGAGCAACCCCATCTAGAAAAAGACCGGGGCGAGGAACGCGCCCTGGGATTACCGACATGCGGCTTCCTTAGCCGTGGCGGACTTCCGGGATCGGAGCCCAGCTTCGATCCCGGAAGTTTTTCTTGATCGACTTCCCCCGATGCAACCAGAGCCCGGAGCGGATCCCCTTTACGCGGAGCGTCAAGGGCGAGCGACGGGTCTATCCGGGCGTGGAGCGCGAGCGACGGGTCCATCCGAGCCCGGAGCGCAAGCGACGGGTCTATCCGAGCGTGGAGCGGAAGCGACGCGACAATTCCGAGCCCCGCCCACCCTTTATGCGTCAGCATCAAGGGTCAGGAAGCGGACCCGTAGCGCCGCCCACGGATACACCGATCATTGATTCATTCGACCCTGAAACGGTCGCACAAGGCGCCGCCGGTTATGCAACCCTTACAGGGTTGTGATTTCCTTGCGCGCCTGATTCCGGTGGCGGCGCTGCGTTTGCCACCGGCTACTTTAGGGCAGGCTTTCAGCCGGCAACACGCCGATCCAAACGAGGGTCCCGGCATGCGACTCAGCCTGAAAGGCTGACAGATAATAGCCGTGGGCAGAGCGCAGCGCCGCCCACGGAATCGTAATCGGCACGCGCAACCATTCATTCGACCCCAAAGGGGTCGTCTACAGTAGCCGTGGGCAGAGCGCAGCGCCGCCCACGGATCACCGACACCCCACCATCCATCCGACCCTGAAAGGGTCGCATAAACCCCGGGGGACGGTCTTCGACCCTCACAGCGTCGTGTGGTGTTCGGGGATCGATCCTATCCGGTGGCGGCGCTTCGCTTGCCACCGGCTACTGTAGGGCAGGCTTTCAGCCCGCAATTCCGTCCGACCCTGAAAGGGTCGTCTACCGTAGCCGTGGGTAAGTCCGCCGAAGGCAGACGCCACCCACGGATGAGCGACACCCCCATGACCCCCCTCTCCCTCCCAGGGAGAGGGGCCGGGGGTGAGGGTCATCGGTGCCACATCAACGACACCCACCCGAGCGTGAAGCACAACCGACACGACCCCCGATGCGATCCGAACCCGGAGCGGTTCCCCTTTACGCGAAGCGTCAAGGGCAAGCGACGGGTCTATCCGAGCGTGGAGCGGAAGCGACACGACCCCCACGGAGCGCCAACCCCCGCGTACGCCGCGCGGTAGCGTCGCTCCGACGAGGCGACCGACCACGCCGGGTGCCACTGGCAGCTTGCTGCCAGTGCCAAGTGATTGACCCCGACGGGGTCCGCGAAAATAGCCGGGGGTCAAGCCCGCCCAAGGCGGACGCCACCCCCGGAGGAGCGACACCCATCCGAGCGTGAAGCACAACCGACACGATCCCCGATGCGATCCGAACCCGGAGCGGTTCCCCTTTACGCGAAGCGTCAAGGGCAAGCGACGGGTCTATCCGAGCGTGGAGCGGGAGCGACACGACCACGACGCAGCGCCAACCCCCATGTACGCCGCGCTGTAGCGTCGCCCCTAGTGGGCGGCGTTCGTCCCGTAGGGACGCACGAACTTAGCCCCCCAGTTCACTGGGGGGTCACCGTCGCCCCCACCACCCCCCAACCCCCCCCTCCCCCGGCGACAAAGTCGCGGGGGGAGGGGGGGAAATGACGCTCGCCTCACCGTGACCCCGGGTTGAAAACCCGGGGCTAAATCCGTGCCGTGCCGATGGCACTGCGCTTCCTGCAAAAGTCCAACCAACCCCGCCCGCGAGAAAACGTAGAATGTCCCCCTGCCCATCGCCCCTCGTGGGCGGCATTCGTCCCGTCAGGGACGCACGAACTTAGCCCCCCAGTTCACTGGGGGGTCACAGTCGCCCCCACCACCCCCCAACCCCCCTCTCCCCCGGCGACAAAGTCGCCGGGGGAGAGGGGGTGAGATTCCCTTCACGTCGCCGTAACCCCGGGTTGGAAACCCGCGGCTCAATTAGTGCCGTGCCGATGGCACTATATTCTCTGCAAATCCTGATCCAGCCCCCCCCGCGCCCAGGTAAAACGTCCCACACGGTGTGAACAAGGAACAGCACTGGCAGCAAGGTGCCAGTGGCAACCGGCGAGAAGCTATGCCACCCCCGTCACCCATCCAACTCGGCCTCGGGAAAAAGCGTCGCAGGACACTCGGCGAGCGCTGACACCACCGCCAATTCGAGCTGCCTGCGTCGCGTCAGGTTCTTGAACAGGTTGGCGGGATACGCGTTGTCAAACAGTTCATTGAACTTGGTGATCGTCGCTTCGACGACGCGACTTACTTCCCGAATCGCCACGCGACGACTCTCGTTTGCGTCTAGGTCAACTTTCGTCAGACAGTCGGCGGGGATCAACCGGAAGACCATCCTCAGAATGAACCTGTTTCCGTGGTAACTCTTCAGCCGTCTGCAATTCTCGGCCATCGAGAATGTTAAAATAGGGGATTTGCGCCATCGTTCGAAGCGCGGTATGTCAGCGGCGTGACACGGAGTTCGCTGGCCGATTCGATGGACCTGCTTCTGGCAGCGG
>CAZYEX010000103.1:0-1736 GCA_964646605.1 uncultured Phycisphaera sp. | reverse complement strand
GCTGTTGGGGACAAATCCCATACGCTTTTGGGCGGCGTCGAATTGCTCCTTCAGTTCCGGCGTATGCTCCGGCGGAAGGGGGGCAAGGCGCGGTGCGGGTCGTGTTCTCTGATCCATGATGTCCTTCCGGGAATTGGTTGTGTTATTCGATGCTCGCGAACGAGCAGCACTGACCTAAGGTTTCAAAGAACCCTCTACTCTAGGCGAATGCCCGCGCTACGGATGATCTCGCCCCAGCGTTTGTGTTCGGCCTCGATAAAGGCGCGATACTGCTCCGGTGTGCCGAGCGGCAAGGCGATGCCCTGTGCGAGAAAGCGGTCACGCACGTCCGGCGCCGAAAACGCCTTTCGTCCCTCGGCGTTGAGCCAATCGATGATGGCATGCGGCGTCCCGGTCGGCGCCACGAAGCCGAACCAAGGTCCGCCCTCAATCTGGGGGAACCCGGCTTCCGCCATAGTCGGCACGTCGGGCACCGCCGCGAGCCGTTGCAGCGAGGCGACCGCGAGCGCACGCACCTTGCCGCCCGCGATCTGCGTGCGCGCCAGCGGCACGATATCGAACATCATCGAGACGTGTCCGGCAACGAGGTCCTGAATCGCCGGCGCGGCGCCGCGATAGGGTACGTGGGTAATCTCCACGCCGGCGAGACGCTTGAACTGCTCGCCGACCACATGGCCGGAGCTGCCGTTGCCCTGTGAGGCGTAGGTCAGCTTGCCGGGATTGGCTTTGGCATAGGCCACCAATTCCTTCATGGTCGTGGCGGGAACCGATGGATGGACGACCAGTATGTTTGACGACGCGGTGGCATTGAGGATCGGCACGAAGTCCTTGAGCGGATCGTACGAAAGCTTGCTGACCAGGTGCGGTAGGATGGCGTTGGTCTGGTGCATGCTGACGAACAGAGTGTAACCGTCGGGTGCAGCCTTGGCAGCCGCCTCCGCGGCTAGCGCGCCGCCCGCTCCGGTGCGGTTCTCGACTAGAGCGGCCTTACCATCTTCGCTCAACTTTTGCGCAAAGGTCCGGCCAACCAGATCGGCGATACCGCCGGGCGGCGTGGCGACGATGATCTTGATGGGTTGCGACGGATAATTCTGGGCGACCGCAGGTTCGATCAGGCTGCTAAGACACCCCAGGACTGCCGCGACGAACGAACCAAATGTTTTTGCTGCACGTAACATGACCTACCCATCAATCAGTTCGATGAATAACCACCTCGTTGCGACTGAAAACTAGCATACTTACCAGAGGTCATACAGGCAGAAATCCTGCCGTCCAACTACGGGCTGGATGTCTGTTCCTGGCACTGAACGTAGTTTCGCGCGTGACCCGGATTGGTCGAAGTTGAAGGCATCGCCGACATCGCTGAGGATTCCGTCCTAGCGCAAAATTTTTGCGGTCGCTATTCTCGACGCAATGGGGTGAGGAGCGGACATACGGAAAATATGGCAAAATGACAAAGTTGACCCGACTCGGACATCCATTGAACCGCGTCCTGCGATTGATTTCGCGAGAATTCCTTAGCGGACCGAACCGACGTGTTCCGCGTTGACAAACCGGCGGCGCTATTACTGTTTCCCTTCTTCGCCTGCCTTGGGCGCGGGTCGGGCTCCCGCCGGTGGCGGAGGCGGAGCAGCACGCGTAGCCGGAGGAGGTGGAGCAATACGCTCAGTCTGAGGAGGTGGAGCCATACGCGTGGCCGGAGTTGGCGGAGCAGTACGCTCAGTCGGAGGAGGTGG
>CAZYEX010000102.1:0-60698 GCA_964646605.1 uncultured Phycisphaera sp. | reverse complement strand
TCTCAATTTGCAACGGTTGCCCCGGAGGCAGCGTTTGCAGGGTGCTCTCGCGGAGGCGCAGGGACGCCGTGGAGCGCTGCAGTTGCGGTTCGACCTCGTAGGACATGGTGAGGCGCTTGGCGACGATCTCGACGTCCATGTTGACGAGATGATCGACGAACACCGGCAGGCTTGCGGGCTGGATATCAACGACGCTGAGCTTACGAAAATCGCTCCACTGCTCGGCCATTTCGCGTTTGAGACGGTGTCGATCGAGGGGGATGGCGCTTTCGCCGATGGGACGGTCCTCCAGGGTGAGGCGAACGGTGTAGGTTCCGTGAGCCTGGACGGCCTCGACGGTGCGCCGCGGACCGGACACCTGCACCTCGAAACGGTCCACGGGCGAGTTGATTTGCACCAGCGTGTTGCTGGGCGGCACGACCTTGAACGACACACCGATCGCCCCGACCTCCGTGACCAGGCTATCGGCGGCCACCCATATCAAGACCGACAGGACGGCGGTCAGCAAGAGTAATCGCGCCTGCTCGATCACTGTCGCCTTCTCCAGGGAGCCGTGACCGAGCGTACGCCTCTCCAACGGGACTTGGCGTTTGGCGCGGAGAGTCCGAGTTCGCGCATGAGGATCTCTTGCAGCGACTCCGCAGTGAGTCCGCGTTGCAGACGGCCGTGCGTGGCTACTGAGACGGTGCCCGTCTCCTCGCTGACCACGACGACGACGGCGTCGGCCTCCTGGCTCATGCCGATCGCGGCCCGATGGCGGCTGCCCAGCGATCGATCAACGTCGGCCGATTCGATCAAAGGGAATTGGCAGCCCGCGGCGCGGATTCGCCCGCGGCTGATGAGCACGCCCAGATCGTGCAAGGCGCTTCCCGGCCAGAAGATCGTCTCTAACAGTTCGGCAGTCACGGCGGCGTCCAGGGGCACGCCGGATTCGACGATGGCGCTGGACTCTGCGCTGCGTTCGAGGGCGATCAGAGCCCCGATTTTCTTTCGGGACATGCGATCGACGGCCGTGACCAACGGCTCGATCACTTCCTCGGGCGTCTGAATCCAGCGCTGCATCCACGCCCCCTCGCCGACTTTCAGGAGCAAACGCCGCAACTCGCTTTGGAAGGCCACCAGCGAAACCAGAAAGACGGCGAGAATAAAATAGGGATACAAAGCGTTAATGCGGTCGAGCTCGAAACGCTCGGCGATCAGGCGCACGACGGCGAAACTGACGGCGAGAATGATGAGCACGGCCCGCACCAACCGCGCCCCGCGCGTGCCCTGCAACGCCCGCAGGGCCGAGTACACGACGACCCCGATGAGCAGCAGCTCGACCAGCGCCACCCAAGGCCGGTCGAACACGCGCTCAAGAAAAACGCGCATCCCGCCCAACACGTCGCCGGCCGCGATCAGGTTGCCCGTGAGCATGAAGGATCGTCCGTTTGCATTCGTCCGCGCGCATTATAGCCCGGAGGGAGCGACGTGCAAACGACACGGCCCCGCGGCACGGGAAATGCGGCGGTTCGCGCCGGCGGCGCTTTCAAGGCAGACAAGCGACGTGGCGGGAGCGGTCCAATCGTGGGCGTCTAACCGGTGGGCCGTAGATGCGTTCGATCGAGCGCCGCGGCGCGGACAAAGTCGGAGACGCCCTTGAATCCCAGCCCGCCGGCAGCCTCTTCGAGGGCCAGCCTTTCATCCGGCGTGAGGCGCACGTTGACTTGTTGGGTCCGCTGACTCCGCGACACCGGCGGCCTTTTGCCCGTTTCGAGCATCGTCGCCACAGCCACGGCCAGCGCCTCGCGCGTCGCCTTCACGCAGGCGTCCGGCGACTTTCCGTCGGCGAACACCGTGGGCAACTCGATCGACGAGCCGATGTAGCCCAACTTCTCGTCGGGTTCGAGAATGATCCGATAGTCCCCGACGATCGCCCGCGCTCGGCGCAAGACACCCGGGTCAAACGGTCCATCCACCCGTTTACTTCTTACCGAGGAGCCATTTGATTTTTTGGACGTAGGCATCGCTCACTTTCTTGTCGTACACGGGGATCAACAGAGGTAGCTCGTGATCTGACAGAGGATCAAGTCGTCGCCGGGAAGTGCGGCGATGACCGGCGCTGGACGTCGCTTGACCGCAGATAAATCGGGGAATGGAAACGGAACGACGACCACATCGCCTTTTACAGATCCTTCCACGCTTCGTCTTCCTCGGGTCGAAGCCAGTCGCGGGCGAGGGCCGGCTCGCTGGCGATGGCGGTTTCACAGGAGCCCCGCCCGTTCTTTCCACGCAGGGCGCAGGCGTGTTCAAGAAGCTCAACCACGAGAGCGTCGGGTAGTGTCGTGAGTTCCTGAATGAGCTTTTCTCGAACGGTCATGCCTGTGATTCTACCCGCCGCGGACGTGCCAGCCTAGGGCCTTTTCGAAAACCGCTCCCCCACGGCCGCGGCTCTGATTCTACGCCACGGTGATGGTCTTATCCGCGTACACGTCCTGAATGATATTGAGGAGCTTGACGCCTTCGGCCAGGGGACGTTGGAAGGCTTTTCTTCCGGAGATGAGGCCCATGCCGCCGGCGCGTTTGTTGATGACCGCGGTCTTGGCGGCGTCGGCGAAGTCGTTGGCCCCGGAGGATTCACCGCCGGAATTGATGAGTCCCGACCGGCCCATGTAGCAGCCGACCACCTGATAACGGGTGAGTTCGATGGGGTGATCCGAGGTCAACTTTTCGTAGACCAGTTTGCTGGTCTTGGAGAAGTTGATGGCCGTGAATCCGGCGTTGTTGGTCGCTTGTTTCTGTTTGATGATGTCGGCTTGGATGGTGACGCCCAAGTGATTCGCCTGACTGGTCAGGTCCGCGGCGGTGTGAAAATCGACGCCGTCCTTCTTAAACCCGCTGTTCCGCAAATAGCACCACAAGATCGTGGCCATGCCGAGCTGATGCGCGGCGTAGAAGGCGTCGCTCACCTCCTGAATCTGCCGGGCCGATTCGTCGGAGCCGAAGTAGATCGTCGCCCCAACCGCCGCGGCGCCCATGTCCGAGGCCTGTCGCACGTTGCCGAACATGATCTGATCGTACTTGTTGGGATAGGTCAGCAACTCGTTGTGATTCAATTTGAGGATGAAGGGAATCTTGTGGGCGTACTTTCGCGCCACGGCGCCGAGCACGCCGAGGGTCGATGCCACGGCGTTGCACTCGCCTTCGATGGCCAGCTTGACGACGTTCTCGGGGTCGAAGTAGATCGGGTTGGGCGCGAACGACGCCCCGGCGCTGTGCTCGATGCCCTGATCGACGGGGAGAATCGAAAGATAGCCGGTGCCGCCGAGCCGCCCGTGGCCGAGGATCGATTGCAGGTTGCGAAGGACGCCGACCGAACGATCGGTCATGGCTACCACCCGATCGACAAAGTCCGGGCCGGGAAGGATCAACAACGACTTGTCGATTCCCTTGCACTTGTAGGTGAGCAAGGACTCGCCCTGGGACCCCAACAAATCCGTGATTGCGCTCATGGTCATCTCCTCGATTCCCTTTTCCTATCGGACGGTCGAGTTCGTTGGAATAGTAGACCGGAATCCTGCCGTCCGGAAGTCCGCGCCGCCCACGAGGGGCGACGGTACCGGGTCCTCCCCTTATCGGATTCCTCGGAAGACCTCGTAGAGAACCGCGTCGCCGGGGGCGAGTTCGACGGGCAGAGTAAGCTGCCCGTTCTTGGCGAGGATCACTCGCCCCGCGGGAACAGCACCGGACGGCGGCACCTCCACGGCCCGACCCCACCCGTTCTCGTTCTTGGGAGGCCGAAGAGGAAACTCCGTGCGGAGGAAGCGATCGGCGGAGCCGTTGCGCACCAATGCGTAGCGGACCGGATTGTCACCGAAAAGGGTGGCGGCGAGGTCATCGCCGCCGTCCGCCGAAACAACCCCGGGCGACGGGGCTAAACCGCGCAGTCGCGGGCCCCAGTTCTGGGCTCGGGCCAACAACTCCGCCAACGCGCTTCGTTGGGCCGGGACCAGCGGCGAATCGGGCCTTTCCAATCCCGGTGGATCGCCGGGCAGTCGGAAGAACCGATCCACGATCAATCCGCCGCAGCGCCCGGACTCGAGTTGGTCGTGGAATTGTTGGAGCATTCTCCTCTTGGCGTCGCCGGGCGGACCGTTCCATAGACAAGCAACATCCACGATGGCCAGGCATTGGCGATCGTCGCTTCTCCTGTCGCCCGCCCCCACCACAAGGACGTCGATGCCGCCGTCCCGCAAGCGACTCCGAACGTCGTCGAGCCGGCGGCCCGCCGCCGCGCCGCGCGGTTCGTCCAGACCGACGGCGTAGAAAGCCGGATGGGCGGTGATTCCGCGCGTCGCCCGCTCGACGAAATCCGTGCTCATCGAGGGCACGCCGGTAACCACAAAATGTTCCAAGCTCCGCGACGCGATCACGGCGCGGAGTCCGGCCTCCTGAGCCGTGTCGAGCACCATGCGTTCATCTCCTACCTCGACGTGGCGAACGGCTACGGCATTGAAACCCCACTCGGCGACGGCGCGAAGATCACGCTGCAACACGGCGGCGCGATCGTCCTCGGGGACCGCCAACCAGCGGGGCTCGGCGTCATAGCGCACCGCGAGCAGGTAGGGCTTTTCGGGCAGCGGCCGGGAGGTCGCGCATCCGGCGTTCCCAAGCATAAATCCAAAGCCCAAGGTCACCACCCATCGGGCGGTCAGGCATCCCGACCGGCTGCCGCACAAGTTGACCGCGCCCGGTGGGTTGCCATAAAGTGCCCGAACTGGCGCCGTGTTCATGGAGAAAGACCCGCTCATGTTGGTGAGACGCAATCGGCAGAACCTCGCGCTGCTTGCCCTGTCGTGGGCGCTTCCCACGATGCTCGGCAGCGGATGTACGACTCGAGCCACGTCCATCGGCGATGGGTCCCAACGTGAGGCCATCGCCTTGCTGATGCCCAGCCGCCTCGAGATCGTCGAGGCCTTCACCCGGATCAAGAGTTTCGACCGGGACTCCTCGCCGGACGGCATCGAACTCCTTCTCCAGGCCGTCAACGTCATGGACAACCCCGGTCTT
Source organism: uncultured Phycisphaera sp. (assembly GCA_964646605.1). GTDB lineage: Bacteria > Planctomycetota > Phycisphaerae > UBA1845 > UBA1845 > SBAX01. The sequence goes on along the minus strand of CAZYEX010000102.1, from coordinate 55,649 downwards.
ATGATCGCGGGCACGGTCCGCATCGAGCTTTTCGAGCATATCCCGGCGAGCGCCGACCACAAGGGCCGACGGCTCGAACACTGGGACGTGGAGCTCCAAACCGCCGCCCAACAGCGACGCTATTGGAACCAGCTCACCCAGATGTACGAGTTTCGCCTGGGGGTGGACCTGACGCGAATCCCGCCGGGTGAGAAGTACGTCCTGGCCGTAACTTACAACTCGCCGGTGGGCGAGCATCTGACCGATGAAAGCGTGATTGCCTACCGCGGTGGGACGCTCGGAACCGCCCGCGAGACGGCCATACGACAACGTTAACTTCCTGGAAGGACTTACGACATGACCTCAAAAAATCTGACCCTCGTGAAAACCGTCGGCCGGTCGATCTGTGTCGCAATGGGGTTCGCGCTGTGGGGTTGTGCGGCCCCGGACCGGGTCGTCTACCGCAACTACACCCAGATTCGTACCCAGCTTCACACGCAGGACGACGTGGAAGCCATTCTCGGCGAACCGGACCAGAAGCTCGGCGACCGCTGGATGTACGAACGCCCCGACCAGCACCTCATCGTTTTCGTCGAATTCGACGAAAAGGGCCGGGTCACCCGCACGCAATGGGTGGACGCCCTCTCCGAGTCCTGGGACGACACCGACGAGAAGCGCTGAAACTGGGCTGGTGACGCCATCCAGCCCATTTTCACGAATGGGGGACGACTGCGATGGGTTCGACGCTTCAGGAACCAATCGCGCGGCTGACGGTGCAATCGGACGAGCTACCGGATGCTGCGAAGGAATGCCACGGCCGTTGACTTGTCGTTGAATTGCCCGCGCACCTCGTCGCCGTTGCTGTAGCGCACCCCGACTTCGTAGCGGGTGAATGGTGTGCCCGGCTTGGATTCGTCGAACTTCTCGATGAACGCGATGGCCTCGGCCGGAGTTCGAGGTGATCCGTGTGGCGGGATTACATAGACAGATTCAACTTCCGGCAACCTTGAACGCGATGGCGACATGAACAGCTCCTGCCGCGCCTCGCCGGTTCGGCGGTTCGGCGGGGCAAATAGTCAGTCGAAAAGGCTTGCGGTTTCGGTCCGTCGGACGCTCTCGCCCAACTCGGGCCAGCGATCGACGAACGGCGCTGCGGAGATGCGCCCTAGCTCGCTCGGCTCGATCTTGTGCAACCCCCCGCCATAGACGCGCCCCTCGCCGCGGAGTTCGTCACGCGCTATGTCGCTCCGTTGGTCGTGACCGCGTGCTTCCGCGAAAGTCTGCCTGACTTCTGGGGCATGTGGGCGTGAACCACAAACTCATACAGTTCCTTCTTGGACGTGCGTTTGCGAATCGTCTCTACGCTCACATCCACAAACCCGGCATCCTCGAACAGCGCGGCGTAGATGCCCTCTACCGGGAGCATCGTGTCGTAGAACTTGGAGTTGCCCACGATGTAGTGGCAACGAGCGCCCGGCGCCAACACTTGGCGCAGGCCCACCATGTGGCCCTTGATGTCCTCGAAATACTTGTGAACGTAGCGGCCCAGGAGGGCGTGGCCCTGACCGATGTCGTGGATGATGCGGTCGAAATGAGGGAACGGGATCTCGCCGTGGCCGTTGGGGGTCCATGTGTTAAGCATGCTCGTCGCACATCCCCAGGTGCCGCCGATGGCCTTCCAATCGAGTTCTCCGGCGGCGCGGCCGTCGGATAGATAACCGAGCCAATACATGTACGGACGAAGCTCGCGGATGTAACTCATCCGGTTGGGATAGGGCGGCGACGTGATGACGCCGGTGTACCGGTGTTCGCTGGCGGGGAGAACGGAGGGGAGATCGCGCGAATCGCCCAGGAACACGCGGCAATCGGCAGTGGGCGGCTCGAGGCCGATGTTGTCGGCGATTTCATTGGCAGCGGCCATGAAGGCATCGGCGATGCGGTTGGCCGTCCGCGTTGGAGTCTCGGCGACCAGTTCCGCATCGTCGCCGTTCTTCTTGAAGGACATGGACTGGTGGGCGAAGGAAACGTTGGCGCTCTGGATCATTACGCGGCAGAACGCGACGCGGAGCAGATCGGAGACGCCGTCGGCCCGTTCGCGGGTCGGGTTGCGGATCGCATCGCACAGGGCGGCCAGCGTTTGCAGCGTGGGGGCATCCCACCACTTCTCGATCTGGTGCAGGTCGGGCTTCCACGCTTGGGCGTCAACGTTGCGGGCCATGTCGGCGATGCGGGCGGCTGCCGACCTCACGGCGCGGGCCGCGCCGTCGTCAAATCGCGTCAGTTTCAGGTTGCCGAGCCAGACGAGGAACGGGTTGATGTCCACCGCATGGCAGCGGATGCCCATCGAAGCGCAGGCCAGCGGTGTCGTGCCGGTGCCGGAGAAAGGCTCGAGGACGAACTCGTCCGGTCCGGACCGCTCGAGTAGTTCGCGGACAAGGGCGAGCGAATACGCGGGCGTGAGGCGAAGCCAGCCGTGCCGCCCGAGCGCGACGTTGCCCCGGAACGTCAGGTGGGCACGCTGTCCGAGTCCGTTTGCAGGCTTGCCGTCGGTCAGGGGCTGGCCGAAGAGGTCGGTGTTCATCTCAGGAGCCCCTCGAATACCGCCAGCGTTTCGGTCTTGATTGCCGCCGAGTTGCGGCGGAAGAACCCTACGAGGTCGTAGCCCAGCACGTCTCGGCAAAATACATAGGTCGAATCGGTTGGCGTGCCGCTCACGGTTCCGCGAAGGATCAGCCAGTGCGCCCGCTGGTATCGCTCAGCCAAGTTGTCGGGAATCTGCACCGAGAGGAGCACCATGACTGGCAGGTAGCGGTGGGCAAATGCGTTGCCCGCGTTGGACACGTCGGCGTTCTGGCGCTTGGCGTCGTTGCTCTTGTAACCTTGCCGGACCTCGAAGACGCAGCCCTGCAATCCGGTTGCGTTCCTGCCCTTCAACCCAACGCTCTCGGTCGCCTCAGCTAGCCACTCCTCTGCCCGCTTTCGGATGGGTTTCGCCGTGATCTTCTCCAAGGGAATCCGACCGTCGAGCGCGAGCGTGCGGGCCTTCGCGCCCTTTGCTTTGACCTTGTATGACCACGTCGCGTCAGCGGCGGAGAGGCCCAGCGTGTCCTGCAAGACGTTCTGGAACACAAGTTGGCAACTCAGGCCGATCTGCCGGTACACCGAGGTCATGCCGCCAGCCGCTTTGTGGGCCGCATAGACCAACGGGGAGTCGAGACCGAACCACGCATAGAACTCGTCCCCACGGTAAATCTGTTGGAACCGTTCGAGGGACACACCGTCGCCCTTGCCGTGCCCGAACGCGGGCTTGTAGTTGAGGCAGACGCGCAAGGCCCCGCAGATAAGTTCCAAGTAGGCCTGATCGCGGCTTTCCGGCGCTTCCATCATTGCCCCCCATGCCCCAATGCAGGTCCAGTGGCGTCTTCGCCTTCTTTGCCGACGGTCCGGCCGGTCCATTCCTTGAACTGGGGCTGGGTGAGGTTGTCGTTGTAGACCCAGCCTTCCTCGCCGGTGTTGTAGGGCGGGTCGATGTAGATGCACTTGACCTTCCCGGCGTGGGTGGGCAGGAGGGCCTTGAGGGCTAGGAGGTTATCGCCTTCGATGATGAGATTGCCGTCGAGGCCGGGCTTTTCGCCCTTGGGGAGCAGCGACAGCTTGGCGTCGAACTCCAGGCGGGGATGGGGCACGGTGTGGTGGTAGGTCTCAATGACCGACTTGCCTTTGAATTGCAGCGTGGGCACCTATCGACCTCCCTAACGGACCACGAACGTAACGGTACCCGGACCGACCGCCCGCGGCAAGGAAAAAATCCCTCGGCGTATCCCGCTGTTCGGTTCCGCCCCCCGGGGCACCCTAAAAACCCCGCCTGGCGGCGAGATTTGCCCCATTGCGTGCCCGCCGCGGGATGCTATACTCCGCGGTCTTCGCTTGGGCGAAGGGGAGGTTAGTGACGAAAATGGGTGCGGTCAAAAGGAAGGCCCACAAGGGGCTGCGAAAGCGGATTCGCATTACGGCCACCGGCAAGGTGATGTACAAACCGCGCAACAGCGGGCACCTGATGAGCACCAAGAACGGCAACCGGAGGCGGTCGTTGCGGAGGACGCGCGTTTTAAGGGGGCGGGTGCGGGAGGCGATCGTATCCGCCGTCCTCGGCAAGGCATGATCAGAGCCGCGGGCGGAAGCCCGCGGACAACGCCGCCCGCAAGGGGCAGCGCTACCTAGGCGATAGTGGAGTTACGGGAACATGGGACGAGCAACCTACGGAGCGGCTCGACACAGCAAGAAAAAGCGGGTGATGAAGGGCGCCAAGGGCTTCCGCGGCGCCGCGGGCAAGTGTTGGCGGCTCGCTAAGGAAACCGTCCTTCGCGCCGGGGTCAACGCCTATCGTGACCGCAAGCGCCGCAAACGCACGTTCCGCGCTTTGTGGATCACTCGTTTAACGGCTGCATGCCGCATGCGCGGCATCGCGTACAGCCGATTCATCTACGGGTTGCAGGCGGCGGCCGTGGAATTGGATCGCAAGGTCCTCAGCGAGATCGCCATCTCCTCTCCAGCCGATTTCGACGTGCTCGTCGAACTGGCCAAGAAGTATCAGCCCAAGGCCGCCGCGGCGTAACTCACCGTCTGCCCGGCGACGTGCCAGCGCCAAGACTGCGCGGCGATCAACACCGCTTCCTTACGGTCGCGGTTCTGATCCTACTGCCCGGCGGGCGGGACGACGCGCTTGGGCTTTTTCTGGAAAATCTTTTTCAGTTCGTCCGTCAGACCCCGAAACGGTCTGGCGCGTACCGTGGGTCGGGAGAGCGGGCCGGTGACATGCAGCTCGACGAATTCCCGGGCTGCGTCTTCGAGCAGGTCGGCCACCAGCGGCACATGGGACAACGGCGACGACGCTACCTGCACGAGCCGCAAGTCCACGGCCTGATCGGGCAACGACACCGTGCCCGACCCCACGAGTGCCAGCGCTCCCCCGCGTAATTCCAGGCTTTCGAACGACACGCGGTTGCCCGTCACGAAGAACTCGCCTTGGGCGTCGCTGAGCGCCTCCTGTCCGGGCGTCGAGATTTGGAGAACGTTGAGAATGGCGAGCAGGATCGGCAGGCGGTAGATGTACCCCTCGCGAATCTCGACTCGTCCGCCTCCGCGACGGGACAGCGGGTCGCCGACGTGGCCGGACACGTACAGGTGGGCGTCGACCAGCCCACGCACCCCGAGCGGTTCGCCCGGTCCCGGGGAATCGGGCGCAACCGCGGCACTGCGCCCGGCGCTGAGCCACGGACCGACCTGCATGCCATGAACGGTCGCGGTGGCTTGGTATTCCGACTGTTCGCCGTCTAGGAACCACTCGATTTCACCGCGCAAGGCGCCGTCGTAAATGAGGCCCGTGGCGTTGCGTATTCCCAACCGAGCCGCTCCGTTCTCGGCGCGGGCGAGGAACCATTCTCCTTCCACGTCGGTCAGTTCGCGGCCGTAACCGCGGCCCGCCGGAAGCTGCAGCGAACCCGATAGCGCCGCTCCGCCGAGGGAATCCGACAAGGCCCCCGACCCTACGATGGTTCCGGAGAGACCTTCGAGTTCGGCGACGCCGGGCAGGGAAACGTCGTGAAGCTCGACTCGCCCGTCGACCCGCCATTGCGCCGCCTCGCCGGTCCGCCGCTGGTAGTGCAATTCATGGAGCCGCAAGTCGATTCGGCCGTTGGGGTTTGCCAAATCCCAAGCGCGGCGCAGGCTCGGCGGCAAAGCGTCGCGGAGCCGTTCGTCAAGAACCAGATTCGTCGCCTGCACCACGGCCGAGGCTTCATCCCCGTCGGCCCGGTGATGGGCCTCAAAATCCGCCAGCAGCGACGCACCGCCGTACAGCGCGCGGACACTGGTCCCGCGCAATCCCGCCGGGGTCCAGGAGAGTGTTCCGTAGACCTCCTCCAAGGGACTGGGCAACTGTCGTTGACGCACGGAGGCACCACGAAGCTCCGCCACCGCCTCGTACGTCAGAGCGTTGCCATTCGTCGGGTTCGAACGAATCTGAAGCCCAAGGTCGATCGGAGACAGAAACCGCCAGTCGTTTAGGGCATCGGCCAGCGCCGCCGGAGCGGCTGACCGCATCTCGGCGTCGATCAAGAGACCAACACAACGGACATCGAGATTCGCCGCCGGCTTGTCCGTCGCGAGGTCGATCCACCCTTGCCCTTCCACTCGACCGCCGCCCAACCGTCCGTACAGCGATCCGATTTCGATTTTCTCGGGCGACAGGCGGATGGGGCCTTCGATTCCCGTCACGGTAAGGGGAAGTTCGTCGTGCCGGATGGTGACACCGCGGAGCGTCAACTGGGCTTGAGTCTTGGCGGTCGCAGCCGTGGGGTCGGTGTCCAGGTCCAAGTGCAAGTCCAACCGGCCTTGGGGATGGAAGGCGCCGGCCGCGCGGCCTGCCTCGCCCCCCAGCATGCCCAGCAGAGGGTCGCTGAACTCGGCATCGAGTGCCGTGAGTTGGATCTGCGCTCTGGGGGTCGAGGTAGAATCGAACAGCACGCGACCGCTCATCGTGACCGGCGTCTCGCCCACTCGACCGTGAAGCTCCGCCCACTCCACGCGATCTTTCTCGGCCCGGAGCGTGCCGTGGATAGCCTCGATCGGGTACGGGTAAGCAGAGTGTTTCGCCGACACGTCCTCCAGACCCACCATGCTGGTCCATTTCCAGGGGGCGGGGGCCTCGCCGTCGCACTCCGCGCGGGTCAGGAAAACCTCCACGCCGATTTGGCCCGCCAGATCGAAGGGCTGAACCGTCCTGCGGTGGGCCTCGGAAAGACCCTGCCGGAGGTCTTCATCGAATCGGATCCGTGAGCCGCGGACGTGCAGCTCCCCTGCGGCGCAGCGACTGGGGCGCTCCAAATGGCCGTTGACGCACACTTCGCCGTCCCCGTGGCGGCCGCATACGTCGCGGATCCAGACGCCGTCGGGCTTGACCTCGACCTCACCACGCAAGGCCTCGCTGCGATAGGGAAACACCTTCGCCGACGCATCACCCCCTCGCGCGGCCACGACCAAACGGCGCAGCTCGATCTTCTCGCCGACGTCCCGGGCGACGGCCAGTTCCATGTCCACTGTGCCATGCGGATCGTAGTCGTCGAAATACTTGACGAGTTGGGGACTCGCGCGAATCAACCGAGCCTCGTCGGGATGCGACTCCTCGTCGCGGCGGGGAAGCATGAGGTTCTTGGCTGAGAATTCAACGGAAAAGCGGACCGCGTCCAGCGCGCGAAGTTGGCGGAAAAGGTCGTGAACCCTGCCCGTTACGGTACACTCACTCCCGTTCAGCAGGCCCTCCAGTCGCACAGCGGCGCCCTCGCCGGTCAAACCGATTTCCCCGCGGACCCGCGCAAAACGAAGAAACCGCTCGCTCGCCGGCAATGCCCGCTCCTCGGCGCTGCTGGGGATGGACAGGGAACCGTCGCGGAATTCCAACGTCGCTCGCCAGGATTCACCGCTGTCCGCACCGACGACGAAATCAAAGTCGCGAGCATGAACTCGACCCGTGGCACCCGTGGTGCCTACCCAATCGGTCGCGGGGTCGGACTCGACAGCAAGGAGCTGCGACAACGTTTCGACGGACAGGGACGGAAGCCCGCCGCGGACGTCATGCACCTGCAAGGTCCTTGTGTTGACCTGCAAGTGCCCGTGGCTGGCGTCATCGTGCTGTTTCCATACCACCTCGTAGAGATCATCCACCCGCGACGAGGGCCGCCCGCGGATCGTGAGAACCAGCTCTTCCAGGAGGTGGGGAATTGTGCCACTGCGACGAAGGAGCTGCACGCGTGCATCCCGGAGCTCGAGCGTCGGCAGACGTGTGGTCGTCGAATCGCCCGATCCTAGACGGCGGTCGAAGAGAGCGGGAAGGTCCGATTCGCCCAACAAGCCGTCCACGGCGAGGGACACGGTCGGTTCGATCGCGGTGATGGACTCAAGCCGGAACCGGCCCAGCATCGCCGAGATCGGATCATGCCCCAGCCAGACCTCCCTGCACTGAACCCGCGCATCGCCCGAGTCCGGCGCGGCGCTGCCAGGTGTGAACAGGACTTCCGACAGGCGGACGCCGCCAAACATCGAGAACGTCGCCTCGGCGATGTGGACCCGTCCGCCCGTCAGACGCTCGAGCTGGTCCTGGATCAGCACGCGAACGCGCTGCGGATCGCTGAAGTGTCGGTAGCTCAGCGTCCCCCACGTAATCAGCGACGCAAACACGACGACGACAGCAGCCCACAAGAGGCGTCGCCGTCTGGGTTTGCGTGGCGTGGGTTGGGGTTCAGCGGACATGACAGTTGCGCGTGCCGGGTAAGTTCTCCAGCCGGTCAGGCACCAAGGTTGTTCGACGCGACCGCGCGCCGCCGCTTCATCCACCCATCATACCCGCCCACCAGCGCCAAAGCCGCAAGAATCGACAACATCGGTAAAGCCGGTATGCGATATCGCACGCTGCCTACGAAAACGCTGTGCAAAACGCTAAAGTAGATCGCCGGGAGCAGGAGAAGCAACGCCGCAAGGACGCCTCCGGATTCCCGCCGCAGGGTCACGACCACCACACCCACCGCCGCCAGGACGAACATGGGAATCGTCCACCCCGCCGAAATCAGCCACACCGAGGAGGAACGGTAGGTCTCGACGTTGGGAATCGGGTTCCACATCCGCGCCAATTTCAGGCCGGCCAGACGCACGATGCGGCCCGGATCGCTGCGAATCGACTCGATGGCTTGCCGCCAGAAGTGGCGATCCCAGGCAACTTCATCCAGCCCTCGCACGGCCTCGCATTGCTTGATGTCTCCCAAGTCGCTCGCCCCCGTCGCCTGCGGACCGACCCCGTCGTAGAGCGTGATCCCCCCGCGATGCGTCAGCCAACACCAATGGCCGGTGACCGCGCGGTTCCGCGCCGCCCAAGGGATCAACGTCAAAACGACGATGCCCAGAACAACGACCGGACCCCACAGGCTACGAATCACGACCGGCTTCGAGACGGCGACGAGAATCGGGCCGGCAACCACCAATCCCAAACTCGACTCCCGCAGATAGACGCACACCGCTGCCAAAATGCCGACGACGATCCATCCGCGAGCGGAGGGAGCGCGAACCGTCTTCCAAAGCGCAATCCAGAGGCCGATGAGCGCCGCGGTAAACGGCGTCTCCGTCAGAATCAGAGAAGAAAAGAAAACCAAAAACGGATCACACGCCACGAGCAGTCCCGCGGCGATTCCCACGCGGCGATCAAAAACGCCCCCGAGGACGGCGGTCAGCACAGCCGCAAGCCCGCCGAACACGCACTGCATCGCCCTTGCGGCAAAGACCCCGCTGTCGCTTCCCGTGAACGGCGCCAACATGGCTGGAAAAAGCGGCATGCGCGTGGCTCGAAACCCGATCTCGTCCACCAGCCCCTCGCCCGCCGCAAGCGACCGCGCGATTCCCCAGTATTGCTGCTCGTCCGGAAACTCGAGAGTCGTGGATAGACCGTAACGAAACGCGCCCCAACCGGCGCGAACGGCGAACGCGAGAAGGAAAATGAGCCCCCAGGTTCGCCAACACCGCCCGCCGGGCTGCCGCAGGGAGCCCACGCCTACAAGGCCCTCGCCCGAAGGTGCAGCACCCGCCGCGTCAGGCCCGTGAGCTTCACGCGGTCGTCGATGCGATATCCGATCACCCAAATCGGCCCCAGCTGATCGCACAACACTGCCACTCGCTGTCGCTCCTTGGGCTCCACTCGAGCGTCGGCCAGGAAATCTCCCAGCTTCTTCGACCCCGGCGCTCCCAAAGGAACGAACCGATCGCCGGGTCGCCGCCGTCGCACCACCAACGGCCCGCGAACCGCATGGCGGTCGAGGTATTCCTCCATTCGCGTGGCCGCCCGCCGCAACCGGGGAATGTCGCCGTCGGTCACGTCCATCTCCGCGCATTCGATTTCCAGCCGCCGGACGGGCAAAAACGTCCGCCCCGGCAGGTGAACGGCGATCTCTTCGGCGATCTCCTCCCGCGGTTCGTCACTGGGCAAGGAGAAGATGAGCTGCCCATAGCGTTTCTCGATCGTCATGTCGTGCGGGAGCTTGGTTTGCTTTCCGCTGGTGGGATCCGCGGCCAGTTCCAGGGCCGACAGCAGATGCGTGAAGCCCAACTCCTGCTCACCCAACCCGAAACTCACGTAGGCACGGCGAATCAACTCCGCCTGAACGATCCGGCTTTTTCGGACCAGGGCATCGGCGTTGAGCACCAGCACTTGATCGTTGCGCGACACGATGAGCGTTTCGAAGGTGCGATCGACCGTCTCGTGCAAGAATTCCTCCAGCCATCGCGCTTGGGCCCCCAGACGAAGCAGCGCATCGCGGGCTTGAGGGTTCACTTCGCTCTCGATCCGCGGGAGAATCAAATGCCGCAGTCGGTTGCGCATCGGTTCCCGCGATTCGTTGCTCTCGTCCTCGCGAAACGTGAGGCCCGCATCCAGTAGGTACGAGCGAAGCTCCGACCGCGTTCGCCACAAGAGCGGGCGAATCAGGCGGATCGAATTGCCCACGAGCATGGGGCGACTACGTGGAATCCCCGACAGCCCCCGCAGACCCGTCCCGCGAAGAATCCGATAAAGAATCGTCTCCGCGTTGTCGTCGGCGTGGTGTCCGACGGCGACGATCTCCGACCCGTGTTGCAGGCAGACGCGCTCGAAAAAAGCGTAGCGCTCGCCGCGGGCAGTCTCCTCCACGCCCGCTCCGTGCTCACGGGCGATCGCGGTGATGTCGCGGCGTTCGACGCAGCAGGGTAGGTTGAGACTGTCGGCTGCGGCATGCACGAACGCCGCATCCGCGTCGGACGCCGCCCCCCGAAGCCGGTGATCCAAGTGGGCGACGACCAGCCGTAGGCGCCATTGCAGGGTCGGCTGCGTTTCCGCGAGGAGGTGCAGCAACGCCATGGAGTCCGGCCCGCCGGACACGCCCACCACGATGGCGTCGTCCTCCCCCAGGAGGCGTTCAGAAAGCCATTCTTGTGCCAACGCTCGAATCATGTCCGCCTCCGGCGGATTGCCTGCCGCACGAACGGGGCGGGCGTGCGGTCCTGTCCGTGGGACAGGATGTTCGCCCTGTCACGCCGACGGACTTCCGAGTCAGGCCCACAAGATAGGTCCGACGCGGAGTCCGCGCCCTCATGGTGCGTTAACCATTGTAAGCGCCAAGGCTCGGATTCGACAGATGGACCGCCGGTTGGCGTACTCTGTAGTTCGCCCTATGGGTTGTCGCGCGGAACGGGGCGCGGGCCCTTGGCCCCCGGCGAGGAGCGCTGCGTGGAACCGCGTAGGGGCGCGAGCGGATCGGAAAGCGCTGGCGGTTCCGCCACGGTGGGCGAGGGTTCACCGGAATCCAAAGTCGAGGGTAGGGCCGGTGGCTCCTCCGCGGCGTCGCTCGACACCGCTCCGATCCCGCCGATGGCCGACCCGCAACACGAGCCGCCGTCGGTCGCCAGGAAGTTTCGCTGGATGAAGAGGAGATCGCTGGCGTTGACCGCTCCGTCGCCGTTGATGTCCGCATGCACCCCGGGCGTCCCGCAAGGGGTGTGCCGATTCACCGTGGTCTGGTCAGCAGCCTGGAGGAGCATCTGGTCCAACGAGTCGATGACTCCATTGTCATCGAGGTTGCCCCCGATCAACCAGTGTCCGCCGAACCGCGGATCGCCCAGAAACTGAACCGTATAATGGTTGCCGGAGGGCTGGGCGACCTGGACCGTGGATCGCAGCGTATGCTTCGGATCGCGGGCCGTCGCGCACACATATCGCCCCGCGGGGACCTCCAGCACCACGTTCTCCGCGTATCCGGGAAGGTTGAACGGTTGGCCGAACTCCAGCGTGCGCTCCACCACCACAGGCTCTTCCACGCAACTCGAATAAAACTCGAACACGATACAGCGACGCAACGGTCCCGGAGAAACGACGGGCGAAAGCTGAACCGTCGCCTGTACGGTGTTGGTCGGTAGGATGTCCACGGTCCATTCACACGAGCTGACCTGTCCGCAGGAATCCGTCGCGGAGCATTCGAAGTCGGACGTCCCCGCCGGAATGCGTCCCCCGGTCATGGCCAAGTGCGTCACGTCAGCGCCGAAGCTGTTCACACCGCTGCAAGAGAGGTCCAGGTTCCCGTCACAATCGCTGCTCGCCGTGGTCGGCGGCCAAGTCACGGTGGCGGAGACGCTCCCCGGATCGGCATTGACCATCACACTCGGTGGGCACGCGAGAGAGGGCTCGTCGCCTTGGAACTTCAACGGTCCCGGACAGCACGGGGAGAAGGGAACTTGATGCCCCGAGGAGTCGGTCAGCATGGTGCGTCGGGGGTTCTGGCTCAGGAAGCAGAGGTCGTCCATCGTCCGACAGGGCTGCAACGGGTGGAAACGGAGTTTGGCCATGACCGCCGGTCCGCGGGTGCCCAACAGTCCGATGTTCACCCCTACGGCGTAAAATACCGTGCCCTCCGTTTCGTTGATCGTGCGCAGGAGTTCCGCCCCGAACGGAGAGTCAAAGTCCGTGAACGAGCCGGGTTCGACATCCACGAAGTCCAGAACCGTCGGGTCATACCCGATTAAAAACTGACCGCCGACAATGGTTCGAGAGCTGCTGGACAGGTCGATGGTTACGACAAGGTCCTCGTCGGCGGGGAAACATTCCTGCTTTTCCAGGCCGATCCGAAGCGGGTTCAGACAAACCTCCGGAACGTCGCCGCACACGCAGTCCCCCGCATCGACATCGCAGCCGAAGCCGAAACAATCTTCGTTCCCGTTGCAGGGGATCGAGCCGATGTCAGTCCCCAGGCACCTTCCGGCGGGATCGCAAAGATCGAGAACCGTGCATTCCTTCCCGTCATCGCAGGGAGTCGTCGTGGGCGCCGGCGTATGGGTCACCAGTCCCGACTCGGGATTGCACTGGTCGATCGTGCAGACGTTCTCGTCTTCGATCACCGTGCGCCCTCCGTCGATCGGGTCGCAGCATTCCGTTTCCACGTTGTAGTTCAAGGTCGATCGGCAGATTCCGTCGATGCACTCGTCCAGAGTGCAGCCGTCGGCGTCGTCGCATCCCACCGGAGTCAGACAAGGCCGGCAATCGTCGATCGGCGTCCCCACGCAACGGCCCTCCAGGCAACGGTCGTGGGTGGTGCAGGCGTGCTCGTCGTCGCAGCGATCGTCGAGCGAGCATCGGTTGAGAATGATGCTGATGATCGCGTCCGAAAAATCGAGCTTGGGGTTCGTGGACTGGACCATGATCCCGCCCGTTCCATTGGCGAGCGCCGTGGCCAGGTTCAGCACGCAGGCGTCGGAGCCTGTTCCGGCGATCGGTGAGACGATCACCTGGTTATCCGGATGGGTCGCAATCGCGATGGCGTTCTCGATCGAGTTGCGGTCTTCCCCGGGGTCATTGCAGCCCTCGGGGCGGCTGCCGTCACACGGACCCTCGTCGCTGATGGGCACGATGATCCGCGTCGAGCTGGGCAGGCTCCACGGGAACCGGTCGGCCACGATGGCCGTGGCCGGACCCCACGACTCATAGGCCGACAGCGTGTTCGGGAACGGACAGGACTGGGCGTCGCCGGGAACCGTGTCCCCAAGAAGCCCCACCACGTGGTTGCTCAGACAAGAGAAGTTGCCTCCGGGGGCTTCCGTGATGCCCAGCACCGTGGGATGGACTTCGATCCCCAAATCCAGGAGGTCCTGGACCACGGTTGCGATTCCTGTGCAGAGGGCGACGGCTTCGTCGCGCATGGAGCCCGAAGTGTCCATCAGGAAGACGATGTCCACCGGGAGGCAGTTGTAGAACGAGATACACTCGATGCAGTCCGGGACCACGACGTTCAGGCAGGTTCCGTTGGGGCACAGGTCCGAGGTGCAGGCGTGGTTGTCGCTGCACTGATCCGGCGAGGTGCAACTCAGCCCCGCCACGGTGTGGAGGAGCTGCGTCTGCTCTAGCGGGGAGAGCACCGCCGGCGCGGTCGGCGACATCGGCTCGGAAATCTGTCCGAGCGCGAACCCAGCGCCCAGGGCTGAAAAGAGAACGAGCCCCCACGCCCGCAGCGGGCCGGGTATTTGCCTTCTTCCTTCCCTCATCGTCCGCCTCGAGTTCTCCGGCTATGGACCCCAATACCCCCCTGGGAATGGTCCTACGAATGATAGGTAGTCACTTAGGTCCACGTCGCCGTCCTCTTCAAAATCAAACCACAACAGGCAATTCGCGGAGGGGGCGATAAAGGCGGGGCTCCCGCTCGCTCCGCTGAAACAGCCCGCGATCATCGACGCATCCTTGAGGTCAAAGTCTCCATCCCCGTCGCCGTCCCCGACTAGACATCCCTCGCGGCAGTCGGTTTCGGGGCAGATAGTGCCGGGACAGACCGGCGGGTCATCGCAAACCGGCCCGCAGAGTTCCGGGAACGGGTCGGTAACGCAAAAACTCACGCACTGACTCCACGTCCAGAGGTTGTAAATAAATCCGTTGGAAAAGCAGCAGTCGACGATTTGCGCGTACGGCGGAAGGCACGCGCCCGCCGGGGTCGTGCAAGGGCAGTCGTCCTGGCAATCGTTCACCCCGTCCCGGTCACAGTCGATGATCGTCTCGCAATCGTCGATGATCCCGTCGTCATCGCAGTCGTCTTCGCAATCGTCGGGCACGGTGTTTGCGTTGCAGTCTTCGGCGATCCCTAGCAAGATTTCGCACGAATCGGGGTAGTCGGGCGGCGGTTCTCGGACGATGCAGTTGTTCTGGCACTCGTCGGGAACCCCGTTCTCGTCGCAGTCGTCGCTCTCGCCGCAGGGCGGTTCGCAGCCCACCCCGTTGCAATCCACGTCGCAGTTGTCGGCGACGGTGTTGAGGTTGCAGTCGATCAGAGCCAGCCGCGGCCCGACGGTTCGAATGGCGATCTCCGACGGGAACCCCGGTTTGAACAGCCCCACCGCGACCGATGTCTCCTTCGAGACATCGCAGCTTTGGCCGCGGTTGGGGCAGTCCGCGTTCTGCTGGCAAGCCGATCCCGACTCCGTGCAGACGTTCCCGATACAAATCTCGTCCGGGCAGTTGGCGGCGATCCGGCACAGGGTGTTCGTGACGCTGCAACGACCGTCCGGCCCCACGTTGGCGTCGAAGCGGAAGTTGTACATCGTGCTCCAGCGCAGGGCGTTGGCGTTGGGGTTTCGGCAAACGTCGCTTTCGCAGGTTTGGCCGCGGGCTGGGCAGTCCACGTCCAGCTCGCAGGCCGACCCGCTCTGCGAGCAAACGTTGGAAACGCAAGTTTCGTCCACGCAGTCCGCGTCCAGATCACAGCTCGCCCGCGTTTCGCTGCACTCCCGGTCCGGGCAATCCGCAGCCACCGTACAATCATATTGCAGAACGCAGGCCTCGCCCTGCGGGCACGCGGGTCCGCCGATGGTGTCGCAGGGGACGTACTCGCAAGTCTCGCCCTCCACGCAGGTGCTCTGTCCGGACCCCGTACAAGCGGCGTTGGAACCGAAACATCGTTTGTTGGAGCACACCTGCGAGAACCCGCAGCCGCGGACCGTGGCGTAGGGCGCGGTCGCCCAGGTGATCGAGTCTACGTTGAGGGTCACCGCCCAATCCGTTCCGTCGAAGTTGATGTGCCGCTGGAGGGGCGAACAGGCGCCGCCGGTACACTCCGTGTTGGCACAACAGAACCGCCCGTGGTTGACTCCGCCCACGCACCGGCCCTCGCAACCCACCCCGTCCGCGTCGTGATAGTCCACGTCGTGGAATTCGATGTTGCTGAGCGACACACCCTCGGGAAGCGGCACGGTGAAGGTCCCGCCGGAGCGATCCGAGTTCAGGTTCTGCAGGGCGTATTCGTAGGTATAGATGCCCGTTCCGGGGTTGGTGACCTTCGCCGCAAGGATGAACAGCCCCTCGTTGGGCACCTGGGCGTCGGTCTCGAAGACGCTCGGATCTTCGTCCTTCCAGGCCCGAATGGCGCTGTCGCTGATTCGTGTGAAACCGGGCACGGACAGGAAGTAGCGAGCCCCCACCTTCGTGATCGAGGCATCGGCGTAAGACGCATTGTTATTGGCCCGGGGCGTCGCCGCGTCGTCGGGATGGACGTAGTGCCCCTCCACAAAATAGGTTGCCCCGGCGTTGGGCTGAGGGTTGAGGTCGTAGTTATGAACCTGCAGGCGATTCGCGATCTGACCCGTCCCGGGGGCAAAATGGTCGTAGATGGGCGAAAACCCCGTATGCGCGTTGATCTCCCAAGTTGGACCAAGCTCAGGACGACTAGCGTTGAGCCCCGCCGAATAGGGATCCGAGCAGCCTACATAAAGTGTGTAGCCTCCCTGCTCGGGGCGGGTGCATGTCGCGCTGCAGTTCTGCTCCTCATTGAGGGCGAAGAAACCGTGTTTTACCCAAGATGTCCCTATTTGCTCCAACCGATTGTCGAGCAAGCGGTACATGCCTTGGCGGATGACGGGATGCTGGTTCGACCCGTGGTAGTCCGGGACCCAATCCAGGTCTACGTCGCCGATGTTGCAGGAAGTGGTCCCGATCGAAAAACCGGAGATAAAATCGCCAGTTCCGCTGGGATCCTCCGAAGCCGTGCCCTCAAGGGCGTCGCCGTGAATCAAAGACAGGATTACGTCCCCGCCGACAACGGCCGTGCCGCCCTGCGACTCGGACCCCTCGGGATCCACGGCCCAAGCGATGCCCAATGCGCAGACCGCAAAGACCCCGCCCAGTCCTGCTCTTCCCACTCGCCGAATGTACATGTAGAACCTCTCCGGGCAGAAAGGCGTGCGGCCAATTTTTCCGCTTCGCTCCCCCAACGACTCACCGTGCATGGAGGAGCCGCCGACGATCGATGCCCTCCGCGGTCGCATTCCTACCCTGCGGGATGTTGTCCCCCCGATGGCGCATCTACCCCTGCACCACTGTAGCACGTCGAACCAAACGCTTCAACAGGCAAACGAGGTTGAAACGGATTCCACGGCGCATGGGAAAGCCATTTTTACCGGATGGTCCCCTTCGACGCGCCGCACCCGGCCTTGGGGACCTTCGCTTTCCTGAGGTGCCGGCCAAGCGCCGAGGCGCTAAGTTCAGTGAAAGTTAACTAACGGATCGCGTGACCCCTGCGAACTCGCAAAGATAGATAGGGTTTTTCCTTGACAGGGTTCAACGAATCCAAGTATCCTACCTGGATTATCGGGTTGTACCCGGAGGCGGCAAAGTGAGCTGACCCGATTCAAGAACGCGGAATGCGCGCGGAGGGCGCGCCCGCAAGCGGCCTTTGCCGTTGTAGAGTTAAGTCGTCGTCAACCTTCGCCGTCGGTGCGCTGCGCGGGAGGCGAAGGCGGCGTGGTTCATCGGGACGGATGCGCGGGGTTTGGTTCCCCGCCACGCGAACTCGTACCATTGAGTTCGCGCCACGTCGATAAGGGGAGGAGATTCACGCGTCGTTTTGCGTGACAGAGGAGGCTCGTTGTGTTGCAACGATCATTTCGACGGGGCACGCGGCAGTTCCATCTGAGCGTCGGGGTTCTCCTCGCGGGAGCGCTTGCGTTTTCCGCTCCCGCATCGGCGGCCTTCGTGGTCACCGATTTCGCGGTCGACCCTGCGCACGCCACCCTCGGCGACCCGCATGAAGTCTCTTCTCCGAACTTCGACAACTTCCAACTCACCCTGTTCGGGACCTTCAACGTCAACAAATGCTATGAGGTTATGATCAAGCGTGAAGGCGGCGCTCCGTGCGGTTCCGCCAACTCCAGCGGCAACGACACGGCCGTCGTTTTCGCGGATCACATCATTGCCGACATCTCGCCCAACGCCAACGCCGATTTCAAAGCCGCAGACAACTGGCGAATCGAAATCGGAGAGCGCGCCGGCGGTTGTACCGGCGGTTCGGTCGTGGATGTTTTTCCGAACGCCTCCGGTGAATCCTACCTGCGCATCCGTGGTTGCAACGACACCTGCCTGCTGAATTCCGCCACCATGACCGCCGTTCCGAACCCCGTCGGTTGCGGCGATCCGGTGCAAGTATGCGCACTGAAGAGCGGCGGCGGAACGCTGGGTAGCGGGAACCTCGAATACGACTGGGACCTCGACGGCGACGGCATCTGTGGCGTGTGCTCCGGTGGGAGCAACAACGGAAACAAGTGCGGCGAGGCGACCGACTGCCCCGGCGGAACGTGCTTCGGCGGCGGCGGGTTTGACGATCTCACCACGAACACCGGCGATCCCGGCTGCCTGCCCGATCAACCTTGTTGCATCACCATCAACCCCACCTCAACGCTCACCGTGGGCGTCAAAATTCGCGACAAAGGGACCAACGTCCCCTGTACGGAGTGCCGGACCACGCTGATCACGGTTACCAATGATTGCAGCGATGGGCAATTCTGCAACGGAACGGAAATCTGCGATCCGGTAACCGGATGCCAACCCGGTACGCCGCCGAACTGCGATGACGGGGTGGCTTGTACCAAGGACTCGTGCAACGAGTCGAACGACACGTGCGTCCACACGCCCCACAATTCGTCCTGCGACGACGAGCAATACTGCAACGGTGCCGAGACGTGCCACCCGACGCTCGGGTGCCAACCGGGCACGCCGCCCAACTGCGGCGACGGAGTGTCTTGCACCGTCGATACCTGCAACGAGGCCACGGATAGCTGCGTTCGTACGCCCAACAACGCCGCCTGCACCGACGGGGCATTCTGCAACGGGACCGAGACCTGCGACGCGGTCAACGGGTGCCAGGCCGGAACGCCGCCCAACTGCAATGACGACGTGGGATGCACCATCGACGCCTGCAACGAAGCCAACGACACCTGCACGAACACGGCCGACAACTCCGCGTGCAACAACGGCGCCTTCTGCGACGGCGGGGAAACCTGCCATCCGACCCTGGGCTGCCAGGGAGGCACGGCGCCCAATTGCGACGACGGTGTTCCCTGTACGCACGACTCCTGCAACGAAGCCGCTGACACCTGCGACCACGCTACGGACAACGCCCTGTGCAGCGACGGGGCCTACTGCAACGGCAACGAAACCTGCCACGCGACGCTCGATTGCCAGGCGGGGACCGCCCCGAACTGCAACGACGGCGTTTCCTGCACCGTGGACACCTGCAACGAGGGCACCGATTCCTGCGACCACGCGCCCAACAACGCCGCCTGCGACGACGGCCAGTTCTGCACCGGCGTGGAGACCTGCGACCCGATCAACGATTGTACCTCGGGCACCCCGCCCAATTGTTCCGACGGCGTCGCCTGCACCATTGACTCCTGTAACGAATCGACCGACAGTTGCGACCACGCCACCAACAACGCCTTTTGTGACAACGTGCAGTTCTGCGACGGAAGCGAAACCTGCCATGCGACTTTGGGCTGCCAGGCCGGAACCCCGCCCAACTGCAACGACGGCGTGATCTGCACCATCGACGCCTGCGACGAAGCCGGCGACACCTGCACGCATACGCCGGATCACGCTTCATGCAGCAACGGGTCCTTCTGCGACGGCACCGAGTCCTGCGACCCTCTGCTGGGCTGTCAGGATGGGACCGACCCCTGCAACCCGCCCACCAAATGCGACGAGCCCAACGACCGCTGCGTGACCTGCCTAAGCGACGCGCAGTGCAACGACGGACTTTTCTGCACGGGCGTGGAGACTTGCAACACGGTCACCGGGCTTTGTGTTCCGGGGACGCCGCCCAGTTGTGACGACAGCGTGTCATGCACCATCGACGCTTGCAATCCCGGCCTCGACGCCTGCACGCACACGCTCGACAACGCCGCCTGCGGCAACGGGCAGCACTGCGACGGCGACGAAATCTGCCACGCAACGCTCGGCTGCCAGCCCGGCACGCCGCCCAACTGCGACGACGGAGTCATGTGTACCGTCGATTCCTGCAACGAGACCACCGATAGCTGCGACCACGCTCCGAACGACAGTGCGTGCAGCGACGGACTGCATTGCACCGGCGTGGAGACCTGCGATCCGATCAACGGCTGTCAGGCGGGAACGCCCCCCAATTGCAGCGACGGCATCGCCTGCACCACCGACGCCTGCAACGAATCGACGGACTCCTGTGACCACACGCCCGTGGACAGTGTTTGCAGCGACGGTCAGCATTGCAACGGAGTCGAAACGTGCGACGTTCTTCTTAGCTGCCAGGCCGGAACACCGCCGGATTGCAACGACAACGTCGGTTGCACCGTCGATACGTGCGATGAAGCGAATGACGCCTGCGAGCACGTCCCCAACCACGCGGCCTGTAATGACATGCAGTTCTGCAACGGTTTGGAGTTCTGCGATCCGCAGAGCGGCTGCCAGGCAGGGACGCCGCCGAACTGCGCCGACGGGGTGGCATGCACGGTCGACGCTTGCGACGAAGCCAACGACACTTGCATCAACACTCCGAGCGACGCGTTCTGCAACGACTTGCAGTTCTGCAACGGCGTGGAGTTTTGCCACCTGTTCAACGATTGCCAGCCCGGCACGCCGCCCAACTGCGATGACCTGGTCGCCTGCACCGTCGACGCTTGCGACGAGGTCAACGACGTGTGTACGCACACGCCCGACCACGACTTCTGCGACGACCCGGCGTTCTGCAACGGCGACGAGTTCTGCGATGCGCAGCTCGGTTGCCAGGACGCGCCCGATCCGTGCCAGATGCCCACCAAGTGCGATGAAGCCAATGATCGCTGCGTGCAGTGCTTGACCCACGAGCAGTGCGACGACGGACTTTTCTGCACCGGCCTGGAGTTTTGCGATCCGCTGAACGGAACCTGCCAAGGGTTCGGCGCCGCCCCCAGTTGCAACGATGGCGTACCCTGCACCCTGGACTTCTGCAACCCCAATACCGACAGTTGCGATCACGCACCGGAAAACTTCGGCTGCGTGGATGGTGACTTCTGCAACGGCGTCGAATACTGCCACCCGCTGCTGGACTGTCAACCCGGCACGCCGCCCGACTGCGACGACGGCGTCGCCTGCACCGTCGATTCGTGCAACGAATCGACCGACGGCTGCGACCACACCCCCGACGACAATGCGTGCAGCAACGGTCAGTTCTGCGACGGCGTGGAGCTTTGCCACCCCATCAACGGTTGCCAACCAGGTACCCCGCCCAACTGCAACGACGGCGTGGCGTGCACCATCGACGCGTGCGACGAGTTCAACGACGTTTGCACCCACACGCCCGATGACGCCCCCTGCAACGATCAGCAATTCTGCAACGGCGTGGAGTACTGCGACCCGCTCGCCGGATGCCGGGCGGGAACGCCTCCCAACTGTGATGACGGCGTGGGCTGCACGGTCGATTCGTGCGACGAAGCCGGTGACACGTGCGTACACATGCCCAACGACGCGGCCTGCGACGACTTGCAGCATTGCAACGGCGTCGAGTTTTGCGATCCGCTCAACGACTGTCAGCCCGGTACACCGCCGAATTGCGACGACGGGGTCGCTTGCACCGTGGACTCCTGTGACGAGGCAAGCGATACTTGCCTGCACGACCCGGACCACGACTTCTGCGACAACCCGCTGTTCTGCGACGGCGACGAGTTCTGCGATCCGCAGCTCGGGTGCCAAGACGGCCCCAATCCGTGCTTACCGCCCACGCAGTGCGACGAGCCGAATACCCGTTGCGTGCTTTGCTTAAGCGATGCCAAGTGTAACGACGGGGTCTTTTGCAACGGCCTGGAGACCTGCGACGAAGTCACCGGTTTCTGCGTACCGGGAACGCCGCCGATTTGCGACGACCATGTGGCCTGCACACGCGACGAGTGCGATCCGCAGACCGACGCCTGCCAGAGCACTCCCGACAACGGCGCCTGCAACGACTCCCAGTTCTGCAACGGCGTCGAAACCTGCGACGCCCTGCTGGGTTGTTTGCCCGGCACGCCGCCGGATTGCACCGACCCCGTGCTGTGTACGGTCGATTCCTGCAACGAGGTGACGGATATGTGCGTCCACGCCCCCGACAACGGGGAGTGTAGCGATGGACAATTCTGCAACGGCAGCGAGCGGTGCGATCCGCTGCTCGGATGTCAACCCGGCACCCCGCCCAACTGCACCGACGGCAGCGCCTGCACCATCGACGCCTGCGACGAGACCACCGATACCTGTACGCACGTCCCCAACGATCTGGCGTGCGACAACGGCATGTTCTGCGACGGGTCGGAGAGCTGCGATCCGGTGTTGGGCTGCGTCTCCGGACCGGCGCCCAACTGTAACGACGGTGTGGACTGCACCAACGACGCCTGCAATGAGGCCAAGAACATGTGTACACACACGCCCAAGAACGGCTTGTGCAACGACGGCCTCTTCTGCAACGGCGTGGAAGCCTGCGACCCCGTCAACGGCTGTCAGGCGGGCACGGCGCCCGATTGCAAGGACGGTATCGGTTGCACCACCGACTCGTGCAACGAAGCAACGGATATGTGCCAACATCAGCCCAGCAACAGCGTCTGCGACGACACCTTCTTCTGCACCGGGGCCGAGGTTTGTAACCCCGCCTCGGGCTGCGTCGCGGGTGCGCCGCCGGATTGCGACGACGCCGTGGATTGCACGGTCGATGCCTGCGACGCGCTCTCCGATCGGTGTGTGCGGACCCCCGACGACTCCGCGTGTGAGGACAACGACCCTTGCACCAACGAGGCCTGTACGACCGGCGGTTGCTCTTATGACAACGACAAATGCGGGGCCTGCTGCCTGCGCGCCGGACCCTGCCTGGGCGTGGTGACTTCCGAGCAATGCGAAAACATGCCCGGCGAGGGTGGGATGTTCCAGGGCGTGGGTTCCGTCTGCACCGGCATGGACAGCGACGACGACGGAGTGGATGACGCTTGCGACATAGTGGAAACCGTACCGACGATGTCCCAGTGGGGTTTGGTGATCCTCACGCTGTTGTTGCTCACGGGTGCCAAGGTGTACTTTGGCCGCAGGCCGGAAACGGCTTGACGGCGGCACGATTCGCCCAATACTGCGCATATTGCAGTGTATATGGCGTTTCGACACGGTTGGCTGGTTATCGGGTGCTGGGCATCTGTGGATCGAGGTTTCTGGACGGTGAGAGTTTTTTGTTTCACCAGGTGGTTGAACTCTTGGGAGGACGGGGCTATACTGGTCTGCGTGCAAGGGTTGTCGGCGGACGCGGACCCCGTTGCATCTGTGGGGTGGGCTAGTGTTGCCCAACGAATTGTTTGGCGGCAAGGCTCGTGATGTATACCGACACGTGGAGGTTGGAAGGATGAAGCTTAGCAAAGTCTTGGTACCGGTGTTTGGATTGGCGTTTGCGTCGGCCGCGTTGGGTACGGGCGGAGGCGGAGAAACGCCGTTTGGTTTCAGCTTCACGGCGGACGGCGGGGCCATCCCCGACATCGATCTGAACAACGACAACGAAGGTATTTCCGCGTTTTCGTTGACCATGGTCGACCCGCGCATCACGCAGATCCTTAGCTTGGAGTTGGTACTGACCGGCCTGACCCACACCGAGCCGGCGGATTTGGATATCTATCTGATTGACCCGTTCGGCGAGACGCTCGAAGTGATGACCGATCGCGGCGATTCGCTTCCGATCATCGGCGTTAACCTGATCTTCAACGACGGCGCCGAGGGCCAGGTACCCGAGAATGGTCAAATCGTTTCCGGAACATTCCTGACCGAGTTCGAGGGCGACGTTCCGCCACCGCAGGGCGGTTTGGGGCAGTACCTCAAGCAGTCCGGCGGCACCGACGCTTGGATCCTCCTGATCATCGACGACTCCGCCGGCGACTCCGGTTCGCTCTCTACTTGGACGCTCCGCGGCACGGGCGTTCCCGAGCCGATGACGCTTTCGCTGCTTGCCGTCGGCGGCATCGTGGCGTTGATTCGCCGTCGCCCGGCTTAGTTCGCGCCGTCTTTCGCAAACCGCAATTGCCTCGAGCGTGGAGAGTCTCTGCGCGATTTCTTTTTTCCGTTTCGACCCCCGACCCTACCAAACGCTACGCAGACTCGAAGACCGATCAACATTCAGGGTGTCGAGGCGTCCTTGGAATCCCGCTGCGCCGTGAGGGCGGCCTCGTACTCGGCCAGGCGCTGCTCCATTTCCTTGCGTTGCTGATGATACTCCGGCGGGATCAGGCCCAGCGCCCGTCTCTGCGTCTCGATCGCCTTGGCCGTATCGCCGGAGCGGTGCTGGGCCAACGCCAGCGTGTCGAGGTAGTTCCAGCTCCCATAGGTACCACGCTCCTCCGCCAGGGCGCAGGCCCGCTCCGCGAGAGGAAGGGCCGCCGCCGGGTCACGCAGGTCCGGCGCCTCGATGGTCAACAGGTCCCGTGCGTAATCGTTCAATGCTTGCGGGCGTTCTCCCCCGCGCTCAAGGAGGCGACGCAGGGTCTCCAGACGCTGACGGGCGAGGCGGGCGGCGTCGTCCACGCGCCCCACGCCGCGGTAGTAGGTAGCCAGGCGCCCTTCATAGTCCCAGCGCAAAGCGTGATCTTCCCGCATGTTCAAGAGGGACTTTTTCTGCGTCTCGATGGCCTTTTCCGTATCCCCCGTCAGATGCTGGGCAAGCGCGAGCACATCGAGGAGATACCAGTTAGCACCGCAGCCTTTTTCTTCCAGCGTGCAAGTTCGTTCCGCGAGACTTAGCGCTTCCTCTGCGTTCTCGTTTCGTCGTTCCTCCGACCCCGTGGTCAGCAGGCTCCGGGCGTACCATTGCATCGGCATGGCCGTAAGCACGCTCTGCTCGCCAAAAACGCGGCGGTACGTCTCCAACGCCTCTTCAAACAGCGTGCGAGCTTCGGCGATGCGATCGAGTTCCGCGTAGAACCAGGCGAGGTAAGTAATGTCTACAAGCGTAAAATCATGCTCCTCGCCCAGGACGCGGCGGCGAGTGGCAACTACGCGCTCCAGCAGAGTCACCGCCTCCTGGCTATGCCCGAGTGTGAGATACGCGAGCGCCAAGTTTCTCATCGACCGCAGCGTATCCGGATGTTCGTCGCCCCGTACGCGGCGCATGATTGCAACGCATTGTTCAATCAAACTCGCCCCTTCGCTGGTGCGCCCGGTTTCGATGCAGAAATAGGCTAAGTTTTGCATGGAATTCAGCGTGTCCAGGTGTTCATCGCCGAGGGTCCGGCGCCGCTGCTCCAGGACATGCTTGCGAAGAGTGAGCAGTCCCTCCCAGCGGTCAGTCTCGGTCATGAGGTTGGCCTTAAGGTTCAGGGCCGTCAGCGTTTCCGCGTTTCCCTCTCCAAGCCCATGGCGTGATTTCTCCACCGCCCGCTCGTTCAGCGCCCAGGCTTCGTCGATGCGATTCCAGCGAAAGTACAGCCAGGTGAGCGCATTCATGGATCGGATCGTCTCGACGTGCTCTTCGCCCCGCAGGCGGCGATACATCTCGACCGCGACCGGAAGGTGCCGTTCCGCCTCGTCGTACAAACCCAGCCCGAAATAGCTTTTGCCGATCGTTGATCGCAAGCGGGCCTCAACCAATGGATTGTTGGTGAACTTTTCGCTGATGGTCTTCGACGCTTGGTCGAGCACCTGTCGCACGGAGACGTCTTTGCCGGATTGCCCTGGATCGACGGCCGCCAGCATGTCGGAGAGGAACTGGGTCACGCCCTCGGCCTCGACACGGGCTTGCTCCGCGAGCTGGCGCTCGCGGCTCTGTTCACGTTCAGCTTTCATCGAACGCAGTAATCCCCAGGTCGTGCCGATGACGCCCAGAATAAGCACTGCGGTTATAACAGCGACACCAAGGACGGCACCGCGGTTGCGGCGGACGAACTTCTGCATCCGATAGCCACGGGATGGCGGCCTGGCCACAACCGGCTCGTCGCCCAGGTGCCGGGCGATGTCCATCGCCAGGCCGTTGGCGGTGTCGTAACGCCGCGTGCGGTCCTTCTCCAGGCATTTCATCACGATCCAGTCGAGGTCGCCGCGGAGGAGCTTCCTCAGCGTTCCCGGGTCGGTCCCACGGGCACGCGCAATCGTGCCGATTTCCGAGCCGCGACCGTGAGGGAGCGGTTGCTTCTGCGACTCGTCGGCAGTACGACCGCTTCCTGACGGGCGCGGCTCTGAACTCAAGGCGCTGATTCGCGTGCTTGGTTTGTGCGGCTCTTCCTCGCGGATGATCCGCACCATCTCGTTGTACCCGGCAATCTTGAGTCTGGCGGCGTCGAAGGGAATGCTGCCGGTGAGCAACTCGTAGAGCAGGACTCCGAGCGAATAAATGTCGCTTCGCGTGTCGATGTCCAGACCGCTCATCTCCGCTTGTTCGGGACTCATGTACGCCGGGGTGCCGATCATCTGACCTTGTTCGGTGTAGACCGTCTTTTCGGTCAGCTCGGCGTGGGTGGCCTTGGCGATGCCGAAGTCGATCACCTTGGGCACCGGCATGCCGTCGTGCAACGTGACCAGCATGTTGGAGGGCTTGATGTCGCGATGGATGATGCCCTTCTGGTGGGCGTGTTGCACGGCGTTGCAGACCTGGATGAACAGTTCCAGTCGCTTAGTCGTGGCCAGTTTTTCCTTGTCACAGTATTCGGTGATGCGAACGCCCTTGACCAGTTCCATCACGAAGAACGGCCGGCCGCTCTCGGTCACCCCCGCGTCGAGCACGCGGGCGATGTTGGGGTGGTCCATCATGGCCAGCGCCTGCCGCTCGACCTCGAAGCGGGCGATGACCTGCCTGGTGTCCATGCCCAGCTTGATGATCTTGAGGGCCACGCGGCGCTTGACCGGCTCGCGCTGTTCAGCGGCCCACACGGTGCCGAAGCCGCCCTCGCCGATTTGTTCGAGGAGTTTGTAGCGCCCGACCATCGTGCCGATGTGCTCGTTGGCGGATGGTTTCACCGTGATGGTGGCATCGTTTCGGCGGGGATCATGATTCTCGGATCGGCTCACCGGCGTTCTCCTGCGGGAGTCGGATCGATAGGGTGCCCGATCCCACCAACTCCCGTAAGTCGCGGGAAGCGCGAGCGGCGATCGTCACACCGGCGCGGGCTCGAGTTTGGCGATCGACGTGCGATCGTCGATGACCAGCAGAGTGACCTCGCCGTCCACCTTCCGCAAACGGAGCCGGCGGAGCCACAGCTTGTCATCCTTGCCGTGGGCGTACCAGCTTCCCGTCGGCAAGTCTTGCCAGGCCTCCACCACGCCCACGACTTGCGTTTCCAGCGACCGCTCTCGCCGATGGGTGACGAGGGTCACGCGGACTGGGGTGCCTGGAGGAAACTCAGTTTCCGTCATGCCTGTCAACCGATCGCTTCTGTCTTAATGCCGGCAACACACGGCCTCGGCGAAGGATGCCAAATCCGAAAACTCCGCCAACGGGCGGACCATCGTATCGTTGGTCTGTCTATAGCGATTGATCCACACGAAGGCAAGACCGACGTCGCGGGCGGCCTGACCGTCGTGGTAGAGGCTTTGGGCAACGTGGAGGATGGAATTCGGCGGGCCTTGTTCGGCTATGCACTTTTGAAAATGGTTGAGCGACGGTTTGTAACTGCCTACGTCCTGGGCGGTGATGACAAAATCGAAGGCCACGGGGAAGTGTGTGGCCGTTTCCGCGAAAAGATCACGGTCGACGTTCGACAAGACACCGAGACGGAAGCGTTCCTTGAGGCGTACGAGCGCGGCGTTGGTGTCGGGGAAGGGTCGCCAGTTGGGGAGCATTTCGGCCAACGCCCCGCGTCGCTCGGTGGATAGGGGGAGTTGAAGTCGTTTAGCCAACCGTTCGAGGGTAAGCGTTAACACATCCCGATAGCTTCGGTACGCGTCCGCCTCCACCTCGGCCTCAACCTGAACGTAGGCATCAAAAAGCTCCGCGCGGCGAACCACGGCGACGTCGCCAAACATCGCGCGGAAAGTGTTGTGCAGCCCGGCGTCCCAGTCGATCAGGGTGCCGTAGCAATCGAAGGTGAGGGTTCGAAGGTCCTTCCATGTTTCGGCGATCGTGCTCACTGTTTCCTCGAGCGGATACGTCGGTTCCCGGTTTCCGACCGTCGATAGCGCGACTTCCGTACACCGGGCGCACAGTGATTGGAACCGGAACCCTCCTCGACCTTCTGAACGCCAGAACGAGCAGAATCCAGCCCCCGAGACAGCTGCTGCTCGGCACCATACCGGTCGCCAACGAAAACCGCAAGCAGAACCCTAGCCTCGGGTCCTCCTAAGCATGGGGCCGGGGAGTCCGAGCGGGAATTCGGTCATCGCGGGCTTGCCGATGGTGCGAGTCGCACGTAGCTTGTCGTGAGTCGGCCTTTTCGATGACCGTCGGAGGTTCTCTTCGGTCGAGTTCTTGGCGGCGGGGCGGGGGTCTTTTGCCGGTTTGACGTCCTCCCATGCCCCCTCAGAAACCGCCGGCGCGACGCCTTGGGACCCAATTGGCCTTGCGGACACGGCCCCGCCTTGGCGATGACGAAGATGTGCGTACAATGCCGGGTTCTCCGTGCCGCGATGGTGGAGGTGGACGAGGCGGGGCAATGCGTTTTGTCTAACGAAAGCGAGACCGCCTTTGCGGGCGTAATTCAGTGGTAGAATGCCAGCTTTCCAAAATGATCCCGCACTACTTTACGCGATTAAAACCGCATTGGCGCTATCGAAATCGCTGTTTTTCGACTCGAGTCGGGTCGATGAAACACCCTAAGTAGTGCAGAATCGACCCGTTATGTAGTGTAAAGTTTTTTTCAAACAATTCCCGATCTTTCTGCCTTCCGGCGATGTTTGTTCGCTAGCCCCGACTTCTGTTTTCCCAATTCGCTACCCAACACGGTGACACTCGTGAGGGTGTAAAGACCGCGAAAAACGCAAAACGTTTCTGGAGCGCAGAGGTGGGGGGACGCAAGACCGACGCCCCATTGCCACCACGCACCCCAGCCAGACAAGAAGTACACGCCTGGAAAGCGCTGCCCCAAGACGCTCGGTGCCGGTGTCATAAGGGCCCCTGGGCAACAGGTTGCGCGATCGCGCCTGCGGTTTCATGAACCGGTGCTCTCGCCGCGTGCGAATTCGCCAAGATCGATTTCGACGCGAAGCGGCTCGGGCGATTCCCGCTCGCGGAGTTCTTCTTCCGTCAGCGGCGGGTAGGGTGGCATCTCCCAATCCAGTCCCAACTTGGCAAGCTGTTCGCGGATCGCCCGCAGGTCCCAGACCTGAACGGCGTCGCCGGCGGAGAAGGTCAGGCGGTCGCCGCTGCCGCTAAAGGACAGCCCTTGGCAATCCCTGGACACGGCCATTTCCAGCCTCGCCAGTTCGCGGAACGTTCCCATTTCCAAGAGGTGTATGAACCCGCGGGTGTGACTGAGGGCGATCAGTTTTCCATCGGGTGTGAATGCGACGGAACCAGATACATCGGTCCAGCCGATGCGCTCGATGCGATGGTGACATTCCCAGCTCCCGACCTCCCAGAAGCAAATCTCACGAGCCGCGCACGTGACCAGCCATTTCCCGTCTGGGCTAAACTCGACGCCGGAGCTGAACTCGACCGGTAGCTCGCGGACCCGTTCCCCCGTCCGGGCATCCCAAAGCCAGACGCCCGTCCCTTGCCACGTCCCGGTCGCTACCCACTCGCCACCCGGACTGAATGAAAAAGCGCTGACACTACGGTGCCCCTGGAGCACCCGCTGCCCGCGCGGCGACCCCTGGTCGATGATGACTACCGAATTTCCGCCGTCCTTTTCGGTGATGTGTGCTGCGAGGCGGCCGTTACCGCCCTCGCGTGCGAACATTGTGACTCGCTCCGTGTAGAGTGGCAGAGGCGGCCCGATATGAACCAGCCCGGACTCGCGGCGGATGGGCCAACGAACGAGCCCCCTTGCACCGGAGGTAATAAATGTCTGTTCGCCGGATTCAAAAAGAACCGAGCGGGTGTCTCCGATGGGCAGATGGGCGACTTCTTTCCGGGCCGTAAGATCCCACAGGGAGACGCCGACGCGGGGGTTACCTTCAAAAGACCCACGTGCGGACACGCCCACACGTCCATCCCCCGTCAAAGACGTATCGAAGTACACTCCGTCTGACGCCCGGCGTCCATGCCCGTGCAGCATGTACGCCTCCGGCGCGTAATCCAGTTCGTAGAGTGTCGTTACGTTGCCCGCGACTTGGGCCTGGGGGATAACCAGCACATTCCCATCGCCGTAGAATCCCCTGCTCCCGCCGGGAACGTTTAGGAGTTCGCTTCCGCTAGCAACGTCCCAAAGTCGGGTGGTGCCGTCCCATGCAGCCGTCAGCAGCAAGTCAGCGCGGGGATGGAAGGAAATCAAAATCGGTAAGTTGGTGTGCCCAGAGAAAATGCCCGTCCGTTCACCGGTCGCGGGGTTCCAAAGATAAACGTTATTGTCGACGCATCCGACGGCGAGGCGCAAGCCGTCGGGACTCCACTCGCACCCCCAAGCCGCGCTTGGTTGTTCGAGTGTCCGCACGATTTCACCGCTCTCCAGCGTGTACACCCGCACCTCGTGGCCCTCCGACATGACGACCGCCAACTGTTTGCCGTCCGGAGAGAACGCCATTCTCGTAGAGGGCCCCACGGCGTCCAAACGTTTCCATTCCTTTCCGGTCGCGGTTTCGTGAATCGTCAGGCTTTCGTCGGGTCGTCCCACGGCGAACAAACGGCTATCCGGACTGAAGGCGAATCCCTCGGCCGCACGGAATGGGCTTTGCATTGTGGGCGCGCCACGAACGACATCGATCAACTCAACCATTCCGGCGGATTCATCCGCGCGCGGAACCCAGTTTCTGGCGTGGTACCGACCATCAGGGCTGAAGACCAGGGTCTTTGCGGTGAATGTACCGGGTGGGGCGGGAGGCGGGAGATGCGCCAATTCGCGGTTGTCCGATATTCGCCGGACGCTCACGCCGCCGTGGTCATCGACAACCGCGTAGCGATCCAACTGCGGGGAAAAAGCCGGGACGAGGGCAGTCGCTTCCGTAGCGATCGTCCTGAGCACGCGCACGTCGATCAAACCCATGCAGGCGATAGCTTCGTTACGGAGTTCCATCGAGGGACGGATGGAAGCGGCTTTGGCGATGGCGTCAAGGCTGTCGAACCGTCGGCCCGGGCGACCGCTCCATCGCTTGGCTTGTGCCTGGGCGAGATACGATTCCCACAATCGCTCCGTCGCTTCGTCCTTCGACTGTCGAGTGGCGGCCTCGGAATTGCGGGCATGTTCCGCCTCGCGGTTGGCGGAAACATAGAGCGTCCAGGCGACGATGGAGGAAAGGCCCAACAATAGGCAGAAGCTCGCCGCGATGATCAAGGGGATGCGATGGCGGTGAAGGTGTTTGCGGAGCACGTACAGGGTGCTGTCGCGCTTGGCGTCAATGGCTTCACCGGCCAGGTAGCGGCGGACGTCCGCGGCCAAGTCCCCGGCGATCTGGTAGCGGCGCTCCCGGTCCTTGCTCAAACACTTGAGCACGATGGTCTCCAGCTCGTCGTCGACCCGTCCGGCGAGGGAACCGACGGTGCTGGGACGGGCGGGGTCGGTATAAATGATGTGATCAAGCACCTGACGCATCGTCCCTGACACTGGATAGGGAAACCGTCCGGTGAGCAGGTAATAAAGGATCATCCCCAAGGCGTA
Source organism: uncultured Phycisphaera sp. (assembly GCA_964646605.1). Lineage (GTDB taxonomy): Bacteria > Planctomycetota > Phycisphaerae > UBA1845 > UBA1845 > SBAX01. The sequence continues at coordinate 24,116 of CAZYEX010000102.1, read as the reverse complement.
GACGTCGGTGCGGAGGTCGATGTGGTGGGCGGAGCCGTCAGCCTGCTCCGGCGCGGCCCACTGCAAGGAGCCGACGAACTGACCGGTGACGGTGACCGTGGACACGCTCTCCATCGTCGAGGAGTCGTCGGCCACCTTGGCCAGCCCGAAGTCCAGGATGTGCGGCTCACCCTCCGCATTCACCCGAATGTTGCTCGGCTTGAGGTCCCGATGAATGATCCCCCGAAGGTGCGCCGCATGAACGGCGTCACAGATCTTCACGAAGAGCTTGAGCAGTTCGGGAACGTCCATGTCTTCCGCCGCTTCGGTTTCGGCGTTTCGCCGTTTCGGCGTTTTGACGTTTCGCACGTAGTCGTCCAGCGCCTGCCCCTCGACGTAGTCCATGACAAAGTAATGGCACCCCGCGGCGACGCCGCTGTCGTGGACGGTGACGATGTTGGGGTGTTTGAGTTGGGCGAGAACCTTGATTTCGCGCTCGAAGCGGGCTTTGTCGCCGCGGCTGGCGAAGGGGCCTTCGCGCATGACCTTGACGGCCACGTGGCGACCGGTGGAGCGCTGCACGGCCTCGTACACCACCCCCTGCCCCCCGCGGTAGATCTCCCGCACAACCTCGCAGCCCGGAAATGACGCGAAGGGCGACGGAGCGCTCCTCGCGCCGGCAAGGTGCGCTCGCGACGAAGGGGGATCCGCGTCCGCAGGCTCGGCGTCGGCCCGCTTCCGTGCCTCTTCGAGTCTGGCGAGCAGGTCAAGCCGTTCGGCAAGCGCAGGCATCAAGTCGCGGTGGGCAAGGATAACCGCTTCGTCTGGAAGGACCTCCCCGGCCGCACGGCGAACCACCACGTCGTCCAGCACAGAACGCAGCCGCGAGGCCGGATCTTCGGGGGGACGGCGTGCTGGTTCGTCAGGCACTCAAGCCTCCCTCTCTCAACAACGGCGGTGACGATCCAACGCGACCGGCGTCCATCCCGTCTCTTTCTCTAACCGCAAAAGCGAGACGGTCTTTCCCCGCGGCCACCAAGAACTGACTTCACCGTGAACTGCTCAGGAAATGAGATCCGCTTTGCAACACCTCCTGTAGACGCTCTTTGGCGCGGTGGCAGAGGTTGTAGACGGCCTGCTCGGAGCGCTGGAGCTCCGCGGCTACCGCGACCACGGTCCAGCCTTCGAGGTACACCAGCACCACCGCTTTCCGTTGATCCTCGGAGAGGAACTCAAGCCCCGCCTGGAGGGCGGCGACGGCTTCGCGGCCGGCGGCCGACCGGCTCGGAGATCGACCGGGATCGGCGATCATGTCCAACAACATGCAGACCGAACTCTGTTCGCCATTTGAAAGTTGCGACGCGGTCACGATCTCCCCGCCGCGGCGTTGTGCCCGGTATTTCGTGAGCGCGTTGCGGAGCTTCCGGATGGCGATCGTCATCACCCATCGGTCAAAGGAGCCTTCGCCGCGCGATTCGAATCTTTGGATGTGGCGATAGACCTCGATGTGCGTCTCCTGGACGATGTCGTCGGCGTCGAGCCGGCCTTGCAAACGCGCGGGGATCCTGCACGCGATGTAGGCACGGAGCCGGGGATGCAAATCCAACAGGAGCAGGGTCAGGGCCGCGCGGTTCCCGCTGATGGCCTGCTGAAGCTTGTCCGGTTCTCGCCCGTCGCCCGCCATGTCCTTCCCCAGCCCGATTCGAAGAGAGAGGGTTTCGTGGATTACGCGTTCGGATCCACGCCCCCAAGATACCGAATTACTCGATGGAAATCAAGCCATGCAGGAAAGTGGCGAGCAAAGCCCGTTCTCGGCCATTAGAATGCACTTTTCGGATGCGGCGGCGGCGGCAGCCATTTTTCCCGCGCCGTGAAAGCGCCGTCTGGAAACCCGGTTCATCGTCCATAGAGACCTGTCGCGAAGCGCGGACGAGGACAGGCTGGTTAAGGGACAGATGCTCCGAATCGGGAATTGGAGGCTAGATCATGTTCGTACGCAGGATGATTGGATTGAGTTTCGTGCTTGGATTAGGCGCCCCTCTTGGATTTCCGGTTGTTCGCGCCGATCCGGCGTTTCCGAGCAAGCGTGCAGTTCGTCCGAGGGCGCCGGTCAGTCGGCAAGGGGTTCAGCCGCATTCGTTGCGTGATCTTCAAACCAAGAGGGCTGCAGATCGCACGGTGAAGCCTGCGCACTACGTGAATCTGGCAGACGAAAGCGATCCGGCAATCCAAACACCGGAGCAAGACAAAGGATTTGGCGTGCCAGAGGATTCGGTAGCGGCCCCAGTTACGGCGACGATCTACAACGCTTGGTGGCTTTATGAAACGGATTCGAATACGGATGACTGCGTTGAAGGTTGGGCCCGCCTGCGCTGGGATCCGGATGTTGTGGGAAGCCCCGGCTCTCTCGACGTCAACGAGAGGGTGTACTTTCGATTGAGCGGTGCGGGCCCGTGGATTCAATACTCGACGACGACGACGCACACCATCACCGGGACCGCAACCACCGACGAGCAGTACGTCGATATTCCCATGACCGGCAACTGCACGCCCTACGACTATCGGATTGATGTCTACCGCCTTGGGGAGAATCTCCCCGACGACACGCGTGATCCAACCAACGACGCGGAGTTGTACCTGCACAACGAGGAAAACGCTCCCGATGGCGTAGCCGCAACGGTCTACGACGCGTGGTGGGCAAACGAAACGGATGTCGACAACAATGCCTGCATCAGCGGAACGGCGCGCCTCGTGTGGGACGCCGATGTGGTCGGTAGCAACGGCCCGCTTTGGGTCTTTGAAAAAATCTACTTTTGGGACAACGTGTCTGCACAAGGGTTCACCCTTTACGCGACGACTGGTATGCACCTCATCACGGGGAGCGCAATAGACGACGTGCGATTTTTCGATATCGGGATGGGACCTGGCGCGTGCCCCACTCGATACAATTACACCGTAGAAGTGTTTCGTTTCGGGCAAACCACTCCGGATTACACCCGCGATGCGATCAACGACGCCGACCTTAACGATCACCTCGAAGAGTCCCCTCCGAGTCCTCCGGTGATAAGTTCGTTTACGATTCAGCCCAACCACGTAACTGGAGGGGACATATTCACGGTCGCCGTGACGCTGAGTTCCGCGGCGCCGCCGGAGGGAATGCTTATTGAATTCGACACCGATGGTTCCGACGCTACCCTCATCCCGCCGATGGTCACGGTTGCGCCGGATGAAACGAGCGCGACGTTCACGTTCGTTACACAGCGAGTTCAACATTCCACGTTGATTGGGCTATCCGCCCGGAGCAACGGAACTATCGCGACAGCCGATTTGCAAGTCGACGCGCCGGAAATCACGCGGTTGTCATTGACGCCAGACATCGCCACGGGTGGGGAAACGGTGGAAGCGATGATTACCCTGAACGCATTGGCACCCTTCGTGGGGCTTACCTTCGATCTTGCCAGTAGTGACCCCGTCGCCGCGCAAGTGCCCCCGACCGTGGTTGTCAAAGGAGGGGAGACGGAGGCCCGATTCACCATCCTCACCAGCACGTCTTCCGCCCAAACATCAATAGACATTACGGCGACGCGGGGCGGCCTGGGTCGGCAAGCGACTCTCACGGTGACGCCGCCGGAACTCATCCACCTGACCGTCACTCCGCCGGTCCTCGTCGGTGGGCGTCCCGCCAAGGGGAAGGTATCTTTGTACGGGACGGCACCCCTCGGAGGGACGATCATTGAACTTGCTTCCAGCGATACGAGTCTCGCAATCGTACCCGAGGATGTGACCATACCAGCAGGGCAAAACTCCGCGACGTTCGCGATACCCACGTTCCGTCAGGCAACTCTGGGAACTGTTCACGTCTCCGCCACGCTGGCGGATAAACTGATGGCGGAGGATCTCACGGTGCTCGCGGCGGACAAGGGAGACGCCGACGGCGACGCAGACGTAGACGACTTTGACTATGCAAGGTTCCAGAAGTGCCTGAGTGGCCCGGACGTTGGCGCAACGGCACAATGCAGCGTGCTGTTTGGTGTCGACAACGACGGGGACGTCGATTTGGTTGACGTAGCCGGGTTTCAGCAATCTTTCACTGGGCGAGGCATCGGGCTGCCGCGTCCCACGTTTGACGTGGATTCCAATGTGGTCCCGGTGGCCGCGTCGTTGTCCGGATTCGACGCTGCGACTCCACGACCATTGGCTGCGATCGTGGATTCTTATGGAATCCAGGCCGAGTTCGTCGAGAATGAACTCGTCCTCGTCACGGACGACCTTCTTTCGGTCGATCAGTTCGTCGCTCGTTGGGACGGTCAGGTTCTCATGGCCTACAGTCCCAGGGATTACAATTTCTCCGGTGAGCGACAACATTTGATTCGAATCCGCAACGCACTCGCCGACACAACGCATCTGCAGAGGGATCTTCTACGCCTCGAACCGCTGGCCCATGGGGCGAATCGCGTGTCCAGCGAAGCCGGTCTCCAACTCCTTAGCGCAGCGGCTTCCGAGGCCGGCCAAGGCTCCATGATCGGGATCAATTGGGTGGCACGGTCCGCCAGTTTCCGAAGTCGCGTCAGCACTGAGGACCCCAATGGTGCTAGCATCGCTCCTTTGTCCGGCTATTCTCGAAACGCGTTCGATTGGTCGTACTTGAACGAAGGGAGTATACAAGATATCGGCGTTACCGAGGCGTGGCGAGTTCTCGATCGGCTCGCGCGATTCGGGAACAAGGTTCGCATTGCAGTAATGGACGGCGGTTTCAGTGCCAACCGTGACTTCCCGGGCAGCCGTTCGTCGGTCTCATACATCCCTTTAGTGGCCGATTTCGAAGTCGAAGGATTCGGATTGCGGAATAATATGGCGAACGGACCGAGCGAGCCTTGGCACGCAACGGACGTCGTCGGTGCCGCAATGGGCGTCCCAGACAACGGCTATGGTGCCGCCGGTCCCGCCGGGCCGGTGGCACACCTCATCATGGCGGCGGTGCTCGGCGACATGTTCACGAGCACCCATGCGGTGCTGAACTTGGCCGCCATCCAAAGAGCCGATATCATAAACATGAGTTTTACCGTTCCGGTTACTTGGTGGCTCTCTTGGAGCATCCTTCCCTTCGACGCCGCCACGTTGGCCGTAGGGACTGCAGGGAACGTGCTGTTGTTTGCCGCTGCCGGCAACGCAGGGGAGGATGTCGACCGGGAGGACTGTATTGACCCGTGCTCCATCATACCTTTTGTACCGGACTGCCCAATTTGCTGGGAACCGCATTGGTACTACCCTTGTGAGAATGGCGGTGTGATCTGCGTAGGTGGGATCGCCGAGAATTCGAAGATGCGCGACGGAGGCTCTAACTGGGGCGGCGAGAACGTCGACATCTTCGCCCCTTACGTCGTCTTGGTTGGAGAGACGCCGCGAACCTCGGGCGCCAACAGGGTGACCGGCAGCAGCCTTTCGTCTCCGTACGCCGCTGGCGTTGCGGCGCTCATCTGGGCTGCGGATCCCAACCTAAGTGCTCGGAGTGTCGAGATCCTCATGAATCGATGGGCCCACACGAGCCCGGATCCCACCGTCAAGCACTACGTGGACGCCTACGAATCCGTCGTCGCAGCGAGCGGCGGGAACAGTCCGCCGGAGGTGAAGATCCTGTCCCCGCTTGACGGCGGAACGTACTCGCTGGGAGCCGGCCTAATCGGTTTCTACTTCGACGCGGTGGCGACGGACCGCGAAGACGGTCCGCTTCCGGTCACGTGGACGAGCGATCTTGACGGTGTCGTCACCTCGCCGGCCGGCCTCAGGTTCGGGCGGCATGTGCTCCGAGCCGCGGCAACGGACTCCGGAGGCTTGACCGACTCGGTCGCCATCACAATAACTGTCGAAAGCCGACGACCTCAGGTAAAGATCATTACCCCTCGCGACGGGGAGCACTTTTACGTTGAAGAGCCCATTGGCTTCCTCGGAACGAGCTACGATATTGACAGCCCAGGGTTCCGTTTGTCAAACGTAATCTGGCGGTCCAATCCAAGTGGATTGGTGATCTTGGGACATGCCTATACCCAAGCGCTTTTCACTGAAGGGACGTATGTCATCACATTCAGAGGGACCGATTCCGGTGGGCTGTCAGATGAAAAATCGGTCCGAATACACATCGACCCCCGACCGGCGGGAGATCTTCCGCCGACTGCAAGCATCTTTACGCCGTCGGGTGAGATGAACTATTTGCGTTCTATAGAATACACGCCCGAGGGTGTCCCAACGGGTAGGGAATACGCTGATGTGCTCTTGGAAGGCAGGGTCGTAGACAGAGAGGACCGCGTACTAAACGGTACTTGGATAACCAATCGGGACGATCTCCAACAGCCATGCGAGGGATTCTGCATTATCCTTGGCTCTGGGCCGAGCATCATGGCACGGCTGTACAGGACACCGTGCGCTGTCGACCTTTCCGATCAATATCATGAGATCACGCTGATCGGTCTAGACAGCGCTGGTCAACCGGCCCAAGGCGACAACGTTCGGAGAATAGGCATTACCTGTCTACACTAATCGTGCGCAAGCGGTCTACCATCGAAAAGCAGATTGAGCGCTGGCCCGACGTTTGGAGACGCGGAGGGCGGCCTGATCCGGAAACGCCCTGATTCCTTTACAACCAACGGGAGAATAGATCATGCTCGTACGCGGGATAACCAGACTCGTTTCGGTGTTCATGTTGATCGGCTTGCTTGGCGCAGGAACGGCGCGGGGAGTGCCGCTGCTGCCCAGCGGTACGGTTGGATTGTCGGGTACGACATTCGCCGCCAGGCCGGAACTCGGCGAAGCGGTTCTCCTCGATGACGTTCAGGATTTCGAAATCCACGACGCCGGTGGGGTCTTACTCTTCCAGGGTACTTTGCAGAACAGCGTCAGCCGAGTGGTCGACGGCACGTTGGTGTTCTCGTACCGAATCCGCGGCACAAATCAATCTCTCCCGGGAAGCGTCGTTGTACTGGGCACGGTGGACTTCACTCCAGTCACCACGGACGTTGACTATCGGCTTGATGGCCTTGGATCAGTCGGACCGGAGGAGGCCTTTCGAGAGCCGCCCGGCAACGTAGTTGGGTTTGACTTCGCCTCCGGCCCGGTTGCGGCCTGGCAGGAGACGTATTTCCTTTTCATCAAGACCGACGCGACGGCCTTCGACCCCGAGGCGGGCCACACCATCATCCGACTGGTTACCGGTGAAGACGTGACTCTGGACACGGCCGTCCCCATCCCGGAATGCAACGGGAACGGAAGAGTGGACACGGAGGATATTGCACTGGGAGTCAGCGAAGACGTCAATGAAAACGGTCGGCCAGACGAATGCGAACACTTGCCGTTGCCCGTAGATGCCGGGCTGGACGAAGTCCGGAAAGCGTCGCTTGAGCCCGTTCAGATCGACTTCAAAGGCGACATCCCACGCTTCGTGAGTATGCGCGTTCCCGTCCCGAATCATTTGCCGGATGATGCGGTGGTTTGCGCGTTCGATTTCCTGCAGCGCTATCACCAACTCTACGGCATCGAGGATCCTTCTTCGCAGTTGTTTTTGCGGCGCATCATGAGCCATCGCGATGACGACCTCTATTTCGGGCAGCACAAGAACGGCATCCCCGTATTCGCGTCCGAGCTCTCCGTGCAGATCCACGATCGTGAGATCGTTCGTACAATGGGCGGCTACCTGCGCGAAATCCCCGACCTTCCGCCGCCGAAACTCAAAGCTGTTGATGCCGAAACGGCGGCGATCGCAGACCTCCATGCAGAACATCCGATTGTGTTCGCCGAAACCAAGTTGATGTACTTCAATGCCCGGCTGGTTGGCGGTGAGCCCGCCGAGACGAATCTCGCGTGGCGCGTCAGCGTCGTCGGTGATGAGGGCCCAGAGGCTCGTTTTGTCGACGCGCACAGCGGTCAAACGCTTTTTACTATCAGCCTAAACCCTACTCATGAAAACAAGCAGGAGGATTTCATCATCGCATCGCTGGGAAATGCCACTACGCCCGGTGGCTGCTATGTCGATTCCCGGCCACGTCTACAGCGCCCGGGCGAGCCGCCGCCTGCCGACCTCGTCCCGTATTATGAATACTTTCTCCTAGCGGTCCCATGGTTCGATGAGACTGGACAAATAGCAGCGCTGAGCGCCCCTCCCGATGCAGAGGGTTTCCGAGCCTACGAAGCTTTTCACAACACATTCAGGTTTTTTCTCAATACCTTTGGCCGCGTTGGATGGCGCAATACTACCGGAGAAGACAACTCATTAGGGCGGGACCTTGTGATCCTTGACGCAAGCGTAGTTAACGTACCCAACGCTCGGTATGAACCGTTCTGCTCGCTCCTCGAATTCTCTAACGACTATGCTACCCTCGATGTGCTCGCCCATGAGTTCACGCACGGCGTCACCGATTGGAGCAGCAATCTCGTGTATGCCAATCAGTCTGGCGCATTGAATGAAGGCTACTCGGATGTTTTCGCCGCCATGGTGGACACGGACGACTGGTTTATCGGCGAGGGCACCCCGGGTGGCGGTTGCGGCGGGCGGTATCCTCCAGGAGTGAGACGCAACATGGCGTTCCCGCCGGGCTGCAATGACCCAGACCAGATGGGGTCATCACTGTTTGGACTGCCCTGTACCACCGTTTGCAACAGGGCTAATGATTGGGGCGGCGTACACAGCAATAGCGGTGTTCTCAACAAGACCGCCTACCTCCTTTCCGACGGTGATACGTTCAACGGATTTCAGGTACCGCCACTGGGGCGCCCAAAGGTTGCACGGTTGTACTACGATGTGCTGGTGGGGCTCACGAACAGTGCTCAATTCAGCGACTGCCGCAACGCGACTGTGAAGAAGGCTCAAGACTATTTCAACGCCCGTGCCCCTGGAGCTACTGAGGGTCGCTATGGCTTTACGGCGCGGGACGTCTGCGCGATAAGGAACGCCTTTGCCGCGGTGGGGCTGGACAGCGTCGGGCCGGACAGCGCGCAGGACAGGGATTGCGACACTATCCCGGATACCGCGGACGCTGATAACGATGGTGACGGAAGAAATGACTCAATTGATAACTGTCCAGGCGTCCCGAACCTGGACCAGGCAAACCATGACCTAGCCTTAGGTGACCTCCAGGGGGACGCGTGTGATCCCGACGACGACAACGACGGCATCTTAGATGACGGTAACAACTCAGGGTTTATTGGTGATATACCATGCACCAGAGGCGCGAGAGCCAACTGCGATGACAACTGTCAATTCATCAGGAACCCACTGCAAGAGGATGCTGACCGCGACGGGATAGGCGACCCTTGCGACGACGACGACAACGACGGTATCCTCAACGACGGCGATTTCTCTGGAATCATCGGAGATAACCCATGTAGAAGGCGCGCCGTCACCAACTGCGACGACAACTGCCGTAAACTGGAAAACCCATTGCAGGAAGACAATGAGGGGGACGGGATAGGAGATCCCTGCGATCCTGATGATGATAACGATGGGGTTCCCGACGACGGTCCAGACTCGGGTACGGTTCAGGGCGACAACCCATGCTTAAGACTGCCTTTCGATCCCGAGGTCCGAGATTGCGACGATAACTGTCCCACGACCCCAAATACGGCGCAGTACGAATCGGACGGCGACGGCGTTGGCGATGCCTGCGATAACTGTCCAGGTGACTCGAATCCCGATCAGTTGAATAGCGACGAAGATGATGAGAGGCTCAATTTCCCCTTGATCCGACCCATGGGCGACGCTTGCGATCCTGATGACGACAACGACCTCATCCTTGATGACGGGACGGACCCCGGAACGGATCCAGATGACAACCGCTGCCAGGGTACGTTTTGTATCGGTGGCCGGCGGCCTCCGAACTGCGACGACAACTGTCGAACCATTCCAAATTGGAATCAGGCCGCAAACGCCTGCAGGGATGTCGGGCGGGCGTGCGACCTTGTGCCCGAGTCGGGGGTCATCGGCGGAGAAAGAATGAAAGACTTTCCGGGCCTGGCGAATTGGAGACCAGAGTCGATCTGGTACCCGGACTGGGTCCCAATCATTCCAAGGGGCGGTGATGGTCCGGACTGGATCCCGGACCGTTTCACAACCTTCGTGAACCTGACCTTGCCATTCGATGCGCTGGTGCGGATCGTCGATGACGAAGGCGACGTCGTCGCCCTTTCGGCTTTCGCCGACACGCCGCAAGTGCTTCTATCCTTTGAACCCGCCGCGGACACGTTCTTTCAGGCGCCGAGTTCGACCGCTTCACAGCCAGTGTCTGGCCCGGCGCCGGCTGGTGCCTATGTCGGGCGCCGGTATTACCTGGAAATCTTTCCGCCGCTTCACGTGGTACCGGGCCGATCCTATCCCTTGAATATCAGCGTCCAGAGCCTCGAGCTCGGGGTTACGGACCTGGACCAGGATCGGGACGTCGACATCTCGGACTACCAGACTCTCTTCGAGTGCCTGAAGGGACCCGCGGAGAAGGTCACGGGCGGGGCCTGTTTTGCGTCCGATGCTAACCTCGACGATTACGTGGACCTTCGAGATTTCGCTCATTTCCAGCGGAGTTTCACGGGGACGATCGGCGATCACACGTGTTGCACCGTCGGTGGGCCCGGCTGCGCCGATGTGGACATACAACGGTGTGTATGTGCGGAGACACCGTCATGCTGCGAGCAGGCATGGGATCAACAGTGCGTGGCATCGGTCAATGCCTTTGGCTGCGGATCGTGCAGCGCGTTCTGCTCAAATGGAGTATGCGACGAGGGCGAAACATGTGCGACCTGCTTTCCCGATTGCGGGCGCTGTCCACCGACGTGCTGTGCCGCGCACAATGATGCAGGGTGCGGCAACGAAAGTGCGGAGGAATGCGTTTGCGAGGAGCAGCCTGTGTGCTGTAATGAGACATGGAGTCAATGGTGTGTCGATCTTTTGGTCGAAGCATGTCAGAGCAACCCTGGAAGGGATTCTTGCGAAGAGGCACACGTACTCTGCGACGGAACGGCACGGTTCGATACGATCGACGCCACGACGGACGGTTTGCCCGACGGAATCTGTTCATCTTTCGGCGACGATCAGGTTCGTGCCGACATCTGGTATGACTACACGGCCACGTGTAGCGGGACGCTCACGGTCAGCACGTGCAACTCCGCAAATTTTGACACCAAGATAGCGGTCTACGACGGCTGCCAATGCCCGACCGCCGCCATCCTCGGCTGCAACGACGACCACGGAGGCTGCCAGTTCACGTCGTCGGTGTCGGTGCCGGTCTTGGTCGGGAACTGCTACAAGATTCGAATCGGCGGCTTCAACGGTGCGACCGGAACGGGAGAGGTACAGGTGTCGTGCGGCCAGTGACCGCTGCGAAGCAGCCAACTTGGCGGGCCTCAATCCCCTGGAGCCTTTTCGATCGCCAGGGCGTTATGCAAGGAGCGAGTATGCAAACTCGATCCATCGCCGCCGGGTCGGTAGACGCATTTTGGCAAGGATCAACGGATTCGGGCACGGTGCCCAGAAGATCGTTTCTCATGGTCTATGGAAGAGAAAGGAAAGCTGGTCATGTATTCACGACGGGTTTTGTGTCTTTCAGCCTTTTTGGGTGTGATTGCGGGTATGTCAGTGGCCGTATTGGGCCAAGTCGAACCGCCCGCTAAGGGCGTTTTACTTTCGGGGGGGACTCTTCCCGAGGATCAACAACTCGTCTTGGACAAGACGGGAATGTTCCGCGCCCCCGAAACCTCCGCGGGCAAAACTGGAGGCGGGTGGTCTTGGACACTTTTCCCAGATGAGTCCGCACGGACCGACAAACCGAGGGATGTCGAGCCGGTCACCGACGCGGCCGCCGCACCGTCAGTGGAGATCTTCAACGCATGGTGGACGACTCAGACGGACGTCGAACCCTCCAACGGTTGCTACGAGGGCCTGGCAACTCTCTGTTGGGATCCCGACGTAGTCGGCGGGGGTAATTGGAACGTTCGCGAGGACGTGTATTACCGCAGCTCCGGTTCGGGTCCCTGGACGTTTTTTTCTTCAACCGCACCGCATGTCATCATCGATCGGCGGACCGACGACATCCAGTGCATGGTCATTTCGATGGGACCCGGAGGTTGTGCGAACCTCGACTACCGGATCGATATCTTCACCTTCTTCGCCTCCGTACCGGACGATACGCGCGATCCGAGCAACGATGCTGACCTGAGCAACCATCCGGAGGAAGAGCGAGTTTTCGCAGAAATCCTGCCTGGGTTCGTCTGGTGGACTTTCGAGACGGACAGTGAACCTAACGGTTGCATCGAAGGGACCGCGCGTCTCAACTGGGACCCTGTCGTCTCCGACGGGTTGAGTTCTCTGACGGTTTCTGAACACGTGTCCCGTCGTCCCACGGGATCGGGCGATCCGTGGACCCTTCTGGGCATCGTCGCGCCGCACCCGATTGTTGGATTTGCCACGTCCGACCAGCAGTCTGTGGATATCACCATGGGTCCCGGCGTCTGCGCTACGGACTTTGATTACCTGATCGAGGTGTTTTGGTTTTTCAATCCGTTCTTCGGGCCCGACTTTGTGGCCGATCCCACCACCCATACCGCGTTGTCCGCGCATCATGAAGAGACCCAAGACACGACGCCGCCGGTGGTGGCGATCGATTCGCCGCTGCCCTTCGGTTGCATCTGTGATCCGACCACGATCTTCGGCACCGCGGACGATCCCGATGGGGCGATTTTGATCTATGTTCTGGAAATCTCCCCGGATACGGGCGGTCCATGGACGACGGTCATCGTGGGGGCGACGCCTGTGTCGAGCGGGCCCCTTGGGGTCTGGAGCGGGACCCCGTCACCGGAGGGGTACTATTTTCTACGGTTGACCGCCGTCAACGCAGCCAACCTGAGCAGCAGTGTCACGACTTTGGTCTGGGTGGAAAAGACGTTCGACACCCTCAACATTCGTTTCCCTGCGGCGGGTGCGATCGTCGGAGACGTCACTCCTGTGGACGGCACCGTGTACGACAATAACTGTTTTGTGAGCTACAGGGTGGACGTATCCGGTGGCGGGCCGTTCACGCCGGTCGATCCGTCAAGTCCTGTGTACACCGCTTGGGTGTACACGGATCCGTTTGCAACATGGAGTACCAAGACCGGACCGGCTGCGGTCTCAGACGGAAACTACACGTTGCGGGTGAGCGGCACGAATGCCTGCGGCACGGCCTTCGTCGACCGCAACGTCGTGGTCGACAACTCCAAGCCGACGGCCGAGATCACGAGTCCGTCTTCATGCACTTATGTGAACGGGATCGTCAATGTTTTCGGCACGGCCCATGATGCGCACCTGGGAACTTGGGTACTGCAATACGCCGGTGGCAGCGCTCATGAGTGGGTCACCATCGCATCAGGCGGCGCGACGGACAGCATCGTGGGCGGTCGTCTCGGGACGTGGGACACGAGGACGCTTCCTTCGTGCGCCTATACGCTCCGGCTTGTGGTCCGGGACCGTTCGATCCTGAACTTTGATTCCGATGAGCACAACGAAAAAGAGTATACCGTTTCGTTGAACGTCGGGTCGCGTTTCGACGTGAATGGCGACGGAAGGGTCGACCTCCTTGATTATGCGGCATTCCTCGGAGCTTTCACCGGCCCGTGAGACACAGGAACCCGATACACGTTTCGAAGCGAACTGGACTTTCACCGCACACGGCGCCCGGCGTTCTTGAACGCCGTGGCGCCGGTGTTCGCTTCTTGTCCGCACACCGTGAAGGCACCAGGGGGAAAGCAGTTGATGCTCTTGGAGACGACGCGGTCAACCAATGGAAGGAAGATTGAACGCTTGCCCGGCGTTTTGGAGACGTGGAGGGTGGCCTGATCCGCAAACGCCCTGATTCCTTTACAACCAATGGGAGAATAGATCATGCTCGGACGCAGAACGACCAGACTGATTTCGGTGCTCATACCCGTCGGCTTGTTCAGCGCTGAACCGGCGCGCGGGGTGCCTGTGTTGCCCAGTGGCGCCGTGGGGCTTTCAGGTACAACCCTTGCCGCGAGGCCGGATCTAGCCGGGACCTTCCTCCTCGATAGCGTTCAGGATTTCGAGATCCAAGGCGCCGGCGGTGTCCTAATCTACCGGGGCAGGCTGCAGAACCGACTCACCCGTGCCATCGACGGCGGATTGGTGTTTTCGTATCACATCGCCAACACGGACCCGTCTCTTGTCGGAAGTGTTGTCAGAGTCGACACGGAGGATTTCTGGCCTTTCACCACGGATGTCGACTACCGCCTTGACAGTTCCGGGTCGATCGGCCCGGAACGCGCGTTTCGAGAGCCCTCCGGAAATGTGGTCGCGTTCGATTTCGGCGCGGACCCCGTTCCTCCCGGGCAGGAGTCCTTTTTCTTCTTCATCAAGACCAACGCGACGGCGTATGAGTTGGCGACCGGATATACTGTAATCCGGCTCGCTACAGGTGAGCAAGTGGTCCTGGACACGGCCGTACCCGTCCGGGACTGCGACGGCAACGGCGTTCCCGACTTGTCCCAAGACACCAAAGGTCAGGGTGTACCGGCTGGATGTGGCAACTGCTTCAGCCCCCTCGACGAAAGCATCGATCTGACGGATTACGCAGACTTTGCGCGCTGTCACACGAGCCCTGGGAGCTCAGCCGCGACGGACTGTGTTTGCTCCGATTCCGAGGGAGACGGCGATGTGGATATCAAGGACTTCTCGCGGTTGCAGCTCATGTTGGGGCGGTCACAACCGCCGATCAAGCTCGTACGCGGATACATCGCCACGGCCGTCGAGGAACCGAACACTTCGGGCGATTTCGGTCAGGTTTCGACGCACGATGTATTCTTACCGAACGTTGAAGTCTTCCTTTCGAACGTAAGTACGAGTGATCTAGGCGCGCCCACCACAACCGATCTGAGCGGGGGTTTCACGCTGGGCCCGCGGGACCCCGGCCGGTACCGCGTTTGTTGGAAGGCTCGCGGGTTCGCCGACGGCTGCTCGGAAAGCATTGTCTCCGTGGACAACGCGCATGTACACGTCGGGACGATACGCGTCCCCGCCGACCCTCAAAAGGGGACAACGGTTTTGTCCGGTCGGGTTCGCATGAAGGATGGATCGCTCCCGCGCGTTCTCGAACCCTTGGCCAACATCAACGCGTTCGCCCGGGTGATTCTTCTGGAAGGCGACGCTAACCGGTGCGAAGGCGGTCCCAACGACGGTCAGGTCTGCATCACCAACAGCGACTGCATCGAAGGCGCGTGCAACCAAGTCGTCATCCAAGAAGTTTTCGTCAACAACTTTGGCGAGTACTTGCTGCCCCAGGTGCCGGGGGATCGTGCCATCATCCTGCGTGCCGCGATCGAAGGCGCATCGAGCGACCAGGCTATCCATCCTTTAGCGAACTTGGCCGGGGCCCCCTTTCAGTCGATTGACCTCTACATCGACAACACGCCGCCGCGTCTCGACCCGCTGGTCGTGACCGACGTCTCCGGAAGGCGGGTGCGGACCGCCAGTCCCGGGAGCAGCGTTCAACTCACAGGACCTAGCTCCGACGCGGACGGCGACCCGCTTCGGTTCCTATGGCTGCCCTCCGCCGGCTCGGGTACGGTCAATGCGCCCGACATACTCATGGTCACTTGGACTTTGCCTGATGCTCCCGGGCGCTACTCGGTGACCTTGTTCGTCTACGACGGCAAGGGCGGCTATGCTCAGTCCACGTTGTCACTGCTGGCCGACAACGAGGGTATACCATTCTCCGGCACCGTGGACGCGACCGACGCCCCCTCCTTGGTGGGCGCCGAGGTGGACATCAACGGGCAGCTCGCGATCACCGGCACCGAGGGTGTCTTCCAGGTCCGAGTCAAGGATGCGGACCGCTTCGTTCTGAACATCCGCAAGCCGGGGTACGCATTGGTCTCGCGCATCTACGACGACGCCATGACCGGCGGTCGTTGGACAATGACGCGTGCGTCGGTGACGAACCGGGATCCAACGCTGGATATCGATGTCACGGATCAGCGCGACCAGCGGAACTGCCCCGGCCCGCGCGCCTTCCAACTCGATTGGGAAAACTATCCACAGCTCGCTCAGCCGCAGTGGCAGGATGGCCAAGGCAACCTCGCGGAGCCATCCGGCGAGCTTCAGGTGCCGCTGCCTGGGCTGGCAAAAGCTCCTCCCAAACAATGCGGCCCCGGAATCCGGGTCCAGTTTCCCGCCAACTCACTCGAGGACGCCAGCGGAAAGGCGCCCAGCGGAAACGTCGATGTCGCATTAGGCACCATCGACCTAATGACTCCAGAGCAGATGCCCGGCGACTACATCGTTCGAATGGCAAACGGTGAAACGCGAGTCATGCAGAGCTACGGCGCGGGGAGCATCGAGATCAGCGCAGGCGGCACGCGCTACAATCTGAAGCCGGGGATGGCGGCAACCCTGGTAATCCCCGTGGATCCGTCGCAGCTCACTGCCGGAGGCACGCTGCCTCCCACCATCCCGCTCCTTTCGTATGAGGAGCAACAAGGGGTCTGGGTCCAAGAGGGCGAGGCCGCCCTGGTTGGCAACGCCTACATGGCGAGCGTGACCCACTTTTCAGCGTTTAACGCGGGCGCGGTTGTAGTCGCCCCGTCTTGCGTGAGGGTTTATAGTCCGAAACTACCGGCGGCCTATTTTCTCGAAGTCTATGTCCCGATGGGCAGCGGTGCTGCCGTCAAGATTCTGACGACGTTGATCGACAACTCCTCTCCGAGTCGTCACGTCGTCTACGGCCTTCCTTCAAACACCAACATTGTCCTCGTGCCGATTCGAGCCGACTTTGTAGACTTGGGATTGGGATTCTTCCTTAAAACCATCCCCTTCGGCACTTTCGTCGTGAACACGGGCGATCCGCAGACCCCGCCTACTCCGAACGTCCCAGTAGAACCTTACAACGCCTGCAGAGCCCTGGTAT
Organism: uncultured Phycisphaera sp.; assembly: GCA_964646605.1. Classification (GTDB taxonomy): domain Bacteria; phylum Planctomycetota; class Phycisphaerae; order UBA1845; family UBA1845; genus SBAX01. The sequence continues at coordinate 7,209 of CAZYEX010000102.1, read as the reverse complement.
GGTTAGTGGACGATGCGGTGCCCGGACCGACGCCTCCGGGCGCGTTTCTTTCCGGGCAATCTTCGTTCGGTGCGATCAATATTTCGGAACTCAAGAAGGCCACTTCGCCAGACACAGATCTCATAACGAAACTGAAACAGGCGTCAATCGACTACTACAAGCAGATCGATCCACGTGACAAGCGTCCCAATCTGGATAAGTTCATTGAGGTCAACCGCTTTCCGTCGGGAGAGATCCATGCCGTGTATGCCAACTCCGGTGACCTTGGCTTCGGTCGGGATATGCATTGTAGGACGACCGCCGTTAATGACCCCCTTGATGATGAGGATGATGAGGTCGCGTGCTACGTGACGAACTATGGCTCTCTTGGGACGCCCGACATCGCTGACGCCCTTGCCGCCGGGAAACGTGAGCTTGGCAGCAGAGGGGCGACCGTGGCGATGGAGTACTCCCGAATCGAGAGCCCCCGGGGGAGCCCTATAGAGTTCGACGACCCTGAACGCGTCGTTAAGTTCTACGTTTATGATCCCACGGGAACAAAGCAACTCTACTCCGCGGACCTGGACGACCTGGGTGAGCGCCCGGTGCCACAATTGTGCATGGTGTGCCACGGAGGAACCTACCCCAGTCCTCCGCCGCTGGGCAACCGTGTGCCGAGCTTCGGCGAACGGAAAGACGTCAAGTTTGATTCCCAGTTCCTCCCCTTCGATCTCAAGTTCTTCACGTTCGCAGACGATCGGGTGCCACCGCGATTCGACAAAGCAACCCAGCAAGACAAGTTCAAGCGCCTCAACGAAGAAATCGTCAAGAACGCCCCCCCCGTCGCGTCCCACAAGGCGATACAGGACATTATCGACGCCATGTACACCTCCGGCGCGACACAGAATGAGGAACTCATCGTGTCGGGCTGGGAGAAAACGCCACCTGAGCCGCTCCACATACAGGAGAAAATGTACCGCGACGTCATCGCCCGCGCCTGCCGAACGTGCCACGCCGCGAACTCCTACGAGGGACTCAGGTTCGATAAGGAATACGACATTCTCAAACGGCTTGGTGGCGTCGAAAACCGAGTCTGCTTCGAGTACGTCATGCCCCACGCCAAGGCTACACATGACCTGTTCTGGAGCAGTGTGAACCCGCACATGCCGGCCGTGCTTCAGGTGTTCGGCGACGCATTTGCAACTGACCCACGCGCAGAGGAGCGCGGATGGCGTGGAACAAGTTGCGGCCGATACAGTAGAGAGTCCGACGATGCCGTGATACCCTCGGGCGACCTCGTACCCTCGTTCTACAATACGACGATCCAGCCCATCTTTACGACCATGTGTACTTCGTGCCATATCTCAGCAGACCCACGCATCCCCGACCTTTCACACGGAAAGTCGTATAAGAATCTTGTCAACGTACGGTCTACAGCCATGCCCACCATGAATCGCGTTACACCAAACTGTACGGCAGAAAGTTTTCTGGTCTACAAAATTGAGGGAACACAGAACGATGCATGTGACCCAACTTCCGTCCCGTGCGGCCCCGTGCTCGAGTGTGTACCCAGGTTCAGGGGAGCACGAATGCCTTACAGCTGCTCCGCGGACACCAGCCGATGCCTGAACGACACGGAGATCAACAACATCAAGCAATGGATTAGAGATGGCGCGAAGCCCTAGTTCGACTGTGAGGGAGAGACTCAGACCTTGACTCGGGCGCTGATCCGGGCTGTCGCCAAAGGATTGGAAATGGCTGTGTTTGAGGCGCTGACCTTGCTACAGTCGGTGCGTACACCTGAGCCGCGGGCAAATGTCCGTCGGCCCGTATAGGAGAAGAGAAATGAACAACCGAAAACACAACAAGATGCGGCAAGTGGCTCTAAGCCTTATGTCTGGCGGGACCGGAGGGTTGCTTCTGACGATGGGGGGTCTTTCACTCTGCAGCGCCTCCAAGGCCTCGGCGCAGACGTGCTTTGCCTATTCCGACGGCTCCTACGAGCCAAAACCGGGTGAGACTCGTTACGCTAAGGCGCCCATTCAGTGCGTGCAACAAGGTGACCTCACTGCGCCGTGCGCGTGGAATGCCGATTGTGCTCTGGATGGGAACCCAAGCGACTGTTGTACGTTAGTCCCTTCAACGACGCCTCAGACGATCCTGAAGATGCACGAGCTCTGGCACCAGTGTTTTGGGAGCACCGCCGATCACGGCTCGCCGCCTGGGCGCGGGCAGAGATGGTACGCGTTCCACCGACAGTTCGAAATCGACTTCAACCGGTGGCGGAATGCACGGTCGATCTTCGCGATCGAGTCGTTGCCCTGGTGCAAGAACATGCCCCTGCCGATCGGTCACCGCGATGCCAGCAACGAAAAGCACCCTAAAACCGGCGATTTTCTTTCCGTCAAGGTCTCCGACCCGGGCAGCCCGAGTCTCAACTCTAACCCTAATTCTTTTCTTGTAGGCCGCCATATTCGCGGGTGCGGCGCAGGTATCCCGCGACCAAATGGAAAACCCTGTCCCTCTTGTGAAGCCTTCCCGCCATGTCTCTTTTACGGTGGAGCAGGCCCGCTGGGTTGCGACTTCGCCGGCGACTCCACGAGATGCGCGGGCAGAACGAAGCTCGAACAGTTTCCGACGGTCGACGAAGTCGCGAAAGTGCTCGATAGCTATTACCACGGTTCCATGCATGGAGCGGTTGGTCACGCGGATACCGGGAACTACATTAACGACCTTGGAGGTGCGGACTGCTCCCCGCGGGATCCCATGTTCTGGCGGTTGCACAAAGCACTCGATGACGTCGTGCGCGCCTGGCAGGACCACAAGGCGGTCGACGTCATGATCGTCATTGACCGTTCCGGAAGTATGAAGGACCCGGCGTCCGGGGGTGGCGGGGCCACCAAACTTGAGGCCGCGCTCGCAGCAACGAGAATGTTCGCCGACCTCCTGCCTCGTGGTCGGACCGACGGAGTGAAGAATCGTATCGGCATTGTCAGCTACGAAAGTAGTGCACGAATCGATCTACCTCTCACCAATGCGGACGCATCTCTGCTTGCGTCGGGCGGCCCATTTCTGTCGGCACTGGCGAGTATTCGGGCGACCGGGCCTGGCGGTTGCACCTCCATCGGAGGCGGAATCGAAAAGGCACTGGCTCAGTTGTGCCCCGTTTTTTTCCTCGCGGACGACTGCCGAGGATTCTCAATCGAAGGTGACAATGACCGCAAGGCGATCCTCCTACTTACGGATGGTCTGGAGAATCGTTCGCCGTGCCTGCATTCGGTGCAGCCCACGGCAACCCCGACCTGCGTGAGTACTTGCGGAGGTGGCGCACTGGATTTGAAGCGGTTGGATTTTACGCAGCTTGTGGCGGTCGGATTCGGCCCGGAGGGGTCGGTTAACGGGGACCTTCTGACGCTAGTGGCCGAACGTCAAGGTGGTGTCTATTTGCTCAACCGGAATGCGAAACCAGGCGACGACTTGAAGAACTTTTTCGCCAAGGCCTTTGGCGCTCTCACTGAAGAGTTTATCCTGAAAGATCCGCAAGGGTTCCTTCCCGCCAACACAGCCGTTTCCGAGCCGATCGAGTATACGTCCTGCGGTGACGAGAGGATTACGTTCGCTTCGGGATGGCAGGCGCCGGTCATCCCGGGCGAGCTTCGCCTTATTGTGACCTCGCCCCACGGCGATCTCGTCCGGAAGACTGACCCGACCCTTCAGGCATCGACAACGGAGCTCTATGACTACGCACGGATTCCACTTCCCTACCGCGGCGAATCCAGCGGGACGTGGCGCGCACACTTGATCCGACCCCACCAAGTCTACGTGAACGGGTTCACGCCGGACAGCTTTGCGAACATCGACGAGGGCGTCGCCATCGTGCGCCGACAGATACAGCGTCTCTGCCCGGATGGATGCGCAAATGTCCTCTCCTTCGAGATTGGCCGCGTAGGGGTCGACTCCGCCTATGAACTGGCCTTGGCTGCGGAGCAAAGCTCCGGCTTGTTGGGTTCCATTACGCAGATCGCCGACGTCAACGACCTGGCAAATCTGCTCAGGGATCCTTGGGACCTCATCGTCTACGCCTACATGGGCGAGAACAGGCCGCAGCCACATGACGCTGCGCTCTCTGACGTTCTCTGTCAACAACAACGAGCCATCCTGACCGACTCACGTCCGAGCAACTGTGGTTTGTGCCAAGGCGGTTCGAACGCAGGCGAGAATTGCGTGAGTAATGCTGATTGCCCAGGCGCGGCTTGCGAGCTGCTGGTGTGCAACCCTCTGGTAGAGTGTTTGGGCGTCGAGCGCGACGGAACGGCAAACTGGGAGAGTATGAACGGCGATCGACGCTTGGTCGATGGTTCAATTGAGTTCAGCAACCCAGGTCATTCGGTCGCGACGTACGGGCTTGTCGCGCCAGCTGGCCGGGGTGACACTCAGGCCACCGCCAACAGTGGTGCGACGGGAGCCGTCGTGGCGCTGGCCCGCGCGGGTGATGACCAGTACTGGTTCGTGAACGTCCTCGGGCGTGGGCTCTCCAAACTTGACCCGCACCTGACGCAATCGGTGCGGAAGACCCGTGACGGACTGCTCGCCACCGTGCGCATGTTGCCGTCATACTGGCGCGACGGCGGTTACGACCGCGTGCATGCGTGGGTCGAGGTTGAATATCCATTGGTCGGCATTGGAAGCCTGTTCTGCGAATTCGGACTCGGGAACGAGAGGGAGGTCGCCGGTGAGCTGCTCGATCAGCGTGCGGCAGCCCTCGCAAGTATGAAGATTCCGACGGCGACGACGATCTTCCCGCTTTTCGATGACGGCACCCATGGCGACGTTCATGCGAACAACGCCTATTGGACGACGGATTTGCCGGGAATCGGGATCGTGGACGGTATGTACACGTTTCGCTTTATGCTCGATTTCACCGTAGGTGACTGCATGACGCGACGGGAACTTGTGCAGTCGGTGTTCGTGGACTTGGTGGCCGACCCCACGGCAAGCCTCATCGACATCGGGCCGACTGTGTTGTTGCCTGATGGAAGGGGTCTAACCGTGGTGCGCATTGAGCCGTTGGATACCACGGGGAATTGCTGGGGGCCGGGTCGGTCGGACGTTGCCGTGTGCGGGCCCGCTGGCGAGTGTGACGTCGATTCGGATGGTGGAATGGAGGACAACGGGGACGGTTCATACACCGTGCGTGTGATCACCGCGCAGGGTGTGGCGAGCGTACGGATCTTTGCATTCGGTGCATCTTTCGACGTACTCTTACCTTGTCATGTCTGTCCGGCGCTTGGTTCCCTGACGATCGACCCGACACGCGTTCGAGAACACTCCTCCGCTGTGGGTCTCGTCGAATTGAATGGTCCTACACCATTTGGCGACGCCGGCGGCGCGCGCGTTTATCTCGACAGCAGTCATCCGTTGGCGGCGTCGGTGCCCGACTCCGTCGTTGTCCCTCAAGGCACCGCTCGAGCAAGCTTTCCGGTCACTGTAAATCACGTCCTGGCTTCTGAGTTAGCGGACGCCGTCGAGCCTCTCGACGTGACTCTCTCGGCCTCTTATGGCGGCCAAGTGGCCCGGGCTACGCTTACGGTAGTTCCGGAGGCGAGCATTCACGACGGTGACTGCGATCTGAACAACACCGTGGATTTGCTGGACTTTGGGGGATGGCCGACATGCGCCTCCGGTCCTGTCCATTCTCTGCTTGATTCGACGTGCGCTTGCTATGACCTGGACACGGACGGCGACTCCGACCTAGCCGACTTCGCTGATTTCCAAAACGCTTTTGCCGAGGGCCGCAATGACTGATGCGTAGACTCCTACGGCCAATTGGTGAGCAGTCGGATGCGGAGGTGAGAACAAGTTCCAAAGGGACTTCTGAGCTCGTCCCGGTGCTAGCAGCACCAGCTTTTCGAGCTGTTGTTCTTCCAAAAATCGGCTTTCATGGCTTCTAGACGCTTGTTTGACGGTTCGTTTTGGGTAGGATGACTGGTTAAGTAGTGCAGAGCGCGATTTCGCTAATGTAGTGCAAGGATGGGCCATTATGTAGTGTAAACCGTTGCCAGGCAATAGCTTGTGCGGGCGTAATTCAGTGGTAGAATGCCAGCTTCCCAAAATGTCGCCGCACTACAATTCCCTGAGAAAACCGCCTTTTCGGCCTCAAAAATGCGGTTTTTTGATAGGCCGCCGGTCGATGGATCGCCCCAAGTAGTGCAGGATCGAGCGGAAATGTAGTGCAAAGAATTTTTTCAGATTTGCATGCGACGGATGAATGATAACGACTCCGAACCCCGGGTCAAGCGCAAGCTTGTACGTCGGTTAGCAAATCAGACGCTGTCGTCGTTTCAGCGCGGGATTCGGGATGCAGTTGAAGCGGCCGCGAGACGTGAACGACTGATACACGCCGTGGACGGCGGCAGACTGGTGCCGTGTTGTGGTCCGGAGATCAAACGCGTTGTCGCAGATCATCGCCAGGTGGATTGGAGAGGGCTCGCGAAGCGAGAAGGTTCCGAACAAGTGACGCGTCATTGGCGGCCCTTGGCCTGAAACCGATGGGGTGGTTTATCCGGAGCTCTTCCAGCCGTGTCGACCCCGTCAGATTGGTTTGATTGGCGAAAGCTGAATAATGGCACGAGGCTACTCGCGGTTTGGTGAGCGGCGGGTATTGGGCGCGGCATGGCCCGGCCTTGCGCGAATATCGTTTCATGCGGGGGTATAGTCAATTTGGCGAGACTGGGCAGCTGGCTTCGTTGGCCGTTCAGCGACAATTGAAAGCACTTCTCGCGTTCAGCGAAGTCAGTCGATAAGCTTCGCCGATGACGTCGCCGTCTGGGTCGCTCTGGGTAATGGGTCACAGCCGTTCATGCATTCTCCGTGGATGGTCGGACCCGTTTTCATTAGGTCTGAGTGCTTGCTGCCGACCTTCTCACGCCGGTGAGATTTGCTAGTCGATTTCGAACATGGCAACAGCTGGAACAGCGAAAAGGTTGGTCCTCCAAGCCGCCCTGCTGGCTGCTCTGCTCTTGTTTTGGGAATTTGCCGTTCGCCAGAGTGCGGACACTTTGGTCCCGAGGCCGACCCAATGCTTCATCGCTCGTAACTCTTCAGCCGTCTGCAATTCTCGGCCATCGAGAATGTTAAAATAGGGGATTTGCGCCATCGTTCGAAGCGCGGTATGTCAGCGGCGTGACACGGAGTTCGCTGGCCGATTCGATGGACCTGCTTCTGGCAGCG